>CAWKIF010000186.1:0-11942 GCA_963849485.1 candidate division FCPU426 bacterium | reverse complement strand
CTGATTTTTCCCGAGATCTTTGGAAAACTGATTCCGGGTAACTATTGGGGGAAATGGTTCCCGTGGGAAGTGTCGCTTTTCGTGGGAGTCACCGCATTTGTCCTTTCCGTGGTTGGCTGGACTCGTCGCCCCAACCCCAGGCTGAAAGCGGATCTATGCTTAATGGCTGGGGTTTTTATTATGGCCCTGGGTCCAGATACGCCTCTTTTTTCCCTTCTTTACCATCGCATCCCTCACGTGAGTGAATTAAGGGGATGGGCCAAACTGGATGTATTTATAGCGCTAGGCATGGCCATGGCCGGGGGATGGGGGTTTGATGTTCTTTTGAAAGACAAGGACCAGCAGAGAAGTTGGTATCCACCTTTGGCAGTGATGGGGGGGCTCCTGGCTTTACTTGGGTTGGGGGTATTTTTTTGGACCCATTTTGGCCCCGGAAGTTGGGAGAAGTTTTTCACACAAATTTCTTGGTTAAAGAAACCCATGTGCGGTTTGGATCCGGGTTTGCGGGACTTGCTCTCTCGAGAGTCGGGCGCTCATATCTCGGTAAGTTTGCTGGTCGGGGCACTTTTCTTTTTCATCATGGGGGGCTGCTTCCTTTTAAGAAACAGTTTCAGAAAGTGGGGGATACTCCTGTTGTGTGTCGCGGAAATGTCTTTGTTCGCCAGCCAAAATCGGCCCACCTTTTCCATTTCTTCTTGGGAAAACAAGACCACTGCGCTTCAGGAATTCAACTCAGCTCATCCGGGTGATTTAAGGTGCTATGGAACCTCCTCCGACTCATTGGTCGGGGGAGGACTGGACATCTGGGAATATGAACCAATGGTTCTGCGGCGATATGGTCAATTCGTGGCCACGAGCCAGGGCCTGGAAGATAATCATCTTTTCTCAGTGATGCCGGTCTTTACAAGGTTTACGAAGATTTTTGGTTTAATCCGGCTCAGATACTTGTTGAATGAAACTCCCCAAGGCTTGAGCTGCCAACAATTGCCCTTTCCAACCCTGTGCCGGTTTCAATGGATCGACGACTGGGAAATCATTTCAGGGCCCGAGGCTGTCAGAAATGAACTTTTTCAACCCCATTTTGATTTTTTCCATAAGATTCTCCTCGAGAATAAGGTTTCATTCCCCCTGGGATTAACTGGCGGGGGTAAGTCAATATCCTGGCATGAGTGGGATTCGGAACATATCGAAATTGAGGCGGTCCTCACCAAGCCGTCTGTTTTATTAGTTACGGACAATTACAGCGAAGGATGGCATGCCCTTCCGCTCGAGAAGGATTTTTGCAATGCCTACGAGGTCGTTCCGGGAGATTATTTCCTCCAGGCGATTCCCTTGGGGGCCGGGCGACATCATTTCATGTTGGAATACCAACCCGCTGCTTTTTCCTTGGGAATAAAGATTTCGATACTTTCAGGATTCATTTATCTTGTTGTACTCTATGGTCTCTGGAGAGAACGAAAAAAGGCAGGGATAAGGTTTCCATGAAAATCATCGATTTGTTCGAGCGGCATCAACCCGTGCTTTCTTTCGAAATTTTCCCCCCAAAAAGGGACGGCAACTTGGAAGAGCTTTTCCAGACCGTGTTGGAGCTTAAGCAACTGGCTCCTGATTACATGTCCATTACCTATGGGGCCGGCGGTTCCAGCAGGAATTTAACCTACGATATTGCCGTTCGGTTGAAAAGCATGGACATCCAACCGCTCATGCATTTCACTTGTGTGGGACACTCCAAGGATGAAATTCGGAATATCCTTGGAAAAGTTCAGGATGCGGGATTAGAAAATATCCTCGCCCTCCGGGGCGATCCTCCCAAAGGCCAAGTGGATTTCAAGCCGGCTCCGGATGGGTTTTGTTATGCCGAGGAATTGATCCGATTCATCCGAGATGAGGGGTATGGGTTTTGCTTGGGGGTGGCCGGGTATCCCGAGGCTCACCCGGAGGCAGGTGGAAAATTACGGGACCGGGAAAGTTTAAAACGGAAAATCGACGCTGGCGGGCAATTCATCGTGACTCAATTGTTTTTTGAAAACCAAGATTATTTCCAATATGTCAGGGAGTTAAGGGAATTAGGGGTGTCGGCTCTTGTGCAGCCGGGAATTTGGCTGCTTACGGATTTTGCTCAACTGGAAAAACTCTCTCATTTTGGGACCAAGATCCCGCGGGAAATTTCGGATGATTTTATGGTTCATCAGGAAAATAAAGCTTATGTCCGTCAAAAGGGGATTGATTACGCCGTGCGGCAATGTGCCGAGTTGCTTGAAAAAGGAGCGCCTGGCATTCATTTTTATGTGATGAATAAAAGCGCTCCCGTAAAGGAGGTTCTCACCAAGCTTCGTTCCGCTGGCTGGTTGATGGAAGGGAAGTAGCCCTTTTCCCCAATGAGGAATTCTTTTTGTTATACTGATTCAGACACTATACGTTTTTGAGGGAGTTTTCCATGACCGACACGGCACAGATTTTCAGCCGCCTTCGCCATGTTCTCCAAAGCACCTACTTTTTCCAATCCTTGAAAATGAACGAACTGGATGAATTGATCGGTCACTTGCGCATGATCCGGGTTCAAAAAGGTTATGAAATAATCAAGCAAGGGGATCCTGGGGACGCTTTTTATCTCATCGCTTCTGGCAAGGTTTCGGTTTGGATCAAGAAGGCATTTAAACGAATTAAAGTGGCAGATTTGCAGACCGACGAATTTTTCGGCGAAATGGCCCTGATTTCCAATGAACCTCGTAATGCTACAATCATAGCCGAGGACATCACTGAACTATTCATCCTCCAAAAGTATGATTTCGACAAGATATTGATGAAAAATCCTGTCATTGCCCAGGAACTTAAAAAATCTTATCAAGATCGCAAAGCAAAGAACAGTTGACGCCCTAAGACAATTGACAAGCCAAAGGAAGATTGGCATATTCACTTGCCCTTCCCGGAAATTCCGGGTTCGTACCGGCCGGATGGCGGGGTAGCTCAGCTGGCTAGAGCGACGGTCTCATAATCCGTAGGTCGAGAGTTCGAGTCTCTCCCCCGCTACCATCTCTGGGTTGGCCCCAAAACCTCATGAATCCTAGAAATTTTCCGACAGCACCCTTTCCCTCATCCGCTAAGCTTGTGGTAGGTGTTTCCGGCGGCTCGGACTCCCTGGCATTACTTTCCCTTCTTAAAGATAACCGGTCTTTTCCCTCCGAAAAGCTGATTGTTGCCCATGTCAATTATGGATTAAGGGGGAGAAGTTCCAAGGATGAAGAAAAACATGTTAAAGAAATTGCCTCCCAATGGGGGCTTCCCTGGCGCGTGTTAAAAGTGAAAGGTGGTAAGAAATCGGGATATTCTCTCCAGGATTGGGCCCGAGAAGTTCGTTTCGGTTTTTTTGCTTCCACAGTAAAAAAAGAAAAAGCCTGGGGCGTTGCCGTAGCTCATCAGTTGGAAGACCAGGCGGAGACCATTTTGGATAGACTGTTGCGTGGGGCTGGGCCGCGAGGGCTTTCAGGGTTGCGCCCAGTGCAGGAAATAAGGGTGGGACCGCGAAATATATTGAAGATTTGGCGGCCTCTCTTAGCTTTTTCTAAAGCTGAATTGAAGGATTATCTTAAAGCGCGCGACATCTCCTGGAAGGAAGACCTTTCCAACGCCCAAATCCATTATCGCCGTAACCAAATTCGGCACGAAATCATCCCTTTCCTTTCCCGCTGGAATATGGATCTCATCCGAAAACTAGCCCAAACGGGTGAAATTTTAGCCTCTGAAGACGCTTGGCTTGACGGCTGGGTCGATGGAATGTGCCTTCAATTAATCATTAGAAAAAGCCGGAATCGCTGGATCCTTTCTCTTAGCCAATTCAAGGCTTTGGCTCTTCCCATCCAACGGCGGGTGGTCCGTAGGGTTTTGGAGGGCCTGGAACCCCGCGCGCGGGGCCTTTCCTTTGAGAGGGTGGAAGAGACCCTGGAAATCTGGACCCTCCGGAAACAGGGTCCCCGGGACCTGGGTTTTGGTTTGAGTGTCGGGTCTGTGGACCAAGAAATCTATGCACGCAAATCATAGATAATCCGCTCCTTGCCAAGCTATTCATTTTGACTGAATGGCCTATTTTCCGCTTCTTGCAAAGGGAAAAGCCGGTCGGATATGATACGACCCTTGCTTCTCCCACCTGACCTTCCTAGGGTTATCGAGACGCGGGACCGCACCTCATCGCTGGAATAGGAGTTTCCCTTGAACCAAAACTTTAAAACAATCGCCCTTTTTCTTTTGATATTCGTGGCTTTCATGTTCTTCATCCAGCAAAACCCAAGCACCCATAAAAAGAGCGAAGTTTGGGATTACTCTAAATTCGTGACCCAAATCCAGGCGGGAACCGTTCAAAAAGCCGATATCCATCCTGAGGACCGGTTGATTGTTGGAACGACAAAAAGCGGGGAAGAATTCACGGTAGTTCAACCCGACGACCATGACCCCGAATTAACCCAACTCCTTCTCAAGCAAAGCGTTGAAGTCACCGCCCAGCCGCCCCAAAAACAGGGTGTATGGACGGCCATCTTTCTTCAATTCGGACCTATCTTTCTCTTGCTGGGATTCTTTTTTTTCACCATGCGCCAAGCGCAGGGCGGGGGTGGAGGAGCCTTGGCTTTTGGAAAGAGCCGCGCCAGGCTGATGACCGGCGGGTCCCAGAAAGTAACCTTTGCTGACGTTGCGGGAGTGGATGAGGCCAAAACCGAATTGATGGAAGTTGTGGACTTTTTGAAGGACCCGAAGAAATATCAGCTTTTGGGCGGTAAGATCCCTAAAGGCGTCATCCTCTTGGGTCCCCCGGGTACGGGCAAAACTCTCTTGGCCAAGGCCGTCGCGGGTGAGGCGGGAGTACCATTCTTTTCAATCTCAGGCTCAGACTTTGTGGAAATGTTCGTCGGTGTTGGGGCCGCCCGTGTGCGGGATCTTTTCGAGCAGGGAAAGAAAAACGCCCCATGCATCATCTTCATTGACGAAATCGACGCCGTCGGGCGTCAAAGGGGCGCAGGGCTGGGCGGCGGCCACGACGAGCGCGAGCAAACCTTGAATGCCATGCTGGTAGAGATGGATGGTTTCAACACCAACAATGGCGTGATTTTGATCGCCGCGACCAACCGCATGGACGTCCTAGACCCGGCCCTACTCCGACCCGGCCGGTTTGACCGGCAGGTCGTGGTGGACCGTCCAGATTTAGGCGGACGGGAGGCCATTCTCAAAGTGCATTCCAAGGTCGTGAAGCTGGCCGAGGGTGTGGATTTGGCGGTGATCGCAAAGCGTACTCCCGGTTTTTCCGGCGCCGACCTGGCCAACTTGATCAACGAGGCGGCCCTTCTGGCTGCGCGACGCAACAAGAAAGCGGTCGAACTTTCCGAGCTGGAGGAAGCGATTGACCGGGTTATGGCGGGGCCGGAGCGCCGCACCCGTGTTATCACCGAAAGCGAGAAAAAGATTGTGGCTTACCACGAGTCGGGCCACACCATCGTTGGAAAGATGATCGATAAGTCCCACTCTGTCCACAAGGTTTCCATCATCCCCCGGGGGCACGCGGCCTTGGGCGCCACCTGGTACCTGCCTAACGAAGAAAAGTTTCTCTCTTCAAAGACCGAACTCCTGAATAGCATTACATCCCTCTTGGGTGGCAGAACCGCGGAAGAACTCATCTTTGGGGATGTCACTACGGGTGCCGGGAACGACCTGAGCCGAGCGACAGAAATCGCCCATGCCATGGTTTGCCAGTACGGCATGAGCACCAAGCTGGGTTCGGTGACGCTCGGGGGCAAAGATGACATGGTTTTCATCGGTCGCGACCTGATGAAGGAAAAGAACTATTCTGAGCGGACCGCCCAGGCCATCGACGATGAGGTCAAGAGTATCGTCGAATCCTGCCACCGGGAAGCCATGGTCATCTTGAAGAAGAACCGCAAATTCTTAAAAACCATGGCCGAGGCACTGCTTGAAAGAGAGGTGCTCGATGCCAGCGAGGTTGACATGATCCTCGCGGGAAAAAAGATCGCGCCCCTGCCACCCAAGGCTCCGCCCCCCCAGGCTTCTGAACCCCCGGCGGGAACCAGCCCCGCTCCTATCGGACCCAAACTGGCCCCCCAACCCGCTCCTTCTCAGGCCATGGAAGGCGGCAGGGTTGGATAAGCCCCGCATTGAGAAAGCCGTCCGAGAATTACTCCTCGGTTTGGGGGAAAACCCCGATCGGGAAGGCCTCCGGGATACCCCCAAAAGGGTAGCCAAGATGTACGAAGAGGTCTTTTCCGGGTTGGAGACAGATCCTAAAGACTTAGTGACCATCTTTGAGACGGAAGGTCACGAGGAAATGGTCATCCTCAGGGACATCCCTTTTTATTCGATGTGTGAGCACCATCTGCTCCCTTTTTACGGAAAGGCCCACGTAGCCTACGCCCCCCGTAAGGATCGGCTTTGCGGGCTTTCTAAACTGGCCCGGATTGTGGAAACCATATCCCGCCGTCCCCAGCTTCAGGAACGCATCACCACCCAGGTTGCGGATACCATCATGAAAGCCCTGAAGCCTTACGGCGCCCTCGTCATCGTGGAAGCTGAGCACCTCTGTATGACGATGAGGGGTGTCAAGAAGCCGGGAGCCCGGATGACCACTTCGGCGGTCCGGGGAGTTTTCGCGAAGAACGTGGCCACCCGCATGGAAGCCCTTCAACTGATCGGGAAATAAGAAACGGATGGGATCGGAAAAACCTATCCCTATACTTTTCCGAGTCCTTCACCCCGCACCTCCCCTAGGCTTATCGAAAGTACCCCTGGACCTGGAAATTTGTTGTTGTTTTGACCTTCCCTCCTCCAAAGAAGTCACTCGCCTCATTGGCAATATTTCCTCGATAGGAACAACTCCCAAAATTCTTCTATTCATGGGTCAGACCCGTGTTCAATGGACAGCCACAGCCGGCCGGCACCTTCGGTTGGCCGAAAGACTTGCCAAAACCCTGCCGTTACTTGCGGATCAAATTCGGCTTGGAATCCGGAGATATCACCGAATCCCCCGCCGGACCCGGGTCATGGGGATTCTTAACGTGACCCCCGATTCCTTTTCAGACGGTGGAAAAGCACTCGACCCGCAAGCGGCCCTAGACCAGGCCTTGAGGATGCAATCGGAAGGCGCGGACTTGATCGACATCGGGGGGGAATCCACCCGGCCTGGTGCCCGGGCTGTCCCGGAAGCGGAGGAGATAAACCGGGTATTGCCGGTCTTAAGGCTCCTGGGGAAGAAGGTGCGGGTCCCCCTCTCGGTGGATACCGTCAAGGCCGAAGTAGCCCGGAAGGCCGTGGGATTAGGCGCCCGGATGGTTAATGATATTAGCGCCCTCCGGGGCGATCCCCGCATGGCTGATACAGTGCGGCGCTTGGGTGTTCCTGTGGTATTAATGCACATGAAGGGCCGGCCCCGGACCATGCAGAAGAACCCCCGGTATGGGGAAGTGATCACCGAAATATTGGTTTTTTTCAGAGAAAGAGTAGATTGGGCTCTGAAGAAGGGTGTTTTGCGGGAGAAGGTAATTCTTGATCCTGGATTCGGCTTCGGCAAAACGCCCTGGCATAATATCGAATTAACGCGACGTCTTTGGGAATTCAAGGTCCTGGGGTTTCCCCTGCTTTACGCCCCTTCCCGTAAATCCACCTTGGGACTGCTCACCGGGGGCCTGTCGCCGTGCGACCGGCTCGAGGCAACGGCGGCGGCCGTAACGGCCGGAGTCCTCGCGGGGGCTGATTTTGTGAGGGTTCATGATGTTCAAAGCATGGTTCGTGTGGTAAAAATAGCCGACGCCATCCGAAACGACCGGGGTTTGAAAAGGCCATGAACAATCTTTCCGCTTTATTGGCCAACTTTCGAATTGTCGACGCCTTCGACATCCTGATCGTGGCTTACCTGACCTACCAACTCCTTCTCCTCATCCGGGAAGTTCGGGCCACCCGCATCGTCCTGGGTTTCGCCATCCTCGTTGTGGTCACCTTGGTGGCCAGCCAAGCCCATCTATTGACTCTCGACTGGCTCCTGAGCAACCTAGGGCCTTTCTTGATCATCGCCTTCGTCGTGGTCTTCCAGCCGGACCTGCGCCGTATCATCACCCAGATCGGCAGGGGCGGTGGATTTTGGGGCGGGGTTTTCCAAGGGGATGCCCTCATGTTTAAGGAAATCACCGGAGCGGTGAGGGAGTTGGTCAAGGCTAAGCACGGGGCCCTTATTGTGATCGAGAGGGACGATAGCCTGCAAAGCGTATTTGAAAGCGGGATCAAGGTGGAGGCCGAGGTGACCAACGAGCTCCTGGTGACCCTCTTTACCCCTTCCACGCCCCTGCATGATGGGGCGGTCATTATCCGGGGTGGCAAGATCGCCGCGGCAGGCTGCATCCTTCCCCTGAGTCAGAACCCCCATTTGAGCAAATCCTTCGGCACACGGCACCGGGCCGCGGTAGGCATCTCGGAGGAAACCGACGCCCTGGCCATTGTGGTTTCCGAGGAAAGACACCATATCGCCTTCGCCATGGCTGGCAAGATCACCCCGGAAATAGACACGGAAACCTTGGAGGAGATGTTGACCCTCTACGGGACGAAGGTGGATTAATATAATCAGTTTTGAGTTCTAAGTTTTAAGTGTTAAGTTTCACGATACTAGTAACTTGGAACTGAAAACTCAAACCATGTGTGGGGTTCTATGAAACGCTGGCTTTTCGAAAATCTAGGCCTGAAAATCCTGGCCCTTTTGATCGCCCTCGCGCTTTGGGCTTATGTGGGGACGCGGCAGATCATCGACCGCAGGGTGTCGGTGGCGGTGGAATTAACCGATATCCCGGTGGGCGTGACGGTGGACCCTCGGGTCCGCACATCGATCCCGGTGGTATTAACCGGTCGCAAGGAAAGCGTTTTGGATCTTGATGGGGACGACCTCACAGCGGTGGTGAGTCTCAAAGGGACGACTGCCGACCAGTCGGAAGCCCTGGTCCGTCCGCAAGTGAGGCCTCTGCCTCGGGATGTTACCGCAAATGTTCAAACCCTCAAGATTCCACTGATGCCTGCCCAACTGAAACCCCAACCCAAACGGAAAAGATAAGGAGGCCCCTTGGCGACCCTTTGCGTAAACATCGACCACATCGCAACCCTCCGGCAGGCCCGCCGGGAAGATGAGCCTGATCCGGTCCAGGCGGCACGCTTGGCCGAAAAGGGCGGGGCCATCGGGATCACCGCCCACCTGCGGGAGGACCGTCGCCACATCCAAGACGCGGATGTGGTGAAATTAAGAAAGGTCGTTCACACCAAGCTGAACCTGGAAATGGCGGCCACCCCCGAGATGTTGGATTTCGCCCTCAGGGTCAAGCCCGATCAGGTCACCCTCGTCCCGGAACGCCGGCAAGAACTGACAACGGAGGGCGGCCTCCGTTTGGATGCTCGCCTGCCCCAAGTCCAAATGGCCGTGGACCGGCTTCAGGCCAAAGGCATTCCGGTTTCCCTCTTTATCCTCCCCGACAAGGAAACCCTGGATATCGCGGCGCGCTTGGGCGCGCTTTATGTGGAGCTCCATACCGGGTCCTACAGCCAGGCCTGCCGGGTGGGAAAGAAGGTCCGGGAAGAGTTGCTCCGAGTGGCGGCCGGGGCCCGTTACGCGCAATCCCTGGGGCTCCAGGTCCACGCGGGCCACGGCTTGACCTATGCCAACGTGACGCCGATCGCCTCCCTCCCCGAGATTGAGGATTTAAACATCGGACACAACATCATCGCCCGCGCTTCCATGGTAGGATTAACCCAGGCGGTCAGGGAAATGGCCGCCATTTTGAGAAAAGCCTGGCCCCAACCGGGCCAAAAAGGGAGGAAAACATGGATAAGCTTTTCATCCTAATATTGGTGCTGGTGGTCGGGGGCATCGGTTACTACCTCTGGACGGTCGTAGAGTCGGCGCCGAAGGAAGCCACCCTGCCGGGATATACCCAAACTTTGCATAATGACGAACAGAAGGCCAGGGAAGTGATGGGCCACGCCAACCTGGATGCCATTCGCGGCGCGATCACCAATTACCGAAGCCAAAAGGGGACCAACCCGGCATCCCTCCAGGATTTGGTGCCCGATTTCATTGACCATATTCCCGGGGGCATTCAATATGACCCCGGTACCGGAACGGTTTCCGAGCAATAGATCCCATACCTTTTGAAAAAATCTTCCCCTCTCCTCAACTATCCGGAAGCTCAACGTTACGCCCTGGGTCTCCTGAGCCGACGGGATCGTACTTCTTTTGAATTGAAGGCCAAACTGAGCCATCGTTCGGTCCCTGCTGATCTACAGGCCCAGCTCCTTGATTGGCTTATCACCAAAGGTTGGATCAACGACGAGCGGTCGGCCGAGTCTTTCACGGCCTCTCGCAAGGGGATGGGCTGGGGTCCGGCCAAGATCCGGGTGGGGTTGTTGAAAAGGGGGCTCGCCCGGACCCTGATTGATACAGCCATGAGGGAAAATTTCGGCAAGGACGAGGAAGGGGATTGCGCCCTACATCTTCTTCGCGGCAAAAAAAGCTTTTTTCGCCTTTCCAACCCCGGCCGTTCAAAAAAGGGGCCGCAAAAAGCCCTGGCCTTCCTGGTGCGCAGGGGTTTCTCCTATGGCTGCGCCCGCCTCGCCGTCCAAAAGGTTTTCGGCTATAATTCCGAGCTTCCTGAAGAGGATTAAGTAATAAGTCAAACTGCGTTGGTATGAGCGTTTTGAAAATCAAGGAATAAATGACTTGGTTTTCTTCGCATCTTCGCGGTGATAAATAGAGGTTCCCATGGCTGTTCCAACAACCGGCGCGCAGATCAGGCAGGCTTACCTGGATTTCTTCAAATCCAAGAACCATAAGATCGTGCCCTCTTCCTCCCTGGTACCCGAAAACGACCCAACCCTTCTCCTGGCCAATGCCGGTATGAACCAGTTCAAGCCTTATTTCTTGGGAATAGTGCCCTTTCCCCATACCGTCCCTTACGCGACCTCCTGCCAGAAATGTTTTCGCACCGGCGACCTGGAAAGGGTGGGGTATACCGCCCGCCACCATACTTTTTTTGAGATGCTGGGTAATTTCTCGTTCGGGGGTTATTTCAAGAAGGAAGCCATCGAATGGGGATGGGAATTCGTGACCGGAATCCTCCAGATCGAGAAGAACCGCCTTTGGGTCTCGGTTTATGAAAAGGATGATGAGGCGATTGAATTGTGGAAGAAAACGGCCGACCTGCCGCCTGAACGTATCGTGCGCATGGGTGAGGAGTCCAACTTCTGGACCATGGGCCCCACCGGCCCCTGCGGCCCCTGTTCCGAGATTTACGTGGACCTTTCCCCCGAAAAGGGCGAGACGAAAAACTTTGATCAGGACGCCGAAGCGGGCCGTTTCCTTGAGATTTGGAACCTGGTCTTCACCCAGTTCGACCGGCAGGCCGACGGCACCCTGAAACCCCTCCCCAAACCCAATATCGACACAGGCATGGGCTTGGAACGGGTTGCCGGCGTCATGCAAAAGGTACCCTCCAACTTCGAGACGGACCTTGTTTCTCCGCTGATGTCGGCCATCGCCCAGGCAGGGAAGATCGAGTTCAAAGTCGACGGCTCCCAAACTTATACCTCCATGAAGGTTATCGGCGACCACTTGCGGGCCACCACCTTCCTGATCGCCGACGGGGTTTTGCCTTCCAATGAGGGCCGGGGTTACGTGTTGCGCCGCATCCTCCGCCGGGCCGTCCGCCACGGCAAGCTGTTGGGTTTTGACCGCCCCTTCCTATCCGCCTTGACGCTGGAAGTGGGAAAAATCATGGGGGATGTCTATCCGGAACTGGTCAACCGCAAAGAACATATCGTCAACGTGGTACGGGCCGAGGAAGAACGATTCTACGAAACCCTAGCCGCTGGCACCGAACGCCTGTTGGAAAAGATCGAGGGCCTGAAAAAGGCCTACT
>CAWKIF010000185.1:0-30869 GCA_963849485.1 candidate division FCPU426 bacterium | reverse complement strand
GCCTTTTTGGCCGCGGCAGCGACAGCCTTGGCTTCCAATCGAGCTTGATTCTCGGCCTGGGCCGATGCGGCGGTTGCGGATTTCTTTTGGAACTTCTCAACTCGGCCCGCCATGTCCAACAGCTTGATCTTACCCGTGAAAAAGGGATGGCAGGCGGAACAAACTTCCACTGAATAGCCCTCCCCCTTCGTGGTAGCGGTCTCGATCACGTTGCCACAGGCGCAGGTGATGCGGGCTTTCATGTATTTAGGATGGATACCAGTCTTCATCACGACACTCCGAATTATGGTCTTTTTCCTTGAACCCCTTACAGGATGCGGTTCAGGGTGGGTTAGTTTAGGCGAAAACCATTAAAAATCAATATTTAAACTCAAGTTTTGATTCATTCAGCCCCAATCCACCTGTTTTATTAGCCCTATTGAACCAGGTAAAGCAACGGATTTTGCGGTTTTCCGTTCACCCGAATCTCAAAATGTAAGTGGGGCCCGGTCACCTTACCCGTTTCACCCACCTTGCCAATGAGATCCCCCCTCTTCACTTGGGCGCCCTCCCTCACGAGGATCTTGTCCAAATGAGCGTAATAAGATGTGATGCCCTGACCATGATCCAGGATAATCAAGCGTCCATAACCCGAACGGTTCCCGGCGAAAATCACTTTCCCCGTTTGGGAAGCCACTACCCGGGCTCCCTTCCCTGGTGCCAAATCAAGACCCTCATGAAAAACCACCTGATGCGTTATGGGATGAAGTCTTTTTCCAAAACCGTCGGCAAACCGGCCGGTGGTGGGTTTTAAAAATCCCCTTTGGGTCTGGAGGGACATCAAGGCCATCCACCGTGGGTCCCGGGTGGAAAGATATGGCGCCCCAGGCAAAACTAGGATTTCCCCTGGCCGCACATCCCCATCGCCTCTTTTCCGGTTTGCCCGCAATATATCTCGGAGGGAAACCCCATAGGCCCTGGCGATATCGGAGAGCCCTTGCCCCAATAAAACCACATGATAAATCCCGTCCCGTGAAGGGATCAGCAGGTCATTCCCTGCGGGTGGGAGTCGGCCATCATTGGCTTGATTGATGCTACGCAACGTCGTCTCAGTCAAACCTAATTTGGCGGCAATGGATGAATATGTATCGCCCGTAAGCGGAAGATAAAGGGACAACTTCAAGCCCGGAACATGGGTTTCAGGAACTTCTCCGCGCTCGGAAGTCACCACGACGGGGGAAGAGGTGGGGATAAAATCCTTCAAGCCGGGAATCGCCGTATATAAAATCCAAAAAAACATCCCCAACCATAAAATGAAGAGGACTGCCGTGATATAAGCGAATACCGTCACACTCCCCCAGCCCTTACGATGGGGAGCGTTCATGGGTTAATCGTTGAGGGTCCCTTTCATCGACTCCAAGAAAGCTTTGTTGGTTTTGGCCCGCCGCATCTTGTCCAGGAGGAACTCCATAGCCTCGACGGGATTGTTAGGGTTGAGAATCTTGCGCAAAATCCAAACTTTGTTAAGTTCCTCCTCGGTCATAAGCAATTCCTCGCGCCGGGTCCCAGAACGGGTAATGTCAAAGGCCGGGAAGACACGTCGATCCGCCAACTTTCGGTCCAGGATGATTTCCATGTTCCCGGTTCCCTTGAATTCCTCGAAGATCACTTCATCCATGCGGCTTCCTGTGTCAATGAGGGCCGTCGCGATGATCGTCAAGCTGCCGCCTTCCTCCAAATCTCGGGCGGCACCAAAAAACCTTTTGGGACGTTGTAGAGCGTTCGAGTCCACGCCACCGGAAAGAACCTTCCCCGACGAAGGGACAATGGTGTTATAGGCCCGGCCCAGGCGGGTAATGGAATCCAACAAGATCACCACATCCCTTTTATGTTCCACAAGCCTCTTAGCCTTCTCAATGATAATCTCGGCCACGGTCACATGGCGTTCGGGCGGTTCATCGAAAGTCGAGGACACTACCTCACCCTTGACAGAACGCTGCATATCAGTGACTTCCTCTGGCCGCTCGTCGATCAGGAGGACGATCAAGTAAACTTCGGGATGGTTCTTGGTGATACTGTTGGCGATCTTCTGTAAAAGGATCGTTTTCCCAGTCCGGGGAGGCGCCACCACCAAGCCGCGCTGTCCCTTCCCCAGGGGAATCAAGAGGTCCATCACCCGGGTTGAAAGATCGTCAGGTGTCGTTTCAAGCCAAATCCGCTTGTTGGGATAGACCGGTGTCATGTTGTCGAAGAGAACCTTCTGTTTGACAGCCTCAGGAGGATCAAAATTGATGGTATCCACCTTCAAGAGGGCGAAATATCGTTCCCCTTCTTTAGGGGGGCGGACCTGGCCCGTGACTGTGTCACCGGTACGGAGATTGAAGCGTCTAATCTGGGAAGGGGAAACATAAATATCATCCGGACCCGGGAGATAGTTGTAGTTGGCCGAACGGAGGAACCCGAACCCATCGGGCAGGATTTCCAATACGCCCTCGGCATTAATAACTCCGTTGCGCTGGGTTTGGGTTTCCAACAGTTTAAAAATCAAGTCCTGCTTCTTCATCGCGCTGATCCCCTCGAGGTTCAGCTCCCCTGCCATTTCGGTCAATTCCGCGATGGTCTTTTTTTTCAAGTCGGCGATATCCATAAAAACTTCTTTCCTTTCAAAATATAAGGTTGATTCACGGCTAGGACCGATTGTCCCGGAACCCCGGGAGAAGGGGGTGATTCAAGATTTTCAACGAGCATCAAGCCCGGATGAATCGGGCCGAAACCTTCAAAGGGTACAGAAAATGGGATTAATCACACGTTTAAGGATTTAAATCAGGTTTGGGAATCGAACCGCCGGGGGTTCTTCAAAAGAATGGCTAAGGCTTCCACTCACGATGATTCATCCTATTCCAGCTGATTAAAAAGTGTCAACCTTTTTTTACCCCTTCGCACCTAGATGGGATAGGCGACAACTTGGTTTCTCCCCCTCGACTTGGCCGCATAAAGCGCCTGGTCCGCCTTGGAAATGAGATCCAACATGGTGGAGGTGTCCTCTGGAAAGGTAGCGACGCCCACCGAAATGGTCACCTGGGTCGTTTCCTTTCCCACTGGAAAAGCATGGCTTTCCACCGCTCTTCTCAATTTTTCAGCCAGTTCCATGGCTTGATCCTTGGAGGTTTCAGCGGCCACCAATACCATTTCCTCGCCCCCATATCGGGCCGCTAAATGGGTAACGTCCGATACTTTCTGCAGTATTTTAGCCATTTCCATTAGGACATGATCACCGGCCACATGTCCAAAATTGTCGTTGTAATGCTTGAAATGATCGATGTCGAGGATCAAGAGACTCAATTCGGACGAGTACCGGGTGGCTAGGACGATTTCCTCCTCGAGACGCTGTTTAAAATATCGATGCGAAAAAAGCTTGGTCAATCCGTCCGTGATGGATAATTTCTGCACCTTCTCATAGAGCAGGGATTTTTGAAGGCCGATGGAAATCTGGTTGCAGAAAATCTGCAAATTGGAGAATTTTTCCTCATCCATGAAGTCTTCTCGGGATGAAAAAGAGCAGAGAAAACCGATGACCCTCTCCTGAACTAAAAAAGGGAGGAAGACGAAGGAACGGATGGGAAGGTGTTTCCATTTCTCGAACGGGGCCGCCTCTAAAGAACGCACCCAGAGGGCTTTGGAATCCCTCGCCAACTTAGCTCCCAATTGGTTGGAGTCCGGCTCAATATCCAACGACTTCAGGAAAGCTTCATCGCACCCGGAGGCGATGCGGGCCTCGAACCGTCGCCCATCGTTGGAAAGAGCGCCGAGTATGAAATGCGGGAGATCGAACATGCGTTCAGTATAATCCCGGGCCAATTCGATCATTTCCTGCACGTTCAGCGTGCTTCCGGCCTCCTTGATGACATCATATAGATGCTCCACTTGGTGAAGCTGCTTCTCGATGAGGATGTTTTGTTGGCGCAATCGTTCCGCTTCCAATCTGATCCGATCCAGTTCCCTTTTTTGGGATTCAAACTCCTCCTCGAATTTCCGGCGCGAGCGATCCTGAGTGGCTTGAATGAAATCGGGAGTCAACAGCAGAAAAAAGATTGCCAATATTTCAGGAGTCATCAAGTTGGGGATGTGTCCGCCCGCCGAAACCATAAGAAAGGTGGAGCCTACGGCGAAAATCAGGAAAAACCACCGGGCCCCGTTGGGAAAGAGGAACCTGAAGGGCATGATAAAAAGTACCGGCGAGGCGTAAGCGTAAGGACCGACCACCGGTAAAAAACTCAAGACCAGGATCAAGGCCCCCAATACCAGTCCGCACACCATCTCCACCCGGTCAGTCATGGCGCACCTCCCGACTTCGCGACCCGGACGCAATTCTTTCCTTCCCCCTTTGCCCGATAGAGAGCCTGATCGGCCGCGTCAATGAATTTCTCTACTTCCTTGAAGGCGGGGACCAGTTCGGCGACTCCGATCGAAACCGTGATATGGGTCGCTTCCTGGGAGGCGATGATTTCCTGTTCTGAAATTTTTTCCCGGATTCTCTCGGCCACGGTTTGAGCCCCCATCGCCGGAGTTTTGAGTAGAAGGACGGAGAATTCCTCCCCCCCATACCGGGCCACCAAATCCACTGTCCGGACGGATTCCCTTAAGACTTGAGCCACCACCTTGAGTACCCGATCCCCAACCAAGTGGCCGTACCGGTCGTTGTAGGTCTTGAAATTGTCCACGTCGAGCATGAGTAGGCTCAACGGCAATTTGTGTTCCTGGGCGCGAAAGACTTCGTCCCTCAACCTTTCCTTGTAGTAGCGCTGCACATAAAGGCCGGTCAGGCCATCCGTAATGGCCAGTTCGATAGTCTGCCGGTATAGAGCCACATGTTCTAAGGCTACCGTGCCCAAATCGGCGAAATTCGAGAGAAGTCGGGCATCTTCCTGGCGGAAAGCGCCTGAAAATCCCGATTCCATGCGGATCAATCCCAGCATTTCCGATCCGGCCATCAAGGGGGCCGCAACCAGGCTTTTCACGGTGGTTTGGGAACCAATGGTTTGGAATCGGAAATCTTTCGAGGCGTCCACCACCACCAAAGGTTTGGTTTGGCCCATCACCCAGGCGTTAAAGGGTTCCTCGAGGCTCAACCGCTCTCGATTCAACCGCACGTCCATTTCCGTGTCGGGACTATATCGCACGGCATGCAAAGCCTTCCCGATGCTGCTGTCAAATAGCAGGAGAGTATAAACGCCGCCCGGGACCAGGAAGGTTTTTGAGATCGTCTCAATCAGCAAAACCACAACATCCTGGGTTTTAAAAGTCATCGCCAAGCTTCGGGCCAGCTCATTGAGGGCGGTGTACCGTTGGATTTTAATTTGATTCGCCTGGTAGGCGGCTTTATCCTTTTCAAAAGCCCTTTGGGTGTCATTCGCCGCCAATTCGGTTTGGTCCAAGGTGTTGGTGAAAGCGAACTCCCGGCGTTCTTTCTCCAGATTCCAACGCTGCCAAAAATATAGGTTCAACCCCAAGGCCATCAGAAAAAAAACGAAGTGAGCCCAGTAAAGCGGAGTTTCGAAGATGTTGAGCAGATTGATAAAAACAGCTCCGCTGGCAAGAACCATCGTAATGGTGGTATTAAAATAAACCATGGAAAGAGCGATGGGAACGAAAAGAAAGAATAAGGCCGAGCCCAAGTTCCCGCCGTGATCATCGATCCAATAACAAGCAAACATCGAAAGGGTAAAAGTCCCAAGGACCCAAACCCACTTTTGGATGGGGGAAGCCTTTTCAAAATACTCTATGGTCTTCTCATGAAGGATCATTATTTTCCAAAATACTTTTGATAACGGGCCGGGGTATTCTCCCGCCGGAGATAAACCAGCCATTCCGCCAGCCCCTCCCGCAACGAGGGAATTCCCATATTATTCCGGACCACCCAATCTGAATACTTCTCCCTTTTTCTTATGGGCCATTGCATCTTTTCCCGTCGTCCAACTTCGGCGGAGCTCCAACCCCTCATAGCCAAGCGGCGCAACCGCTCGGCCCTTTGGGTCGATAGGCACAAGACCCCGTCGAACCAACGGTGGTACCCTCCCTCAAAAATGAGGGGAACTTCCACGATCGCCAAGGGGGGCGGAACGGTTTTCGACTTGAGTTTCATCGCCCAAATCCTGACCCTTCTGCGGATTTCAGGGTGGGTCAGCCTATTTAAACGACCTTGCTGGCTACGATCCTTGAAAATAACCGAGCCTAATTTCACCCGGTCGATCTTGCCGCCGGGGCCCTGGATGACTTTTCCGAATTGTGAAACCAGTTTGTCGCGAAATGGGTTTTCATTCAGAAGCTGGTGGCCCAATAGGTCGGTTTGCAGGGTGGGGATTCCAGATGATTTTAAAATCCTAATCGCCTCACTTTTACCAGCGCCGGGGGCGCCCGTGAGGCCGATCACTCGGGTCCTGGAAGCCATATCCCTCCCCCTTATTTCCCATTGGAGGATTGGAAAGCATTGTAGGTGTTTTGCATAAGCATGGCGATCGTCATCAGGCCGACGCCCCCGGGGACGGGTGATATAGCGGAGGCCACATGGGAAACGGGGCCAAAATCCACGTCACCGCATAATTTTTCCCCGGGAGGACGGTTGGTTCCCACATCCACCACAACGGCCCCCGGCTTTACCATGTCCGCAGTGATAAACCGGGCCTTTCCGATAGCCGCCACAAGCAGGTCCGCCCGCCGGATCTCGGCACCTAAATCCACTGTCCGGCTGTGGCACATAGTGACCGTGGCATGTTCCGCCAACAACATTTGAGCCATGGGTTTTCCGACCATGTTGCTCCGGCCTACGACAACGGCGTTGGTTCCCTTGATCTGGATTTGATAGTAATGAAGCATTTCCATTACACCAAAAGGCGTGCAGGACTTGGGTCCGGGCATTCCTGCCACTAGTTTCCCCAAGTTGTCGGGATGAAGGCCATCTACGTCTTTTTGGGGATCAATGGCTAGGAGAATCTTGTTGGAATCAATCGTTTTCGGAAGGGGAAGCTGAACCAGCAAACCATGGATGGCCGGGTCTTGGTTGAATCGGCGGACCCAGTCCAACAATTCCTCTTGGGAGGTACCTTCCGGAAGCCGCGTCACGACGGAATGAAAACCGATTTCCTGGCAGGCCTTTTCCTTGTTGGCGACATAAATCTTGGAACCGGGGTCTTCCCCCATGAGGATTACCGCGAGACCCGGGGCGGGGCGATCCCAGCGGAAGGGATTCTACAGCAGCTTTCAACCGGTCCTTGACCACCGAGGAAACGATTTTGCCGTCTAATAAGGTCGCCATGAACTAATGCCTCCCCAGATTCATCAAGCCGGGTGCATTTTATCCCCGGGTCACAACGAATTCCATGAATTAACCTGGGCTGTGTCCATAATCATCAGTTGGACAGTGTCAAAATTAACGGTTCATCATGAGGGCCAGCGATTCCACGGAACGCTGGATTTCGGAGAGGTCAAAAGGCTTTAACACCACCGTTAAGGGTCCCAGTTTCATGGCTTCCACCAGCATTTCGCTGTCGGGGTAAGCCGTCACGATGACCACCAACGACTTGAGGTTTAATTTTTTTATTCCCGCAAAGGTTTCCACACCGCTCATACCCGGCATCTTCAAGTCGAGAAAAATAAAATCATAATAGGTCTTGGAAACCGCGTCCAAGGCTTCAGCTCCGCTATGAACCGCGTCCACCGCGTATTTACGTTTGTCCAGGGCCTTGGCAAAAAGATCACAGATGGCCGACTCATCATCCACGACCAATATTTTTTTCTGGCTGGGTGAAGATCCCTTCTCGAGCCACTTATCGATGAGTTCTTTCTTAAACCGCCATTCACTGGCGACTTTGAAGGAAGGGATTTCACCTTGTTGGGCGAGCTTGTAGATGGTGGTCGTGGTAATTTTTAGGTAGGTCGACAACTCTTGGGCCGTCATAATTTCGTCGTTTTGAATCATACTTATAGAACGTTCCCCTAAGAATTCAATTGGTTGAAACCCGCATAGGAATCAATTAGTTGATTATACCTGAAATATTTTTTAGAGCCCCAAATCTTTCACCAGGTGAGCCGAAATAGTATCTGCGACAAATTTGAAATAAAAAATTCATCTAACAAAGGTCGCGGATTAATTACCACATAACTATTTTCCAGAAAGGTTCGGACGAAATGGGTTTTCCATTAACCTTTGTATTAACGGTTTAGGTTGGCTTTTGCACCGTTTCGATATAGGAACGCTCAATCTCAATCTTGGTGTTCTCGGCTACCTTCAAGATGATCATTTGTTCCTTAATGTCGGCCACGGTTCCATAAACTCCCCCGCGAGTCAGTACCCGATCCCCTCTTTGGATTGCGCCGAGCATAGCCTCGCGCTTTTTTACGTTCTTTGGATTGAGGAACGATCATGATGAAATAAAACAATCCGATGATCAGGATCATCGGCAGGAATGAGATAATTCCGGCCATGGGCGCGGATCCGGCGGCGGATGCGGCGGTTTGGGCAAAGGCAGTATCCATATTTGACTCCTGTGTTATAAAGGCTTGGTTGGTTTTACAACCCGAAGGTTTTAGCGGATTCCCGTCCTAAAAGCCATGAAAACTTGAAACTTAACCGGGGTTTTTACTTTTCGTCCAAAACCCCGAAACGAATCGTTTTAACTTTACCGTCCTTATCGATCCAAACTTCCAATTTGTCCGAAAAGCCCAAACCCCTGCCATGCTCATAACGAATCACTTTTAGACCATTCCGGCTGTCCTGGCCTTCATATTTGAAATAGATGTTTTGAAAAGCGCTACGTATATCCCCCACAGAGGAATCGAAGGAAACTCCTTCCGGGGTTAGAATCTTGATATCTCCTTCTTTTTGGGGAAAGTCTATTTTGACAATGCCCCGGTCCTTGTCCTCGTACCGCAAGAGGGACAAATTCTTGATTTGGAATAAATTTCGGGCAATGCCGGCCGAATTGCGTTCTTCCACCCTTTTCAACACGGACCATTTCCTGTCCATCGCCAAGGTGTTCAGGTCATGGATCGCATAAGGAACTCCCTTATACCAACTCTCGGCATTGGCAAAATCCACGATCAATAAATCGTCTTTATCCTTGTTTTGAGAAGCCAGATCACGGGTCTTTTTGGATTCATCATCCAGATAAGCGGCTATTTTTTCATCTTTCTTGACGTCACTGTCATGATTTTCGTTGGTGTTGCCGGAACCCGGTGTCAGGGTTGCCTGGAATTTCATCTTATCCATTTCTAACTTCAATTTTTCGTTTTCAAGTTGGAGTTTTTCAATTTCCAGTTGGTCTTTTTCAAGTTCCAGTCCAGAGGTCGAAAAGGTGGGCACAGGTGTCGGGTTGTCAGATGCATCATCGGCCCATAGCTGTCCACAGGAGAAAAATATCATCAAAATCGATGCGAGCCTCAACATTCTAAACATGGAAATCTCCTACTCGGTCGTTTCATACCCGCAAGGCATGCATTTAAATCCCATTAGAAATAATTAACAACCCTTTTAAAAGCTCAAAAAAAAACCCCGCCCCACCTAGTGGGACGGGGTTTTAAAAAGACAACTTAGAACTTGTAAGACAAATCAGCTTCCGTCACAGTCAAGATGTTGCTGTTATCCACAGGGGTAGTAGTGGCATTGTTAACATTTTTGCCGTAGAAAATTCCATTGCCTGGCTGGATATTGGCGATGGAGTTTTCCAACGAGACCGGATCCACATTCAGATCCAGGACGAAATTCTGCCAGCTGATGGAAGCGCCGGTTGCGAAATTAAAGGCAACCGTTTGTGTGGCATCGTAAAGGGCGGTGTTTCCACCCACACGAAGGGTCAACCAATCCGCCACCTTGGATTCCACCGAACCGAACCACAACAGTTGGTAATCATCAGGAAAGCCGCTATTGCTGATGTAATTAATCATAATTCCCGTGGAAACCAACCCCTTGCCATCGTTGACCTTGCGATTACCGGCCAAGCCAAGCAAAACGTTCGTATCGCTGGTATTTTTTGCATAGCCCTCATTCGAGCCCAAATTTGCGTCGACGAACATACGCAAATCATTGTTCGCATCCAGATCTTTTTGGGCCAATCCGCCAAAATCGATGATGGAGGGAGCGTTCGAGGTTGACTTTCCAAGTGCAGTCTGGGACCCCATCTCGTAACTGACATGAATATCAATCTGGCTGAAGGTATCAGCTGTCAAACCCAAGCCCAAGTTGATGCCCATATCCCGATCAAAGTTAGGATCGCTATCACCCAAAGCGGACGAAGTATTGGCATAATTCAGCGCCACCCCGAAGGAGGTCCCGCTGAAATTATTGGCCCACATAAGATCGAACCGGTTAGGGGTAGCCAAGGGATCAGCTTCGCCTTTCCCGGTGATGATGCCGGCCGTAGGCACGTTCGTGAACAACCCCATGCCCCCGATTGCGTCATCCTTGAGGATAAGGCCGCCGTACTGGTTGCCTGCTCCAGCTTCTAACCCACGAACATTGGCAATATTGCTGTATTCCAAAGTCGTGTTGGGAAACAGGAATACCATGTCCAGGTCTTCAACCCCGTAAACATTGGCACCCATCCCATCCAACCTGGCACTGGCATGCGCCCTCATCGAGGCACCCAGAACCATCAAGCCGACCATCAAAGCCAAAAGACCTTTCTTCATTCTCTCTCTCCTTAAGTCTCAATGTTAATTAGGGGTAAACTCCTCAGGGATGAGTCGTTACTCCTAATTCAGCACCAACAGCCCCCAAAGGCTTGAGTGGGTACCATCAGGGTTACACTCCTCAGGGCCGAGTGTGTACTCCCCCACCCCCTACGCACCTCAAGGGGCCTTTACAGCTAAGACCGGGAAAGTGGGGATTTGCCCCCCCCTCCCAGCCTCTTGTTTCTATGAGGATGGCCCGATTTTATGCGGTCCACCCCAAATCCAGGCCTCCTCAGGGAGAAACCCGAACGAAAACTATGGGCAACGGCCAAGGAATGCCCATAGCAAACGAAAAAACTATAAGTTGGGAGTTGGGGCCTGTCAAGTTTGAAAAGGGGGCTAAAAAGGTAAAATCCACCCTATAAGGTGTTTTTCATTAACTTTCCAACAAAATATGGTGGTTTTTATTCGAAACTGACTTAAAAAAGCACTTATTATTCGACCGTAACGCTTTTTGCCAAGTTTCGGGGTTGGTCAATTTCCCTTTTTTTGTTCTTGGCGATCTCATAGGCCAATAACTGGAGGGGCAAAATCGAGATCATTGGGGCAAAATCCTCATCAACTGAAGGTATTTCCACCACATCATGGGCTTTTTCTGCCGCTTCTTTATCACCTTTTTCAATCAAAGCTATCAATCGGCCAGATCGAGCCTTCACTTCTTCCATGTTGTTGAGAATTTTCTCATAAGAATTTGAGGATCTCAGTGCGATCGCTATGACCGGCATTTTAGGATCGATCAAAGCGATAGGCCCGTGTTTCATTTCCCCACCCGGATAACCTTCCGCATGAATGTATGAGATTTCCTTCAGTTTTAAGGCCCCTTCCAAGGCGATAGGGTATTCAATCCCTCGGCCGATATAGAGAAAATTAAAATAAGAGGCGTAGATTTTGGCCAATTTTTCAATTGGTTTTCGCTGTTTCAAGGTCGCCCTCATCAACAAGGGGACTTGAGAAAGCTTATTCGATAGATGCTTCAAGGCCTTAGGTGTTAGAGACTTTCGAATCTTTGCCAGATGGAGGGTTATCAACCAAAGGGCCCCCAACTGGGTGGTAAAGGCCTTGGTGGAAGCCACTCCAATTTCGGGCCCCGCGCGGGTAAGTAGAACCCCATCCGCCTCACGGGTCGCTGAACTTCCCATCACGTTACAGATGGTAACTATCTTAGCCCCCTTCGCCTTGGCTTCCCGAAGGGCCACCAGGGTATCGACCGTCTCTCCGCTTTGTGAGATGACAATCACTAGACTATCCGGTCCCAAAACCGGGTTTCGGTAGCGGAATTCAGAGGCGTTATCCACTTCCACCGGCACTCGCAGATACTTTTCGAGTAAAAACTTGCCCACGAGGCCGGCGTAATAGGAGGTTCCCATGGCCAACAGGGTAATTTTTTTAAACCTTTTTAAGAAACGTGACTTCCAAAACCGGCCTTCCAATGCGACTTCCCCTGTCCGGGGATCTAACCGGCTGGTAAAGGTGTCTTCCATAGCGCGAGGCTGCTCCATGATCTCTTTAAGCATGAAGTGTGGGTATCCCCCCTTTTCCGCCTGTTCGGAGGACCATTCGATGTCCGAGGTCGTTTTGGCGATAGATTCACCATCCCCCACCCCAATCACCTTGACATTTTCCGAGCTGACCACTGCCATCTCATTGTCATCCAGGTAAACCACTCTACGGGTATGGGACAAAAGAGCCGGTACATCCGAAGCCAAGAAATTTTCACCCTTCCCGAAGCCTACCACCAGGGATCCACCACCTGAACGGGCGCCAATCAAACAATCAGGATCGTTTTCATTGATGGCCACGACCGAATAAGGCCCCTTAATCTTCTTAAGCGCGAACCGAACAGCTTCCACCCACGGTTTGTGGGCCAGTTCTTCCTCGATTAAGTGCGCTAAGACTTCTGAATCGGTTTGGGATTTGAACCGATGGCCCTTGGCTTGAAGCAGTTTTTTTAAATGCTGGTAATTCTCGATGATTCCGTTATGAACCACCGCGATGGTTTGGGAGCAGTCGGTATGGGGATGGGCGTTCTGGTCGGTAGGATGACCATGGGTGGCCCAGCGGGTATGACCGATCCCGGAAGTTAAAGTTGTCGGTAGCTTTGAGGCCTTTACAGCGGCAAATAGGTTTCCGATTTTACCGGCCTTCTTAACGATCTTGAGTCGGGTTTGAGGGGTGGCCAGGGCCAAACCGGCGGAATCATATCCCCGATACTCTAGTTTAGCCAAACCATTCAAAAGAATGGGGGCGGCGGGCTTGGGACCGGTATATCCAACGATTCCACACATAGATTAGGGCCTTTGATGAGCTATAGAAGTTCGAAGGGGCATAGTAACACGCCCTCTTCAAAGGCTACAACGAGGCTGCGTCTTCTTCTAGGGCGTCAGATAGTTCCATCATCTTTTCAATGGCAAGAGTCTCACCTCTGACCTGGGGGTCCAACCCCACTTTTTTCAGAGCCTTTTCAACCACCGGGATATCCTTACCCAGGCTTTTAAGGGAATTGGTTATCACCTTTCGCCTGCTTTGAAAGATGGCCTTTACCAGTCTAAAAAAAGCCCGTTCTTGTCCTTGGGCCAGGGGTAATGGATTTTTCAATGTCAGTTCAATAAAAGCGGAATCCACTTTAGGTCGGGGTTTAAAACACCGAGCTGGCACCTCCACCACCCTTTTTACGGTGGAATAGTACTTGGCGCAGAGGGTCAAGGCCCCGTAATCCTTTGTTCCCGGGTTGGCTTCTAAGCGGTCGGCCACCTCTTTTTGAACCATCAAGTAGATTCGACGCACGATGGGTTGGTAAAGGGTCAAAAGTCGGGTGATGAGGGGTGTGGTCAGGTAATAGGGGATGTTCCCGGCCACGGTCAATTTGGCGGGCGGGGGCGGCGCCAGGGAGGCCAGGTCGGTCTTCAAGATATCCCCCTTCACCAGCTGAAGCATGGGTAATCCGCCGTATTTCTTCTCCAGCATGGCAAATAGTTTGTGGTCGACCTCCACCACGGTTAAAGGGCGTTCTTTTTTGAGAAGCCTTTCGGTCAAGGCCCCGTACCCGCCCCCCACTTCCAGGAGAATATCCCCCGGAGGACATTGAATCCCCTTTTCAATCTCATCCAGGATGCGATTGTCGGTTAGAAAGTTTTGTCCTGCTGATTTTCTGGGACGGTAGGAATATTCAGCGAAAAGAGACTGAAGGGATGATGTCATTGGGCCCTTTCGCTTAATTGCCCGGCCAATCGGATGGCGGAAACCATGCTGGAGGGATCGGCCTTTCCCTTCCCGGCTATATCAAAGGCCGTCCCATGGTCCGGCGAGGTGCGAATAAAGGGCAACCCTAAAGTCATATTGACCCCCTGGTCGAAGACCGCCAGCTTAAAAGGGATCAGGCCTTGGTCGTGGTACATGCAAAGGACGGCGTCGTATCGCCCCTGGGCGACCCAGTAGTAAAGGGTATCGGGTGGATGGGGCCCGGAAACTTCCCAACCCAACTTGCGGGCCTTGGCAATCACTGGAGCGAGAATCTTTTTTTCCTCATTTCCGAAAGCCCCGTTCTCCCCGGCATGAGGGTTCACCCCAGCCACCGCGATCTTAGGATTCTTGATTCCAAACCAATGCCGTAGGCTTTCATGGGTTAGTTCCAGTTTTTCCCAAACCTTGGCCCGGGTCACCTCTTTTAAGGCGTCCCTGAGTGACATGTGGATGGAGAGCAGGCTGATTCGGAAGGGGCCCCCCACCATCATCATGGCGAAGTTTTTACGGTTGGAAAGATGGGCTAACAATTCGGTATGGCCCGGGAAAACGCATCCGGCTTTATGGATGGCTTCCTTGCTGATGGGCGCGGTCACCAGTGCCGCCGCCTTGCCTTCCAAGGCCAATTGGGCGCCTTTAACAATGTAATGCACCGCCGCGGAACCGGAAGCGGCGGATATTTTCCCCCAAACGGATTTTTTAGCCCCTCCTAATTCAAGAACCCCCACCCTTCCCTTGCCTACCAGGGCCGGCCCATCATTTTCGATTCTTTCCAGGGGCAAAGACACCTTGAAACGCTTGGCGCAAGCTTGGAGATGGGCAAAATCACCTACCAAACAATAGAAATGTTTCGATTTGGGCAGAACCTTTGCGAGAGCCTTGAGGGTGACTTCCGGGCCTATCCCGGAGGGGTCACCCATAGAAATGGCAATTACCGGGTTCGAGTTGAATGAATGCATTGTCACCCCAGAGATTAAAGCACCTTGGCGGCCAAGGCGGCCAATTGGGACCTCTCGCTCTTGGAGAGGGTGATATGGCCGAACATTTCGTTGCCTTTGAACCTCTCGGCCAGGTACACAATGCCGTTGGAGGAGGCATCCAGGTAGGGGTTGTCGATCTGGTAGGGGTCCCCCGTCATGACCACCTTGGTGCCGACCCCGGCCCTTGAAACGATGGTCTTGATCTCGTGGGGGGTCAGGTTTTGGGCCTCATCCACGATCAGGAACTGCTTCGGGATCGACCGGCCCCGAATATAGGTGAGGGCTTCCAGTTCCAGCTTGTGGGAATCCAGCAGGTATTGGACCTTATCATCCACCTCCTCGGCGTCGTTTTGCAGATGACCCTTGTCTAAGATGAATTCAAGGTTGTCGAATATGGGTTGCATCCAGTTCATCAGCTTTTCATCCTTGCTCCCGGGCAGGTAACCGATGTCCTTGCCAAGGGGCACGATGGGCCGGGAAACCAGGACCCTTCGGTATTTTTTCTCATCCAAGCTTTTTAAAAGCCCAGCCGCCAAAGCCAGCAGAGTTTTTCCCGTTCCAGCCGATCCTACCAGGGTGACCATGCTGATCCGGTCGTTCAAAAGCAGGTTCAGCGCGAAATATTGTTCCAGGTTGAGGGCCTTGATGCCCCAAGCCTCGGGATCTTTAAACCAGAGGGATTGGGCTTCCTTCAGTCCATCCCGGTAGATTCCCCGGGCAGTCTTGGACTCGTGGATGTCGCTCTTTAAAAGCAGAAACTCATTTTCGTAGTAATGGTTCTGCTCCATGTAGGGGGCCATCGAGAGTTTGCCCGTCTTATAAAACTCATCGACTTCCGCGTCCTTGATCGTCACTGTCGTCCAGCCGGCGTATAACTCGTCGATGTTGACCTTGTTAGTTTCGAAATCTTCGGACTCGACACCCAGGGCGTCCGCCTTGACCCGCACGTTGATGTCTTTGGTCACGAAATGAACGTCTTCGCCCTTTTGTTTCAAGGACAAGGCGATGCCGATGATATTGTTATCAATCTTCATATGGGAAAGGGAGGCAGGCAGGTGGCCGTTGGGGGTCGAGATGTCCACCTTCAGAATGCCTCCGTTGGGCAGGGGCACTCCTTCGGGCAGGTTGCCCTTCTTGCGAAGGTCGTCCAGCTTGCGGGCCACTTCCCGGGCGTTGCGGCCCCGTTCATCCTGATACTTCTTAAAGGTATCCAGTTCCTCAATAACCCCCAAGGGGATAACCACGATATTGTCCTCAAAGGACTCGATGGCGTGGGGATTGTGAATCAAGACATTCGTATCAAGAACGAAAGTTTTCATGCCGCCTCCCCATTCTGAAAAAATGATAATAAGGTCGGTCTAACGCCGATTTCATTTAATTTTATTAATAACGCGGATCGGTTCATGGGGTAGGGGCCTCCCGGTGATATAGATGGGGCTTGACCAGATTAAAGCACATCCGGGCCAGATCGAAAGCCCGATGATACGTCTCGGAAAAAGTGGCGGACAAAGGCAGGACCTGTGGCCAAACGAAGGAAGTAAGAAGCATTAAGCCAATCATATTTCCCGCCAAAATGAAAATCAAGGAAAAGGCCGTTCCCGCGTCTTTCAAGTCCGATTGTGGGTGGGAAAGCGAGTAAACCGTCAGCGCGACATGAAAAGCGTAGGTGAACCCCACCAACCCCACGAGGTAAATCTTAAAGGACTCGGCCGCGATGGCATAAAGCCCTAGGGTAACGACCGTGTAAAAAGGGAACACATAGGGCGCCAGGCTGATAAACACGTGTGACTTGTTCACCATTGTGGACCCGCCCGTCGTGGTGGCGTGTACCGCCGTGACCTTCCCGCCCATTAAGACGGCGGCTAGGGCGTGGGTCAGTTCGTGGGCTAAAACGTGGGTGAGGATGGGTTTATAAAAGGTGAAATGAATAACGAGATAGAGGATAAAACCCGACAAGAAAACAATTGTGGTTTTACCACTCCACGGAATACCCACCCAAACATGAATCAGCACCCAACCTATGGCTAAGGAAAGCCAGATTAAAAGAATTGCAAAAAACCATTTCAAAAAAAAATAAAAAATGGATTTGTGTATAGCCAAGGAACACCTAGCTAAATAAGGAATCTATTCTTCTTCAACAGCATCATCCTTGCTTGCGGCCATTTCTTCCACCGGTATTTCAGTAGCGATCTTATAAACCACTTCCCGGGGCAGGCCCCTCATTCTCGAAACCGCCTTGACTGCCTCGGTCTTGGAAAGGCCTTGGACCTTGATGAATTCCATGAGTTGGTCGGCGATGGAAACCCCCACCCATTTTTCCTGGTCCGTATGGTCGACCCTCTCCCCGCCCTCAATAACGATCACGAACTCACCCATGGGTTCGTTGGTTTTGAAATGCTTCCAAAGGTCCTGCAGGGTGCCGCGTACGAATTGTTCGTGCAATTTGGTCAGTTCCCTCCCCGCCATGGCCTGGCGGTTGCCGAACACGTTCATCATGTCCTTGAGGCTGTTGCGGAGGCGATGGGGTGACTCGAAGAAGACCAGGGTCCTCTCCTCGGACCTGAGTCCCAGCAAGGCGCTCCGCCGTTCCGAGGTTTTAGAGGGAAGGAAGCCTAAAAAGGTAAAGGGGGTTGTGACAAAACCGGATACCGGCAGGGAAGCCAGGATGGAGGACGCCCCGGGAACCGGAACCACCCTAAATCCCCTTTGGATCACTTCCTTGACCACCTTGTCGCCCGGGTCGGAGATGCCGGGCATTCCGGCGTCCGTGACCAGGGCGACCGCCTTCCCTTCTTCAAGGGCTTTCAAAACATCGCCCACCCTCATTGCCTCGTTATGCTCGAAACAGGAAATCATCTTGGGCGCTGGAATCTTGAAATGGTTGAGAAGCTTTAAAGTATTGCGGGTGTCTTCGGCAGCGATCAATTGAACTTCTTCCAGCACCTTAACGGCCCTAAAGGTCATGTCCTCCAGGTTCCCGATGGGGGTGGCCACCAGGTAGAGGGTGGAAGGCAGGATGGCGTTTTTTTCAGCGTTTTTTTCTGGCACGGGAGACCTTCTTGCGAGTCCTCTTTTTAACGATGGGCGATTTAACGGAGGCCTCAACGGGAATGCTCACTGGTTTGGGTTGAAAAGAACCCCTTAATTTTCCCAACATTTCCCATACCACCCAGCCAATTCCAACACCGAAGAGATATCCTCCCAACACATCCGAAGGGTAATGGAGACCCAGGTAAATCCGGGACAAACCCACCATCAGGGCTATCCAGATAAAAAGCCACTTAAAGGTAGGTAAATTCCTGGCCAACAAAAACATGGAAGAACCCATGTTGGCCGCATGGCTGGAAGGGAAAGAAAAGGCGCCGCTCCCCCCCGCCGGGGTCAAGACCCCCGGCAAAGCGTTGCAGGGCCGGACCCTTTGAAACCAATATTTCAAAAGATGACTGGATCCCTGGTCCGAAAGGGTCACCGCTACCGCCAAACATAAAACCAGCCAACGGCCCTTGGCGCCTCCCCAAACCAGCTGATAAAGGATAAACAGGCTGATCACCGTGAGGATGCCCGCATTGCGGAAATTAGTGATATAAGAAAAAAAAGCGTCGAGGGAGGGGGAGGACAGGGTTTCATTCAAGAACCGGAAGACCGCCACATCCATCGAATAAAAAAAGGATTCCAAGGATTAAACCGCCAAAGGGAGAAGGTCGGATTCGGGCATGGACCTCTGTATGTCTTCCAAAGTCCTTACTACCCATTCCGGGTCATCTGAAGTCAGCAGTTTCTGGCGCATATCCCTCGCCCCCTCGAACCCCTTAAGGTAATGGGTGAGGTGCTTTCGCATTTCCATCAGACCCACCCGGGGCGCCTTTTACCTCTATGGAACAACGCAATTGTTCCGCCGCCACCCCCAGCCGGAACTTGAGGGACGGTTTTCGCATGGGTTTTCCGGTTTCCAAGAAATGATTGATTTCCTCAAAGATCCAAGGGGCACCCATGCTTCCCCGGCCGATCATGATGCCGTCACAACCCGTTTCCAAAAAAAGTTTGTAGGCATCCAAGGCGCTCCGAACGTCGCCGTTTCCGATAATGGGGATTTTGGCCTTCTCCTTGAGGCGCTTGATGATATCCCAGTTGGCCTTGCCCTCGAACATCTGGTTACGAGTGCGGGCATGGATCGCCAGGGCGGAAGCTCCCGCCGACTGCACCGCCTCCAAAAGCCGGAACACCGAATCATCCATGGCGTCATAGCCGGCCCGGGTCTTCACCGTGATGGGAATCTTCCCGCCCGTGGATTTCACCATGGCCGCTACAATCCAACCCGCCCTTTCGGGTTCTTTCAAGACCACCGCGCCCGAGTCGCATTTGAGGATTTTGCCGACGGGACAGCCGAAATTGATGTCGATAACGTCGGGTTGGACTTCCTCGGCCACCTTGGCGGCCGCCTCGCCCATGATGGCGGGGTCCCCGCCGAAAAGCTGGACCCCCACCGGCCGCTCGGGCTCGGTAAATTCCATAAGATCGTTGGTCTTTTCGCTCTCATGCATCAGGGCGCGGGAGCTGACCATTTCCGTTACTACCATGGCCGCGCCGTGGCGGCGGGCCAGACGGCGGAAGGCAGTGTCGGTATAGCCCGCCATGGGGGCCAGGAATACACGGCCGTTCAAGGTGAGGGAACCCAGCTTGAATTCCCGGGCCGGTTTGCCCAATTCTTCCAGGGTCGGACCGTTCATTTCGGGGTCAAGCGAAGGGGTTTCTACCCCGTCGGGATTTGGGTTTCTAGGCAAAACGCTCATTTAAAATCCTCAAAAAAGATCAAAAGCAAAGCCACAATTTACCGCGAAGACGCGAAGGACACCCAAATTGATAATGAATAAGTATCGAGGATTGCTTTTGGAGTTCTTCGCGTCTTCGCGGTGAAATCGTTGGAGAAAAAACAACCTTTTGTCATTCTAACAAGAAGGGTAGGTGGCATAAAGGGGAGGCGGTGGCTGTGGCCGAAAACTCGGCCCTTTTACCCCCGGAAAGCTGGAAAGCCCCCAGGCCGGCGATCATGGCGGCGTTATCCGAGCAGTATTTGGGGGGAGGTATCCTCAAGATCACCCCCCGCGAATCCATCTCGGTTTTCAGGGTGTTCCGCAGAGCAGTATTGCAGGCTACTCCCCCGCCCACCAACAGACTCTTGGGGTGGAACTCATCCATGAAGGCCCGGACCCGGTAGAGGATTTCATTCAGGACCGTGTTCTGGAACCTAGCAGCCAGCAGCGCCTTTCCCCTTTCGTCTTCGAGTGGATGGTGCTTGATTTCCAAACTCACGGCCGTCTTGAGCCCACTGAAGGAAAAGTCCAAGCTTTTATCCTTCATCCGGGAGACAGGAAAAGTCATTTTAACTTCCGGGGCCTGGGCCGCCAGTTTCTCGACCAAAGGCCCGCCCGGGTATTCCAATCCCATGAGTTTCGCGACCTTATCAAACGCTTCTCCAGCCGCGTCGTCCCGGGTGGAGGACAGGAGCCGGTAAGCGCCCCAATCCTCGATATGGTAAAGCTCGGTATGTCCCCCGGAGACCACCAGTCCAACGGCTGGGAACGCGATAGGTTCATCATCCAACCGGGCCGCGTAAAGATGGGCCTCAATGTGGTGGACGGCGACAAAAGGAATTCCCAATCGAAAGGCCATTCCCTTGGCGGCGGAAAGCCCCACCAAAAGCGCCCCAATCAACCCGGGGGCGGCAGTCACGGCAATCCCGCTTAAGTCCTCCCAATGGACTTGGGCTTGACGCAATACCTCCCGGGTGAGGAAAGGGATGCTTTCCAAATGCCGGCGCGAGGCCACCTCAGGAACCACCCCACCATAGGGTGCGTGCGCCTGAACCTGGCTGGCCACTTCATTGGCCAGGACCCGGTAATCATCCTGGACGATGGCCGCGGAAGTCTCGTCGCAGGAGGATTCGATTCCCAACACCAAACTATTCGGCATTTAAATTCCTTGGAGAAATTTCATCACAGGGGAGCTAAGAATAACAAAATTCAAAAAATGATGGAGGCTATTCTTCCGCCAAATAAATCCTAGTCACCCACGGCTTCAGAAAGATAGATCAACTGGACGCCCTTGTCCTGAATCTGGGGGATTGCTTTTTGAAGGGTCTCTAAAGTCACTATTTTGAAATGCCCGATGGCCACGGCCATCCCCTGCTTCTTGGCGATGGCCAAAGCCCGATCCAACTGCTTCAAAATGGCGCGAGGCTCGACTTTGTCGTCCAAAAATACATCTCGTTTGGAATGGGGTAGGCCCATGCGGGCGGCTTCTTTCTCGCCCACGGTTTTGGAGGAAGTGCGGGAATCGAGAAAAAAGAGTCCCTTCCTTACCAAAAAGGCGCAAACCTCATCCATCAATGCCCGGTTCTCGCTGGCCAGACTTCCCATATGATTGTTCAACCCCACCGCCCCCGGGAGCACGGCGAAGGCCTCCTCCAGGTTCTTTTCCACCGCCTCGCTCCCCATTCCCCTCTTCAAATATTCAGGGTAGGCGCCTTTGGGAAATCTCTCATGGCCTTCCATCGGCATGTGACAAATGACTTCAACCCCATGGGCGGGTGCGTCCTCCGCCAATTCCTTCCCGAACTCGGTCGAGGGAATCAGGGCCAGGGTCACGGGCACCTTGAAGGTGTATAGGCAATCCAGGGCCTGGCCCTTCTGGTACCCGCCGTCGTCGATCACCAGGCTCAAGCGGGGCTTGTGGGTTTGGAGAAAGGTAATGGTGACCGGCGTCCATTGGCCGTCGTAAGCGAAGACATAATTGTAAAAGGTGGCATGTTGGTCCGCATCCTCGCCCGTGGAGGAATGCCCCTCAAAGGCCCCGACCGTCTCGCAAGCCTGTCTCAATTGGTCGGCCAACTGTTCCGGCGTGAACCGGCGGGGAAGACGGAAAATCTCCTGGTAAACCGGCAGGGTCAGGTTCCCCAGGGCGAAATCCTTTTGCAGGATATCCCCTTCCCGCAGCTTCAAGACCCCCAACACGCGGAGTTTTTGTTCCAGGGCTGACCGGAGGGTATCCGCGTCCTGGGCGTTGTGATGAACGATGGGAGCGGGGAGCGGGGCGGTGTTTTTTCCCGGCCCCGGCCGGTAAATCAGGTAAACCCCAAGGGCGATGAATCCCATTCCCAGGGCGAGGAGGAGGATGAGCAACCACCTGTTTTTCATGGCTGCCGCCCCCGCCCGAAGGACTATTCTTTATCCTTCAGTTTATTCCGTTCCTCTTCCAGTTTCTTCTCACCCGCCTTCTCGTCCTGCTCGGCTTTCTTGGGATACTTGGCATAGAGGGCCTTGCTGATCTTGCCATTGTTCTTGATGATCTCCTCCGCCACGAGCACCTGGTTGTCGGCCAGCACGGCTTCCTGGCGGGCTTCCTTCTCGCCCAGTTTGGCTCGCACCAATTCCACCCTCAGGCTGGTTTTTAGGTACTGATCGTCCTTTTTGAGCTCTTCCTTGTCGATCTTCTTGCCCGACTTCACGCAAAAGTCGTAAAAACCGTCCATGGTCTCGGGGCTCATCGCCATCCCCTGGGAGACTTCCGTTCCGCCCTCAATCAGCTTTTTGGCGTATTTTTCCGCCAGCTGCTGACTGTAGACCTTCATGGTGGATTCGGTGGCGTCGTGATCCTTCAGGTTCAGGTCCGGATCAATGCCGATTCCGTGGATACAAACACCCGAGGGGGTGTAGTACTTGGCCATGGTCAGCCTCAAGGCCGCCCCATCGCTGTTGTCCAGGGGCAGGATGGTCTGCACCGATCCCTTCCCGAAACTCTTGGAGCCGATGAGCACGGCCCTTTTCCAGTCCTTCAAGGCCCCCGCCACGATTTCGGCACCCGAGGCGCTCCCCTCATTGATCATCGCCACCACGGGCAGTTTCTGGTCGAACTTTTCGTCATCTTGAGCCTTGAAGACCTGGTTCTGGTTCTCACTGCGCCCCTTGGTGGACACGATGGTATCCCCGGGATGGCCGAAGAAATTCGAGACCCCAACCGCCTCGTTTAATAGCCCCCCTGGGTCATTACGCAGGTCCACAATGAGTCCCTTAAGCGGCTTTTCCTTTTCCAAATTCTTTACCGCCGCCACGAAATCGTCGGTCGTGTTGTCGATGAATTCGGAGCAACGGACATAACCGATGCCGTTGGTCAAGAGATAGGAATGGATGCTCTCAATCTTGATGGCTTCCCGGACGATGGTGACATCAAAGGGCTCGTTCAGTCCCTGCCGCAAGATGGTGATGGTCACCTTGGTGCCGATCTGGCCCCGCAAGCGCTTGACGGCGTCGTTGATGCCCATCATGTCGGTTTTCTCGTCGCCGATCTTGATGATGACGTCACCCGCCTTGATCCCGGCCTTATCCGCCGGGGTCCCCTCGATGGGGGAAATGACGGTCAGCCGCGCGTCCTTGATGGCGATCTCGATACCCAACCCGCCGAAGGAGCCTGAGGTCTCGGTCTGCATTTCCTTATAATCCTCGGGGGGCATGAACTGGCTGAAGGGGTCCAGGGTGTTGACCATCCCTTGGATGGCCCCGTAGATGAGGTCCTTGGGGTTGGTCTTGTCCTCATCCACGTATTTTTGGCGGATGATGGTCAGGGCGTCCACGAAAGGATTCAGATACTTGTAAACATCCTCCGAGGTGCCCGGTTCCTTCGTCGGGGTCTGGGTGAGCGCCCCCGCGGAAAAACTCACGGCGGATAAAAGAACGACCAGGGCGGCGATGGTCCACAAATTGGGACGACGGTTCATGCGATCCTCCAAATGGGTATTACCAAAAAATCAAAGCGATTCACTGGACGGCTCATCGACAAATGGACAGAGAATAAAACCGAAAATCCACCCAGAAGTCAAACCCTTACTTGGGTTTCCTTCTTGGCAAAACAGACTTTTGGGTCGATTCTTCAGGGTTCCATTGAAATTCACCGGCAGAGAGGATGGCCTCAATGCTGGTGTTTCAACCAGCGGACCGGATCTTGGGGAATGCCGTTCAAACGAATCTCGAAATAAAGGCTGGTCCCCCACTGGTCGGCGTAAAGCGAACCGGTGTCCCCCACGGTGCCCAAAACCTGGCCCTGGGCAACCTCGGCGCCCTCGGAAACGCTTAATTCGGCGGCCTGGGCGTAGAGGGAATAATACCCTTTGCCATGGTCCAAAATCACCAGTTTTCCATAGCCCTTGAACCAATCGGCGTACCGGACCTTACCCTTCGCAACCGCTCGAAAGGGGGTTCCAGCAGGCGCGGCGATCTGGATGCCGGTATTATCAACCCATTCGTTGAATTCCTTGTTCCGAATCCTTCCGAAGGAAAGCATGATCTTTCCAGAGACGGGCCAGGGTATCTTGCCCCGGACTACCTTCAACCCCTCCCCCTCGGCAGTCGGGAGGGGTGCGGATTTCACTTTCACTTCCGCCTGGCTGACCGTCTTGGCCTGGGTCAGGAGATTGGAGACCTTTAGCTGTAGATCCCCTGCCGCCTCACTTAACTCGGCCAGAAGCTGTTCCTGGTTCTCCTTTTGACGCTTGAGGGAAGCCAAAAACACCGATCGGTTCATTTTTTTATGGCCGAAATTGACTTCCTGACGGCTCAAGGCGGACTGGATCCGTTCTTTCCGCTTTTCTTCGCCTGCCCATTCCTCAGAGGCCGTCTCCAGATCCGTCTCGCTCTCCAGGGTCCTGCCCATCAACTTCTCGTTACTTTGGGCCAGGATCGACTCGAACTTGAGTTTGCGCACCAAGTCCGAAGGATTCTCGCTTGAAAGAAGCCCCCCCAACAGGGGGTGGCGGTAGGACATGCGAAAAAGAGCCCTTAAGCGTTGCTTCAGGAGGGTCCGGTCTTGGTCTAGCAGTAATCGGTTTTGCATCTTATTAGCCTCGAGCCGGTCCAACCGGTCGCGGGTTTCTTCCAATTCTTCTTCGTTGGCTTCCCTCTCCCGGCGTAATTGACCCAACTCTTGATCCACCTTTTGGAGCTGGTAAAGGACGTTCTCTTCCTTCACCTCGGTTTGCCTTTTTATTTTTTTCTGTTGTTCTATTTTTTTCTTAATATCGGCCAAATTTTTATTGTTCTGGTGGAGATTTTGTTTAATGGAAGCCAGGTCAGCGGGGGTGGTAACGGGAGTCTCGACTGGAGCCGCGGCCTCCTGCGCAAATGACATAGAGGCCACGATGGATAGAAACATCATCAAAAGGTTAAACATCGTTCGACAAGGTATCGGCATTCAAAACCTTTTACAGATTGTTGAAAAAAATCTGAGATTGAGCGGCTCGTTCTATCTCATGGTTGACGACAGTGTGGGGTTACTTCATTTCCCCAGTCCATTCTTTTCGGACAGCCCAAAGGGAACCAGCGAATCCCAAGAGAGCGCCCAACAGGATGAGGGTTAGAAATAGGCCGGACCAATCCATACCCGGTAAATTCAGGAAAATTTCAAGGCCCCCGGTCTTGGGTAAAAACCATGCCAGAACGTTTTTAAGCAGTTCCAAAACCAAAATCCCCACTCCCGCCCCCAGCAAACCTTTGACGAGGCCTTCCCAAAGATAAGGCCCCCATCTCATCCAGGAGGGAGCCCCAAGGCGTGATAACAGGACCCATTCCTCCCGTCGAACCCAAAGCGCGAGGGTCAAGGCGTTGGAGACGATGAAAAGCGCGGTGAGAAATACAAACCCGCCCAGGAACCACCCCACCCATCGGGCCAGGCGGCTGAGATTAGAGACGGTTTCCCATTCTCCCTTGCCATAATCGACCTCTTCGACCGCCGGATCCTTTTTCAACGCCTCCGCCAGGTCGTCAATCTTCTCGGACACATCCTTCTTCAAAACCACGCTGATGGTATCGGTCAAGGGGTTCTCACCCAAAGCCTGCACCATGCGGTCCACGTCGGGGTCCTTCCTGAAATCCTTCAGGGCATCATCCTTATTAACTACCCGAATGGAGGCCACCCGGGGGTCGGTAGACAACCGGGATTGGATCCTTTGCAGGTCCGCGGGCCCCGCGCCGGAATTCAGGAATACCGCCATCTCGAACTTTTGGCGGGCGGACACTAGGGCGTTATCCAGGATTTTTGATATTCCCACAAAGAGGGAGAGCTGCACCAGCGCGGCTGCCACGATCACCACCACCGCCATGGAAAGCCCGGGAAAACGGACCATCTGCGACAGGCCTTCCTTCAGGACATAGACCAGTTTCTGCCAAGGGTTCATGGAGCCGAACCCTCCCAGGAGGTGATTCGGCCATCCATGAGCCGATACCACTGAAGAACTCCCTTTAAAACCGGGACGGATTCCCCGGCTTCCGCGAAGGCCTGGCGGGAGGTCACCACCAGTGTGGTGCCGGTTTTACGCAATTCGCCCAGGAGTTTGAGCAAAACCAAGGCGGCGCGGGAATCCAGCCCCTGAAGGGGCTCATCGGCCAGGAATAATTTAGGGCGGAAGATCATGGCCCGGAGGGATTGCACCATCTTTTGCTGGCCCGAGGAGAGGTCGGCGGGTTTGGCGTCTATCTTTTCCGCGAGCCCGGCGTTTTCCAGGAGTTTGCGGATGGAATCCCTTTGCCCGTCGGGATGGATCCCCTTGAGTTGAAGGGTAAAAAGGATGTTTTGTTCCACCGTCTTATCGGGAAAGAGGGCCAGATCCGGAAAAACCATACCCACTTCGTTCAGCCATTCTTTTTTCTCGCGGGGGGTGAAGGCATAGGGGTCGCCCGTGCCGACGCGCAAAACCCCGGAAGTGGGCTGATCCTCCCCCGCCAGCATCTTAAGGAAGGTGCTTTTTCCACTATTGTTTTCGCCGAGAATGACGTTGAAGGAAGCTTCCGGGAAGGAGAAAAAGGCGTCATCAAGCACTTTTGCGCCCGAAGGATGAACTTTGGTGAGGTGAAAAGCCTGGATCATAGGTTTTAAGTTAAAGCAGGAAGAGCGGGCAAGCAAGGGAAAACCCAGTACCTAATTTAAAGACAATCTATTTACTGGTTCGATGCATCTATTAACTTTTATTTTGCTTTAAGTCTTCCGGTTTGACGGGTTCGGTATGAACGAAGACTTCCTGAATTCCCAACTGGGCGTCTTTGACCACCGCGATAACCCGGTGGGTTAGGGCGTGGGATTCGGAGATGGTCATGGAAGGACTTACCTGGATATGCAGGTCGACGTGGATATGCCCCGGCATGCCATGGCTGCGCAGTTTATGGCAGGCCAAGATTCCAGGGACAGACCGCACCACCTCCGCGACCTTTTCAGGGTCCAGCATTACCTGGTCCGATAAAACACCCAAGGACAGTTTAATAATGTGATAAGCCGCCCGAATCACGATCACCACGACGATGAGGGAGGCAACCCAATCGATCCAAGCGAATCCAAAATGGGCCCCTGCCAAGGCGGCGAAAACGGCGCCTGCCGAGAGGGTGTCGGTGCCGGTGTGGGCGCTGTCGGCGGCCAGAAGCGAACTGCCCAATTCTTTCGATTTCTTGGCCTCGAACCACGAGATCCAGGCGCTGAAGGCCATCGCGGCCCCCATCACCACGAAGGAAAGGAGATTGGGGTCGGGGGGACCGGCGTGGGAGAAAAAGCGCTCCACCACCCTTTCCAAAATCTCCACGCAGGCCACGCCCATCAGGATGGCGATCACCAGGGAAGCCACCACCTCGAATTTCTGGTGGCCGTAAGGATGGTCCTCATCGGGGGGCTTGGAAGCCACCGACACGCTCAAAAGCCCCACCACATTAGCCGCCGCGTCCAGGAGCGAATGAACCCCATCCGCCACCATGGAGAGGGAGTTCACTACGATCCCAACCGCAATTTTCCCGAAGGAAACCAGTAGATTTAATCTGAGGGTGATGCCCAAGACACGGGAGACTTCCTGGTATTTTTCTTTTTCCGAAGTTTTAGATAGGGTTGGTTCCATAAGGGTTATTTTAATCTTCCGTTGGATGACCCGTGTTCGAAATAACTAAAACGAATGCTAATTCGGGGTAACTTCAATTTGTTTTTGCCTTTTTTTGGCACGGAGAATATGTTTCGCGATTTGAATATTTTTATCGTGTTCCTGAAGAGTCGTCGCGAATAGGTGGGAGCCATCACCCTTGGCGACATAGTAAAGATAGGGGACTTGAGCGGGCTGAATCACCGCCCGGAGGGAAGCGAAACCAGGATTACAGATGGGGGTGGGGGGAAGGCCTCTCCTTCGATAGGTGTTATAAGGCGTCTTCACATCCAACTGTTCCTGGCTGAACCAGGGGTTCTTGCTGTTCAGGACATAATTGAGGGTGGCGTTCACTTCCAAGAGCATCTTCTGATGAAGCCGGTTATAGAGGACGCCCGCGATAATGGGCCGTTCGGAATCAAGCTTCGCTTCTTTCTCGACGATGGAAGCCAGAATCACCCCCTTATAAAGGTTCAATCCCTGGGCCCGCAATTGGCTTTCGTAATCATCCCCCACTTCCTCTTGGAATTGATGCACCAAAAGGCCGATCAGGTCGGTCACGCTCGCCCCCACGGGAATACGGTAACTTTCAGGGTAGAGAAAGCCCTCCAAACTGGGGCCGGATATGCCGAAACTTTTTAAACAGCCGGGTCTTTGGCTACTTCAGGAAATCAGGCGCAGACCACATTCAACTTTTCCAGTTCCTGCCCCGATCTGTTCGGCGGTATAGCCCTCGGGAATTTAAGGACTAAAAGTTCGCTCTTGCCCTCGGTGAGGGCGTTCAGAATCTCCCCAAAAACTCATGCGAGGATTCAGGCGGTAGAGCCCGGCTTTCAGCTTGCGGTCGGCATGGGTGAATTTGGCGGTCAAAAGGAAGGGCGTGGAAAAGCCGATGATTCCCTTTTCTTTCAACAGTTGGGCGATCCCCCGGGCGGTGGATTTGGAATAGATGGCGATATCCACATCCGGTCCCGAGCGATATAAGGGCGGAACAAAAAAGAAGGAACTTGCGAGGGCCAGTATTCCGATCGCGATTCCGTACCATTTGAGGATTCTCATTTATCCTCCAAAGAAGTAAGCGGCGCTCCCGCGAGGGCGGATTGCAGCAACAAGGCCGCTGCGACCTTGTCGATTTTACCTTTTCGATTCTCCCGGCGCACATCGCCTTCAATCATGGCCCGTTCAGCCTGTTTGCTGGTAAGCCTTTCATCCACAAAAAAAATAGGCACATTCAACCACCCGGCCAATTTGGCCGTGAAATCTCGAACCTTTTGGGTTGTCTTGCTATCCGTGCCGTCCATATTGAGGGGTAATCCCACGATAACCTGGTTAACCTCATATTGGTTCACCAGAGCGCCGATGGCGGCGATGTCTTTTTGGGTTCCGGCGGATTTAAGGACGGTGAGGGGTTGGGCGGTAAGTCCTAATGGATCTGATAGGGCGACACCGATGCGAACATGACCGAGATCAAGCGCCAGCCATCGTTTCAACGGATCGCCTTTTCTAATATTTGGGGCACCTGCCGAATGGCCTCATCCACCTTGGTGACATCCTTGCCGCCGGCCTGGGCCAGGTCGGACGGCCGCCCCCTCCGCCACCGGTGATCTTGGCCACTTCCTTGACGATATCCCCGGCCTTGACCCTGGAAACCAGGTCCTTGGTGACGCCCGCGATAAAGGCGATTTGGTTGGGTTTGCCGCTGGCTAGTACGATGACGCCACTTCCCATCTTTTCTTTCAAGGTGTCGATCAATTGGCGCATGCCCTCCGGGTCCAACTCGTCGGTTCGGGCTGTCACCAGCGAGATGCCCTTCACTTCCTTTTTTGCCGGCCAGGACTTCCTCCACCAGGCTCCCCGCCAGCTTGGATTTCAAGGAAGCCAGTTCCCGCTCTTTGGATTTCATCTCTTCCAAGAGGGATTGAATCTTTACCTTCAGTTCAGCTTCCGAGCTTTTCAACAAATGGGAGATTTCATTCAGGGTCTGCTCTTCCTGGGCGACCAAGGCCATGGACCCCTCGCCCGTCACGGCCTCAATGCGGCGGACGCCGGAGGCCACCGAGGATTCACTGGTGATCTTGAGCAAGCCGATGTCGCCCGTGCGGTTCACGTGGGTGCCCCCGCAAAGTTCGGTGGAAAACCCCGGCACATCCACCACCCTGACCCTTTCTCCGTATTTCTCACTGAAAAAAGCCAGAGCCCCCTTCTTTTTGGCCTCGTCAAAGGTCATTTCCTGCTTGTCCAATTCGATATTGTCCAGGATGCGCTGATTGACCATGGTTTCAATTTGGCGAAGTTGTTCCGGTTTGACCGCCTCGAAATGGGTGAAATCAAAACGCAGGCGGTCCGGGCCCACGTAACTGCCCGCCTGTCCCACATGGGTTCCCAAAACTTTTCGTAAGGCCGCGTGGAGCAGGTGGGTTCCGGTATGGTTTCGCATGGTGGCACGGCGCCCGCTCTCCTCCACCGTGGCCTCGACCTTTTGGCCTAAGGCGAGTTTACCCCTCTTCATGAAGCACCAGTGGCCCACCAGGGTATCGGAAACCATCTGGGTATCCAGCACATCCGCCCAGGAAACTTCCGCCGAGTTGAAACCCTGAAGAACGCCCTTGTCCCCGACCTGCCCGCCCTTCTCGGCATAGAAGGGGGTTTGGTTCAAGAGAACGAAGCCATAATCGCCCTCGTTCAAATTCCCGGCGGTCTCGTGCTTTTTATCCTTCACCCAGACGATCTGGGCCACCTGCCCCAGATCCTTCGTCTTTTCGTAACCCTTGAAAACTGTTGGCGCTACTTTGGCCGCCAGTTCCTTGTAGAGCGAGGGCAAAACCGCATCACCGCTTCCCTTCCAGGCTGAGCGGGCTTTCTCCTTTTGGCCTTCCATGGCAACCTGGAAGCCCTCCTCATCCACGGACATTCCGTTTTCCTTCAATATTTCTTTGGTGATATCCAGGGGGAAACCAAAGGTGTCATAGAGCATGAAGGCTTCCTCGCCCGAAAGGGTGGAAGCCTTG
>CAWKIF010000184.1:0-58150 GCA_963849485.1 candidate division FCPU426 bacterium | reverse complement strand
GAGACGCGGGATCCCCATGCAGCAGTTCCTTGCCGGACACGTTGATCGCCACCGGGACGGCCAGACCCCGATCGACCCAGGCACGGGCCTGCCGGCACGCTGCCCGGATGACCCATGCTCCCAAATCCATGATGAGGCCGCTGTCCTCGGCGATGGCGACGAACTGGCTGGGAGAATTTCCCCGAACTCGTCGTCGCACCAACGCAGCAGCGCCTCGACGCCGACGATCCGGTCATCGGCCAGCCTGAACTTCGGCTGGAACTGCAGGGCAAGCCCGTCATCCAGCACGGCGCGGCGCAGCCGGGCCTCCAAATCGAACCAGTCCCGCAGCCGGCTGCTCATCGCCGCTGAATACACCGCCACTGCGGGCGCCGCGCCCGTTTTGGCCTGGTACATCGCCGTATCGGCGTGTTTGAGGACCGTGGTCAAATCAGCGCCATCGTCGGGGGAGCACGTGATCCCGATGCTGGGTGCCGCATGAAACTCCAGCCCCTCGTACGCAATGGGATCCTGCAGCGACGCGCAGCACTTGCCTGCCAGTTCGATCGCCATGGAGCGGGCTGCCGCATGCCGCAGCACGATCACGAATTCATCGCCTCCGAAATGCGCGAGGACGGTATGCTCGAACTTCCGCCTGCGGAAAGCCGCCGACCGTCTCGGATAATTTGCGGGCGACCGTGCACAGCACCGCATCGCCGACGGGGTGCCCGAACGCGTCGTTGATCCGCTTGTGCATGAATTCTTCGCTTAAGAAACGGTAATCCCCCGCGATCACCACCCCTTTGGAAGCTTCCCCGGTCTTTTGCAGATGCTGGGCGATGGCCGCCACGGCGATCTTGACGTTGGCGAAGGTGAAATCATCGGCGAGAATGGCCCGCCATCCTGAAGTTCCAAACGTGATCTTTGCCATGGGGACGGCTCCTTAGGGGATTAAAAGTGGGAAAAGTGTAGGGAAAAAGGAAAGGTCACGCAATGGGTTTGACGATCAGAATTCGCGTGAAACTAAAATTTCCAACAAAGCATTCGATTCATTAAATTCAAATTCAACCTTGCCACTTCTTGATCTTCTCCACATAGGTCGAAACCAATTCCTGGGCCGTCTTTTCCGTCTCGGCCTCAGCGGTTACGTGGAAAAAGGCCAGATCGGCGTCGGGCAAGGATCATGACGGAAGACCCTTTATGGGTCATCTTGACCCCGTCGATCAGTTCCCTCTTCAAGTTTTTCCGTATCCTCGATCAAATGCCGCATGATGGTCCCTTTCAGTTCCCAGGAACAGGGCACTTTCTGGGCCACCTCGTGCTTTTTGGGGATCTGCGAAAGTAGCTGGAGATGGGCTTGCGCTCCAGGGCGAGGAATTCCATCAATTTGGCCGTGGACATCATTGCGTCCATGTGGGGGGCGAAGGAAGTGAATATGAACCCCCCGTCGGGTTCGCCCACCAGGGATACACCAGGCTGGGTCGCCGCTTCCATAAGCGAATAATAGGTGGTACGGGTACGCTGGACGCTTCCCCCGTTGGCCTCCGCCAGTTCATCCAACACCTGGGAGGAATTAATGGGCACCACCGTCTTCGCGCCCTTCTGCCGGTGGTACATATAGAGGGAAAACAGCGCCAGCAGTTCGGTTCCCGCCAGCAGATGCCCCTTCTCATCCACCACGAAAATCTTCTCGGCGCCCGCGTCGAACAACACCCCAAAGTGGGCGTGGAGGGTCGGCACGATGTCGGAAAGCTGCTTCAGGGCCGCCTGGAACTGCTCGGGCGTTTTGGTGAGCTTGGACTCGTCCATATAGGCGTTCAGGGCCACCACCTCGCATCCCAGTTTCCCCAAAAGCCAGGGGAAGATGGGGGAAGCCGCGGAAAAGGCGTAGTCGATGACTACCTTGGGCTTGTGATCCACGATGGCTTTCACCTCGAGGGCATCCAGGAACCCCTGGTGATAGAACTCCAGCATGCGGTGGGGGAATACCAATTCGCCGGTTTCCTCCATGGTGGCCCGGCGGAAATCCTCCCGGTAAAAGAGGTTCTCGATGCCCTTTTCCTTGCCGGAGGAAAGGGCCAGCCCCCGGCTGTCAAAGAATTTCATGTCGATGAACTGCTCATCAAATGGGCTCTTACGGGTATGCAATCCCCCAGCGTCGGAAAGTTTGGGACGGCGTATCGCGCCACGGGGATGGGCATTTCCTGCAGGTCATGCACGTTGACCCCCGAGGAGAGGATGCCCGAGATCAAGGCTCGGTTAATCATGCGGCTGGTCTTGTGGATGTCGCGTGCGGTGAGGACCGTGGAACCTTTGGGCAGGGAGGCGCCATAGGCCGCCCCTAACTTGCTCGCGAACTCCGGGGTGATGTCGATGCCGGCCATGCCGGTGACCCCGTGCTGGCCGAAGATGGACCGGGCCCACTTGTCGCCCCAGACGAGGGAGGTGGAAAGCTGGGCGCCGTCCTCCACAACCTTGTTGGGCCAGACCTTCACCCCCGCCTTGATGACGGCTTCCTTGCCGATAGTACAGTTGTCGGAGACGATGACTCCCTCAAAAATGTTGGCTTTCTCATGTACGTCGGTGCCGGAAGCGATCACGCACTCGCGAACCTGCGCCCCCGACTCGATGGCCACGTTGCGCCAGAGGATGGCGTTGGTCAACACCGCGCCTTCCCCCACCTGGCACCCGTCCCCCAATACCGAGTTGGTGATCTTGGCGTGCTTGCCCACATGGCATTCCCGGCCCACCACGACCGTGCCCGTCAGTTGGGCGGTGGGGTCGATCGTACTTTTTTCCCCGGCCCAAATTTCCTTGCCCACACGGTTCAAGCGGGAGCCCTGGATGCGCACATCCACCTTGCCCGCAAAGACGTCCTGATGGGCCAGGCGGTATTGGTCGAGGTTGCCGATATCGGCCCAATAGCCCTGGGCCACGTAACCGTAGAGGGGCATGCCCTTTTGAAGCATGAGGGGGAAGAGATTTTTCGAGAAATCGAATTCCTCTTTTTCCGGGATAAGGTCCAGAACCTCGGGCTCCAGGATATAGATGCCCGTGTTGACCGTATCGGAAAAAACTTCGCCCCAGGTGGGCTTTTCGAGGAAGCGCTGGATCTTGCCGTCCGCTCCAGTGATGACCACCCCGAAGGCCAGGGGGTTTTCCACCCGGGTCAGGATCATGGTGGCTTGCGCCTTGTTTTTCTCGTGGAAGGCGATGGCCTCGCTCAGGTCAAAATCGGTCAGCACGTCGCCCGAGATGACTACGAAACGCTTGTTCTCGATCATGTCCTGGCAATTCTTCACTGACCCCGCCGTACCGAGGTCGCTTTCCGCGGCCTTGTACTGCATCTTCACCCCGAACTCGGTCCCATCCCGGAAATACTCGGTGATGACCTCCGGCTGGTAAAAAACCACGCTGATCAGGTCGGTGAGTTTATGTTTCTTCAGGAGATCCACGATTATTTCCATGATGGGCCGGTTGACCATCGGGATCATGGGCTTGGGAAGGTTGATGGTGAGGGGCCGCATGCGGGTACCGAAACCACCCGCCATAATCACAGCTTTCATGGAAAACCCGCCTTATGAGATCGATTTCAAACTTTCGGAAGGATGAGTGGATCATTTTATCCACTTTCACGGGAAAATAGAACGCACCTTCTCCCCCAATCTTTCCGGCAAATCCCGTCACCTGATCAAGGATCTTAAAAGAAATTACTCGAATAAATGTGCAAAGGAAACTTGCAATTTGCGGCCTAAAAACTCATTTTAGGTGCTCGCATTCCCACCCCCTCAAGGAGACCCGAACCCATGAGCCTGTCTGAACAGGATATTTTGAACGCCCTTCGCCCCATCAAGGACCCCGACCTGCATCAGGACATCGTGAGCCTGGGCTTCGTGAAAAACCTGGCGATAGAGGGCGGGAAAGTTCGCTTTGACCTCGAGTTGACCACCCCCGCCTGCCCAGTGAAGGACCTCTTCAAGACCCAGGCCCAGGCCGCGGTGCAGAAACTCCCCGGTGTTACCTCCGTCGAGGTCAAAATGACCTCCAATGTGCGCCAGGCCCCCACCGGCATCAAGAACCTCAATATGCCCATGGTCAAAAACCTTGTAGCCGTGGCTTCCGGCAAGGGCGGGGTGGGAAAGAGCACTGTAGCCTCCAACCTGGCACTGGCCCTGGCCCGAACAGGCGCCGCCGTGGGGCTGATGGATGCCGACGTCTATGGGCCTTCCATCCCCCGGATGCTGGGGGTGCAGGGACGCCAGCCGGAAACCGATCCCGTCTCAAAGAAAATGATCCCCTTTGAGAAGCACGGCATCAAGTTTATGAGCGTGGGGATGCTGCAACAGGAAAGCGACACAGCCTTGATCTGGCGGGGGCCCATGGCCAGCAAGCTGATCCAGCAGTTCCTGGCGGGGGTAGAGTGGGGAGCCCTGGACTACCTCTTGATCGACCTTCCTCCCGGAACCGGGGATATCCAGCTGACATTGACCCAGTCCGTACCCCTCGCCGGGGCGATCCTAGTCACCACCCCCCAGGACGTGGCCCGGCACATCACCCAAAAGGGCCTTCGAATGTTCCAGCAGGTCCAGGTACCCATCATCGGCATCGTGGAAAACATGAGTGGATTCGTTTGTTCCCATTGCCACGAGGTCACCCCCATCTTCAAGAAGGGCGGGGGTAAAAACATGGCGGAGGAGTTGGCCGTTCCCTTCCTCGGGGAAGTCCCCCTGGAACCCCTCATCGCCGAGGATGGCGACCTGGGCGTGCCGACAGTGGCGGCCCACCCCGATTCCGCCTCCGGCAAGGCCTATGCCCTCATGGCCCTCCAGGTGGGGGCCCAACTTTCCATCATCAACGCCGCGACGGCCAAGATTACCAGCCGGCCCCACGAGGTAGACACCCAGGATGATAAGGTGACGGTCATCACCTGGGACGACGGCAAGGTGACACGCTATCCAAATCGTTTCTTGCGGAGCATGTGCCCCTGCGCTTCCTGCGTGAACGAGGACACGGGGGAGAGGGTGATCAACCTCGAATCCATCGACCCGGATGTCAAAATTACGGCCGTGGACCCGGTTGGACGTTACGCCTTAAGGTTCCAGTGGTCCGACAACCACGGGACTGGGCTCTATTCCTTCGATACGTTAAGAAAGCTGGGAAATGATTGATTTCGGCCGGCTTAAAATAACTAAAATCGTGAAATAAAAAGCTTTTCGGGTCATTCTCAAGGAAGCTTAAAATTCCCAAACATTTGCCCAAGAAAACGAATCGCTTATTATTATTTTTAACGACAAAATTTATAAAAATTTATGTTTTTAACGCTTTCACCAACGACAAATTTTTCAACCGCAAAAACACTAGGGTTATTCTTTTTAACCTGATTTAACACCGGAAAAGGTTCCCTTCCCCTCTGACTCGGGTGCATGATTATGGAGTCCTGAGATGCTGTTCGAGTGAGGGAGGCTTCATGACCAACGGATTCAAATTTGAATCGAAGATTAAGATCCTCAACCAATTTACCTATGACGCCGTATCCGACTTACGGGAACTCCTTTGGCGTTGCGGCCAATGTGGCCTCTTGGCACACCGCAAGTGCGGAATTCCTGATTACTGCCCCTCCTGCGCCGCCCCCCACCGGGAATTCCACTTGGTCGAAGAAGACTAAAATCTAAAACCCATATCAAACACAAAGCCACCAAGACGCTAAGAACAGCGAACGAAAACTTTTTACAAACCCTTTAAAATTCAATTTCTTTGACTTTCTTAGTGGCTTTGTGTCTTCGTGTTGGCTGTTGGTTTTCGGGTATAAATATCGACATTAATTTCTTATTTGATCTTTTGAATCCGTTCCAGCATGTCCGCCGGGTTAATGAACCCAATGACCCTGAGGTCCTGCTTTTCCCTGCCATCCGGTCCAATAAAAATAAGGGTGGGAACCCCCATGATTCCATATTGCTTTTTCAGGGCCTCCACGGGCCCCGAGGAATATTGGGTCAGGTCCGCCTTCAACAAAGCCCAATGGGAGAGGGCCGCCTTCACCTTCGGGTCGATGAAGGTCTTGAGTTCCAATTGCCGGCAAGGAATGCACCAGGAAGCCGAGAAATCCACCAGCACCGGCTGGCCCGCGGCCTGGGCCCGGGACAGCAAGGCCGGGTCATAGGGTTGGAAGTAGCTTTCCACCGGTTTGGGCCAAAGCTGAAAGAGGGTCGCCGCCCCCAGGATCAACAAGACCCCGAAGAGCCTTTGAAAGACCTTAAAGCCCTGGGGAACCAAACGCCCGGCGAAGACCCAGCCTAATAAGAGGCCGCCTACCCCCAAATAGGCGGGGACGGCGATGCGGTTAAAACCCTCGGGTAGGAGGGGAGAGAGGAAGTAGAGGGGCATCCCTAAGAGCACCAGCCCGAAGACCTTTTTGACCCAGACCATCCAAGTCCCCGCCTTAGGCAGGCGGCTGATTTCCCCTGAAAAGAAGCCCAGCCATATATAGGGGAAGCCCAGCCCCAGGGACAGGGTGAAGAAGAGGATGAAGCCCAGGAATGGGTTGGCCTTGGCGGCCACATAGGTCAGGAGGCCGATGGAAAAGGGGTCCACACAGGGGGCCGCCACAATCCCGAAAACCAGGCCCATCCCTAGGGCTCCCATCCAGCCCTTGGTATTCCCCGCCGCGACCCTGTTCAAGAGCCAGGCGGGTGCTTGGATTTCGTAAAAACCGAACATCGAAAGGGATAGAACCGCCAAAACCAGCGAGATTCCAACCAGAACCAGAGGTGATTGCAGGGTGGAACCCAGGATCTTGCCGGTCAGGGCCGCCGTCACCCCCAGGCTCGAATAGGTAATGGAGATACCGACCACATAGGCAAGGGCCCGGTTCAATATCACAAGGGGTTTCTCGGCCTTTTGGGAGCCGAAATAAGAGACCGTCAAGGGGATCATGGGATAGACACAGGGGGTCAAGTTCAAGGCCAAGCCGCCCAGGAAGATCAGGACAAAGGTCAGCAGGATTCCCTTTTCCCTGAAAAACTTGGCGATGATGTTTTCGGCCCGCTGCGCGGAAGGGTCGGCAAGGGGGTTTTCAAACAGGGCGGGATTCACGGGGGTGACCGCGTCCCCCGCCTTTCCCACCGTCAAGTCCAACCCGATGGGCAACACCGCGGGGGCCATGCAAAGTTGGTCGTTGCAAGCCTGGTAGCGAATTTGAATTTGGGTTGGAAGCGCCCCCAAGGCGGCCAAAGGCGGCAAGACCATGTCCATGTAGAGGGTGGTCGCCCCCTGGTAAACCGGAAAGGGCTTGGATTCACCCGCGAGGATTTTCGGGATTCCCGCCTCATACCGGACATCGCCCACCAGGCTCAAGGGGGAGCCGGGAACCGGAGCTGCCTCCAAAGGGATGAAACCCTCGGGCAGACCCTGGTTGGCGTTGATGTGCCAGCCGGGTTGGATTTGAAGGACCACCGCCGCCGTAAAGGGCACTCCCGGAGCCACCGGGCGGAGAGAAGGAACCGCTTGGCCGGAAACGACCGCCTTGCCCGGAATTTGGGACGCGAGCGGAGAAAGGCAGAGGAAGAAAATAACCGTGGTCAGGCGTTTGAGGTTTCGCATGCCCTTTTATACTCCAAGACTCATCTCGAGAGTTACTCCACAAATAAAAAAACCGGGGAATCCCGGTTTTTTTATCACCATTCAGTTGATTCAAAACCTTGCAGCATCACACTTTTCGGCTGGAATCCCTCTCGATCAATTCAGGCTGGAGGGTCGTGGCGCGGGCCGCCAAGGGTTCCCCGGCAATCATTTGGAACATTATTTTTGCGGAGAGCTTCCCCATCTCATACGGGGAAAAAGCCACGGTCGTCAGGGCCGGATCATGATAGGCCGCTTCTTCCATGTTGTCGAATCCCACCACGGAGATGTCCCCCGGAACCGAGAGCCCCTTCTCTTTCAAGGCCCGGATGGCGCCCATGGCCATCAAGTCGCTGGCGCATAGGATGGCGGAGGGCCGGCTCACCGCGGACAAGATCTTAAGAGCCGCTTTATATCCGCCCTTCTCCTCGAAGTCCCCCTCGGCGGTCCATTCCTGGTGGAACTCCAGGCGGTTCGAGGCTAGATTTTCCTGGAACCCCTGAAACCGTTCCAGGGCGTTCGTGGTCGTCATACGGCCGTTGATGATCCCAATGCGCTCATGGCCCATTCGGACCAGGTATTCCACCGCCGCCTTGGCGCCCATCTTATTGTCGAAACCCACGTAGGGCATGTCGTCCTGCCCGGAGATCTTCCCATTCACCAGCACGAAAGGCACGTTGGCCTCGGCCAGTTCCCGGATGGAAACGTCGGTAGACCATGCGTTGAGGACGAACATTCCATCCACGCTCCCGTCCCCCAGGAGAGCCCGGTAGGAGATCTGGGCCCGGGCGGTTTCGTTCAGGGGATGGAGCAGAAGGCGGTACTGCTTCTCGGCCGCCACTTCCTCGAGTCCTTCCAGGATGCTGGTGAAAAAGGCGCTGCGGAAAATGGATGTATGGTGGGGGGCGATCAAGCCGCAAATGCTGGAGTGTTTTTGCCGCAGACGCCGAGCGTGGGCTTGGGGTTTGTAGTGGAGATCCTTGATGGCGGTCTGGACTTTTTCCCGGCAGTCGTCGCTGACCCACTTTTTATTGTTCAATACACGGGAAACCGTCCCAATCGTCACTCCCGCGCGCTTGGCGACATCCTTGATGGTTGCCACGGTATAGCTCCTAGATTGTTCTTTCAGGCAGTGCTTTCAGGCAGGCCTGAACTCGAACCCTGGGGTTCGAATTTCTCCCGGCAGGACGTATTTTATAAATCACGGGATGGCTTTGCCATCTCCAAGGCGGAGTTGCCTAAAAATGTTTTAAAAATTCTTCCAGGGATGTCAGATAAACTTCAAACGATTTTCGTGAAAAAGTAAATGGGTTTAATCTTAAAAGGTCAGGATTTGGGCAATAATCTCAGGGTCATTTCACCCTGGTTAAATTCCAAAATGAAATTTCCATCCGACCCCTTTAGCAATCCTTTACCCTTTTGAGAAGGGACCCAGGACGGCGGCACCTGGATTCGAAGCTGGATTCCGGGGGGGAAAGTCTCCGGCACTTTCCAGGTAAACCGCGCTTCCCCCGGATGGGCTTCAACTGGGGCCTTCTCCAGGATTCTTTGTGCCCGGAAATAAGAACCTACCTTTACGAAAGTATCAATCCAAAGGTTCCGTTTCTGTGCTTCATCCAGCAACTGAGTGAAAACCTTTCGAGAGATAGGCTGATATCCCTCGAGTGTTCCCTCCAACCCATGAATAGTAAGGATGGTCCAGGCACCGTCCTTAAGATCGTCATCCATCCAGGAAAGATAAGTACTCACCGGCAGGTTCGTTTCCGTCATCTTGGAGGGAAGATTCATCCAATCCGGTTCCTGGGCCGGTTTCAGGTCCTTCTGGCCCTGGCCCCAACCTCCCCGGGCTAATAAATGGGTTTTTGCCACGAGGGCTTCCATCTCCGGGGTGGTTTCCGTGTAGGGGTAGGCGTAGGTGTAAAGAGCAACCCCGAATTCTTTTTGCAAAACGTTTTGCGCACCCACCACCTGGGCTTCCACATCGCGGGAGGTTTTCATATCAGCCGTGTGAATATGGTCCAAACTGTGGTTCCCGATCTCATGGCCGGCGGCAATCAACTTACGCCAATCATCCTTGCGGTCAATTTTGTTCCCGATGAGGAAAAAAGTGGCTTTGATTCCCCGGGCGTCCAATTCCGGCAAGGCCACATCCAGGTGGGAAGGGTCCCCGTCGTCAAAGGTGAGGGAAAGAGCCGCGGGATGTCCGTTCCAGGGCACCACATGAATGGCTGGCGCGATTTCCTCAGCGGTTGCCCAACCCATCCCCAACCCCATAATGAGAACCATCCCAATAATGCAATTTTTAAACATGTTTTCTCCAAAAAAAATAACCCTTCCCAGTTGTTCTGGAAAGGGTCATTTTAGATATGCAATCTCCAGGTTTATAGGGCTTTGGTTCCCTTTTCACCCGTGCGGACGCGGATGACATCCTCCACTGGGCTGACAAAAATCTTCCCGTCCCCGATTTCACCGGTCCGGGTCGTCGTGATAAGGATTTCAATGACCTTTTTGACGTCCTTCTCGTGAACGACCGTGGTCACCAAAAGTTTTTGCAAAAGGCCCTCGACGCTTTGGCCCCGGTAATTTTCCGTGATCCCGCGCTGCTTTCCATGTCCCTGCACATCTGCCACCATGACGCCCGAGTAGCCGACCGCCTTGAGGCCGTCCAGCACCGCCCGGAGGGCGCTGGGGCGGATGACCGCCTCGATTTTCTTGATGCTTGATTTCATTTCGTTCCCCTTTGTTTGTTGATTACCAACCATTATTGGGGGCGGGCCGGTGATTTCTCAAGCCGGCCCACCCGGGTGAAAACTTAGTAGTTGTATCCTTCTTCCCCGTGTTGGGTGATATCCAAGCCCATATCCTCGTCCTTGTCCTTGGCCCGGAATCCAATGGTTTTTTCCACGATGAGGTAAAGGATCACGGTCGCGCCGAGGGAATAGACCGCCGCGGCACCGGCCATTCCCAGTTGGGTGAAGAACTGGCTGGAATTGCCGTAGAACCAACCGGCCTTCCCGTTCACGGCCGGGCAGGCCCAGAGGCCCACCGCGATGGTCCCCCAGAAACCACCGACCCCGTGAACCCCGAAGGCATCCAGGGAATCGTCATAACCCCACTTGATCTTAACCATGATGGCCGCGTAGCAAACCAGGCTGGCGATTGCCCCGATGCAGAGGGCCCCCCACATGTCCACGTATCCCGAGGCGGGGGTGACCGCCGCTAACCCAGCGATGGCGCCGGAAGCCGCGCCCAGGGTGCTCGCCTTGCCCCGGTGCAGGCTTTCCAGCAGGCACCAGACCAGGGTCGCCACGGCGCCCGCCGTGTTGGTGGCCAGAAAAGCGCTGCAGGCCACGTTATTGGCGGCCAGGGCCGATCCCGCGTTGAACCCGAACCAGCCGAACCACAAGAGCCCGGTGCCGGTGATCACCATGGTCATGTTGTGGGGCACCATGGTTTCCTTTCCGAAACCTCGACGGACACCCAAGAGGAGCGCCAAGGCCAAGGCGGAAAAACCGGCGCTGATATGAACCACCACGCCCCCGGCAAAGTCGATCCCGCCCAGTTTGGCCCACCAGCCCCCGCCCCAGACCCAATGACAGATGGGGTCGTAAACAAAGGTGGCCCAGAGAAGCGAGAAAACCAGGAAACCCTTAAAACTCACCCTCTCGGCATAGGCGCCCGTGATGAGGGCCGGAGTGATGACCGCAAACATGGCCTGGAACAGAATGAAAGCCAGGTGGGGAATGGTCGGGGCGTTCGGGCTGATGGGGCCGATATCCTTCAGGAAGGCCCAGCCCAATCCGCCGATATATTCGGTGCCGGGAGCGAAAGCCGTCGAGTAACCCCACAGCACCCACTGGACGCTGATGAGGGCTACCAGGAAAAAGCTCTGCATGATGGTGGAAAGTACGTTCTTTCGACGCACCATGCCGCCGTAAAAAAGACCCAACCCCGGGGTCATCAACATCACCAGGGCCGTTGAGACCAAGACCCAAGCGGTATCACCTGCGCTGATCGCCGGTCCGGCCGCAGCCGGAGCTGCCGTGGTTTGAGCGGCGGCCATGGCTGCCCAACCGAAGAAGCTAAGGAACCACCCAAACGCGCTTCGTAATTTCATCTTTCTTTCTCTCCTTAGGTTTTTGCCCGATGTAGCAAAAAGCTTTGAGAGAATACTCAAATCTACATTTTTGTAACATATCTAAAATCATACTTCTCTGGTCAAAATAAGATCAAATCTAACGATTTTCAGCGAAAAAGTATAAAAAAAGGGCCTGAAGTTGTCCTCCAGGCCCCGTTTTTCTCAAAAAACCACTTAAAGAGCTTTCATCCCCTTTTCACCGGTCCGAATCCGTATCGCATCCGAAACCGCGGACACGAAAATCTTCCCATCCCCGATCTCACCCGTTCGGGCCGCCTTGATGATCTCTTTCAATACCTTAGGCACTTCCTTGTCGTTCACCACTGCGGTGATGACGATCTTGGGAAGCAGGTTTTCTACACTCTGGCCCCGGTAGGATTCGGTGATGCCTTTTTGTTTCCCATGGCCTTGGACCTCGGTCACCGTCACGCCCGGATAACCCACGGTCTTCAACCCGGCCAAAACGTCCCGTAGGGCGCTAGGACGGATGACTGCCTCGATTTTTTTCATAACATTCCTCCCGCACGGTCTTGCCGTGCCAATTTTTCCAATCGATTTTTAAAATCTTTTTCCGAACTAACAGCCAAAAGCTAATGGCTGCAGGCTATTTTTAGAAGTTGTATCCCTCTTCCCCATGCTGGGACAAATCCAAGCCTACTTCCTCATCCCTCGCGGAGACCCTCAAGCCAATTGTTTTCTCCACCAACAAGAAGAGGATGACCGTGCAAAGGACCGAGTAAACCGCCGTGCAAGCCACGGTCTTGAGCTGAATGAAAAATTGCGCCGGGTTACCAGCGAACCATCCATCGGTACCATTGATGGCCTTTAAGGCAAAAAGACCTGTGGCCAAGGCACCCCAGGTCCCGCCGACCCCGTGCACGCCAAATGCGTCCAATGAGTCGTCATAGCCCATCTTGACCTTGATTTGAATGGCGGCATAGCAGAGGAAGGATACGATGAAGCCGATAATCAAGGCACCCATCACGTCCACGTAACCACAAGCCGGCGTGATAGCGACCAAACCCGCCACCGCTCCCGAGGCCGCGCCCAGGGAGGTAGCCTTACCGTGATGGAACAATTCGATCAGGCACCAGGTGATGGCGGCCATGGCGGTCGCCGTGTTGGTGGTGACGAAGGCGTTGCAGGCCAGGGCGTTGGCGGCCCCTGCGGAACCCGCGTTAAACCCGAACCACCCGAACCAAAGGAGGCTCGCGCCCAAAAGCACCAGGGTCAGGTTATGCGGCACCATGGGGTTCTTCCCGTATCCTTTCCGGGTTCCAAGAAGAAGCGCCAGGGTGAGGGCGGAATAGCCGGAGGACATATGAACGACCGTGCCGCCTGCGAAATCCAGCGCGTTGCTAAAGAAACCACCACCCCAAACCCAATGGGCGATGGGGTCATAAACAAAGGTGGCCCAAAGTAGCGAGAAGACCACGAAGCCCTTAAAGTTCACCCGCTCAGCGTATGCCCCGCAGATCAAGGCCGGGGTAATGATGGCGAACATGGCCTGGAAGATCATAAAGGCGTAATGGGGGACGGTCGGAGCCAAAGGGCTCACCGCCGGCATGTTGTGCAGAAAGAGCCAGTTGAGGCTTCCGATATAGTTATTCCCTGGGCTAAAGGCCAAGGAGTAGCCCCATATCACCCATTGCACGCTGATCAAAGCTACAAGGAAAAAGCTTTGCATGATGGTAGCCAGCACGTTTTTACGGCGGACCATCCCACCGTAAAAAAAGGCCAATCCGGGCGTCATCAGTAGCACGAGGGCGGCGGAAGTCAGCACCCAGGCTGTGTCACCAGCACTGATCGCCGGAGCCGCTGGCACTGCGACGGCAGGCGCGGGGGCTGCGACCGGAGCGGCAGCTGGCACAGTCGCGGCTGGTGCCTGTTGAGCCATCGAGTTAACGGCCAACCCCAGGGTCAAAGCAGTCAGGGCCAAACTGAACGCCTTTCCCCTAAAAAACAGGGTAAAAGATTTTAGAAAACTCATTCTTCATTCTCCTTTAGTTCGAAAAAATTTCCTCTCTCCCCAAGCAAACCCTGGATGGGAAAGCGATTATCATGCCAAGGGAGAATTTGAAGGGAATATGACAGACTCCATGAATTAGGAGCTAAAAAGAGCTACAAAATTGTGTCTTTGTACAACTTTGCAAAAAGTTATCCACAGGTCTCTGAGTTTTGAAAATTCCTTAGTAAATAATGACCTCATTTGGAGACTCCAAACTAATTATGGTTTTCAACCCATGACATTTGTGTAGAGTTGTCATAGTTCTTGGAGTCATTTGTGGATAATTCGTATTCTTCTTGGTCAATTAAGTTTGATATTTAAATCTTTCCTAACGAATTGAAAAGATTCAATGGCATGATTAGCCGACTTTAAGTAAGGATTTCCATGAAAATAGAACAATTATTCGACCAGGCTCATGAGGCCAGGCTTTCTTCAAAATTTAAGAAGGCCCAAAAGCTCTACCAAACCCTTTTAAAAAACCTTTCCGATCCTTTGGAAAAGGCCGAAGCCGTTTTGGGACTTGCCGATGTCGAACGCATCCAGGGAGATTTTCATTCTTCTCTTAAACATTACGAGAAGGCTGCCCAATGGTTGAAAGGCCGCGATCCCTTGGGAGTCATGGACGCCCAGGTCGGTTGGGCCCTGGCGGCCCGGGCGGTGGGCCGGCCTCAAGAGGCGCTATCCAAACTGAACCGCGCTCTTCCCTTCTATAAGAAAGAAAAAGATCCCCAAGGTGAGGCCTTTGTCCATTGGGCCTTGGGTGGGACCTATCGAATAGCGGGGGACATGAAAAAGGGCCTGGCGGAACTCCAGACCGCTTTCAAGCTTTACAAGAAACTGAAGGACGACGAGGGAACATCTTATACTTGCTGTGCCCTAGGCGGCGTCTACCGCATGCTGGGCCGTTATGCCGAATCGGGACGCTGTTACAGGGAAGCCAACCGCCGGATGCGAAAAAGGAAAGATACTTTCGGAACCGCTTACTCCTTCTGTGGCTTGGGAAATGTGGAACGGATGGCGGGCCGATTCAATCAGGCCCTTCCCTTCTACCGCAAAGCCGAGAAGCTCTACGGCACCATCGGGGACAAGGTCAGTTACGCCTATACCTTGTGGTCGATCGGCACCGCGGAAAAATTGCTAGGCCTTTACTCCCTGGCTGAAAAAGCCTTCTCAGCCGCCGACAAACTTTTCATCGCCACCGGCGATACCCGTGGCCGGATCTATACCCTCTTGGGTTTTGCTGAAGTGGAATGGATGGCCGGGCATCCGGCCAAGGGTTTTAAGTGGTGGAACAAAGCTAAGGCCATAGCCGATAAGAGCCGTTTCGCTTGGGAAAAATTGCACGTTGAGGCTTTAACGGACGGGCAAGTCAACCCACTGACCGGGAAGTATCAAAAAACCGGTTCCCAATTTCATCCAGAAACATTCCCGGTGAATTGGCCTTAACGAATAAATATGTGATGAAATAAAAAAGGCGGCTGGGAAATTCCCAGCCGCCTTTATGTTTATTGTCTTTAGTCCCCTACGACTGTCGAACCAGCTTCCAGGGCGGCGATGCGTTTCTCCAACGGAGGGTGGCTGGCCATCAAGGCCATAAAGCCCCCGTCCCGGCTCGAGATCTTGAAAGCGTTCATCGACGCGGGTTCCTGAACCAGCGGTGCGGGTCTCTCATAAACCTTCTGAAGGGCTTTCAATGCGTTGATCATCTTATTTTTCCCGGCCAGCTTGGCTCCCCCCGCGTCCGCCCGGAATTCCCTCCAACGCGAAAAAGGCATGGTCACCAGGACGGCGCCTAACAAGCAAAGCACCATTTCCAAAAGCGATCGGACCATATACTGCATAAAATAACCACCCGATCTGCCGTCCTTGCTGCGGGTCAGGAAGAAGGTAATGATGTAGGCTAGGAACATGGCGAAGGAGTTGACCACTCCCTGCACCAGGGTCATGGTCACCATATCCCCGTTATGAACATGGGTCAGCTCATGGCCCAAGACCCCCTCGATTTCATCCTTCCCCATGGCGCTAAAAAGACCCGTGGAAACGCACACTAAAGAGCTGTCCTGGCCGGGGCCGGTGGCGAAAGCGTTGGGATCCGGGCTCGGGTAAAACCCCACCTCGGGCATATGGGTCAGGCCGGCGTTCTTGGCGAGACGGTGAACCGTATCAACCAGCCATTCTTCATCCGCCGATCCCGGATTCTCCGGATCAATCACCTTCACCCCCATGGTCCATTTCACCATGACCTTGGAAAGGAGAAGGGAGATGACGGAACCGCCCATGCCCCAGATCAGGCAGAACCCCATCAAGACGGGATAATTGATTCCCTGGGCGTTGAGATTGGGCCACAAGCCCAAAACGGAAATCAGCAAGGTGATGGTGAACATCACCAAAACATTCACGGCGATAAACAAAAAGATCCTGCGGAACCAAGCCATGGTGTGCCTCCAAAAGGATGAAGAAATTCCGGGAAGACTTCACCGGAACCCCGTTAAATTACAAACACTGTCGTGCTATTTCAAGGTTAAGACGTCCGACCCGCCCTCTGTGTTATTTCCAATTTGTTAACGATTCGATTGAATAATCTTCTTGAGAAAATCAGCGACAACCAATAGCGAGTCTTCTGTAATGGTATGGGGCATGGGGAATTCCTTCAACAGGGGTTGGTATCCCGCCTTTTCTAATTCATCCTTTACCTTACGGGAACCTTCCACCGGCACCACCGGGTCCTCAGTGCCATGCACTAAAAGGATTGGGGTCTCAAAAGGAGCCTCGGCCTTCTTCAAGGTAGCCCAAGGGTCCGGCAGGTAACCGCTCATGGAGACGATGCCCAACAACTTCCCCTTGTAATTCAACCCGCTTTCCAGGGACATCACCCCGCCCTGGGAAAACCCCATGACCACCAGGGGACTGGCTTCTTTTTCCTTACCGGGGCCCGGACGCAGGTTTGGATCGTTCGTGAATCGATCAAATACTTTGAAGAGATAGTCCCGGCTTTGTTCAATCTCTTTTCGGTCATGCAATTGGAAGTCGTACCAGGCGAAGGATGTGTCGGGGTAGCCTGCCAATAAATGCGGCGCGTCGGGAAACACGAACCGGCATCCGGATAACCCCAATGCTTCCGCCACCGGCACCAGGTCCTCGCCGTTGGTTCCCAAACCGTGCAGAACCACCACGACCGGAGCGCCGGCAGGGACAATTGGAGGGTCCATCACCAGACAACGGTGGCCCAGAACGGTAACTTCGGATGTGATCATCTCGGCCTCTTATGAAATTATTTCTTCAAGGCGTCCAGGGCGGCTTCCCGCACTTTTAAATCCGGCTCATTCTTGCTGAGGTCCCTAACTTTCAGCATAAGAAGGGGGTCGGGTAAGGCCACATAACCCTCGATCGCGGCCAATTTCGCCGATTGGATTTTATCATCCGTGGGATGGTCGGGGGTTTTCAGTTCCAGCATTTCCTGCAACACCGGCAAGCACAGTTTGTCCTCCATCCGGGCCAAGGCAACGGCCGAATCGTAACGCAGGGGCGCATTATCGCTTTGGAGTAGTTTTTCCAAGTTGTCCTTGGCCGGGCCGTACTTCATGGCGCTAAGTGCTCCTACAGCCATGATCTGGACATTCATGTCGGGGTCGGACAGGCCCGAAAGGGCCGCGGGGCCTCCCGCCGGATCCTCGATGTTTCCCAAGGCCCAAAGGCTGTAGACCCTCACATCGGTTGATTCATCGGTCACCGCCTCGGACAGGGCGGGAACCGCTGACTTTTCTTTCAAACGCCCCAAAACCAGGGCCAGATACTGCCGGATCTTGGGGTCGTCTTTCTTGCCGTCCAGAAAGGCCTGAACCAATTGCGAACGGAGGTTCGAGTCCATCTCGATCTTCTCTCCCTGGTTGAGAAGCCGGGAAAGCTCAAAGGCGGCCTGCCAGCGGTGGGTGGTGTTGTCGCTTCGCAATTCCTGCAGATATTGTTCAGCGCTTTTGGGGTGCTGAAGGGCCAAAGTTCCCAGGAAAAAGATCCCCAGGGCCACCAGCACGATGGCGGCCGGCACAATGAAGAGTTTGATGAAAAGGGACCAGCCCGTCTCGGGGCGTAAAGAGGTCCTTCCCCTTCGTTCTGGGGTTTCGATGGTGTTTCAGGCATTGGATTGTTCCTTTTCGGTGGGATTGCGCTGAGCCCTTTTTCTTGAAGGCGTATTTATCGTGGATCGCGAGGTCAAACCCCAAGTGATTGGGCGAGAAGGGCAGTCCCCGGTAGATGGCCTTGCATTGATAACACTCCACCACGTCGGGAAGCAAGAAGTACAAGGCCAAGTCCAAAACCGCCCCCGCTATAAGAATAGGAAAGAACCATTTCTCAAAAATCGAGCGCCAGGGCAAAGATTAAAACAACGGTCCAAAGGCCCAATTTGGTGTTGAAATCCTTGAGCCGGTAAAACTCCTCGCAGCCGCAAAGTCCGCAGCGGGAAACGGAACCATCGGCCGCCAGTTTCCCATCGCCTTTCGCTTCCCTTCCCTTTCCCGCAACGGGCGCAAGGCACCATACCTGGCTTAGGCAAACTCATTCAGGAAAAGGCCGTTCTCACACTCGGGACAATAAGTATTGATCTCCATCAAACACCAGTCGACAGTCGACAGTTCGCAGTTGGCAGGTAAAAGCTAAAACTTACAAACTGAATCAGGGTTTTCGTGTCCACTCAATATCCTCTTCCATCATTTTTGTTTAACAGGGTGCTGAAAAAGTATTTTTCAGCACCCTGTCGACAGCCATGGGATTGAACGAGCCACTAAATATATGGATTTTATGATTTGTGGCTCGTTCGTAAAATAGGAAAAAGTCCGTTGTAAGGACTTTTTCAGCATCCTGTTAAATTATTTATCTATCGACTACTAACTGCTTACTACCACTTCCTTTAAAAAGGCACTCCAGTTGATAACGTTATAAAAAGCCCCATACCTTCCCCGATGATCGTACATACCATGGCGGCATAAAGGATACCCGTGGCCGACTGGGTCGATTTGATCTTAACCGTTCCCCAGATGAAATAGGCCGCGGCCAGGGGAGCTAGAACCCCCCAGGTCACCCGAAAGAGGACAAAAACCAGGTCGTCCCCCATGAGTCGGCTTCCGGCTGGGGTGGCAGGCTGGGAACCCCACCCCACGAAAAGATGGTAACTCAAAGACCAGTTTCAAGGCCGTGAAAACCGTCAGGAGGATATAGGCCGCCGAGTACCGCTTCAAGGGTGTGATGGACAATTTCGGGGTCACCAGGTACCAATGCCCCAGCATCATGGCCAGTATTCCCGCGCCGAGAACTAGGGCGGAGGAAAGCGCGTTCAATCCCAGAATTAAATTTCCCTCTCCGCCTTGCCAGGGGTAATAGGCGATCGCCACGGCGTTGGTGAGGATGCCGAGTCCATAGGCGGTCCAAACCATGGGCCGAAACCTCGCCCGAAGGGCGACGGAAAAACAAAGGGTGAAGAAAAGGGAGGCCCCCAGAGCCCAGGCCGAGAACCGAAAGTTTCCATTGAATGCCGTTCCCTCATAGAGGGCAATTCCGACCGCCAGGGTGTCAAGGGAAACACACAGGTAGCCGAAGAATCGGTAGAAGCCTTGCCCAATTTCCTTAAGGGAAACAAGCGGCAAAAGCGCGAGACAGCCACAAGAAATATAAGCGAAATAAAGGAACGCGATTTTCAAAATCAAACTAAAAACACCTCCGAAATAAAGTGTTCTTAAAAACAAAAGGATACGGTCACCCGTATCCCCTTGTTGGATGTTTAGGTTTTCGCTTTTACCTTACTATGAACTGTCAACTGCCAGCTGTCTTTAGTGTTGGTACCCGTCAAAGCGGGGCATCATGATGAACTTGCGCCAATCCCCTCCATGGGCATGCACGGCGTACATTTCCTTGGCGTTGAACTTTTCCTTGGGGAAGAGGTAAACCATGGCCTGGATTTTTTCACCAGTCGCGGAAACGGTGACTTCCCTGACTTCCCTTAATAGGCGGCTGGACTGGGGAGTCTCAGGGCGGTAACCCTCCTGGGAGTCGATGATCGCCATCACCTGATCCATCGCCTCAAAGCTCATGATCTCCCCAAAAACCGTCCCCCCCGGCTCGTCAACGACGATGGGCAGGCCGGTGGGAATCTGGTAAAGCTTCCCCGGCATCTCGGCCCGGGCCCAAGTTTTAATGTAAGGGGCGATTTTCACGTGCTTGACCGCGTCTTTTAAAAAGACGTCGTAAACGAAAACATGGGGGGTCGGAAAGCTTTGGGTCATGGGCTAATCCTCCGGGTGGTAAAACGTGGGCGGTATCGTACTAAAAACCTAAACAAATTGAAACCACAGGGGGAGGGCCTAAAAAAATCGAGAGGCTACTTTTTCCCGGGCTTTTTCGCTTTTTCTTTCATGGAGATGGCTTTGGCGCCTCTCTCCCCAGTGCTGATCCGGATGGCATCCTTGATTTCGCTGATGAAAATCTTCCCGTCCCCCATTTCACCCGTCTGGGCGCCCTTGAGGATCGCCTGGACCACCGCCTTGAGGTGACGCTTTTCAACGACGATTTCCAATTTTGTCTTGGGAAGAAAGTTGACCCTTAAAGAATCGGGCCAGCCCGAATGCAGGCCCTTCTGGCGGCCATGCCCTTCCATTTCAGTGACCATCATGCCGGGATACCCGATGCGGCGCAATTTGGCTTGCACGGCTTCCAGTTTCTCAGGACGGATGATGGCTTCAATTTTAAACATGGTTCACTCCAGTATGCAGTTGGCAGTCAACAGTTAAGCATTTAACGGCTCACCTGTGAACTGTCAACTACGGACTGTCGACTGCCTATAAACAACAGAGGGGCCAGCCTTGGCCGGGCTGACCCCCCTTATTGCTCCTGAAGGAGAGAGAGAGAGGATAAAACCTTTATACCTTTACCTTTTCTCTCATCATCTCCTTAAAGTCTCAGGCTTCCCATGATGACCGTAGGTAAGGGTTCAGCTTTTCTGGAAGCCCTTACCCCCGGGCCCGGCGTTTCCGCCGGGCAACAGGAGATTCAACAATGCTTAGTAGCTAAACACCATGCTGGCAGTAGCCGTAAACTGGCTGGAGGCCGTTCCGTTGGCGTAAAGATCCGCGGCGGCAGTGGCCGTTCCAACGCCCGTCGGCACAGAATTGGTGTCATACCGGCCTTCCAACCGGGTTAACAGGTTGGTTGAAAAATTATGCTCCAGGGTCAAGGTTGCCTCGTAGATGGAACCCGAAACCCAAGAGGTGCCGTTGAGACCCGAGTATCCCAACAATCCGCTGTCGGTCACATCTTCTAAACGAAGGGCGACCGCGTAATCGCTCGAAATCTGGTCCCGGCCGTAAAGGGCGAGGCCCCAATAACTGGCGGAAGAGGGAGTGGCGCCCGAGGCATAATCGGTCATCCCATATTGGGCGTCCAAGGCGAAGGACCACATGGAATCGGGCTTGTAAACAAAGATCCCCTCACCCGTCATATCGGTTAAGTTGTTGGCGGTCGCTTGGCTCCCAGCTTGGGGTCCAACCAATCCATTCAAAGTGATGGTCCACATGGAGTTGGGGGTAATGACAGCTTCCAACCCGTAATTTTTCCCATCAGGCGAGGCCGCTGTCGTGTTGTTGCCATCCACCACGTAACCAGTGATATTGAAGGTGGAAGAAGGCGTGTAGTTCACGCTCAAGCCGGTATGCCAGAGAGGGATGAAGGTAAAGAGCAAAGAGTGGCTGTAGTTCCAGTTACTGTTGCTCTCAATGACCTCATATCCCATCCAAGTCACAAAACGACCGGCATTGATCGTCCATTGACCGGGATTATAGGAAACATAGGCTTGCAACACGTCCAGTCCCGAGTTGTTACCCAGCGACTCCAAATTCAAACTGGATTCCTGACCATAAGCCAAAACCAAATGGCCGCTGGTCTGGCCCAAAGTCGCCGTCATCTTGGCTTCAGCTAACCCCAAGGTGAAGGAATTATCGACATTGTTGTAAAAAAAGGTATTGCCCATCCCGATTCCGTTCCCGGAACCGTTAACATTGTTCGCTGAATTGGCGAAGTTATACGAAATATAACTATCCACCATTCCATCGATCGTCACTACCGGTGTCGGAGCCGCTGTCGGCGAGGCCGTGGCAGCCGGCGTCGCGGCAGGGGCAGCCGCCGTCTGCGCCCAGACCGGGGCGAAGGCTCCCGAAAGGGCAAACGTGGCCAATAAACTGAACAACTTGTTGAACTTACTCATCTCATCCTCCTCGAATATTTATTCAACCCATCGACGAAAGGCGCTTCAGGGAAGAGCCTTTCGTCCACAAACTCTTCCTTCACAAAAGCAAGCACCATGCCATTTGCAAAAATTCTAAAAATGTTTGTTTTTTGTTAATTTCTTGGAAATTAGACGGATTTGAGCACTACATATTTGTAGCTATATACATATAAGGCGTTTTCCACCGAATTGATTAAGAGCTCTAACCTAGCGGTTCTTCTCTCAATCACCCTCCGCCCCTGAGACGATCGTTTTGGATTTTTGGGAAAGTGATTGAATTGGTTCAGATAATACAAAACCTCTTAATTAGCTTTAAAAGACCAATGTTTTTTTCAATAAAAATCTTTAATCACCCAAACCTAGCGTTTAAAAGTCCCAACCCTCCCCTGGTTTTCACCAGTATAATTATAGACATAGCAATGAAAGAGAACGGGGAACGCCGCTAAACCATTCCAAGAGGTCCTTATGAAATGCCCCGGTTGCGGTTTTGTTCAAACGACCGAGCGTCTGGATTGCGAAAGTTGCGGTTTGGTCTTTGAAAAATGGAACCAACACCATACAACTGCTGTCCCTTCCGAATCTTCCACACCAACTGCTCCTGATTCCTCCATTCCCGTTTCCGAACCAGCTCCATCCCCTGTTCCCCTAGAAACCAAACCCACTCATACGCCTTCGATCAAGCCGCTTTTAAGTAAACCCAGCCTCGCCATCATTGGTTCATCGATCCTGGTGGTGGTGTTATTCCTGATCTTTGGTAATGATTTCATTAACAGAGCGTTCCATCCCGGGCCCAAATGCATTTTCACCTTCGGGGAAGAAGGAAGCGACCAAGGGGATATGAATATGCCCCTGGGAGTTGCGACCGATCATTCGGGCAATCTTTACCTCGCGGACCGTGACAACAACCGGATCCAGAAATTCGACCCCAACGGAGCCTTTGTTTCTTCCTGGGGAACTCCCGGAAACGCTTATGGGCAATTCAACGGGCCCACCCAATTGGTCGTTGATTCCCGGGACTTCCTCTACGTGGTGGACAGTGGGAACCACCGCATCCAGCGCTTTGATTTAAACGGGGTTTATCAAGCCAGTTGGGGCAGCCCCGGCTCGGAACCGGGTCAGTTCAAGCAGCCCTGGGGTATCGCGGTCAGCCCCAAGGAAGAGGTCTATGTCACCGACACGGGCAATCAAAGGGTCGAGAAATTCGAACCGGATGGAAAATTGCTAAAAGTGTGGGGTTCTAACGGAAAAGATCCTGGGCAATTCCTGCTTCCTCATGGAATCGCGGTGGATCCGGACGGGAATGTTGATGTGGCCGATTACGCGGAACGGATCCAGATCTTCGATCCGGAAGGGACCTTCATCTCGCAAGCCGGTGCTTTCGGCCCTCAAGTGGGCCAGTTCCACAAGATCCAGGGTTTGGCCTTTGATAAGGCGGGGCGGCTCTATGTGGCCGACAGCGGCAATTACCGGATCCAGGTCTTGGACAAGCAACTCAAGCCCCTGGGAAGCTGGGGACGCTTGGGAACCGACCCCGGCCAATTCAACGGCCTTTCAGGCCTCGCCTTGGATATGAACGATTTCCTCTACGTGGCCGACTCCAAAAACGACCGGGTTGAAAAATTCGCGGCCTTCCCACAGAAATAATCTCTTCTTTCGAACCTATTCCAAAACCGCTCCCTTATGGGCGCTCGTCACCATGCGGGCGTAGCGGTTCAGCCAACCCGTCTTGATCTTGGGCTCGGGCGCCTTCCAGGCGGCTTGTCGACTCTTCAGTTCCGCCTCATCCACCTTGAGGGTGAGGGTTCGTTTGGGTATATCGATCAGGATGCGGTCTCCATCCTTGACGAAAGCGATGGGCCCGCCCTCCGCCGCTTCGGGGCTGATATGCCCAAGGCAAGTTCCGGCCGTCCCGCCCGAAAAGCGCCCGTCGGTGATCAAGGCCACCTTCTTCCCCAACCCCTGTCCCTTAATCATGGAAGTAGGCGACAGCATCTCGGGCATACCGGGACCGCCCTTGGGCCCCTCGTACCTCAAAACCACTACATCCCCGGCTTGAATGGCCCTCTTGGCTAGCGCCGCCAGGCATTCATCCTGCGAATCAAATACCACCGCCTTGCCCTCGAATACCAGGCATTCCGGGTCCACCCCCGCGCTTTTAATGACCGCCCCCTTGGGAGCTAGATTGCCGAAAAGAACAGCTAGTCCTCCATCCAGGGAGAATGGTTTTTCAATGGTACGGATAACATTTCCATCGGGGCTTTTAGCCGGGGCAATGTTCTCTCCCAGGGATTTTCCGGTGACCGTGGGCCTGTTCAAGTTCAGGGTTCCGGGTTTTCGGGAGAGTTCTTTCAAAATAGCGCTGATTCCCCCCGCTTTATCCACGTCCTCCATATGAACATCCATTCGGGAAGGTGAAACCTTGCAGAGACAAGGCGTACGGGCCGAAATCTCATTGATTCGTTCCAGGGGATAATTCAGGCCCGCCTCAATAGCGATAGCCAAGGCGTGCAAAACCGTGTTGGTGGAGCCTCCCATGGCCATATCCAAGGCGAAGGCGTTATCCATGGATTCCATCGTGACCAGGTCCCGGGGCTTCACGTTCTCCGCGACCATCGCCATGATTCTTTTTCCAACCAAGGGGATTAAGGCTTCCCGGGACGGGTCCAGCGCCAAAACGGTCCCGTTTCCCGGCAGGGCGAGTCCCACGGCCTCCAACAGGCAGTTCATGGAATTGGCGGTGAACATGCCCGAGCAGGAACCGCACGAGGGACAAGCCTTGTCTTCCAGCTCCTTCAATTGGACCTCGGTCATTTGACCGGATTGCACCTTGCCCACACCCTCAAAGATGTGGATGAGGTCTAACTTGCTTCCATCGGTCCCCAACCCTGCCGCCATAGGGCCCCCGGTAAGGAAAATCGTGGGGATATTGACCCGCAAGGTGCCCATGATCATTCCTGGGGTTATCTTGTCGCAATTGGAAAGACAAACCAACCCGTCGAAACAATGGGCCTTGGCCATGGTTTCCACCGAGTCGGCGATCAATTCCCGGCTTGGGAGCGAGTAACGCATACCCAGATGCCCCATGGCGATCCCGTCATCCACCGCTATGGTGTTGAACTCGAAGGGGACCCCGCCCGCTTCGCGGATGGCCTTCTTCACCTTCTCCGCCAATTGGTTCAGCCGGATATGCCCTGGCACGATGTCCGTGTAGGAATTGGCGACACCAATGAAGGGCTTTTTCATGTCCTCATCGGTCACTCCCGTGGCCTTCAAAAGCCCCCGGTGACCGGCGCGGTCCAAGCCTGTTTTTACGGTATCGGAAATCATATGGAACCCTCCTGGATTAGAACCCCGCTTCGTACGGGTCTGTGGATAATTCTTTCTATCTCTTTAAATGACCGAATGAAACAAATAAAGGGACTGGCAATTTCTATCCGGAACATTATCTCTTATGGGAATAGCCGTGTATTTCTATCGACCGTCTTAATACTTCACTTCAAACCCCAGATAAGGCAGGAAAGGCAGGTCATTCTCCGCCGTCTTCTGGGTATAGGTGGGGTTGTAGCTGTACCCCAGCACGTTCTGGGTTCCCAAGAGGTTCACGATATCCAGGTAGAAGCGCCACTCCCATGTGTCATAGACGGTCTTGAGCGAAATGGAAAAATCCACCCGGAAATAATCGGGCAAGCGAGCCGAATCAGTGGAGGCGTAGGTCGGCAGGGTGATCGTCGTGGGCTGGCCGCTGACGGTCACCGCAGTCACCCCAGTGGAAGCCACCGGGGTATAGGGCAGGCCCGTGGAGTAGAGTAACTTGACCCCCATGTCCCATCCCGGGTTGAGTTTATAGCTGCCCACGGCGGTGAAGCAGTTGGGCTCGTCGTATTGGAAGGGGTAGGTATTTCCACCCGGCGAATCCTGCCGATTGGAGGTACTGAGCGAGTAGGCGATCCAACCGAAAAAACGGTCCGTTGGGGGCTGGCGCAAGAAAAATTCCACGCCCTGGGCGTCGCCCTTTCCCGTGTTCACATAGGCCTGGCCGGGCAGGATGACTGGGCTGACCACAATCAAGTTGGAGAATGTCTTGTCATAGGCCTCCACCCGAAACAAAAGTCCCGATTCATCGAGCTTTTGCTCCACTCCCAGGACGCTGTCCATTGATTGTTCGGGGGCCAGGCGGGGGTTGCCGAGGTTGGCGTCCAGGTAGGGCGCCCCCAAGAGGCGGTCGGGTGACTCGTTGTAAAGGCCATAGGAAGCTTTAAGGGTGCTATCCCTCGTCAAATGGTAGGCCACAGCGGCCCGGGGCGTGCCGAAGACGGTATTGTCGGAATTCACGTAATCAGCCCGGGCTCCCACCGAAATCTCCAGCTTTTTATCCAGCGCCTTGAACTTTTGATCCAGGTAGGCGGACAGGTCATCCGAATTCACCGTGCCTTGGGAAGCGATCTTAGCGGAGGTCGTCAGGTTGAAAGTCTCATTGGGCCTGCCATTTTGGTCGGTATAGGCCGCCCAGTAGGCGTTAAGAGAATTAATGAAATGGTCGTACTGCAGGCCCCCAGTCAGGCTGGTATCGGCGTCTAAGTCGTGGACGACCTGGAACTTATCCCCGAAATCTTCTATGGAATTGTCCTCGAAAAGGCCGGGGCCGAGGGCGAAATTCAGGTAGCTGTCCGTATGGTAGAGGCTGTTGCTGACCTTGTTTTGGTCGTCCGAGAGGTCGCGAAAGTTGACGCCCTGGTTGTTGTATCCGTTGGTGAAATTGAAGTTGCCCGCCAGGTCAGGATCGTTCACCGCGAAAGTGGCTGAGGCCGAGATCTCCCCGCCGATGGAATCGGCGCTTCCCAGGGCCACGAAGTCCCAATGAACCTGGGGGGAGGGGGTGTAGCTGTATTTCACCTGGTAGTCGGCAAAATCGGGCACCTCGAAGGTGCCGGCGTTGCCTGAAAAATCCTTCACGAAAACATCCAGGTAGCTGCGGCGTCCCGCGATGGCGAGCGAGCTGTCGGAGGTGATGGGTCCCTCGGCCTCGAATTCGGACAGGAAAATGTTCACGTCCGCGCGGAAACCCCACCGGTCGGTCCGGGGATCCCGTTGGGTGACGTCCACCAGCCCGCCGAGGGAATTGGCGAATTGGGGGCCGAACCCGCCGGAGTAAAAATCCAGGTCCTTAACCAGGTTTGAATCTAAAGTAGAGACAATGCCGAAGTGATAGGGATAACCGATGGGAATGTCATCCACGTAATACTGGTTATCGTTGGGCCCGCTTCCCCGCACCAAGAGCTGGCCGTTGAGGGAACCTGCCGTAACCACGCCCGGCAGGGTTTGGATGGCTTTCAGCACATCCTCCTGCGTGCCCGGCACCTCCACCAACTCATCCTTTGTCAGGGTCTCATGGCTGACCTGGGTCTTGGGGATCTTGCTGGCGGTCACCACCACCTCGGGGAGGGTAAAACCCTCCTGCTCAAGATAAAAATTCCGTTGAGTGTTCTTGTTAAGGGTGAAGACCTTAATAGTGATCTTCTTATACCCTTCTCCCGCCACAATCAATTGATAGTTCCCTGGAGGGACCGACAGTTCGTAATGGCCCGTCAGGTCGGTTTCAACCGAGAAAGGTTGGGCCGGTTGCGTAGATTCGGTCGCACTCACAAGAGTATTACCTACCGGCTCCAGAAAGATGCTTCCACCGAGGACAGGATTTTTGTCGCCCTTTTCAAGGATGCGGCCGGAAAAGGAAACAACCGAAACTGGAGAAGCCGCAAGCTGATCCGGATTGGGCTGAGCCTGTAACGCCCAATTTCCCATCGAAGTGAATATCAAGACACAAGCAAGTATGGTAAATCTTCGATTCATCGTTTTCCTTTTGGTATTAATTGAAGAATATTAAGGAAGTTTGGGATTGATTCCCATGAGTCATCGCATAAGGAGAATTCATAGTCTTATGAATTCAAGTCGACTAATCGATTTGGCAAGCTATAAAAAGTTACAGAACAATTGTTTCGGATCGTTATTCGTGGATAAAAAAAAAGGGGACTCCGAAGAGTCCCCTTTTTTTTGCTGAATCCCTTACTTTTTTGGCAGAACCTCATCCTTCAAGGCTTTCAACACGCGGATCTTCACAACCCGGCGGGCCGGAACCTGAACGGTCTCACCGGTGCGGGGATTGCGGGCAGTGCGGGCTTTGCGGTCTTTCAACTGAAACACGCCCAAGCCATCCAGCTTGATTTGACCCTCTTTTTTAAGGGTTTTGTAGATCAAATCACGTTGGGCATCCAAAACAGTTACAACTTCCTTCTTCTTCAATTGGGTCGCTTCCACCAACGCGGCAATAATCTCACTCTTGGTCACAGCCTCACCTCCTGGGAATTTACGGATAACCTCACGCATATTAATCCAAAGTAACGAGGGTTTTACAAGGAGTTTCTTCATATCCTGGGGGCAAACTGGCCCTAAAAGAAGGTTAAATTGACATTCCCGTCTCGGTAGAATCCCTTTTCGTGTGTAAAATACCGGCCATGAACCCCTTCCGAAATACCCTGCTTTTGTTGGCTTTTACCTGTTTATGGACCCTGGGTTGCGCCACGGGGCATCACTTAAGAGTTCCAGTCCGTCCGGCTCCTGTTCACACCTTGAACCTTCCCCCGCCTGCCCGGCTCCGGATCCCTGTCGTGGTAGACCTTCCCAATTTGGGTGATGTTGAGAAACACCTCTCCGAATTCGTGAAGGAAGACTTCAAAAAAGCCGAGAAATCCCTGACCAAGAGCCTGGGCGCCACCGTCTGGTGGGACCCCTTGGCTTGGGATTTTGACGGGAATACCCTCACCGCCCATATGCACATGCACTATAAATCCAAGGGTTCTTCCCTCAACCTGAGCCAGGAAGCCAAAAAGATCGAGGATGAGGTCGAAAAGGACGCTCAGGTAGATTTGGCTTCTGCCGTTCAATGGACGAAAGACTGGCACCTGGAAGCGCCTAATTTCGATGAGTCCAAAGAACCTGAACCCGCCCCTTCCACTTCCGCGGATGGTTCCGCGCCCGCCACCGAGGAAGAATCGGATGTGAAAAAAGGAGAGCGTCTCCTTCGTAAAGGAACCTCCAAGTTCCACGAGACCATGAAGAAATCCACCAACATCGAGGACAAAGCCAAAGAACTCTGGAGCGAAATCCAAGAACCTATCCGCATGGCGAAGGACATCTGGCTGCAGATCAAGACCGACAAGATCAGCGTGGGATCCTACCGTCTGATTCCCGATCCTAAGAACCCAAAGCTGGAGACCGTGTTCGAAATTTATGCCCAGCCCGCAGTCATTATGGGACAAAAGCCTGATTTTAAGAAAAACGAATTGCCCCCTCTCTCCGATTACCAGCCCGGGCCCGAGGGTTTTCACATTGAAACAAACCTGAAAATCGACTTCCACGAGGTCAACAAATTGTTGATCGACCCCAAAACCGGGATTATCAACAAGACCCTGCCCGGAAGCGGAAACCACCATCTGAAGATTACTCAGATTTCTATTTATGGCTCCGGGGGCCAATTGGTCGTGGAGGCGCAGGTAGATTACGATCCGTTGTTCGACCTGTCCGGCCACCAAGCCCAATTGACCATCTATCTGGTTGGCACGCCTAAATACCACGAGGACACCCAAACGATCGATTTCCCGGATATAGATTTCGACATCCAAACCAGCGACTTCCTGGTGCAGATGGCCGAGTTCATCGCCGGTTCAGGTATAAAGGAAGAATTGCGCAAAAGGGCGGTGATACCGGTTGGAAAAAACCTGGATGAATTGAAAACCCAACTCACCAAGCTGCTCAACCGGCCTTTAGGGCATTTTGCCTCCCTTCACACTGCCATCACTTCATTAAAGATGGAGGAAGCCTTCGTCAGCGATTACGGACTGGAGGGCCGGGTGGCCTTGGATGGGGACGCTGCGTTGGATTTAAAACTGTAATTTTCTATTAACTGAAAACTTCTTAAATATTCAAAAAGTTAAAATTCCCTCGGACGGCGCAGGTCCAGCGTGTGGGGGAAGTCGTGGCTAGGCTCTTCCGGCGGTGCGGCCATGCGGCCCGTTGCGCGCCCATGGGGCTCGAACCGGGACTTCCAGCGGGATTCAGCCTCCTCGGCGTTGATGGGCGTGAGATCAAAACTCCGGCCCCCCGGGTGGAAGGTGTGCAAGGCGCAGCCCCCCAGTGAAATCTCCAGGGCCGGGTCAATCAAATCTAACTCTAAAAAAGGAACGGCGGGCACATCCCCATAAAGGGAAAGCGGTTGGTCCCAAGCCTTATACCGGATCCCCGCCACCTGCACCCCAGGCGTGGTGGTGGGCATCAGTGGCACCCGGCGGCCGTTGCAAGAGAGTACCAGCCCGGGCCGGGCGTCTTTGACTATCACCTGTACTCTTTCGGTAGAGGCGTCCACGGCGCGGCTTACCGTCGAGGTCACCGCTTCCTCCCCCAAAACCGGCCAGGGTTCCAGGGCGGGGCGGATTTCCAGCACGGCTCCCTCGATCACCACCCGGCCGCAGAGTGGGAAGCGGAAATTGAAATGAGCCCGGAACCATTCCAGTTCGAAGGTGAACCCGTCCCGGTGCAGGTCCTCCAACACGTGGGAAAGGTCCTCCCAAAGGTACCAGGGCAAAAGATACTGGTCATGCAGGCGGGTGCCCCAGCGCACCAGGCTGGTTTGAAGCGGAGCCCGGTAAAGGCGGGCCACTAAGGCCCGCACCAAAAGCTGCTGCAAGAGCGCCATGCGGGGGTTCGGGGCCATCTCAAAGGCCCGCAGTTCAAGCAACCCCTGGCGGCCCCGGCCCGAACTGGGGTCGTAAAGCTTGTCGATGCAGAACTCGGTGCGGTGGGTGTTGCCGGAAACGTCCACCAACAGGTGGCGAAAAAGACGGTCCAACCGCCAAAAAGGCAGGTCCCCCTCAGTGGGAACGCGGCGCATGGCGTTTTCCAATTCGTAAAGAGAATCGTGCCGGGCCTCGTCAGGCCGGGGGGCCTGGCTGGTGGGGCCCACGAAGAGGCTGGTAAAAAAATAAGAAAGGCTCGGGTGGCGCTGCCAATAGGCGATCATTGCGGGAAGCAGACGGGGCTGGCGGAAAAAAGGGCTTTGTTCGGGGCGGGCGGCCCCCAAAACCAGGTGGCTGCCTCCGCCTGTGCCCACGGGGCGGCCGTTGACCGTGAACTTTACGGCGGTCAGGCCGATTTGCCGGGCTTCCTCATAGAGTATCTCGGTGTTGTCCCTCAAATGGGCCCAGTCTTGGGCGGGGTGGATGTTGACTTCCAGCACGCCCGGGTCCGGGGTGATGCGGAAGGACATCAGCCGGCTGTCCACCGGGGGTTCGTAGCCTTCCAAAACCACGCTCAAATGCAAGGCGGCGGCAGCCGCCTCGACCTTGGCCACCAGTTCCAGGTAATGCTCCAACAGGGCCAAGGGCGGCAAAAAAATGTAGAGCTTCCCCTCCCGGCATTGGACGCAAAGGGCGGTCCGCACCGCCCCCTTGGCTTCAGGGTAGGCGCTGGGCGGGATGGCTGACAGCTTCTTGTGGGGCGGCAGGGGAGGCAGGTTTTCAAAGGTATCGCGGGGGAAAGGCACCGTTTCCAGGGGCTTGCCCTGAGGCAGGTCGTTGAGGGGGAGCCGGTAACCCAAGGGGGAATCCCCCTCGAACAAGAGAACCCTTCCCTGGGCAGGCGAATCCCTTTCAAAACGCCAAGTTTCGCTGACCCAGCCTTCCTGGGTAAGGCTCCAGGTGACGGGCAAGACCCATCCCGCGATTAGGGGAGCCTCTTCTTTCTTCGATTTTTTAGGACGCCTCTTCCGCTCCGACTCCCCTGGGGGGGACTGGACCTCGGGCGGCGGGATGGAAGCTGGAGAGACTGCGGCTAAAGCCGGGATTTCCAGGTCGCTTTCATAGGCCGGAAGAATGCGGGAAGGTGGTAACCCCAGGTCCTGGGCCAGCTTGTTCAGTAAGGCCTTGGCGGAGTTGGGGGGCATTTGGCCGGGAACGGTAGGGTCCGATAAAAGGTTCTCCTGGGTCCAGACCGGCTCCCCGTCGGGGCGCCAAATGCTGTTCAGGGACCAGCGCGGGAGGGGCTCACCACCGTACCATTTCCCCTGGCCGGCCTGGGCGAGGGAGCCGGGTGAGAAGCGCGTCCGTAGTCGCGTGAGCATTTCCCACCCCTTCTTGAACTTCTCGTCTCCCAAGGCCCCGGTCACCCATTGGGGGTCGTCCCGGTTGTCCACCGAGACGAAGGTCGGCTCCCCTCCCATGGTGAGTCCAACGTTAAGTTGCCTTAACCGGTCATCCACGACCTCCCCCAGCCGGTCCACTGCCTCCCATTGGGAGGGTGTCAGGGGAAGAGAAGCTCGCGGAGGGTCCAGCACCCGCTTCAGGGTCATGGTATGTTCCAGCTTTGTTTCACAAGGCTCGACCGTTCCGGTAATCGGGGCTGCGCTCGAGGGATGGGGAGTACAACTTAAGGGAATGTGTCCTTCGCCCGCGAAAAGGCCCGAGGTGGGGTCAAGGCCCACCCAGCCCGCGCCCGGCAAATAGACTTCCACCCAAGCGTGGAGGTCCGTGAAGTCCTCCTCCGGGCCCTTCGGGCCGGAAACGGGCACTTCGTCCGACACCAGTTGAATGAGGTATCCGGACGCAAACCGGGCGGCAATCCCCATATGCCGGAAGACCTGGCAGGCCAGCCAGGCCAGGTCCCGGCAAGATCCGCTTTTCAAGGTCAGGGTTTCCTCACATTTTTGAACGCCAGATTCCAATCGCACCAGGTAATGGTTGAGGCGGTTAATCTTCTGGTTGACCTCGGAAAGCATCTTCACCACGTGTCTTTTTTTTCGGCCAAAACCACGGGCTAATTTCTTGAGGAGCGGTCCCTTTTCATCCAACACCAGGTAGGGGCGAAGGTCGTTGGCCAGGTTTTTCTCGTACTTGAAAGGGTAATGGAGGTAGTCGTCCTCAATGAAAAAGTCAAAAGGGTTGATCCGGTCCATTTGGACCCGCAAGGACACTCGCACTTCCAGTTCCTGGCACGTTTCAGTTAGGACGATTCGGGCCGCGTAATTTCCAAATGGATCCTGCTGCCAGTTTATAAAATGCTTCTTGGGTAGGATCGAAAGGGCGTAAGAAAGGATGGGGGTTCGGCAATGGGGCGCGGGTTTGAGGCGGATAATGTGCGGCCCCAGGTCTACGGGACGATCGAATCTATAGAGCGTGAGATGTTCGAGCAGGATTTGAGTCGACATGGTTTTCGAGACTCCCAACCGGGTAATAAAAAAACACAACGCATGCTTTACTAGCAATTTTCTTGCCCATACCCTTGGTCCAAACGATCGGAATTAACAGTAATCCTGCTCGATAGATTGAAAATGTAACAAAAAACCTATCCATGAGATGTCTATATCCACCATTTTGTCAGTTTCGTAAAGTAACTGGATTTTGGGGGAGAAATTGAGACTTCATCAACGGTAAAATATTTCCACCATGTCGAACTTCTTTTCACTCTCCTTCGATAACATCGCTTCACCCTCCCTGCGTCTGAAAGTCCCCCAAGAGAATGAACCCCCTATCGATTGGGGCCTGGCTTGGTACACCGGCGACGATGGTCCCGCTACCTTGGTCAAGGGATCGGGCGCCGAGGATGAGGATATCAAGAACGTTCTAGCCGATTGGAGCCGCTTCCGTTCCGCCTCTTTTTTCGCGATGGCCGGAGAGCGGCAGAGCGGCAAAAACATTCCTCCCTTCCTGCGAAGCTACGGCGGACGTCAGTTCGTCTTCGTTTTTAGCGGGAATTTAAAGGGAGATTTCAAGGACCTGCTGCCCCTGGGAGGCGACCCAAGTTTCGAGCCCCTGGGCTCCTCCGCGACCGAGCATGCCTTTTGCTGGCTGCTACACCAGCTTTTCCTGAAACAGGCCCGCAGGCTTTCCGACGTACCCTGGGGGGATTTGAGAAATTGGCTGAGCGAAGTGAACACCCTGGGTGAGTTGAATTGCATCCTCAGCGACGGCAAGAACCTCGCAGCCTACCGGGACCGGGAAGGCCGGGGAGGGCTTTACGGCCTCCGCCGGATACCTCCCCATCCGCCCGGCCATCTCGAGAATGAGAACCTCTCCATGGACTTGGGTGATGAGATGGACGCCAACCGGACCGTCCATCTTTTTTCGAGCCATCCCCTTTCATCTGAAAACTGGCAGCCCCTGGCGCCCGGCAGCCTCCATGTGGTCCGGCGCAGCCGCCTATTATTCGATAGTTCCTCGATGGATGGGGCTAGGGGGAATAATTGGGCGTTAGTCGGCAGCCAGTCACAGCAAACCACCCTCTTCGTTCCTCCTCCCCTCGCCGTCCGTAAGGGAATGGACCGTTGCGTGATGAATGTTTCGCACGAGACCACCTACCATTACCGAATGCCGGTCGAAAGATCCTCCCACCTGCTGCGCCTGCGGCCCGTTCAGGACCGGTTCCAGGAACTTTTGGAATTCAAACTGGACATTTCAGTGGAGGGCCGGAAACAGGAATTCCAGGATGTTTTCGGTAATTCCATATTACAGTTGGAAGTGGAAAAACCCTTCACCGAGATGATCGTGCGTTCCTTCTCCCGGGTAAGGCTCTTCGAAGGCCCGGCCCGATGGATCACCTTGGCACCCAAAAGGGAGAACCTGCCCGTGGTTTGGATGCCCGGGCAGCGCCAAATGATGCTTCCCTACCTACTGCCTCCGGAGCTTCCTGAAACCCAATTGAAGGAGCTAACTGATTACGCTTTGGGATTCGCCCAACGCAACGACATGGTGTTGTTGGACACCCTGCTCGACATGAACCAAACCATTCACGAGGATTACGCCTACGTCAGCGGCTCCACCAACAATGCCACGACCCCTTTCGAGGTCTACACCAACCGCCAAGGGGTTTGCCAGGATTTCGCCAACCTTTTCATCTGCATGGCCCGGCTCATGAACCTCCCGGCCCGTTACCGTGTGGGATACATCTATACGGGGGGGCACTACGAGAACAAAGTTTGGTCGGAAGCTTCCCACGCATGGGTGGAAATTTTCCTTCCTTTCAGCGGCTGGTGCGGCTTCGACCCCACCAATGGCTCCATCGTGGATCTGGATCACGTTCGGGTGGCTTGTGGCCGCCATTACTTGGACGCGACCCCCACCTCGGGCACCCTCTTCAAGGGCGGTGGATTAGAAACCCTTGGAGTTTCCGTCAAGATCGAGATGGACCCACCAAATCCGCAGTCTTATTAAAAACTTTTTCCATTAATTTAAATTTTCTTTAATTTAGGCCTGGTGGCGGTTTTCATTCTCTTTGGAAGAACCCGTAAAAGCCTTATCAATTCTTCTTCCGATAAAAACCGCCATTGGCCCGATTCAATGTTCATATTAACCGGCCCAATGGAAACCCGGATCAAATCCAGCACTTTAAAATATTTGTTCTTTTTTTCATCCTTCAAACAACCAAAGATTCGGCGGATTTGCCTGTTTTTGCCCTCGTCCAATGTCATTTTCACGAGGGTATTCAGTCCTACAAAACCAAGAATCGCCACTTCTTTTGTTTTAAGAACACCCAAGGGGGTTTTAACCCCTGCCAAAATCTGTTGAAGATGCTCCTGGGCCAGACGGCCCTTCACCCAAACCTCGTAGACCTTCGGAAGATTTCCAGGCGTTTGCAACAAGCGAACGAGAAATCCCTCCTTCACAAAAAGCAGGAGGCCGCTGGAATCCTTATCCAGCCTTCCCACGGGAACCCAGCCTTGACTATGGAATTCGTCCGGAAGAAGCGAGTAGACCGTCCGGCTTCCGGGCGAATTCTCGGTATCGGGCCGGTTCAACCGGGTGACCACATACCCCTTGGGCTTGTGAAGCATGAGGATTCGGCCGGACATAAATATAGAGTCTTTAAAAGAAGATGAAAGTCAGAAGGATAAAAATCGGAATGAGCACCGCGCCTGACCAAAGCATATAACCCCCGAAGGAAGGCATCCGGACGCGGGATTGCTCGGCTATGGCGCGCACCATGAAATTGGGGCCGTTTCCGATATAACTGTTGGCCCCCATGAGGACCGACCCGCAGGAAACCGCGGCGAGCAATTGGGGTGCTTGGCGGGCCAAATCGCCTAAATGATCGGTGGAAAGCCCATTTTGACCAGCCGCCAAGGCGGCGTAACTGAGATAGGTCGGGGCGTTATCGAGGAAACTGCTTAATGCCCCGGAGAGCCAAAAGTAGGCCCACGAATGGTTCAAGGCCAATGTCTTGCCCTTGGCTTCCAACAACGTGAGGGCCGGGATCATGGACCCGAAAATGCCAAAGAAAAGCACCATGACTTCCACGAAGGGGGCAAAGGTAAACTCGTTCGCCTCATGGATTTCTTTTGAGGTTTTGTAGTGTGAAAGCAAACCAAGAGACGTCATGACGGTGATTTGAAATATTTTTGAAATGTCTACCGCATGGGCGCCCCAATGACCCTCCAGCCAAGGATTCAACCAATAACCCGAGAATAGGATAGTGCTTAAGATTCCCAAAAGGCACATCACACTCAATTGTCCCCTGACCTCGATCGGTTGCGCGGCTTCTTGGATCGTCTGAATGAGAGACCCTCGAACATGGGTCTCTTCCCCGTCAAAGATCTTGTCATCGATCAAATGAAAAACGAATAGAAGGATGAGAAGCGTCAGTGACCAAATTGGGATCAAGCGAAAGGTCCAGAAAAAAGGCACGCCTCTTAAAAAGCCAAGGTATAGGGGGGGATCACCCAAGGGAGTCAAAAGCCCGCCGCAATTCGAGACAATGAAGATGAAGAACACAACCACATGGGTCTTATGCCTGCGCATCAGATTGGCCCGAAGAAGGGGCCGGATCAGGACCATGCTGGCACCGGTTGTCCCTAATAGACTCGCGAGTACGGCGCCCAGCCCCAGAAACAATGTATTGATATAAGGTAACCCGGCGAAGGCACCTGAAATGTAAATTCCCCCGCTAACCGTAAATAGTGAGCCCACCAGCGCCAAAAAAGCGAGGTAATCCAGATAGGTTTCCAGTACTTTCATGTAGTCACCGGACGGTCGAAGATATAAAAATACCCCTGCGCCCGCGCAGACTGCGGCGAATAAAAACTTGTTTCGCATGCTTTCCCACCACCGGGAAATACCGGGGATGAAAGGAAAGGCCGCCGTGCTGAATAACAGGAGCCCGAATGGGAGAAAATGCAAAAGGGTGGTCATTCCATCCATTTGCTGCCAGTAATTCATGGAGTCCATTGGATTCCTTCCGATTTGAAAAAACTTGGCAATTTCTAACTAACGACCGAATCGCCTGATTCCCCGCTACTAATCTTGTAAGCCTGTTCAATTCGGTGAACGAATACTTTTCCGTCGCCTTTTTTTCCCGTCCAAGCGGATTGAAGGATGGTTTGGATGATCTTTTCTCCCTCCTCATCCATCGCGACGATCTCTAATTTCATCTTGGGTAGGGTGTCCACCTTGATGCTCCGGCCCATCCAATTTTGAGTCAGGCCCATTTGTTTCCCGTGCCCCTTGACCTCGGTTATGGTGATCCCCGGATAGTCGGCCGCTTCCAAGGCTTCTTTGACCCGCTCGAAGGCCGCCGGTTGGATGATGGCTTCTATTTTTTTCATTCCATACCCCAGTTGGTGGTGGCAGTTCTTGGTGGATGGCTTATGCCTCTTGGCCAAGGGGCATCCAATCACCTATCAAAAACTGTCTCTTAAAACATAAAAAAAGGGTTAACCCAATCCGGTTAACCCTCGCACTCCCCCGCGAGGGAAAAACAATCGATTTTCAGGAAACAGCCGTATCGCCAGTTTCACCACTGCTGATCCGATAGACTTCATCGATGGTATAAACGAAAATCTTTCCATCCCCCACATTTCCGCTGGAAGCGCTTGTCAAGATGGCCTTAACCAGCTTTTCCACATCGGCGCTGGGGGCCACGATCTCCAGCTTCAACTTGGGCAAAAACTCGACTTTGTATTTGTAACCGCGAAACTGTTGGGAAAGGCCCTTTTGTTTGCCGTGGCCTTCGACTTCCGTGATGGTGACCCCGGTATAACCGGCGAGTTCCAGGGCCTTCTTCACGCTGTCGAATTTCTCCGGCCGTATGATGGCTTCAATTTTTTTCACATAAACTCCTTAACAGGTTGATTCTTTAAATTATTTATGCCCTGTTAGCCAGAATATGAAAAAGTCCCCCAAAAGGGGGACTTTTTCGATCTCTTTTGCCGCAAATAGACTTAACTCTTAATGCGCCGTAACGTTCTCCGAAGCCTTGTCCATCTTGATTCCGCAGTAGCCCACCGAGCCCATCTCGGGGATATCCAACCCCTCGATTTCGGTCTCGGGTGAGACCCGGTTCCCGATCGTCTTCTCAACAACGGTGAACACGATCCAGGCAAGAATTGCTAAGGTAATGAAACAAGTGGCCACGCCGATCACCTGGGCGAAAAACTGAGAAGGATCACCGTAGAACAACCCGGTTACACCTTTCAAATTGTTTGCCGCAGCCGACGTTCCCAGATACTTATCGGCTCCAACGCTGTTCCAGCCTTGTCCGTAGGTGCCGTCCGCCAAGAGTCCCAAGGAGATACATCCCCAGGCGCCGTTGGTGCCGTGAACCGAGATGGCTCCGACCGGATCGTCGATCTTGAGGACTTTCTCCACGAAGAAGCAGCTCTCAATGACCAAGACGCCCGAAACGATACCGATCAGGCAGGCACCGGGAGCGTTCACGAAGGCCGAGGGGCCGGTGATGGCCACCAGGCCGGCCAACATGCCGTTCACCATCATGCCCGGATCGGGCTTGCCGCCGCGGATCCAGATCCACAACATGGAGAACAAGGCGCCCGTGGCGGAAGCCAACATGGTGTTGACCGCTACCACCGAGATGCGCAGGTCCGCGCCGGCCAGGGTGGACCCGGGGTTGAACCCGAACCATCCGAAGGCCAGGATGAAGCAACCGGCGATCGCCATCGGCATGTTATGCGCCGGGATGGTGTTGGCCGTGCCGTTTTTGTTGTATTTGCCGATGCGAGGCCCGAGGATCCAGGCTCCAACCAGGGCGATCACGCCGCCCTGCATATGTACCACCGTGGAACCGGCGAAGTCGGTATAGCCGTGGCCCAGGCCGAAGTTAGCGCCCAACTGCGAGAGCCAGCCGCCGCCCCAGACCCAATTACCGAACACGGGATACATGATGGTTCCAATGGCGACTCCATAGAGGCAGAAAGCGGACCATTTCCAGCGTTCCGCCATAGCGCCCGTAGGGATGGTGGCCGTGGTATCCATAAACACCATTTGGAACAGGAAGAGGGTGAAGACCCCGACGTCATAGGCGGGGCCGGTCAAGAAGTACCCGACGTTCCCGAGCATGCCGAAGGGCTTGCCGAAAAGCGTCCAGGTGATCTCATTGCTGAGGCCCGCGTAACCGCCCAAGGTGCCCAAGGAACCCAGGCCGCCGAACATGAAGGCAAACCCGCAGACATAGAACCCCAGCATCCCGAAGGGATAGATCATGAAGTTCATGGTCATGGTATGGTTCACGTTCTTGGCGCGGGTCATGCCCGTTTCCACCATCGCGAACCCGGCCTGCATGAACATGACCAGGTAACCGGTCACCAGGGTCCAGACGATGTTAATCGCCACCCGGTTGTGACCGACCGCCGCAGCCAATTCCAAAACCGTCGGGTTCTTGATGTCTTTAAAACTGTTAAAGCCAGTCAAGTCCGAAATCCCGCCGGTCGCCGACCCGTTCGGGTCCGGCGGCTGGGGCGCCGGAGTCGCCGCCGGAGCGGGAGCCGCGGCAGCAGGCGCCGCCGCGGGAGCCGCCGTCTGAGCATTCACCACCACCGGTACCGCTAGTAACAAGAGATAGTAAAGCATCAGTGAAATGCTCCCTATCTTTCTTATTTTTGCCAACATACTCTACCTCCTTGTGGTTTAAAAACTTTCTTCCGCCCTCATAATGCGAAAGCGCCCCTACAGCTCGACCCAGGGCCAGGACTGAACCCCTACAGTTCCGAGAAGAAAAGCAAGCCTTGTGCCACTTCACCACGCGAGCCACAAAACAAGTAAAGATTTCATAAATATTGGGTTTTTTGGTGTAAATGAAATATTTGAATTTACACCAAAAAATACAAAATTGTAGATATAAACGAATTATGCAATATTGCCTTCTTTTGAAGCATCGTTCAATTGCTTTCAAAAAGAGTCATAAAACACTCTATATCTCGGATTAATGCGGTCCTGGAACCTAAAAACTGCTTCCGGCCTTCTCAAAACCGATGGCCCCTGGCTTGCGTAGATTCGCGGGAGTTGGAATAAAGTTAACGCCTCCAGGAAACTTGGAATTAGAATCGTGGGGCTTTACAGGGGGGAAAGTCGGTCGCCAACGCAAAATCATGAGGAGTGTAATTAAAATGAAACTTGGAATTACCTTTTACCGTTTCGGCATCCTGGGTTTTCTCTTTGCTCCGGGAGTCCTGCTCGGGGAACCGCTCAAGTCTTTTCTAGCCCAAAATCATTCCATGATGACCACCTACATCCTGCTTTACGGTTTTCCGGCCTTGGTGGGATTTACCATGCTGACCATGACCGAGGAAGGGTTCCGCACCCCGCCCACGCCGGTGGCCCGCCTGCTCAACGGCCTTTCGGCCTTGACGGTCTTCTGGCTGGTTCTTTGGTGCGTCATGTGGTCGTCTTTGGACGCGAAGGCCGGCAACCAGGCCGATCTCGTCGTTAAATATTTGGGCATCATCACCGTCCTGGGACCCCTGGTGGGAGCCGCTCTTTACGGATGGGGATGGAAAACGGCTGATCTTGCCCAACGGACCCTGCGGTTCCTGATGGCCATCGGTTGGAACGTAAGTTTCATGAGCATGATGAACCTTCATTTGGATCCGACCATGGGGCATTTGAAGGGTCCCGGGATCGGGGGACTGCTGGTCATGTCGGGGATCTATCTGATCCAGGGCGACCTAAAGCGCAGCCAAAAAAAATAAAGGGTTCTTAAATCTTCAAAGCCGCTTTGGCGGCTAAACCGGCAGGGTTTTCCGAATATATTTTTTCATGGCCTCAAACACCTCCGGCACGGTGAGGACATCCATGGGATCGTGCTTCCTACAGTAACCCACCTGGCAGGCCGCGCATTGGGACCCTTTAGGAACCAACACGGTGCTTTCATTTCCCCAGGGCCCCCATCTTTCGGGTGTCGCCTCGGGAGCGGGAGAGAAAATAGCTACCGTAGGAGCGCCAACAGCCGCCGCCAAATACAACGGGCCCACAGGTCCGGTCAAAACGCAAACCGCGCCCTGGCAAAGGGCGGCCAACTGCTTCAGGGTTAAATCCCCCGTTGTGATCGTGACTGGTTTTTGTTCCGGGGCAAGCGAATAAAGATACGACGTCACTTCCGAAACCAGCGCCGATTCGTCCATCTCCGCGGTCAACACCACCCTCAATCCCTTTATTTGGCACAAATGGGCCAAAAGCTGGCTGAATCTTTCGGCTTTCCAATGCCTGGCCCTTCCCTTCGAGCCGGGATGAACGAGCACATAGGGAACGCCGGCCCCTATTCCCTTTTGGATCAATACTTCTCGAATCTTCGACTTTTCCTCCTCAGCCAGGGGAAATTCAATTTTGGCCGGGAATCGATCGATTCCCAGGGGTTTTAGAAGCTCGAAATTATATTCCACTTCGTTTCGATCACTAACGGCCCGGTTGATCTTCACAGTGCGGGTGAGGAAAAAATTCTGCCACCTGTACTCCATCCCGATCCGGACGGGAACCTTACCCAGCCAGGCGGCCAGGACCAATTTAGCGTTGGGCGAAAGGTGTAGGCAAAGATCAGGCGCCAAAGCGCGGAAACGGCCTGCCAGATGGAACAATCCTTCCCGCGGTGATAAGGTTTCCACTCTATCGATGGCTGGATGACCCTGGTATATACCTTCCGCACCCGCAATGACGAAAGCCGTTATTTTCGCTCCTGGATAAACGGCTTTCAGGCTTTGAAAGACTGGCAAGGCCAGTAGGAGTTTGGCGGGTTTTTCCGCGCAAGTTACAACGATATGTTTTGGATTCAATTTTTCAGCCATTGTTGGTTCCCCCGATTGATGATCAATCAATGATTTGTGAGAGCGGGTTAAAGATACTGAATTGCCCCCTACTACCGCAATAGTGTCAAGTGTTTCCTGGATCGATCTTGAAACTCCACAAATAATTTTTTTATTACGGCGTGAAATTCTTAAACTGGGTTGAGACGTCCCCTTTAAAGTTGATGGATCCCGTATGGGTCAACTTGCTTTGCAGGTCGATCCAAATCTCCCCGCCCATGTCCCGCCACCTTTTGCAAAAACTGTAATCCTCGCTAAGGTAGGTCCCAGTCGTTTGGTCCACCAAACAGTTAAAGAGGGCATAACGGTAGGGGCTCCCCCGAAGGGCATCCTCCGCCTGGTCTTCCTTCGTGTATTTCAACTCCGGATATTTCTCGATCATCGAGAGGAAAACCTGTCGTTTGATCATCATGAACCCCGTCCCCGCGTAGAGGGCCTTGCCGAAGCCGTTCTTCGTCCCGACCTTGCCCGGGTCTTCCAACCCCATCACATACCCCAGCGAGGAGGACTCGAGGTTTTCATTCCCCTCCTTGGCCTGGGCCGCGGCCTTCGCCCAATCCACTTTTTTTGTGGGATAGATTCCAGCGACGATATCCCCGTTGAAATCCAACAACCGGAATACCTCCATGGGGTGGAAGGAAATATCCGCGTCTATAAAGATCAAATGAGTGGCGGATTCCATATGCAGGAACTGGGCGACTAGGCCCTGACGCGCGCGCGGGATCAAGGCATCTCCCGAGGTCATTTGAACCGTCAAATCGATCCCGCCTCTTTGCAGGCAGGCGTTTTGCAGACGCATCAGCGATGTGGCGTAGAGGCTGGTCACCATTCCCCCATAACAGGGTGTGGCAACGACCAAATGAACGCGGTTATCCGCCATGAAAATCTCCTTGAATATTTTTTCGTTGTCATTGCGACGAGTGACCGACGAATAGGCGGTCGTTAACGAGGTGGCAATCTCAGTCTAAATAAACTTTTAAGCCTAAAACGAAAGGCTGACTTGGATCGCCACGTCGCTAATCATTTGGCCGGGCCTGCGGTGGCCTGGGTCCGATTTGGGCAGCTCCTCGCGATGACAGCGTTAAACATTGTCGCAGATTCGAGTAAAAATGGCCCTTTTTCAACGGGTATTGTAAATAATTAAAATTTCATTAAGATTTCACCTTCATTGTTTTCTTGGCCTATAAAACATTTTTTTCACAAGAAAACGATGGTTTCAAAGCCGAACCACCCTTTGGCGATGCTTCGCGGCAAGTTACAGGATGGACGGGGGACCCAAGATTTTGGGGCTAAGCCTTGATACCACTAGGGATCAAGCCGGCGAGCCTTTCGCGCCGAGCCCGACAGCTAACCCCGCAGGCAAACGAAGGGCTCGTCACCAGTCCAAGACGGCCCGAACATTGGGTGAATCCTTTTGGGTTCCACCCCCGGGAGGCCGTACCCCATGTCCGATCCTAAAACCTCATCCTTGAAGGTGCACCAGCTTGGCTGGGCCCTGGTTTTCGCGGTGGTCTACGCCGATATCGGCACCTCGGTCTTTTACACCCCCGGCATCCTTTACGGTTCCATCGGCAACCTGGCCACCCTGGCCCAGTTCATCACCACCGGCGTGTTCATTTCCATCGCCCTGAAATATGTCGAAATCTGCGAGCGCTGCCCCGACGGCGGCGGGGTGGTTTCCATCACCCGCGAGGCCTTCTCGGCTTTCGAGTTCCTGCCCCTGGTCGGGGGCGCCTTCATTACGGTCGACTATTTCCTGACCTCCGCCATTTCGGGGGTTTCCGGGCTCTATTACCTCTCTAGTCTCATGCCCAGCACCAAGAATCTGGTCATCGTCGCCGCCCTAATCCTTTTCCTGGTCCTCCTCCTGATCAATCTGGTCGGCGTCAAGGAATCCGCCTCAGTCACTTCCTCCTTCGCCTCGGTTGAGATCGTAGTCACCTTTCTTCTCTTGGGGGCCGCCGTCTATTTCATCGGCACCAAGCCTGGCCTCAGCTGGGGGGGGCTTTTCAAAAGCGTCATTCACCCGGGGGTTCAATTGACCTTCGGGTCCCTGGCCATCGGCTACGCCACCACCTGGCTGGCCTATTCGGGGCTGGAATCGGTGGCCCAGATTTCCGGGACCATGAAAACCCCCACCAAGAAAACCGCCGGCAAGGCCATGTGGTGGGTCATCGGCACCATCGCCGTGATCACTTCCCCCATGACGGCCGTTGCCCTTTACATCTTGCCCTCGCAGGTAAAAGACACCCAGTCGGACTCACTCTTGTCCGCCCTTGGGTTCGCGGTGGGAGGGCCTTTGCTGGGTACGGCGGTGGTGGTGGCGGCCTCAGCCCTGCTCTTCATGGCCTGTAACACCGCCATTGTTGGCAATTACCATGTCAACGTCCGTCTTGCGGATTTGGGTTTCCTTCCCGCCTTTCTTCGCAAAAGGCATCCCGTGCTGGGAACACCTTATTTTTCCATCCTCGCCTCGGCGGCGGTTCCCATGCTGATCATTTTCGTCACCCAGGCCAACGTGGATGCCCTGGGCGACCTCTACAACTTCGGACTTTTGGGCACCCTCTCCATGTCCTCCATCGCCATCGATAAACTTCGTTGGCGGGATGGCGTCCGGGGCTTCAAATTCTGGTCGGGAATCTTTACCACCCTCGCCCTCTTGGCAGCCTGGTTCATCAATATGGTTCACAAGCCCCACGCCCTCATGTTCGGGGGAACAATCGCGGCTTTGATCGTGTTGGCGGGGGTTTGGCACCGGGTCGGGGCCTCCCGGAAAGCCGAGGAAGTGTTCGCCCAAGCCGAATCCGAGGCTGCCGACTTGCCCGAGGCCTCCAACATCCTTACCCTGGAAGAGGCCCAGGAGGCGAGCGCCATTGAATCCTCACCGATCCTGGTAGCCCTACGCCACGTTAATAGTAAACTTTTGGAAGATGCCGCCATTTACTCTCGAGGGTTGAACCGCAAGAATATATACGTGATTTTCGTTGATGAAATGCCGGGGCTTTTCCTTCCCCAGGAAGTCAAACCCTCTTCGGACGCGGTGAAAGTACTTGTGGATTCCTGCGCCGAATTGCGGAAGTTCAATATGAACGGCATCCCCATCTGGCGAATGGCCGAGGACGCCGGCTACTCCATCGCCGAGGCAGCCAAGACCCTCGGGATCAAGCACGTGTTCGTGGGCAGTTCCAAGCGCACCTTTTTCTGGCGCATGGTGAGGGGAAGGATGCTGAAAAACCTGGCCGACCGCCTGCCTGAGTCCGCCGACCTGATGATCGTTGGCTGACGCTCAGTTTCAGTTTTCTTATTAACCCTTGCCCATTACAAACAATTTTCGATCCTCAACGAATTGGCTCTGGAATCAACCAGAAATAGCGCATGGATCGGCCTAGCGCATCTTATTTGGGACTTTTCCCACCCCATAATGATTCAACAATGGCCGCATGGTTAGGCCCTGGATCAAAACGGAAAAAAGAACGACTCCGTAGGTCGCGGCCAGGATCAAATTCTTCTCCGGGAGGACCGGCAGGGAAAGAGCCATGGCTATCGACAAGCCGCCCCTTAGGCCGCCCCAGGTGAGAATATGAACAATACCTTTTTGACTTTTGTTCCATTGAAGGAAACGGATCGGCAGGATGACGGAAAGATACCGGGAGGCAAGGGCGATGGGGACGGCTCCCAGGGCCATCAACAAGGTTCGAAAACCGACATGGGTATCGAATACCATCAACCCGATTAACAGAAACAGAACCGCGTTCAAGATATCATCCACCATTCCCCAAAAGGCATCCACGTGTTCAGCCGTTTTTCGGCTCATGGCGAACCGCTTACCCTGGTTGCCAATCAACAGGCCTGCCACCACAACCGCGATGGGTCCGGAAACATCCAGATAAAAGGAAATCGAATAGGTGAACATCACCAAGGCCAGGGTAATTAAAAGTTCCAATTGGTGGTAGTTGATGCTTTTGAGCATCCGGTAAGCCAAATAACTCAAGGCCAATCCTAAAATGGTGCCCCCGGCCACTTCCCGAAGAAATAACCAAACCATCTGAATGAGGTCGACGTTAAAACCCCCGCTTTCCCCTACCCCACCCTTTCCAATCAGAGAAGTCAAGGCGAGGAAAACCACGACACCCACTCCATCATTAAAAAGGGATTCTCCCGCAATGGTCGCTTCCAAGTCTTTGGAGACGCGGATTTCCTTTAAGAGTCCCAAAACCGCGATGGGGTCCGTGGGGGAAATGAGCGCTCCAAATACCAGGCAAACCGAAAAGGGTACCCCCAAACCCGAGACTTTTAAGAGAACAAAAGTCAGTTCACCCACCACTACCGTCGACAATAGAACGCCAATGGTGGCCAACGCGAAAATGGTCCATTGGTTGGATTTCAAGTCCTTGAGCTTGACGTGCAACGCACCGGCAAACAAAAGAAAACAAAGCATTCCATGCATCAGAGCCTGATTGAAATCAATGTCTGAAAGGAAATGATTCAAGACGGCCCCCAAATGCCAATCGGGAAGAACCTTGTCTGCCGCCAAAATAATAAGTGAGCTGAGAAGGGCGATGCTGAGGATGCCTGTGGTGGCGGGAAGCCGGAGGAACCTATAATTCATATAGCCGAAGACTGCCGCTAAAGTGATTAAAATTGCTGTAATGTCAAAAACGGTCATTGCAGGAAAGCCTTTTTCTTGTTATTTCAATCATACACAAGGGATCATTTCAGCTAGCCATGGGGAAACATTAAATTTAATCTTAAGGTTTTCCCTATTAAACCCGAATCACGGCCTTGTGATCCGCATTATCGGAACGATTCTATAGCTGCAGGGCCTAAACCCTTAAGGCCAAAAGTCTGAAGGAAGCCAAAAAAGCATTAAAACCCAAGTTAAAAATAATTAAGAATTTATTAAGATTTTCATTTCTCTTCTTACTTTCATTGAATCCGCATTAAAAAAACATAAAATTTTCGGCTTATTAGCCGAATCGTCCCTATGGAAGGGGCGAACGGGGGACCCAAGATTTTGGGGCTAAGCCTTGAGACCACTAGGGATCAAGCCGGCGAGCCTTTCGCGCCGAGCCCGACAGCTAACCCCGCAGGCTTCGGAGGAATTGTAATGTTTGACCGCATCAAGCTGTTTGTTTTCGGTGAAAATAAGAACCCCCTCGACGACAACGTCTTTCATAAGCTAAGCCTGGTCGCCTTCCTGGCCTGGGTTGGCTTGGGAGCCGATGGGCTTTCCTCTTCCGCTTATGGACCCGAGGAAACCTACAAGGCCCTGGGCGGCCAATACCACCACATCGCCCTTTACCTTGCCTTAGCGGTGGCCGCCACCGTTTTCATCATTTCCGCAAGCTATAGCCAAATTATCGAGCACTTCCCCTCGGGCGGAGGGGGCTACGTAGTGGCCAGCAAGCTATTGCATCCCGTGGCCGGCCTCGTATCCGGTTCCGCCTTGATCGTAGACTACATTCTCACCATCAACATTTCTATCGCCGCCGGGGTGGATGCCATTGGTGATTTCATGCCGGGTTATTTCGTGGCCCATAAGCTGGCTGTCGACGTTCTTTTGGTCATTCTTCTCATATGGCTCAACATGCGTGGCATCAAGGAATCGGTGACTACCCTTCTTCCCATTTTTCTTGTCTTCGTGGCTACCCATATTGTCCTGATTGGGGCGGGTCTAATCGGCCATGGATCCAAAATAGTCCCCGTTGTCCATAGCACCCTCCAGGAAACTCATCAGATCGTCGGCGGCCCCTTAGGCTTATGGGGTTTTCTGGTTATTTTCTTCACAGCCTACAGCCTGGGTGGAGGCACCTATACGGGAATTGAGGCTGTTTCCAACGGATTGCAAAATTTAAGGGAACCCCGAGTCAAAACCGGCAAACGCACCATGCTTTATATGGCCACATCCCTCGCCCTCACCGCCGGCGGCATCCTGCTTCTCTATATGCTCTGGGATACCCCGACCATAGCGAACGAAACTATGAACGGAACCCTCTCCAAGCAAATCTTTGGTTCTTGGACGGCCTTCGGCCTACCAGTCGGAAAATGGTTGATCTACCTGACCCTTCTTTCGGAAGGAATGTTGCTATTCATCGCGGCCCAAACCGGCTTCATCGACGGACCGAACGTTCTTTCCAATATGGCAGTGGATTCCTGGCTTCCCCACCGTTTCGCCAACCTCTCTCACCGGTTAGTTCGCATGAATGGTATTTTGGTTATGGGCGTTTCAACTTTGGTGATTCTCATATTAGCCAAGGGAAGCGTGGACACCCTTATCGTGCTGTACGCCATCAATGTTTACATCACCTTCAGTCTTTCCCAACTTTCCATGTGCGTTCATTGGTGGCAGGCAAGGAAGGAACAAAAAGATTGGAAAAGCCGTTTTTTTATTAACGGTTTGGGATTGGCCTTAACTTCCATCATTTTAGTGGCCACGATTATGGCCAAGTTTTTGGAAGGCGGTTTCGTTACGATCCTATTGACTGGAGCGTTGATTTGGGTTTGTTTCAAAGTGAAAGGACATTACAAGACCGTTCAACTCGGTCTTAAGCGATTGGATGACGCCCTAACGAACCTTCCCCTGCCCGACAGGGACGCCAGCGAGCCCCCCTTGGGCCCTTGCGACAAGAAAAAGCCGGTGGCTGTGGTCATGGTCGAACGATATAACGGCCTGGGAATCCACGCGATTTTCTCGATCCAAAAACTCTTCGCCAGCCGGTTCCAGGATTTCCTTTTCGTCTCCATCGGCCGGATCGACTCGAGCAAATTTAAGGGTGTGGAGGAACTGCAGAACCTCAAAAACAATACCGAGGACAATCTACGTAAATACGTGGCCCTGGCCCACAAGATGGGCTACCGGGCGGATTTCCGCCATGTGGAAGACATCGATGTGATCGCTGGTATGGAAAAACTTTGCGAGTTGGTGTCCGGGGAATTCGCCGACCCCACATTCTTTTCAGGAAAACTCATTTTCGCCAAGGAAACAATGTTCTCGGGGCTCCTGCATAACCAGACCTCCCTTGAAATCCAACGGCGATTGCTTTTCAAGGGCTTCAACATGGTCATCGTCCCGGTGAGGGTTCTGTAAAATCCTGACGGGCATTCTTAGAACACCTAACAAAAACCCATTTAACCGCCAAGACGCCAAGGCCGCCAAGAAGAACTTAGGATAGGAAAAGCAGATAAAGGTCCAAAAAAAATTCATTTCGGTTTTTCTTCCTTGGCGTACTTAGCGTCTTGGCGGTGAAAAATGTTGTTGTTTTTGATTTTTGTTAGCCTCTCTTAATCTCAAGGCCTGCTTAAAGGCCTGGAGGAAGCAAAGGTTGACTTGGGTTGGCCTTAGGTCCTTCGGTCTCCTTCCCTACGGTCAACTCGTTCCATTCTTCCCTTTCCTGCTCACTCAGTGGCAGATTTCGCCCAATAAGCTCCAATTCTTCTAGATTTAATTGGAGCGCCTGGCAAAGGGGTTCGTTGGATTTTAAGTGGATGGATTCCTTGTAGGCCTTTTCCAAGGAAGCATGACTTTCCATTTTGTGGAAAAATTCTTCCGACGCTTGGTGGCCCAAGCCAATGCCGATTCCCTCGATGGCCCTGCGTTGCCAATGGTTGACCTTGGAATAAAAACCCTCCTCTTCAGAGTGTTTAAAGAGTTGGTGACCTTCCCGGATGGTAAACCCCAAGAAGGCTTTGAAGAAGTTGCGCGAGGTCTTATCAAAATTCTCTTTACGTCCCAAGGAATACTCGATTGAGCCGGCGCTGAAAAGGACCAGCCAAACCATCACCCAGGCGTACCAGGGCAAAACCCGGACGATCTGGGAGGCCCAGGTTGAGTCCGGAACTGGGAGAGAGAAGGCCAGGAAGAGCCAACCGGCCTGTAAGACACCGAAAAACAGGAGGAAAATGGGGCGAGGCAGGGCGGATTGAATGATACGCAAGCGGTCCTTAACCCAATGGTTCATGCTGGGATTTTAACACCTTCAATTCGCGAATAACGTCATGGAAACAAAAAGGGCCAACCCTTTCGGGTCGGCCCTCTTCGATCAGGGAATTTCTTATTCCCCTAACTTAATTTTTTAACACCAGCAGTTAAACCGCGATAACACCCGATTCACCCGTACTGACCCGGATGGCTTCGTCGGTGCGGCTGACGAAGATCTTGCCATCGCCCTTGGTCCCCGTGCTCAGGGTGTCCTGGACCACTTCCACGACATGGGGGATGTCCCATTCGTTCACCACGATTTCCACCTTCAGCTTGGGAAGGAACTTGACCTTGGCGGGCTCGTCATCCGTCTTCGAACCCTTGGTGCGGCCAAACCCACGTACTTCCGTAACGGTCATGCCTTGCACCAACCTCTCCTTGTTCAAGGCTTCCGCCAACACTTCCAACGAGTCCGGTCGGATAATGGCCGTGATCGTCTTCATCCCGTGGGATTTGAGGGCCGAAGAAGCCACGACGTAGAGGCCCCACAACATGGCCCATCCGCCCGCGATGTAGAAGCAGATCTTGACCTCGTTCTGCGAATCGCTATTGCCAATCGTGTAGAGGTAGAGAATGCCCCAGCACATGATCGCGTTCAGGATCAGCCCCAACAAAGGAACGATCGCGTGCTTCATGACGCTGAAATCCTTGCGTTTCTTATAGGCGACGAAGGTCCAGATACAGACCGAGCCGTAGAGAACGAAGGTTCCCAGGTTGGACGACACCGTGATACCGGTGAAACCCACGACCGATTGGATGCCGACCGCGCCGATGATACAGCTCACGACCACCAGCAGCCAAATGGCAGTATGGGGCGAGGCGTTTTGCCGGTGGATAAACCCGAGGAAGTTGGGCAGTTCCCTATCTTCGGCCATGCCGTTCGTCACACGAACGGCCGTGTTGATACAAGCGAGGGTGGTTCCAATGACGGCGATCACAACCGTGGCGGCCATGATCCAAAGGAGCCAGCTACCCATGCCTCCCAATAGGCTGTTTCCGATATGGGTCACCATGTCGCCGATCGGAGCGCTCGAAGCGCCCATGGCGTCCATGCCGGTCACGATCTTGGTCGTGGCGGGGGCGGCAGCGACCGCGGCGACGGCCGGAACCGTTACACCCGCGGAGGTAACCGTTGCCGCCTGGGCGGCGGCCGCGGCGACCGCCGGTACGGCGACGGTGCCGGTGAACTTCTCGTTCACGACCATGTTGGCGGCGAAGTACTCGAAGAGATAAGCGATCAAGCACTGCACAACGAGGGCCACGATAATGGCTTTCGGAATATTTTTCTCCGGCTCCTTGGTTTCAGCCGAAAGAGAGGTGGAACTCTCGAACCCGACCAGGATCAGGATGGCGACCGTGGATTGTATCAACACACCCTTCATGGAGTGCCACTTGACGACATCCAAAGCATCCGTGAAGGCCCAGGTGGTGGCATGTTCCGGATTGTTGAGCCGGTACATGATGGCCAAGACCCCGAAGATGGCGATGGTTACCCATTGGATGATATTTCCCCAATAGTTGGCCTTCGTAGATCCTTGCACTCCCTTATAGGCGATGAAACCTACCAGGAAAGTGAAAAGCCAAATGATGACCATTTCCCATACCATCGGGAGGGTTCCCCCATTGGTGACGACCCCATAAAGGTACGAAACCAAGTTGCCGAAGGTGGCCACCATGACACCCGGGTAGACCCAGTAGAACAAATGGGCCGCCCATCCGGTGATCAGCTTCGCGACACGGGCAAAGGACGTCGGTCCGGCCCTCTTCAACTTCTGGTCGTCGATAAAGGCTTTCTCCGCGAAATAAACCGCGCCCGCGAATCCAGCTTCAGGGTAGATTTTCGCGAGTTCGGCGTAGGAGAAGGCCGTGAAGAAACACAAAGCCGTCGCCAATAGGATGCCCGCCCACATGTCGTTAGCGCAGGAAGCCCCGCTGGGATCCGCCAAGCTCGCCTGAGCTTGGTACGTGATCCACAGGAAGGCCCCTGGGGCGATCAACGCCATGGCGTTGATCGCCGCCCCCTTCCAATCTAGAACCCTGCTGACCAGGGCTTGCTGTTCTGTTTTTGCCATTTCTTTCCTCCTAGAGGCAAAAGTTATCGAATTACGGGAGGCTTAAAAGCAATGGTTGTGCCATTATCAGGAAGGCGTTAGGAGCGGTAGCCCATCCTACTTAAGAAGGAACAGGAACAATCCATGGATTTATTCACCAAAAAGAAGAGAAATTAAAGACGGCTAAAATTTTTGATATCCAAAAATCAAAAAATATTTACGGAGCCTTTATACCCAGGTTCTTCGTCTTTACGTTATCTTGATAAAATTTCGTTCATAAATTATTTTCTAGTAAAGTCTTCATCCAAGCAAATATCGACTATTATTACAACCACGTATGGATGGACAATATTGTAGGTTTTTTTCTTAACCGATTTAGGGAGCCAATAAGATTTCAAAATCCATTTGGTGAATTTCAGGAAGGTTATAAATTAATCCCATGGGCCAAGCGAATGCCGATTTACAGAATAAAAGGGATTTGGAACTTTCACTTTTCCCTCCGAACAAGCGGATAAATTATCTTTGGAGCCTAATCGTAGTTTCGGCCATTACTTTACTTGGTTTATGGATGCGCCATGCCGTGGATCCTTCCACCACCGCCATGTTCTATCTATTGGGCGCAGTGGGTATAGCCTATTGGTGTGGTCGGGGACCCGCTTTGACTTACACCCTAATAGGGGTTTTGGCTTTGGATTATTTTCTAATCCCCCCTTATTTTAGCTTTACCATCATCAGGCCTGAAAGCGGTGTAACCCTCTTCGTCATGCTGGTGGTCAGTTTGGTTATTAGTACCCTATCCGCCAAATCCCGCCAGGGAGAATTACACCGCGTTGAGGCGGAAATGGAAAAAAACCGCAGCGCTCTCTTAAGCGCTGTTTCCCACGACCTGAGAACACCCCTGACCGCCATTGCCGGTGCCGCCAGCAGTCTTTTAGAGGGAGCTCAAACATTAACCGTAGAAGAACGGCGCCAATTGTCTCTAAGTATTTATGAGGAGGCCGAGCGTATGAATCGGTTGATTCAAAACCTGCTCGATATGACCCGGCTGGAGTCGGGCGCCCTTAATTTGAGGAAAGACTGGAACTCGGTGGAAGAAGTGGTCGGAACCGCCCTGGACCGCCTGAAACACCGGGCGAATGAACATCCCGTGACCCTCCATCTCCAGCCCGGCATGCCCCTGGTTTCCATGGATGGCCTGTTGGTGGAACAGATGATGTTGAATCTCTTGGAAAACGCGATGAATCACACCCCACCTGGAACCCCTATCACAGTAGACGCGAATACCGCCAACGGAATGCTGAAACTAGTCGTTACGGACCGCGGGCCAGGATTCGAACCAGGAGAAGAAGACACCATTTTTGAAAAATTCACCCGTGGAAGGCAGAGCGGACCCCGGGGGGTAGGCCTGGGCTTGAGTATCTGCCGGGGTATCGCCCAGGCTCACGGCGGCACTATCCGGGCCACCCGCCCGTCCGGGGGGGGCGCCCGTTTCACGGTCTCCTTGCCTTTGGAGGGAGATCCCCCTATCGTTGACGAGGAGTGACAAACATGGAACCTGAAAAACTTTCAGTTCTTTGCATTGAGGACGATCCGGCCATCCGTCTCTTCCTCAAAGCCTCCCTATCGGCGAGTGGCTACCAATACCTGGAAGCCGTCAATGGCCAGGAGGGGCTCACCCAAGCCGCCACCCGGAACCCTCATTTTATTCTGTTGGATTTGGGACTTCCCGATATCGACGGTTTAGAAGTCACCCGCCGCTTGAGGGAGTGGTCCAAGAAACCCATCATCGTCATTTCCGCCCGCGGCCGGGAGACGGACAAGGTCGGCGCCCTGGACGCGGGGGCGGACGATTACTTGACCAAGCCTTTCGGGGTGCAAGAACTCTTGGCCCGTATCCGCGTGGCCCAACGGCACGCCCACCAATCCCAAGGCGAACCCGAGATATCCTTATTCGAACATGGGGATTTAAAAGTGGATCTATCCCATCGGCGGGTCGTGACCGGTCAAGATGAGGAAGTTCACTTGACCCCCAGGGAATTCGACTTGTTGGCCCTTCTCGTGCGGCATGCGGGTAAGGTCGTCACCCAGCGTCAACTGCTCACCGAAATTTGGGGGGAGGCCTATGCGGACAAAGCCCACTATTTGAGGGTTCACATGAATAATTTGCGACAAAAACTGGAATCCCAACCAGGGCGGCCCCAGCATTTTCTAACCGAACCTGGCGTGGGTTACCGGCTAGCGGTAGATTGACCCCTTTCCAGGCGGAAAGGGGTCCTTATTTTTCTAAGAATTTTGAATGAGCTGCTATTGATTCCATGCGGGTCCAACTCAAACCCTTAGTACCCCCCTAGCTGCGCATGTAAAAAATCGACATGACGATCATCACGGCCCAAAGTCCAACCGATACCCATTCGGAACTCATGACTCCCCTCCTTGAAAGAAATAAAATCCAACTCATTTAATCGTAAGAGGGCGTTAAGATACCCTTAGTAAAGCCTCGGGAATAATTAAGAAAGTATTAAAAAGAAGGGCTTTTTGACCCCGTTAAGTCCCTATTCCCAGAACTAAACTAACAGGAGTTTTCATGCCTTCACCCGACCATATCCACGAGCTATTGATCCGTGAACAGCACTTGGACGCTTATGGCCACGTCAATAACGCCGCCTATATGGTTCTGTTTGAGGAAGCCCGGTGGGAGTGGATCACGCCGAATGGATTCGGCGTGGAACGGATCCAGGAACTGCGATTCGGGCCGGTATTATTGGAAGCCTCCATCCGCTTTACCCGGGAAATCAAATTGAGGGAAAAGATCCGTATCGTCACCCGTTTAAAAGCGCAGAAGGGCCTGATTAGTTACGTTTATCAGGAAATGATCAAGGAAGACGGGCAAGTGGGGGCGGAGGGCACCTTTGTCATTGGGTTATTTAACCTGGAGACAAGGAAGCTGATGAGGCCCACCCCTGAATGGAAAAAAGCCATCGGTTTGGAATAGACTTATAGTCTCTAACAAAACCTAATCCACCGCCAAGACGTCAAGACCGCCAAGAACAACGAAAGGCATGAACGTAAAATAATCCTCCGATTTCTAAACCGTTTTTTGTCTTTCTTGGCGAACTTTGCCACTAACCATTGGGTGCGGACCCAATGGTCTTGGGGGTAAAAATTGCCTTTAGATGGATTTTTTGATAGGGGTTCTTAAGCATTCGTTGGTTTAATCCGGGCGGAACAGTTAACAACAGGCGTCTATATTCTATGGGAAGCGGGGATTTTTTCCTCGAAAGGTTATTTATGAATTTTTTTAAAGCGATGATCGCCTTCATATTATTGGCTTTTCTACCTCTATGGGTAACGGCCCAACAATCAGGCCGGACCCAAGTGGTCCCCCAGGTCAAGAGCACTCCGACACCTCAACCCGTTTCCCAACCCCAAGCCATGCCCCTTGCCAGGCCTACCGTCCCCTCCCGTCCAGTGGTTAGTTCGCGTTTCACCGTACCCCACTCCGTGCGTCCCTCCACCCCGATTGATCAATACAACGAAAACCGGCAGGTTCAAATTGACGTGAGCCAACCCAGCGGTTCCTGGGATAACCAATCCAGTCCCTCTCAGGTTCAGGTCGAGTTTGTCCCTCAAAACCTGAACGCCACAGCCGACATGGGCTTGTCCATCAGCCCGGCCGCTTCGAACGATTCCTACCCCTCAGTGACCAGCCAGGTCCACCACCAACACCATCCTTACCAGCCGGGTTATGTCCGGAAAAAACTGCAAAAACTCGGCGTGGCCCATATTCCCTATCCCCTCACGAACCGCGCCCAACTGCTGGATGATGACCGGGCCCATTCCGTCATCCGCCCCCCCCGTAAGGGCCCCGACCACCAGCCTCTGTCGGCCAACGCGATTTCCCCGCGCGATTTCAATGACGAGATGGTTCGCGGCCCCATGTCGCTGATCGACCAGGATTCCTGGCGCAAAACCATCAACCAATTGAACCTGACCGAGACCAAACCGAATCATTACTATTGGCACAAGGACAAGGGCTTTAATGACTGCCATTACCTGGATGAGTCGGGAAACCAGTGGTACGGTTGGTATTCCGGCGATAGTTATTTCTGGACCCGCTGCTACGGGGATCTTTGGTGGTGGTACGATTCCGATTACAGCCGCTGGTGCTTCTGGTATGACGGCTGGTGGTGGTGGCAGGACCCCTACCATGTGGGGGACCTTTATTTCTACAACGGGGACCAGTACATCGCCTGCAACTCGGCCAACGATAACATGCAAGTCACCACCGCCTCGACCCCCAACCCGGTAACCATCGCCAGCCCCGACGGAACCCGGCAGGTAAAGATTTTCGGGGCCGGCCAGGATGCTTTCCTTTACGACACCGCCGTACCCCCGGCCTTTCAACCCGTCTACTTGGCTTCCAAGGTGCAAAAAGTGCAATTCGTGGACCCGGGCGACGGCGGACCGAATGAGATCTATGTGACCCTTTCGGATGGCGCGGTGAATTATTTCGACCTGCAGGGGACTCCGCTGGAGAGCACCGCCATGAACAACATCGCTGTCCCCACTTCGGACACAGGAATAGTGAATCCACCTTCCGGAAATCCCTAATAGCTTCTGGATTACTTTATTTTATTCAATTAAGCATGTTCATCATGGGGACCCATCGTTGACAAGGAAAAGAGGCTTTAATTTAATGAAAAGGTATTGGTTGATCTTCTTCGTGCTGTTCTTTTTAACAAGCTTACCAGCTGCTTCAAATGAATTTTCCTTAAGTAATATTTCCTCCCTAATGCCCTCCAACCTTGTTTTTTATTCCAATGGTCCATTGAGTGATGATGATATTTGGTGCGCAAATGAGTCTAAGTACATATGGATGGTAGAAAAAGAAAATAAGCAATTAAAAGTTTCCCCTTTTGAACGTTTCCACCAAAAAAGACCAAAAATCATTATTCCCAATTCTCTCAAAATGAGATTCAGCGGTCTAAAATTATTCTCGGGGGGAGGGAATCCTCGATCAACACCCTCAAAGGTTCTTCAAACGAAGGATGGATGGTTCGTCGGTTTTGATTACGGGGAATGGGGCGGATCATTATGGTGGTTCAGCCTGGATGGAAACACACAAAAAAAGCTTACCGATGACAACGTGCATGATTTGATTGAAACTAAATCGGGGATTACGGCCATCGTCGGTTTGTGCCATTTGGATTGCGCAAAGGGGAAAGTTCTACGTGTAGAAAAAGTAAGAGATGAATGGGAATGTCAGGTGATTTTAGATATGAAATCCGCTCCTAAGGCTTGGTTGACAGAAAATGAAGATACTTTCTTAGTTGTGACACAAAAGACTGTTTTTCGCGTTCATAGGAACGGAGGAAGTGAAAAATTGGCCGCGTAAATTAGGAGGGTGTAAAAGGAAGCGGGCGTAACATGGTGTTTGTTCAGGACACCATATCCTTTTTGTGAAAGGACGTTACGCCCATGAAGAATATACACCTAGTCTTGCAGGCCTTGGCAAGGGAGAAAACCCAAGCCATGGTCAAGTCGGCGGTCGGGAGCCGGGAGATCGGCCAATGGGTCGGGGAGGCTCTCAACCAACAGCTTTCCAAGGCCTTCAATGCCCAGTTGGAGAAGGAACGGGACGAGTTCTTAGGTAGTCAACCCTACGAAAGGCAGGAAAAACCTCGTTACCGTAATGGTTTCAAACAGGTTTTCGTGCCTGGATTTCTAGGCCGGTTGGAATTGAGAAAGCCTGTTTTGAGGAAGGGCAAAGGGTTCGTTTCCGAGACTTTGAAGGCCTTGAGGGAAGGCAGCCAAGCCCTGATGAGTTATCTGGGAATGAATTTCTGGCTGAAAGGGGCTTCTACCCGGTCGGTAGCGGCAGGGATGAACGAGGCCTTTGGAACGAAATGGTCGGCCAGCCACATTAGCCAGATGACCAATGCCTTGGAACCCACGTTGCGGGAATGGGAAAAGCGGCCCTTACCC
>CAWKIF010000183.1:0-35305 GCA_963849485.1 candidate division FCPU426 bacterium | reverse complement strand
CCATCGTGGACGACCTTTTCCCTTTTGGTCCGACAATTTTACGCCTGATTGATTAAGAGCGAGATGCAATATTTTCTTAAACGAGCGCCGATTTATAAGGGCAAAGCCCAAATCGGCGCGAGAAAAGGGGGAGCGGGGGCAAAGCCCCCGCTTTTTTGATTTCCCTCAAAAGCTGAAAGCCCCGGCCTGGTGGCCAGGGCTCCGCTTCTAGGAAATTTTGAATTCCTTGTTAAGCCAAAAGCCCGGCTTGTCGGAAAGAAAAGTGGCCCTCATGGGTCACGATAACGTGGTCATGGACGGTGATTCCAAGCGCACGGCAAGCGGTGACAATCTGGCGTGTGAGCTGGCGGTCACCCTCTGAGGCTTCAAGGCTTCCTCCGGGGTGGACGTGGCTCAAGATGATTCCAGAAGCGTCTAGTTCCAAAGCCTTCTTGAGGACTTCCCTCGGGTAGACGGCGGTATGGTCAACGGTTCCCTCTCCTCCGGCGATTACGTCCAAAACGTGGTTGCGGTGGTCAACGTACATGGTCAAGAAAATCTCGACCTTCTTCCCACCTATCCATTTGCGGAAATAATCGGCTGCGTCTCCGGGGCCGGATAAAGCGGGTCCCCTCTTGTAATCGGCTCGAGCTTCAGCCCATGAAACCGGAATAGTGGTCGGGGGTATTTTGAACATCACGTCTAAAGTCATTTCCATTTGTTTCGGTTTCCTGTTCATGACCATTCCCTCCCTTCCACCAATACCATTTCCAAAGCCCTGTCAATTTCGGCTTCTGGAACGTGATGCTTTATCTCCTCCTCAAGAATCAATTTCGTTTCGATAAACTTCGTCATGAATTCGTTCATGTCACCCTCCGCTTGATTTATTTGTTGGAGGGGAGCGGCCTCCGGGGACCGCCCCCCCAAAAGACTTGGGGGCGGTACACGGAGCGAAAAGGTGGGCGCTGTTGGTTCCAGAAATTCTTTGTTCCGGGGGAGTGCGTCTAGGTGTCAGCATCATCCGGGCAAAGCCCGTCCCATCTGTGCTGGCCGGATAGCCGACGGAGGAGGCCCGGCCAGGGACGGGGTTTAGGGGCGGAGGCCCCGGCCCGGACGGCGAAGCCGCCCGGAAAAAGGATTTCTTCCACGTTGTCGTGCGCTGTGGGGGCTCCGGGGGTTACTTCCCCCGGGCTAGGGTGGGGAAAAAGGGGAGGGGGTTTTTCGTCCCTCCCCCTGGGGGGGTCCGGGGGATCTCCACCCGGGCCAGGAAAAGGTGAAGGGAAGGGGTTTCCCCCTTCCCTTCTTGGAAAAATTTTTAAAGGAAACCTACACGGCCCCGGGAAGACTTCCGCCCGGGGACGGCGAGGTTTCCTACCTGCGCGAAATTATTTGTAGCGGTGGGGCCTTACCAACCGGTCGGAAATCATATCCTTGGGATTCGTCTCCCTCATCTTTTTCAAAATCCGCTCATGGGTTCTTTGGTTGGGCTTGAGGAGTTTGACCCCCATGTGTTCCACCACGACACGTTTTAAATCTTCCGTCAAAGCATCCACGTCCCCCCCTCTCTTCCCGATTTCGTCCTGGTGGATTTTCTCGATAAGCGCAAACTCAATTAAGCGGTTTAAGTTGGTTCCCTTCTTCCTGGCGATTCCCCTTAATTGGTCAACACTGTATTTTTTCGGCCTGTAGGTAAATGTGTTCGCCATTTTTTATCCTTTCTCTATGTCGAAAAAGTAGATGTGAACCACGCCATCTACAAAAGCCCCCTGGATTTCCGCCATCTGGTCATTTTCCAATTGGAAAGTGACCGTCCCGTCCTTTTGATTCCTTAAGTCGAACCACCTTTTCGGTGGCCACCACCTTAAAGCGTCAATCCGCTGGTCCAAAAGGTCTTTTTGAAACTTCGTCAATCCGTTCTTACGGTCTGACATCAAAAAGTCGTAATTCTTTCTCGCTTCCACGTCCCATATAATTTCATTCATTTTTATCTCCTTGATTGTAACCTATTTAGATTACAAGTGCAAACCCGCTGAAATAAACTTCTCTTAATACGCTAAAATTTAGTTGTTTTGCTGAGGAGGGAGCGGCCTCCGGGGACCGCCCCCCTAAAAGACTTAGGGGGCGGTTCACGGAGCGATAAGGTGGGGGCTGTTGGTTCCCGAAATTCTTTGTTCCGGGGGAGTGCGTCTAGGTGTCAGCATCATCCGGGCAAAGCCCGTCCCATCTGTGCTGGCCGGATAGCCGACGGAGGAGGCCCGGCCAGGGACGGGGTTTAGGGGCGGAGGCCCCGGCCCGGACGGCCAAGCCGCCCGGAAAAAGAATTTCTTCCACGTTGTCTCTCGTCGTGGGGGTTCCGGGGGTGACTTCCCTCCGGGCCAGGGTGGGGAAAAAGGGGAGGGGGTTTTCGTCCCTCCCCCTGGGGGGTCCGGGGGATCTCCACCCGGGCCAGGGCAAGGTGAAGGGAAGGGGTTTCCCCCTTCCCTTCTAGGTATGTCTTTAGAGGAAACCTACACGGCCCCCGGGAAGCCTTCCGGCCCGGGGACGGCGAGGTTTCCGACTACGCGCGAAAACAAAAAAGCCCTGAGGCGATTGCCCCAGGGCTATAAAAATCCTTTTCTAAGAATTTATGTTTAGGCTTTTTCGCCAAAAGTTTTGTCGAATGAGCCTTTCCACCGGGTGGTTTTCACCTTGCCGGATTCAATAAGCTCGGCTTTCTTCCTGATTCGCTCCCGGATTTCTTTGCTCGGCTTCATGAGTTTCCACCCCTTGAACTCATACAAGACTTCCGTCAACTTCCCGATAAGCTTGGTCATTTCCGGGTCACTGGTGACAACCAATTCCCGGTTGAGTTTTTCTTTTACCGCTTCGTCAATGAAACGGTTGACGGCTTTGTATTTGAGTTTCCCGGTGATAAGGTTTAAAAGCTCATCCCGTTCAATGGACGGCTTGTAGGAAATCGGCATTTTTGCGGGCATGGTTCCCCTCCTTGGTATTACTATAGTACTACCTTTTGTAGCGCTTCTCAACGATGAAACTCAAAATGTGTCACAACGGCCAAACCTTCCTTCCGTTTGGCGTAACCCGCCAGGTCGATCTGTTGGTGATAAGTCACGAACTCCGCAAAATCAGGGTTCTCTTTGTCCAATACTGCGGACGCCCAAAAAAGCTCAGGAAAATTTATAAGGTCATTTATCCGTTCGTCTAACATCTTTTTAAAAGTCGGATTGTCCTTAATGAATTTCCTGATGGAAATTTTTACCTCATCGTCAAAATCAATGCTTTTGATGTGTTGCACACCATCCTTTTTGGGAGGGCCATGTGCAGGAGCCTGTATTTATTGGATTTTTCAATGTCCCACCGAATTCGTCGGGATTTGGATAAGTTCAAATGCAGATTCAATGTCAACATCATCTTTCACAGAACTTAGCGTATCACTGAAAACCGAATCTTCAAAGCACGACCGGCAGAGCGCGCTGACAAAAAACTTCTCGGTCTTCTTTGCGAATGTCCCCTTTAATTGTTTCTCGAGTTTATCCCGTTCTTTTGAATACAATTTCCCGATATACAGAACCTGTCGCATAATTCGATTTCCGACCATAAAAAGGGGAATTGTCCCCTTACGTACTTTCCAAACTCGGTTCTTCTTAGTTCCAGTTCTTGCCACTCCTCCATAGTTTGAGGAGGTTGTGGCTGGCAGCCTGGAATTTCCACTCGCTTTGGGCCGCTTTCTTCCCTCTCCTACTGAACCTTTGGAATCCCTGCCCTTCCTTGATCTGCCCAAACACCGGTTCCACCATCCAACTTCGCATCTTGTAAAGCCTTCGGCCCCGGGAGATCAGTAATCTTCGCTCCATCCGTTCCTTAGCCGTCAACCCTTGGGGGATAGGTCCACGGGGTAATGCTCTGAGTCTCTCCGCCTGCCTTTGTTTCCAGTCCTTTTGCGTGCAGATCAGGAATAAGGTCTTCTGTCGAAGCGCCCATTCCAGGCTTTCCTCGCTCATCCCGTATCCAGCGTCCGCCAGCTTTGTTTTCACCTTCTCTTTGACGCCCACCGTTTTCAAGGTTTTCCCCATCTGCTCCATCATCGGCCTCAATTGGTTCACGTCGTTCTCTTCCTGCGTCACTTCCGCCGCCACGATAATTTGTTCCTTCGTCACCACCGCCTGCGCGTTGTACCCTTGCACATATCCTTTTCGGGTTTTCATGATCCGACTTTCGGGGTCCGTGATATTGGCCTTGGCTTCCCTGTCCACCACGTCCTCGGGCTCCAAGGGCTTGCGCCCCCGCTTCTTTTCACCGCTTTCTTCCTCTTCCTTCGCTCTTTGGGCTATCTTTTCCTTTTGTGCTTCCTTGGCTTCTTCGGCTTCTTCCTCAAGCCTTTGCTTGCACTCCTTCAACCTCTTCTTTCGCTCCGCGCTGCTTCGAAGCCCTTCCGGCAGCTCATCCCCACGACTGTCTTTCCCATACTTCTTGTCCTCCGCCTCATCCACCTCGGCCGCTTCCCTCAGCATCTTCTTCACTTCCTTCTCGATCCCTTCCATCGTCCGGTTGGCTTCCAGGGCGGCCTGGGCCTTGATTTTCGTCCCGTCCACCGCCACCACCCCTACCTTGACCAGTCCCGCCTTCGCGCAAAGCCTCAAAACCTCAATAAACAACCCCTCCAACTCCTTCTCGTTCTCCTGCCGGAACCTCGCCAGGGTCGCGTGATCCGGCTGCTGGTTGGACGCCAGGTACCGAAAGGCCACGTCCTGCTCCAATAACTGTTCCATGCGCCGTGAGGACCGGATTCCCATGCAATATCCGTACAGCAACACTCCCGTCATCATCGACGGGTCATAGGCCGTATTCCCAATTCCGTCTTCCCGGTATTTTCGGTACAAGACCTCCAAATCCATGGCTTCCACCGCATCCACCACAAACCGCGCAAGATGGCCTTCCTCCAGCCATTCCTCCAACGAAGGTGGCATCAGCATCATTTGGTTTCGGTCACAAGGATGGAAGTTGTAGGCCACGAAGGTTCCTCCAAAAGAAATTCGCTCGTCTTTCCTTCCTCATACTCCTTTTCCCTTTGTTTTCAACAGATATTTACGGGTTTATGCGACAGGCTCTAAAGGTCTTTAAAAATTTGAAAATCCAGGAAACCTTGGCTGTTTCGAGTAAGAGCGTCGTCCTTTTCCAACATCCGGGGTTTCTTTTTCGAACCCCGGGTGATGATTTGGTAACCCAGACTATGGATTGTACGGCATTCAACATCCCCTATCCCGTACCAGTCTTTTACACGACGTTTCATTTCCTCTGCGGCCTTCTTTCCGAAAGTCAAAAGCAGGATATCCCCCGGATCAACCTTCTTACATTTCACTAGGTAACCCACTTTAGCCGCGATCACAGCCGTTTTACCGCTTCCGGCACCCGCCAAGACAAGGGTGTTGTCCTCGTCGCATATAACCGCCCGGCGTTGGTCATCATCCAAGGGGTTTGAACCGGACTTATCAAAAAAGTTCTTAAAGTTGGTTAATTCATGGCTAACGAAGGTTTGGTTGTAGGAGTCTCTTGGTTGTAGTTCATCATTGCAAAGGGAACCGAATTGTTTCCACTTCTTCATCAGTTCAGGTTCAAAATTGAAATCAGCCAACAAATCAAAACCTTTTTCAATAACAACCACCGTTTTGCTTAACCAAACCTGGGCTTTCTTTTGATTAAAATATCCAGCGCCAAATTCCTGGTAACCATTAAATTCATTAATCAGGGATTCCATTTCGGCTTGAAAAGCTTTGCCTTTTCCAGGCTCCAATTTTCTTTTGAGAAAATTCGGTTTGAATTTACGGAACAATCTTGCGAAGAAATCCCACAAATGGCCTTCATTTTTTTTGGACCTATCCATCAATAACCAATCTTATGAATTTTGGCGCACGGTTTTTTCAACTTTTAATCTCACTCACGGTTTCCATTCTCCTTTTTACTTTTTGGAGTTTTGATGGCTTGAAGCCAACAAAGTCAGAAGAACGAATTTCGTTTTAATATCCTTTTTCTTATTCATTTCATTCATCACCTTGGCTCAAATAGCTTTCTCAATTTTTCAATGTAATCCACCGGCAGATGATGTTCCACCGCTCCTGTTAAAATGACGTTTAGATAGTCTCTGCTGGGCCTATAGATTCCCTTTTTTATAACCTCGTAGGTAATAACATCGGATACCGATTTCTCACCCACCAGAATTTCAACCCGAAATTGCCTATAAACACCCGAGGGGACCCCCTCTTTTATGTCAATGTTATCTAAAGACCTTTTGTCCGTTTCAAATAAAACTCCCCAGACCGTCTCATTTATTCTTCTCACAATATCGGCGACCCCTCCGTTGCGGCGGTTTGATTTGTGAGTAAACGCCAATTGAAAATCTTTCAAGATGGCAACTTTAGGGTTGTTGAGGCTGATTTTGGAATGGTTTTCAACACACCATTTTCCCAGGTCTTCCGAATTCATATTTGAGCCATACGCGAAATAAAGGAAGGAATTGGATTGGTTCATTTTGTTTATTCCGGGATTAATTTTTACGGATTTTACCCCTTCTCCAGAATGGTGTGGACGGAAGAAAATCCTCCGGCTTTTGAAGAATGAATGATCCACTCATAAAAGGGGAGGTTGAAGCCCACGGACCGGGCTAACTATTTTTTCCGTTAATCTCAATTTGAATTTTCTCACAACCTGCCATGATCTTCCCAAAACTTGGCGGGCTTTGGATCAAACCCGCTTCCGTCATTTTTCCATAATCCGCTTCTAAATCACTGTAAGCCTTGCCCTCGGGAACCAATTGGATCTTCCCCTTTATGGCATCAAGGTAACTGATGGGTTTCCCTTTTGAATCCTTTTCCTTGAAAAACATTCCCTTGTGACGGGCAACGCTCAGGGCCAAGTCCCTGTCCCCCAGGGCGTCCGCGAAATAAACCGTTTGTGATATTTCAACCAGGTCGTACCAATGGCGAGAAAATCGCACGCTGGGAGCTTCCTTTTGGCGGCAATAGACATGAACCGCAGTGGCTTTCTCCCAAAAGGTTCTTTCAATGCGCATGACATTGGGTGAAGCTTCGGGAAATACCAATTCCGGCATCTTGGCTGCCATATCACAAGTGATGAGTTTCTTTTCATTCGGCTCACCGGTTGACCGCGCGCCAAACTCAAGTTGTACCGAGGGGCTAACATAATCGGAGCTTTCGGTTAAGGGCGGGTAATAGATCAGGAGTTTTTCCCCTTCCTTCCCACTGGTAGCGAGCCTGGCATCCAGCTTGTTTTGTTTGAGGGCTTCCGAAAGGATCGGCCTGACTTTCCCGGTAATCCAACCCGGTAGGCTTTTCCTGATTATGTCGGACCATTTTTTCGCCTTGCTGGCGGTGGCGGGAATACCGTTTTCACCGGCCTTAATTTCAGGAATGAATTCGCGGATGTCGCAGGTCAGGTCGATATCCTCTGAGAACCGGTTGATGGCGTTATAGGCTTTGGAAAGCGACGTTCCGCCCTTGAAAGTAAGTGCCGGGGCGATTGCGGATTGGAAAAGCGCCGATAGGGTCCAGACAACCCAAACGTCCTTTTCCAGCAGGTAGGCCGGGCTTCCTATCCTTGCCGAGGCGGCTTGCAGGGCTTCCTTGCGATCCGACCTTGAAAGGGAAAAGTAGGACTCAGCCAAGTTGGCCGGCTTCGCCCAGCAATCGGGCGATCCATTCCGGGAATGAGGCCCTCGAAGCGACCATCACTTTCCACTCTTCCTTTGAGATTTTTTGCCGGATTTTGACAAGGGCCTCCTGCCCATGCGCCTGTCCAATCCAGGCCAAGGCCCGGACGGCCATTCCGGCAGGCCGGTTGCCCAGGGACAACTGCCACCGGGGCGCGTGCCTGAAACGAATGGTTCGTTTCCCGAGTTTCATGGTGCGGTTCCTGCCGGATGTGAAGAACACTTCCTCGACGGGAACCTGGGTGGTCAGGCCAAGTGCGTTGGCCGCGACCGCGCCATTCGGGGACACTTCCTCCCCTTTTTTGACCGCGATGGACTGGATGACGGCTTCCGGCGAGGGGGGGCGGCTGCCAAAACGACCTACCACGGGGGCCACATATGCGCCTCTCTCAACCCGGATCAATTTCCCGGCTTTCGTCAGGCGGGTAAAAGCCTGATCCACGGCGGCGCGGGTGTTTTTTCCCAAAAACTCCTTGGGGGACAATACGCTTCCCTCCGGCTTTGCCTTGGACGAGCTAAGAATGGATTCAATGAGGGGGCTCATGGGAAATAACTCCTTATGTCAGAATTATATGTCCTTTTCTGACATCTATCAAGGAGCCATCTTTTGGGTTCCCGGAGGAAGTAATGGGTATGGGAGGGGGGGAAATCCGGTTTCCACGGATTAAATATTCGGTTCTCATTTATTTCTTCCGCCGTCAAACCAGCCGGTACCCGTTTTTATCCTTCTTCCGTGGCCGATGGTTTGATTTCTACCGTATCCATGCACACTTCTTGGAATACCTTGAGTGCCAATAGCTCCACTTCCCTAAAACCAAAAAGCGCTCCATCCCGGACCCATTCCTTCGGTGAGACCGGGGAATCTCCGGAAAGTTTGATGGTTCCCGGGTCCATAACCCAGTACTTCACCATGCTTTTGGCGGCTTCCTGAATCCGGTTAAGCTTTTCTGAAAGCCAGGGCCGGAAATCCCAATCCTCAGGACGTTCGGTATGACGGATGGTGAACTTTTCATTCTCTTGCATTGATTCATGGGGAATACCGTGGAATTCCCCGGCTTCTTTTGCGGGAACAATAAGCTCATAGGCGGCAAGGGCATTGCTCAAAATGCGGAGCATTTCAAAATGAATATCAGGACGTTTATCCGTATCCTTCAGATAGCTTTCCAAAGGTTTTTTGATTCGTTTGCAATCTTCGAGTATCGCTGATAATCGCCGGGTTAATTCCGAAGCTGGATCACTAGACGCCATTATTTGCCTCCCGCAAAAGGTAAGGATAAGAGAATAATAATTATAGTTCAAACCCGCTGGAATTTTATGTTTAACACGGTTCGAAGCGATAACCGAGGATAAATTCCATGGCCCGATTTTCCTCAAACAAAAATCGGCCGCTTACCAATTTTTCCCGGTACTTGCCAATCCTAGACTTCTTTTGACTGTTCGTCATCCTGCATTTTCCCCGGAATTCCGCGAATGATTCACCCTGCCCGGAAGGGGCTTTAGCTGATATAAGCCTTCCGGCTTCAGAGGAAGGACTGATTAAATATCAACAAGATGGAATTGAAGCCCTCGGAGCTGAATATTTCATCGATAGGGCTGGTTAGAGGCCATAAAGAACCCAACCTTCTTTTCAAAAACACGCGCCACCACCGGGGTCACGAAGGCAACACCGGCCCGGTGGCGGTTGGTTCCCCTATTCTCCTTATCGAACCTGAGCCTTTGAGTTCGCGAAAACCTCCGCTTCCTCGGGTGTCATTCCAGCTTCCATCGCCTTCTGGATGACGGCCTGTCGGCGGGCCTCCTTCTTGGGTAAAGAACCGCTAAAAGTTAAGGCGCTCTTGTTCCTGAAATAAACCTTGGTGACAATCCGCTGTTGGTATCCACGAACAAAAACGGATTCATAAAGGACCTTTTTGATTCCTGGAATTTCGATGTTTAATTCCATGGCCTAATCTCCTTTCCGAATTTCATCCCCTTGATCCGGATCGCAATCCGGGCAAATCTTCCCCAAGTCCTGAACCCGGACGTACATCCGTGTCCCACAAACCCGGCAATAGGAATAAAAGTAATAGGGCGTCTCAAACCCCATCTTCTCCGGCCTTTCGCCCTGCTTGATTCCCTGGTTCATTCTGTCCCCCTTCCCGTTTCCCTTGGTTTGGCGTTCCATGGATTCCCCCTCCTGGTCCGTTAAGGACCATCCGAAAATTCCTTTACGACTCTCAGGTAATTGCCCATCACGGCCTGGAAGTAAGGGGAGCAGGAAATTTTCCCGCAAGCGGCCAAGGGTTCTTCCCCTGGATTCTCCTTTTTGAATTCCCGGATTTTCTCCTCGGGAACCTCCAATTCCGTCCCGCACACCCAACAATTCATTTTCATTTCAAATTCTCCTTTCAAAGAAGTCCCGCATGGCGGAACGAAAAATGGCCCTCGTGGGCGACGATCAAATGGTCATGGACGGTCACCCCCAAAGCTTTGGCGGCGGTCGAAACCTGCCGGGTCAGGGCCCGGTCCCCCTCGGAGGGTTCCAGGCTTCCCCCAGGATGGTTATGCGCCAGAATAACGCCCGAGGCTTTTAGCTCCAGGGCGCGGCGGCATATCTCCCTGGGATAAACGGCGGTATGGTCCACGGTTCCCTCCCCTTCCAGCACCACGTCCAAAATGTGGTTGCGGTGGTCCAGGTACATGCAAAGGAAAGCCTCGTTGGATTTCCCCCCGATGAACCGCTTGAAGTACTCCACCGCTTTATCCGGGCTCTCCACCACCGGCCCCCGCTTATAAGTTTCACGCGCCTCCGACCACGAGGTAGGCGGAACGGTCGGCGCGGGAAATTCATCCAGGTTGAATCTCATGACAAGTTGTCTTTTCATGGCGGCCCCCTTTCAGGCTACCGACTTGTCGGGCGTAGCCTCGACCAAGCCGGATTCAACGAATTCAGTTTTCAAGATGAAGTCCATCGCGGCCTGGGCCTTGGCGGCGGCTGTGAAGATGGCCCGCTTGTGGTCCTTCAAAACCTGAATCCAGTCCCCGATATAGTTGGAATGCCGGGTGGCGTAGGGGATTCCCACGGAGGCGCAAAGGAAGGCGGCTCCCATTTCGGCCACCAGTTCCTCGAAGGCGTAGGCCTGGTCCCCGTAGCGCTTCCCGAATTCCCGGTTGAGGCGGTGGCTCGCGCCGGTCCAATGGCAAACCTCGTGGTAAGCGACGCCAAAAAAAGCGTCGCGGCTCTCGAAGCTCTCTTTCAAGGGAAGGGTGATGAAGTCCGTCTTGCGGTCATAAAAGGCCTGGTCAACGGGTGCGAGAATTATTTCCGCTCCCGAATCCGTCAAAATTCCTTCGGCCTCCTCCAGGGTCTGGAATGGCTCGACGGTTTCCGCCTTCGGTTTCAGGTGGTCCAATCCCTCCACTTGGTCCAGGTTGAAAACCGTATAGGTCCGGAGAACCCAAAAGGATTGTTCCTCAAGCAAGACCTCATCTTCCAGGTTGAGGCTCTTGGTCTTGGAAAGCTTCTTGTAGAAAACCACGTCGGTCCCCTTCTCGCCCTTCCTGACGTTTCCCTTCAAGGCCTTGGCCTGGTTGAAGGTGATCCAGGCTGGGGATGAAAACCCCTTTTCTATTTGTTGGTGCCACAAACAAAATGTGTTTATACCCCTGTACCGCTTCTGGGTGCTGGCGTTCACCGGCAGGGGTAAGCCCTTCCCGTGTTTCCAGGGTTTCTCCCAGGGTGTGACGCCCTTTTCCAGGTCTTCCAAAATCCGGTTTGTGATTTCCTCGGCGATATTCCTCTTCATGGTTCTGCCTCCTTAGTTTTTAGGTGAGTGAATGAATTAGTTTTTGAACATCCAAAAGCTGTAAAGGGTCCAGGGCGCATCCAATCGCCCCTAAAAATTCGCCCTCGGTTAGGCCGTCTTTCACGTCCACCATGGAAAGGGTTTCCTGGTCCTCGATCTCGTAGAAAAAGAACCCTTCGGAATCCTTCCCAAAGTGGATTTCGTACCTCCCCAAGGCCTTGAACTTCATGACTTCAAAAGCTGGATGCGCCATAACCCCTCCTTAAAACCCCCAACCTTCCTCAAGCTTCCGGATGACCCGGTCGATCTCTTCATCCGGCACGGGCCAGCTTTGGGCCTTCGGCTCCTCGGCCTGGCTCCCCTCCGGTTTTCTTTCCTGCTTCGTGTCCTGTTCCATTTCCATCACTCCCTTTCTTTTCTTTGTTTTTTTTGATGGCTATTCGCCTTTCAAAAAACCGCCTTCCACCTCCCCCCCTCAAAAACAGAGGGGGGGAGGGGAAGGCCATAGCGGGAGTTTTGGGAGTTCGTGCGGGAAAGCGTCCTGAAACTTCGGGAGGGAAAAACAAAGCAAGGCCACCCTTTACTTTTGTGACAGCCGCGCCTTTCGGCTGGCGCAAAAGTTGCCGTGCAAGGGTGGCCGTGTGCGAAGGAATACCGTCATTGGGCCTCGGGACGAACTCCCGAAACTATCCATCGCCCAATCACCTGGACCTATCGACCCTCTATGTCTGCTTTATGGGTTTACTGCTGAACTTCAGGAAGGAACAACCACCAAGATCCACCATGAGACCAAAAACCACTTAACTCTCCACCACCACCGAATCCAGGCACGGTTCTTTTGGGAATCCCCGATACCCGAAGTGCCGGGAGCCTTCGGGTTTTTCGAAGGCGGGGACGAAGTCCTTTCAAAAATGGGAAACCGAGGGGGTATCACTTTTCTTACCCCGAAATTTTCCATTTTTGAAACGGCCCTGAGGACTCGAACCTCCCATCCATTTATCGGCGGCGTGCCAGGGCGGCATTTTTAGTTCGCCCAGGCGTGCCGCCGCCTTTGTGGGAGTGCCAATCCGAAAGCCCCCTCCCCGGCATGTAGCCTCCAAAATTCCATTCCCCGTAGGGTCGAGGATTGGCGCGGCGACCATTCGGTCCCGTTTCCAATCCCCGCCACATCGAACCGTGCGTGCGGATTTCCCGCACACGGCTCACCTGTTGTTTTCGCGTCAAAGTTTATGTGGCCTATTTTGCTGGTAGTGCTTTCAGTTCCTGGCGGTGCCTCACTTGGTAGTCGTCATACAACTCCAAGTTTTTGTACAGCCATTCCCTACTCCACCTATTCCAGCCAAATCCACTGCATTTCCTTGCTCGTGCCATGTGCCGCCGAACCTTTTTCTCAACCCAGTCTTTTACATAGGTAAAACAGGGACCTGAGTTCCCTATCCGAAAGTAGTTAACCCACCCTCGCAGTACGGGATTGATCTCCTCAATCACCCTCTGCACCGGTTGGGAGTCATGGTTCTGGAACACCTCCGAGAGTTTGTTTAGGAGTGCTGTTCGCGCCTTCATCTTCGGCACGCACCTCACCGACCTTTTCCCTTTGTGGTTTATCACCACTCGGAAATCAAACCCAAGGAATCCAAAACTTTCTCCTTTGGACAAGTCCACTATCCGTGTCTTTTCCACGTTAAGTTGCAGGTCGAGCTTGGCTAGCTCTTCAAGCAGTCTTTGGTAGGCCTTCTCCACTAACCCGTCGCTCTTGGAGTGCCAGTTCACCAGAATCACCAAGTCGTCAGCAAACCTCGCATATTCGATCTTGGTGTATCCGTTGTAGCGGGTTACCGCTTTAGCCTTTTCCAGCATCTTGTCCACCTCATTGAGGTAGAGATTTGCCAGAAGAGGGGAGATAACCCCGCCTTGTGGTACTCCTCTCTTGCCGCTGGCTTTCAGGATTTGCTTCAGCAATCTCAACACCGTTTCATCCTGAACCCTTTGGGCCACCTTCTTCAACAGCAGGTCGTGCCTTACTGTGTCAAAGTAAGCTTTGAGGTCCACATCGATGATCCGTGTTTTTCTACAGACGATTGCGTAGCCAACCCTATCCACCGCCGCATGAGCGGTCCGTTTGGGCCTGTACCCATAAGACCCATCTTGAAAATCCGCTTCAAAGATCGGTTCCAGAATGAGCTTCATCGCTCCCTGGACTACCCTGTCCCGAATGTTGGGTATCCCAAGGACTCTTACCTTCCCATTGCCCTTGGGTATTTCCTTCTTTCGGTTTCGGGCCGGCCTGTACGTGCCTCGGACTAGTTCATCCTGAATGCTTTCCAGAAACGGCTCCACTCCGGCTTCCTCAATGTCCGCAAACGTCACCCCATCTAATCCAGGGGCTCCATTATTTGCTTTGGCCATCTTGTAGGCTTGTTGGACCGTTTCCATCTTGCAAACGTGGGTGTAAAGTCCCCAGAAACGCCAGTTCTTTTCAGCCTTCGCTTTGACGTATATCTCTCGTCTCAGGTCTTGCAGGTTGATAGACGTCTTTTTCATACCGTCACTGCCTTCCGTTTTGTTGAGAGATTTACAACAGCAGGGCTCCTTCGCTCCACGGGCATTACCCCGCTTCATCGCTACTATGAACCCGTCCTACACCCTCTCGCCTTGGGCCGATTTCCCGCGTTGGGTTATACGGCCCAACTTTTCCGGGCATTTCTGCCTGGGGCAAGGAGGGCTTCTCCAGTTGCTTAATGTGTCCTTGTCATCGTGCCGTTGCTAGCACCCCGTCGGAGTGTCCTAACGCATCAGCCTCTTCGCGTTAGTCCATTCTGCTTTCGCCGTCCCTTCGATGGCTCAGCCTCCGAGTAGCATTTATTTCGAGGCCACCTACGCATTCACTTTTGTTACGGCCCGACAACTCGCTCACCATCCCAAAGATGGCTTTGTCGATGGGCTTCAAGCATTTGGTTTCCCGCTTGCCTGCCATCCGAGCTAATGGGTTTTGGCTATTACCCATGCAAGATTGTTTTCCTGCTGAACACACCTACCTTTCTGGACGCACGAAGGGCTCCAATACTTTGGCTGGATAGCATGACGGGGAGGGGGCTTTTGGCTTGGTGGGGTCCCCAAAGGAAAATGGATGGGAAATGACAGCTACCACTCCAATCCCCACCGCCGGTTTTATAGGGGGAATCCAAAAGGGGGGTACTTCCCCGTTTTGGTTAGGGGCTTGGGGGCGAAAGCCACCGGGGATAGGGGTGGGCCGGGATGGCCGCGTACTTTGCGGGCATCTTGGCCCAGGGGGAAGGCCCACGCACCAAGGACGCCCTTTCCTTTTGGTCGTTCCCCCTTTAAACAATCTTCTAAGTCTTGAGTGATGTTCTTCCGGCTGTCTTTTGTGAAGTCTTGCTGACTGTCTTTATACGCTATGTTCCCTACTCCGCCATTAGTAACCCCGGCCTTTAAGCGGCTCCCAACCCTGTTGGCCACTAGGTCATAAAGGATGGGGCTTCCTGGTGGTTTTCCAGGAAGCCCCATGTCTTTGATCCTTTGCTTTGCCTTCACCCCGCCCAATAAATAACCACCACCACATCCACCTGCACCGGTCTGCTTTACCTAGTCCCCCCCTACCCCTATTCAGTCACAAGCTTTTACAGCACCACCTTAATTCCCCATAACCACTTCAATCACGTCCTCCCACTTCTATTCTCACTGTTGTCTTTCTCTTGTCGTTATCTCTTCATCTACACATCAAGTAAGTTTCTATGGTTCATAAAGGTTTTCTCATGCGGAGAGGGCGAACCCCCCTATCGTTTCTAGCATCATCACTTGATGCGTAGATAGGGGGGTTCGCCATCGGAGCGTGGAAAAATCCCCTCAAACAACATCCAAACCCACTTTTTCATGTCCTACTGTAGGACATTTCCCAGATCACCCGACAAAGCCCTAATTCACGGCGACAAAGCCATACGTCAGGGTCCTTACCTGTCTCTGAAGCGCCTTGGTCGGCCTTATCAAGTCCTTCGACACCTTCTTCCAGGCTTTCTTTCTATTCATTTTTAAGGTATTTAGGCTTATCTGTTTGAACTGGTATCTTACCCATCGGCCCACCCAAAACGGGACAAGCCAATGCGGTTCTTGAGGAAGGAGTTGGTAGTTGGCAACTGAATTGGAACCGTTCACGCGTTCCAAAGTTTTGAAAAATCCGCATTAAATAATACTCAAACTTACTTTTTCACGTCCTGGGAAGGACATTCTTCGGAACACCCCAAGAACATCATTTAAGGCTTCCCTGGCTATAAAACGCAGGTATAGATTTTTAGTTCACTTTATAACTACGACCTTCCCGATTTTGGTTTGCTGAGAATTTCCGTCCCCGATTTGAACAACATATATATAAAGTCCGCTGGCCACCTGCCCGCCCGAATTGTTCTGGAGACCCCATTCCAGGGAATTCAACCCCGGATTACCCTGTAACGAGGCGTTGTAGACCCTTTCCCCCACGATGTTATAGAGGGCCAGGGAAACATGGGCGCTGCGGCCCAGGCTTATCCGGAACTGGATGGACTGCTGACCCGTGGAGATGTTCGGCACGGCCTCAATGGTTTGGACTAGTTCGGGTACGGCTGTGGCGGTTATGGTCGGGGTTTGGGTTGGCGTAGATATTTCATCAGGCATTTTACGGGCCTTACTTCCACCACTGGGCGTACAGGTGGGGAGTGGCCGGCAAGAAGGCGGTATTCCTCCGGAAGCCGACACCAGGTTTCCTTGAAGATAGAGGGCGTAATGAACGTCGGAGGTGTAGCTTCCACCCACGCATTGGCTGTACCAGTCCCCTATTCCAGGCGAGAAGTTAGAGTAATTGGCGAGGTTAAGGGCAGTTTGGATATTGGTCCAACTCACCTCGCTGTTGAGCACCGTACCATCGGTGTTGGAAACGGTGATTTCCCAATTTGCCTGCCGGTTACCGGGGCCGCAGGCTGGGGAGAAGGTTTGTGCGGTGATCGAAACCCCTGTTACATTGTGGAAACAGCCAGGGTTGGACAAACAGCCCCCTGTGCTAATAGCACCCACAAGGTTGGAACCCGAAGTGTCGTATCCCCAAAACTTGATTGTGATGTCCGACAGGGTAACGGGTGCCCCACTGTTGAGTATCTCGAAGAAATCCTGCAACTGGTTAGCCCCGCAGTAATTAGTTAAAACATTCAGTTGCAACTGAGCGGCGCTGATTCCGCAAATTACGGTTGGGGTCGGAGTTGGGGTAACTGAAGGTGTGTAGGTTTTAGACGGCGTGGCCGTGACCGTCCAGCTTGCCGTGAGGGACGGCGTAACGGATGCCGTGTTGGTTTTTGTAGGGGTGTAAGAAATGGTAAAGGTATTCGTCGGCGTATAGGTTTTAGATGAAGTGGCCGTGACCGTCCAGCTTGCGGTGGGGGAGGGTGTAACTGACGCTGTGATAGTTTTTGTGGGGGTATAAGAGATGGTATTAGTATTCGTCGGTGTGTTCGTAACAGTGTAGGTGTTTGTAGGTGTGCTCGTGATAGTAAAGGTATAAGAGGGCGTGTTGGTAATCGTGTACGAATTTGTGGGTGTATTAGAAAACGTGTAAGTGTTCGTCGGGGTATTCGTGACGGTATTAGTGGGTGAAGCCGAAGGCGTACCTGTGGGGGACGCCGTTGGAGTCCCTGTGTTTGTAGGCGTGGGCGTAAGCGTGATCGTATTTGTGGGAGTAATAGTGGCGCTTTGGGTCGTTGTATTCGTCGCCGTAAACACAGGTGTAAAAGTTCCAGTAGGAGGAGGCGTTGGAAGACCAATGCAATTTCCAAATTCATCCACTTGATCGTTTACGTAGTCGGCGACATACAATGAATTAACTCCAACCGCGACACCTTCCGTGCCACCCAATGGTTGATTTACACCCTGGATCGCTCCCACAAATACTCCCGCTTCCGTGAATACTCCCACGAAATTGCTGCCGTCGGACACATAAACCAGGTTATTGGGGCCAACCGCTATAAAGTTCGCTGTGGCAAGCGGCGTATTTAGGGTTGCGTACCATGACGATGGGGGTAAACCCGAATTGTAGAACACTTGCACCAAACCCGTTCCAGAATCAGTCACAAAGACGTTTCCGCCGCTATCCAAGGCGACGCCGATTGGATAATCAAAACCGGCGGGTGCCATCAATAGGGTAGCCGACTGGACAGTCCAATTTTGTCCCAACTGATAATCCTGTACCAATAGATTTTCTGAATCCACAACGTAAACCTGGGTCACTGACCCGTTAACCGTTACGGCTATGCCTGCGGGAGAACCCAGACGGCCTATAGTGCTGCCGCTTCCGCCAAAATTCGTGAGCAATAAGCCAGAATTACTGAAGACATAAACGGAATCCGAGCCAAGATCCGTAACATAAACATTCCCGTTCCCGTCCACGGCCACACCAAACGGGAAGGACAAGTAACCCGCCCCGATACCAGGCCCGGGAACACCATGGCTGTTAAAGGTGTCAATGACGCCATTCGTGTCATCGGCCACATAAACATTTCCTGAACCATCCACGGCGACACCTTCAGCCCCGGTAACCGGCAGGGGATTTCCCTGGGAACAAACTATGTTTACAAATGAGGCCGTTGGTACCGCGGTAAGAGTTGGAGTAGGTGTTTGTGTTGCTGTGATTGTAGGCGTTAAAGTGGGAGTAGATGAAGCCGTTGGGACTGGGCTTGGAGTGACTCCACAGGAGAAAACCACCACATTATCCGCCCAGGCGTTGGCCACGTAGATATTCCCATTGGGGCCCATCTTCATTCCCAAGCCCATGAACTCGTTGATAAATTGGGGCGGCCCGAAAGTACATATGAACTGACCATTTGGCCCGTATTTCTCTATCAAGTGGTCTTGGCTATCACCAATGAAAATGCAGCCGGTCGAAGGATCGACCACCAGACCCGACGCTTCATTGCCAGAGGATGGGATAACCCCCTCAAAGGCCCCTTCCAAGTTTCCGTTGGCATCGTATTTTTCCACCACTTCCTGTCCGGTCGCCTGCAAGATAAAGACATTCGCGGGGTTGGATGAATCAACCGCGATCGCGGAAGCGTAAGGGAAATTATTTCCATACCAATTGTTGGAAGTCAGGAGATTACCGCTAAGGTCGAATTTATCGATCTTGGCTGTCGTGGACTCCCCCAATCGGATCCGTCCAACGCGTAAATATAACCTTGGCTGTCCACGGCAATTCCGCTCACGTCGGTGAAAACGCCGGAACCAATGGGCGGATAGGTGGTCGGGGTCAAGAATCCATTCAGGGTAAATTTCTCAATTTGGGTGGTTTCAGTCGTATAAATAGTGTTCCCAGGCCCCACTGCCACTCCAAAAGGCGGATAGGCGGTGTACCACTCGAATTTATACTCACCGTTTGAGTCGTAAACATCGACACGGCCGTTTCCAAAATCAGCGACATAAACATAACCAGAGGCATCCACGGCCAGGTCATAATCGTCGATCATATCGCCTGGCAAGTAATCGGCGCTTGGCGGTTGGGGCCAGCTAAAGGAATATTGTGGGCAGCATTGGGGAGGAATGGGAGGGCATGGGCTGAATTTCTGGATGCGGTTATTCCCCGTGTCGGCCACGTAAAAGTTGTATTGGTTATCAACCGAGATACCAGCGGGTTGAAAGAATTGGGTCGGCAGAGTGCCGGTATCGTAAACCGAACCTTCGGCCGTGAGAAAATAGCCGTTGTTGTCGAAAATCTGTACCCGATTGTTGCCTGTATCTGCCACGTAAACGTTGCCCGACGGGTCTACGGAGAGCCGACCATTGTAATTGAACTGACCGTTCCCGCTTCCGGAACCACCCCAAGACAGAACGTTCCCGCCCGGGGTGAACTTTTTGATCTGTTGGCTTGTCCCGTCATCAAAAACAAAGACATCTCCGGAACTATCCACGGCAATCCCGTCCGGATTGTTCAAGACGCCAACCCCGATTGAAATAGGATTGGTCCCGGTTGGGCTGAATTCAACGACACGCCTGTTACCAGTATCCGAGACGTAGACATTGCCGGAGCTATCCAAGGCGATCCCGCCGGGATGACTCAATTGGCCGGATCCGGAAACCCCGAAAATCCCGATGTAACCGCCGTTTGTGGTGTATTGCACCACGCGGTTGTTGGCCGAATCCAAGACATAAACCCCGTTTGAGTTCGCTGCGACCCAAAGTGTATTCCCCAATACCCCGTTTCCGGGTCCCGCACTCGTCCATTGGGTGGAGTAATTGCCGGTTGTGTCGAAAGCCACGATTCTTCCGTTGCCCGAATCCCCCACGAAGACGTTGCCAAGGTTGTCCGCCGCGACAGCGTTTGGTGAGTTGAAACTGCCGTAGCTGGCCCCTGTGCTCCACATAAGGTCATACTGGATACAGAACGGGACGGCCGTCACTGAAGGGGTCACGGAAAGAACAGGCATTGGGGTAATTGTGGGTGTGAAAGAAGGGCTGGGGGGAGTGCCGGAGAGTATTGGGGTAACTGTAATCGTCGTTTGAGGGAACTTAACAGGGTCGCAAGATAGATTGCATGCTGAATTATTGCTGGTAACTGAGACAACGATGTTAGTTGTAGGTGGATTTGGTCCACAAACAACAATAGGAACCGTAGCGGGAAATGAGGTTATGGCATAAGTGTTTGGTACAACCACCCATGGCGTTGTTCCTGATATAGCTGAAAAATTGACAACTGTTGATTGGTTACAGTAAATTCCGCCGGTAAGCTGGGTAAACTTGACACTTTGGGTGTAGCAAATCGTACCCCCCTCCGGAGCTTCATATATTGGATCCGAGCAAGACATAACCAGGTCGCAAATACATACGGTCGGTGTGTAGGTGGGTGTAATCGTCGCTGTGTAAGTGGGAGGAAGAGTTAAGGTGGGAGTTGGGGTTGCGGTAATGGTCTGTGTTGGGGAAGGCGTGGGAGAGTAAAAGGCGGTGCATTTGGTCCAGGCGCCATAGCATATATCCCCATTGGGTTTATATAAATTATAAGCGAGCCGGAATTTATTCTCAGTGTAACCCGCAGGAAGGCAGACTTTCTCATGAAAGGTTTCCGGGAAAACATCTGTTGTCGAATTAATTGAAATCGTACCTACGGTTATTAGCTGGGGTTCAACATTAAAGTTACAATCGTTGTCAATCCACAGAGTTATATTAGCGCTTTGACAGTTGTTTTGCGGAAGGAATCCCCCAATGATCTCAACGTCGAAAAGGAAATCCGAACCGGAACAGGAAGCATCAGTACCAAAACTATAGTTGAAAAAATTGATCTGGAATTCAGGGCAGGAACAAGTAGCGGTGGCGGTGGGAGTTTGGGTGAAAGACATTGTCGGGGTAATTGTCACAGTCGGCGTGAATGTAAATGTCGGTGTGAATGGCGCGGTGGACGTGGCCGTAGGAGGCGGGCAGAACAATTGGTAGCACAATTGATAGTTTAAACCGAGCGGATTGTCCGAGCCTGAGCCCGGAATGTTGATCACGTGGAACGCAATGACGTTGGTCCCAGAAGTAAAAAGCGAGGGGTTTAGAGGGGGACTGGAGACGGTGTTGAGAGTTGCGCAAGTTTCAAGTAACGGTGTCCCCATATATAACGGCCCATAAAGACCCATTAATGTCCCATTGATGTAAACATCCACTTCATTATCCGCACTGAATGTTAACACGGGGTTTTGCGCCGAACATCCCGGGGGTATAGTAAAAGTATCCCGGATGAATAAATCGTTGTCCTGGGTGAACCCGGCGTAAATGTCCTCCCCACTGGGTTGCCAGCTGAACCAGTTCGGGTAACAATTCGCATAGAGGCTGGGTTCGGGGCTGACAATGGAAGGGTTATGCCAAAAACCATTGATGTTGGTTAAGACATAAGCCGGGTCGGTATAGCTCCGCCCGCTGGAATCAGTCGGCGGGTTAATCGCGGTCCCGTTAGTAGGGTACCAGGCTTCATTTTGTTCCGGCTGGTTTCCCACGCAAGTAACAATGGGTGTATTGGTGGAAGTTCCGGTTTCCGTGATGGTGGGGGGCACGGTAGGCGTATAGGTAAGGGTTATCGTTGGTGTCAACGATGGTGTCAAGGTGATCGTCGGGGTATTCGTGTTCGTTGGGGTGCTCGTGGCCGTGGGGGAAAAAGTATAAGTGCAGGTATTGCCCGGCCAACCACAGGGCGTGTTGGTGTAAGTGGAAGTGGGAGAATAGGTGAATGTTCCGCCAATCGCATAAGGGCTGCAATCTGAAATGGGCTTCAGGATGCCGTCCAAGCCGCAAACCACACAGGCGCAAACCCCGGTGAGTGTGCCGCCTACGTTGGTAAAACTAATGGCGCCCGGCTCCGTAAGGGCCGCGCACTCGCCGGAAGCCGTCGGGTCGAGGAATATCTGGATCAAATCCCCGATGGAGGTGCTTACCCGGATCGTGTTCAGGGTGACATTGACGCCGGTGGCATTGGTCCCGTTAGTGATGCCGGGGATGACTTCCAGTTGCGGGCAGGTCTGCCAAGTCACGCCATCGGTGGAATGGAGGATGACGTTATATCCTTTTCCGTTGGAATCCTGGACCCTGGAACCTACCGCCCAAATGTCCGTTGGTGATTCCTCGAAGATACCCGTTATTTCCGTTACTTGCGCGCCAGGGCCGAAACTGGTCCCGATTAAAGGCAAGGGGTCGCGGCAGAAACACCCTCCACTGTTCGTGCTATGGAGGATGAAGCCGTTGCCCTCGTTGTCCTGCCCAACGATCCATTGCTCATTCGTTGAGGGATACTGGAAGGACTCGTCGAACCTCACGATGGCCCCCGAGGCTAATGGGTTGAAATCCGAAAAAAGAGGAGTGAGCGCCGGCGCAGAGCAAGCTGCGCACAAAACCAAGGACCCCGCGCCCCCGCCCGAAACGGTGGTGTTCGCCTGGGTACCGTCAATGCTGGTCAAGGTCCAGTAGTATCCACCCTGGCCGGTAATGGTGATTTTGGTGCAGGTGACATCGGCCGTGACGGAGGTAAGAAGCACATTCGCCGGGTTTGTCCCAGTGCAATCAGGGTTCACCCCCGTGCTGAAAGGCGCAAGGTCTATCTGGTTCCAGGTCGCGCCCCCATTGGTGGTGTCAACCACAGTCCCGCAAGAGCCTACAATCCACCAATGCTGGGGATCGCAGGCGTATATCCCGTCGAAATTCGCGGTGATAACCGTGCCGTTCACCACCACGGGAATGGTCTCAGTGATCACAGTCGTGGGTGATTGAGTCCGTAGGATAACCGTGCCATGGTCTCCCACTGCCAGAGTGAGGAAGGTATTGGAACTCGCCGCCAAGCAGGTAATGGCTCTCAAGTTGATAGGAGGCAAAGCCGTGGCCGTCGGGGTGTTGGTTACCACGGAAGTGGAAGGTGTCCCTATCCCGGTTGGAACAAAAGTGGGCGTATCGGTTTCGGTGGCTGTAACGTTTCCATTCCCCCCTCCACCTGGTGTTGGGGTACCTGGGGTGCCGTTGCCGCCCCCACCAAATGAGGTAACCGTGAACGTAGCGCTCGGGGTGATCGTTGAAGTTGCGGTGCCAAATCCAGGCGTGCCCGGACCGGGTGTGACCGTTACCCCCAATCCCGGTGGGAATGAACGTCAAGGTATCCGTCGGTGAGCTCGTCCAAGTGGCATTGCCGAAACCAGGTGTGCCAGTACCAGGAGTTCCGGGACCGGGGGTTCCGTTACCCACAAAACCGGTTGGGGTTATGGTGGGGGTGTCAGTTGGGGTGATCGTCCAGACGACAGTGCCGTTTATTGGGGTGCCGGAGCCGGGGGTATAGGTAGAGGTAACAAGAATAGGCGTCTGGGTTGGGGTGGGTGTAAAGGTCACAGTGGGGATAAATCTTGGAGTGGGCACGGGAGTTATGCAAATAAATGTATAAATTCCGGGGCAACCGCAAAGGATAAAGGCACCGTCCACGAGCCCATCAGGTCCAATCAGGTATTCAATGGATTTATTGTTTACTAAGCCGGATGAACTGGTGAGGGATTTTGTTCCGTTCCCGTCATAATAATAAACCATTCCGTTGTTTCCGCCGATGACCACATGGGAGGTATCGGTGCTGTCCACGGTGTTAAGGGTTTCGCTTGAGGGAATATTCAAGCCCATGCTTTGGAAAACAGGTGGGTTCGATAAAGTGAACGGGCCCGTATTACTTGTGTCATAAGCTTGGCCGTTGCAACCCACCGCATAAACCTGGCCCGAGTCCGCCTCTTTAATGTCGTTGATGCAACCCGTTGGCGGCGGGCTAGCGCTAACGGGGGAGAAAATCGCGCATGTCGACGAGGTACTTGTGGGGAAGTTTGACCGCTCGAAAAGACCGTTTTGCCCGCCAATTAAGAGCCATGTGTTGTCGACGACTTCCACTGTGTTGAGGGGAGTTGTATCCGAGGGACAGACAGAACCACCCTTGATGACCCGGTAACAGCTTCCATTCTCCAAGGTATAGGCGTTGTGCACGTCGGAGCAGTAAAGCACTTCCCCGTTGCTGGTGGTGATATAAGCCCCTTGGCATCCAACGAGCTTGACGCTTGTAAAGTCAACTTCGTTATTGGAATTACATTGAGAATAATCAGTTATAGGCCTGATCCAATTAGTAGGCGCTACACTTACCTTGAATTGAAGTTCCTCCAGGGACCAACCGGGCGGAAGAGTTCCACTTAATCCATTCAGGGGCAGATTAACTTGTTGGGACGCCACATGGGTAGGATCTGGCGCGCAGGAAGATGATAACGGAGTGGCCGCGTACCATACGTTGAGATTTGATGGATTGATCGGCGGGTGCTCGTTTCCGGTAGTATCAACAGGATATAGATTCCCAGTCCACTGAGCATTTACCGGGGCAGTTTGATTAAACCACATCCTAACGGATAAGGCCAAAGTCGAAAGATTAATTGGCGTAGTACCTTCGTTTGTAATTTTAACCTTGAACTGGACATCTTGACTGTTGGTACATTCATAACTCATGATTTGCATATTTAATTGGGGGTCAGTCCCATTCATTGGCGGGGCAACCGGAGCACAGGGGGGTGGCAAACCGGTATTCGGATCCTGAGTTGTGGAATTTATGTACTCGGTAAGTAAGCGACCATTGTTGTAAATTGCCATATGATAATCATCGTAGTATTGCCCCGGACCGTCATTGAAATAAGGGTTGTTGGCTAACTGCTTGTAACCATCGTTGTTTTCGTTCTCAAGAATAGTTCCATCATTCCCAACCGCAACTTCAAGGGTATTGCCTGAAGCGTCCACACAACTGTCCACCCCAAGCAAATTGTTAGAGGTTGGCGAGGCGACTTGAGTCCAAGTCACCCCGTTCCAATGGAAAATTTCGCCATTGTTCGCAACGATTGTCCCGTCGTTCCAGGCGCGGTTGGGAAAAGTGGAGTCGTTTCCAGTGGGTGGATTTCCATTGCTGTCGGAAATTTGAAGGCTTAAATCAGTGCCTGCGCAAGCCGTCCCTTGTTCGCCAACGGAGGAAGCTGCCGTCCCATCCAGCAGATAAAGTGTCGCCGTGTTGGTAAGGGTTTGAAGGAGGCCGTTGGTTGCCTGAACATCAACCGTCATTTTCAAAAGAATAGATACTCTTGAGTTTGCAGGAATCATTATTGGATTGGCAGAAGTACCCAAAGTCAAAGAACCCCCACCATCAAATGGAGTACTTAGACTCGGAGTAAAAGGATTGCATACGGGATTGGGTAAAGGCGCTACTCCTGTAACGGAAAATACGTTCAAGCCAGCTGGAACGGAATCGACGATGGTGAAACCCTGGGGGCTCGAAGTATTGTTAATCGCGACGAGAGTGTAAGTGATGGTATCGCCGTTGGAGAAGTGAGTCGGGGAAGCTGTCTCAACGATTTCATAATCGGGCGTGGCGGCCAGCGCCGGAAAGAAAAAAGAAAAAAAGAAAAAAATAAATACTTTTTTCAAGGCAATTCCGATTACGGAATGAGTCCAACTAGAAGTCTGGATTATAGACTGAGGAAATTAATAATGAAGACAATTTGATGTAAAATCCAAAAAAGCTCACGCATAAAAGAAGCCAAGACAAAAATTGCACAATTTCTTTCCAAAATGTGATTCTGATTATCAATCCATAGTGTTATCTAAAATTGTCATTTAAAGATGTTATTGAAAGTGATGTCTTTTTTGAAAAATTGGAAAACACCATAAAAATTAGGCCTTTGGGTTTCATGAGTAATTTGTGGCCTTTGTGTCTTCGCATTGGATTTTAAGATGTTCCCTATAGCCATTATTTTGCCTATCTTGTGAATACTAATGAATCAATGTCTAATCTAGGCCTGAGAAGTGCTTTTTGGTCTATTTTAAAGAGGTAAAATTACATCTATGGTTTTTCAATCAGACCTAGATTAAATGGTAAAAACATTGATCCCAAAAACATTCTATTATCTACTGTTTTTAGGGGTGTTATACGACTTGATGTTCTCTTCGGCTTTTGCCAGCTCTGTACCATTGGATGCAAACGGTCGTGAATTATTCATTGACGGACAAGTGGTAGTGGAATTCAAATCTTCTATCAGCGAAGAACAACGAGAAGCTTTTGTCCAAGGGCTGGGATATGAAATTCTCCACAAAGCTCCGCGTATACACAGCTTGGTCCTTAAAGTCCCTGATGGAAAAGTTCTCGATTATGTTGAAACCCTGAAACAGAATTCTTTTTTCAAAAGAGTTCACCCCAATTATAGGGTTTACCCTCTTACCTATGCCCCTTACCCATACCCCAATGACCCCGATTACCAAGATGGAAGCAACGAATGGAACGTGAACCAAATCCATATAGACCAGGCATGGAACGACCCGGACCCTTGGATAGCTAATGCTTCCTTAGGAAGGACTACAGCCAAGATCGCAATCGTTGATTCCGGTGCATTGACAACACACGAGGAGTTCGTGGGAAAAATCGATCCCAATAGTTACAACCTCATAACTGATAGCAGTGATGTTACCGATACAACCGGTCATGGAACGGCCGTGGCGGGTATAGCTAGTGCGGACACTAACAATGATTTTGGCGGGGTCGGCATTTGTGCCAATTGTTCTTTATTGATTGTTAAGGTTCTTGGTGGGACAGCGAATGATGTTACAGCTTCTGAAGGAATTGAATACGCCATTTCTTATGGCGCTAAATCCATCAACTGCAGTTTTAGTTCTGTTTCAGGTGAATTCTCGGGTGATAGTTCTAATGCTTGGAACAATGGAAGTATTGTCGTGGCTGCAATGGGTAACGATGGAAACAGTTCTAAATATAGCCCTGCGAGCGATCCCGACGCAATTGGGGTCGGTGCCGTGGATAATACAGAAACTTGGTGCAATTATTCCAATTATGGTTCTTGGATCGGATTAGTTGTACCTGTTTGTGGTGGAATTACTGCGCCTTCCTTTTCTTGTGTTACTTGTATGGGTGGTGGTAATGGGACTTCCGCAGCCGCTCCTCAAGTTTCAGCCATGGTTGCCATTCTCCTTGACCAAGGTCTTTCGCCTGCAGCAGTCACACAGGACCTCTACACCACCGCCGACACTTTAGGCGGTGGTTTCAATCAGTACACGGGCTGGGGCCAAATGAATTGTCACAGGGCATTAGCCGCTATCAGGCCTGCTTCTTCCCTTACCGCTTCACCATCGACTAACCAAATCTCCCTTAACTGGGTCACTCCCCAAACTACTGCTTTCGCCACAGCGGACTACCTCATTTCCCGTTCCAATGTCACTGGAGGACCCTACACCGCCGTAGGATATACTGCCAATGGATCCACCCTTTCCTTTACCGATACCACCGCCGACCCCGGTATCACATACTATTACATCACTCAGGCCATCGACGCCCAGGGCAACACTACAGTGGCTTCCAATGAAATTTCCTCGGTCGCCCTCGGCAGCACCTGGACTTTGACGCCAACCCCTACCGCCACACCTAATTACGGGCCGTTCACCGGTTGGAACTTCACCGGGCTTTGGCACCCCGTGGAAGACGGCGTTTCCCCCTGCTCCAACAGTTTTATCCACCCCTGGTCTGCCTATTATGGCATCGATGCAACCTGCACCTACGCCACTGGAGCTTCCAACGCGGGTACTTTAACAAGTCCAAGCGGGTATGTTTACATCGTGTGCGATCCTACCGACACATTGAACTTCTATACTTGGTGGCAGACCGACGGAGGTGACACCCTCTCCGTTCAATGGGCGCCCTACAATAACAACAACTGGGAAAATCTCTGGTCCACCTCCTCTACTTCCTCGGGAGGCTGGGTTTTGGAGCAAGTTCCTTTGGCTTCCGTCACATTTGGCTCTATCCAAATCCAATTCGTTGTTAACACTGACAGTTCCCCCAACAACGCAAGGGGTTGGTACATCAATGATGTCACCCTGTCCAATTGTCTCACGCCCACCGGAACCTTCACCCTCTCGCCGACAAAAACCACCTCACCCACTTTTACCTTTACCCTATCTCCCACGCCTACCATTACCCCTTCTCCAAGCGTTACTTCGACACCTACCATTACTCCTACCCCCACGGTGACCTCAAGCATTACTTCTACCTATACCCCCACCTCTACTCCTTCCATTACTATGACTCCAACCCCCACTTCTACCCGCACCCAGACGCCCACCATCACCCTTACTTCGACCCCAACCATCACGCCCACCCCCACAGTGTCCTTAACCCTAACCTATACCCCCCTTCCCTGCGGCTTTCCAGGCTTTACCTGCACACCCACCATTGACCCTTCACAACTTCTCTATACTCAAGCCCCTTACCCTAATCCCTCGACCACCGGAGGCCAGGTTACTTTCCCCTACAGTCTTTCCCAAAATGCCTCCCAGGTGACCCTGAAGATATTCACCGTATCCTTCCGCAAGGTCAGGCAGGCCCAATGCCCGGCAACTGTCGGGAACAACAACTTTTCGTTAAGCATGGGTGGCCTTTCCAATGGTCTTTACTACTATGTCCTGGAAGTGGAAGGGCAGGGGAAGAAGCAAACCGTCACGGGGAAATTGCTGGTCTTGAATTAAGAACCGGTAAAAAAATTGACCCAAAACCCCGTATTTCGGGGGAGATGGAGATATCAGGAAAGCCCTTGGACAAATCTATGATTAGGGCCTCAACAGAAAGCTATTAATTCAGACAATGGGGAGTAGAATTTTAGACAAAGAAGACTCTGAAAGCAGGAAATATGGCGATTGGAAATTATGAAAAATGATCCATTTTTAATACGACCCCAAATTGTTCTTTTACTCTTGGTGTTTATTTTGGGCCTGATTCCACCCCTGCGGGGAGGTAATGTTCGTATTCCCTTTAAGAATTCGCAAGTGCCGCAGACCGCCCAGCCCGGAAATATCGATTCCTTCGGGAAGTTACCACTTTCCTTCGAAATGAACGGGGGGCAAGCGGACCAAAACGTGAAATTTTTCAGCCGTGGTCCGGGATACGGAATATTCTTCTCAACCGATGAAGTTCATTTGGTCCTTCATTACCCCATTGCCGAAAACAACCTACCAGCCAAGGGTTTGCGCCACCCCCATCCGAAGTTTGGCGCGGAATGTATTCACATGAGATTATTAAACGCGGATACCACCGCAAATATCCAACCCATGAATGAGCTTCCGGGTGTCAGCAACTATTTCATCGGAAACGACCATTCCAGATGGCTTACCGGAATAAAGCATTACTCCAGCGTCCAATTGTCCAATGTCCTCCCTGGGATAGACCTTCAATACTATGGAAACCAAGGCCGATTGGAGCACGACTTCACGGTTTCACCCGGGGCCGATCCCAAGTTGATCCAATGGGAGATATCGGGTGCTGGTAAAAAAACGGTCGATGGTAACGGGGATCTGATCCTCGAAACATCCCATGGGGAAGTAAATTGGAAATCCCCCCAATGCTACCAGTGGGTGAACGGCCAAAAACAGGTGGTGGATGGGCGTTATGTCCTCCTTTCGGAGAACCTGGTTGGTTTTGAGATCGGAAGTTACCGGAAAGACCTGCCCTTGGTCATCGACCCTTACATTGTCTATTCCACTTATTTAGGGGGAAGCAACCGCGATTCGATCACAGATGTCGCAGTGGATGCCTCGGGTGATGCTTACGTCTATGGCACTACAGGATCCACTAACTTCCCCATCATGCCAGGCGCCTATCAACCTTCCATAGACGGAAACACGGATTTATTCGTCACCAAATTCGACCCTACTGGCACGGTTTTAATTTATTCCACTTACATCGGTGGAAGTGGCCAAGATGAATCTTTTGGAATGGCCATGGACGGGACTGGTAACGTATATCTCACCGGGCAGACCCAATCAACGGATTTTCCCCTGGTCAACCCCTTCCAGGCCACCCCCGCCTGGATATTCGTGGCAAAACTCAATTCCACGGGTAGCGCCCTGCTTTATTCCACTTACTTGGGAGACACCGGGACTGGCATAGGTTTAGGCTATGGGATAGCCGTGGATTCCTCCGGAAGCGCCTACGTCACCGGCTATACCGATTCAGCTTCCTTCCCAACGGTGAACCCTTTCCAATCCACCCCGGCAGGATCACCGAACGGTTTCATCACCAAGTTTTCCCCCGCGGGAAACACTTTGGTTTATTCAACTTACTTGGGTGGAAGCACAGGAGATGTTGCCCAGGCAATCGCCGTGGACGGAGCCGGAGCGGCCTACGTCACGGGTAACACCGAATCAACGAATTTTCCAACCCAGAATCCATTCCAAGCGGCTTTGGACGGGACGGATGATATTTTCGTCACTAAAATCAATCCCGCGGGAAACACCCTGGCCTATTCCACTTATTTGGGCGGAAACAATGGAACAGGTCTGGGCCAGATCGGTTATGCCATAGCTGTCGATTCCACCGGATGCGCCTATGTGACAGGAGAAACAAACGCTCCAGATTTTCCCGTTGTAAACGCCTTTCAGGCAACAGCCCCCGGCGCGTTTTTGACGAAGTTCAACCCGGCGGGAAACACCCTGGCTTTTTCAACTTACTTAGGAGGGAATGGCGCCGACAGGGGGCTCGGGATCGCGCTTGATTCAAGCAATGATATCTTCCTGTGTTTATCCACTACTTCCACCAATTTGCCCCTGGTGAATCCCATCCAGAGCGCCTTGGGGGGAACAGAGAACGCGTTCGTATGCGAGTTCAATCCAACTGCCAGCGCCTTAATATATTCCACCTATTGGGGCGCTACCGCTCCAGATGTGCCGGAGGGCATCGTTTTGGACAGTTGGGGTGACGTCTATGTGGGAGGAACAATGAACACCGGGACTTTTCCGACCGTGAATCCCTATCAAGCGTCTTATGGAGGCGGCGTCTGGGATGGTTTCGTTTTCGAGATCGCGAACGGGCCAACAAGAACCCCTACCCCGACGCCCACTGCTTCACTAACCCGCACCATGACGGATACTCCCACGATCACGGTGACTTGGACAAATACGCCGTCCTGGACTCCGACAAATTCCATAACCCCAACAACGACAATAACCTGGTCCCCCACCCCAACGACAACGTCAACAGGAACCCAAACCTTCAGCTCGACGCCTACGCCAACTTATACGGAAACGTCAACATTCACCGGTTCCCCAACCAACACACCGACAGGAACCTTTACCGGCACCCCAACTCCCACTTTCACGGACACGTCGACCGTAATCGATTCGCCAACCAACACACCGACGGGCACCTTTACCAGCACCCCAACTCCCACTTACACCTGCACATCAACCTTCACCGATACGCCAACCAGCACAACGACAGGCACCTTTACCAGCACACCCACGAACACCGCGACAGGCAGTATGACTCAATCTCCGACGGCTACCTTTACCAACACTTCTACACCCACGCCAACCCTTAGCCTAACTGTCACCGGCACACCCACGGTCACTTCGTCGCCGACCCCCACTTCAACCCAAATCTTGACGGGTGTGACTATCGAAGTACCCTTTCCCAACCCTTCCCAGGATACGAGACCCGTCACCTGCCTGGTGCTGGCGCCTCCCGGTTCCACAGTTGAATGGGGACTTTTCACACTGGCCTTCCGGAAAATTTTGGACAAAACCGTACTTATTCCTGGCCAAAACGCGACCCTGGTGTGGAATCAACAAGATAAGTGGGGGAATTTGGTCTCCAATGGCCTTTATTATTTACGGGTCCAAGTCACTGGTTCCTCAAATCAAACCAAAATATGGAAACTCCTTGTGATCCGGTAAAAAACGTTCAATTTAAACGTTTCAGCTTTTATACCTTTGGAAATTCAAATATTTAGGTAATAAAAGGTAATATTTTGTGCGGTTTTAAAAATTAACTTATTTCAACTTGTACGATGTCTAATAAAGTGGTAATCCATAACTGTTTGAAGGGGAAAATAATCCAATTCGGGGGTATTTATTATGAAACGTTTACTCTTCTTCGCCGCTCCTGTCCTTTTTGCTTTCTATACTGCACAGGTTTTCGCGACCGTCCAAACTAACCCATCGATCACACCTTCGGTAAAGCCGGTGTTTAACCACAGCCCCGAGGTCCAGTATAAGATGCGCCTGACCAACCAATCGAAGCTCATCACAATCGGGGAGAGTAAGGGAAAGATCACCACACAACAGGCGAAAGATCTGCGAACCAGTATCAAAAGCGTACGCCAGCAGGAAGTGTCTTTCAAAAAAACTAACACTGATCACAAACTAAACCCGGATCAATTAAGCCAGTTGAATGCCCTTCTAGACAAGAATTCACTGGCACTTGGAGAAACCCCCGCCTCCAACTGATTAAAACCTGAGACAAAAAAAAGGCCGTCGCTTTAAAAGCGGCGGCCTTTTTTTGTTTATGCCCTTCCCTACCTTGCGGCCGTCCGGGCCGCTGGTAGCCGGGGGTTGCCAAATTTTAGGGTTATATCTTTCGGACTTTTACCGCTTTTGGGCCTTTATCGCCTTGGGCAACGTCAAACTCAACGCGGTCGCCTTCATTAAGGCTCTTGAATCCGTCACCTTGGATTTCAGAGAAGTGCACGAATACGTCCTGTCCCCCATCCTGAGCAATAAGACCAAATCCCTTCTCGTTCTTGAACCACTTCACTGTTCCCTGTGCCATGGTGTGAAACTTTTTCTTTCAATAATGGCCTCCGTAGACCACTACTCACCGTGTAGCTGTAACCTTAGTCTTTTTGATGAGACCCGCCTGATTGATAGCCAAAGAAACGAGTTCCATCGTCGAATAACTCCCTCCACCGTTAGCTTCAATGAATAAGCCATCTGGAATGATTTCCTTCCATTTGCCCCTAACGTTCTGATAAAGGCGGCACCTATAACCAACAATGGCTTTTAAGGGATCTCCAATTTTTGATGCTTCCAAAATTTCAACCCTGTGAGTCCTTTTTGCTAAGTGGTCGAATTCCTCCGTATGAAATAACCGATACTTCAAAATTCCAGTAACCATAAAATCCTCCAAAAAAATTATATTTCTAAAACTCAAGTCTTCCGATCCCAGGACTACTCCCCCCCCCCCAACTTAACGGGGCGTCCTGGTCCATCCCACACAATAATCTATACAAGTGGTTGCCAACTAGGGGTCTCGTTTTTTGGGTAGATCACTATAAAAAGGTCATTACTTCTGAAAACCTTTTTCCTTCAGTTATACCCTCACCGCCTCAATCCAACGGTTTGTCGAGCTGGTGCCATATCCCCCTGAACGATTGGGTTGTCGCCTTTTCCACGTCGGTCACGAACCATTTTTCCTGGTCCTCCAATTTTACTTTCACTTTTAGCGCTCGGATCATCCGCAATGCATTCTTATAACTCGCGGAAACAACAAGTTTGAAGGCATGTGGATAACCGTCTTTCAAGCAGTCCACCATATCACTTATTTTCTTGTCCCCGTAAGGTTGGTGTTCATACTCAAGAGTGAATCCCATCCGCTCCCCGTCCAAGTCTGCCTCAAAATAACCATCCGGCGTTCTTCTTCCTTTGGGGTTGGGGTTGAAGCCATTGGACCGCCATTTTTCTTTATCCAATTTACCCTCAAGAAATTCTGCTTTTATAGACGGGCTAATACCTGAACGCAATTCAAAATCGGAAACCCAAAAAACACTCTTCAAGTGTTCACTATCTTCAAAAGAAATTCGGATCGCCTGAACTAATAGGTCATGATCCTTTTCTTTTGAGTTTATTTTGACTGGATATTTTGTGCTTCGAACCAAAATTTTGTTCGTCGAGTCCAAGGTTCTGATCGCCGGAGCGGTTAAGGTAATAATTTATCCTCTGAAAAACATTATCTTGTTGCGTGTGGAGGAACCTGATTTCCGGGCTTGCATATTGGTTTAAAACCCGGCAAGCGTGCCGATAAGATTGGTCGGGAATAAATTTCTTGTTAAATCAATGAGGGACTATGAATTTGTTTGAGTGAATCCAAACCAACCGCTCTTCTTCTTCAGCGGTCATTGGAAGTAAGTCCTTTCATCTATTCCCCCCTAATTAACTACTTTTCCCAAAATCGGGCTTATGTAATGCGTTTGGAGGTTTAACCTCTTTGGTTGGTCGTTTCGGGTTTAGTCGGTTCTGCCTTTTCAGATTTTTTTGGCGTTTCCGGCTTCTTCAGTATCAGCCTTTTCCGGTTTGGTCGGCACGGGGGTGGTTTTAGAGGCAGAAATTATCTTAGGCACAACTACCTTGTTGAACTCATCTCGGCTTTAAATGATTGTTTCGGATGGGTACGCACTTCACATAATCAAATTCCCTGGGTGGAGGTTTGACTTCCTTCAATTTCATCTTGAATACCTTCAGAGCGGGTTGTCAACCAATCCTGCAAACCGCTTCCCCGCGTTTCATCCCTCTCAAATAATTAGGATGGATGATGAATTCCTCATCCTGTTTTTCGGTTCTTTCCCTGGGTTGAGCCATACGGGTGTCATAGGAATAAACATCTTTCTTGGTGACTTTGGTCCCGAATATCGAGGCGGAGAAATCCACCATGGCTTTCTCGGTAATATTCATCACGATTTTATGGTTGGTATTGGTGAGGATATCGTCCTTAAATTCCTGGCTGACCACCCCCAATTGGCCCAAACTGTGGTGGGCCAAAAAGAAGCAAACGTTGGCTTCCCGCCCCAAGGAAATTAGGTCATTCAACCCGGATAAGCGGCAGTATAAAACTGATCCAAAAAGACGAAAAACGGCCTTTCCGGCTTATCAATTAGCCTTTGGCCTATGACCCCCGCTAAGTCAGTAAGGGCCGAAATAATGACCGGTTTAGAATCTTCCTGGTTAAGGAAAATGTTCCGAATAGGAATATCTGTTCTTTTTCAACCACATCCTTCATCCGGATATCCGGGTTAAGAGTATTGTTGAGGGGTGACCATTCACGGGTGGTGAAACGCGCCAATTTGCTGGTCAACCCCGAAAGAGTTAGCTCCCTGTCCTTCTCCGACATATTTGTCGACCGCTTTTCCAGAAAGTATTTCCCCGAGCCGTGTTTTCGTGTTTCCGGGCCAAGGCCTTGATGGGATTTCAAACGACCTGATCTCGTTGGAGATGAGGTTTTGGTAATCCATCCGGGTAACGTGCTTGAAGTCCAAAAAAAGAAGATTGGTTAGGTTGCTCAAAACGTCGCTGGCTTGGTCCCAGGTAATATTCCTGAGTCACAGGCCCATAAAAAATCGACTTCATGAGGCCGTTAAAAACCTCGTCCGGCTTGTCCTTGAAATCCGGGTTATAAGTCTGGCTTCTTTTTCACGTCCGCCAAATCAAAATATTTGAGCTCATTTAGTCG
>CAWKIF010000182.1:0-8338 GCA_963849485.1 candidate division FCPU426 bacterium | reverse complement strand
TTCTCCGGCCAAGGCCATTTCTTCGGTTATGAAGGCCGTTGTGGCGCCCCCTCCAACTTCGACGCCAATTATTGCTACGCCCTGGGTTTCAACGCCTCTATGTTGGTGGCCGCTGGGTTCACCGGCTATCTCTCGAGCGTCCGGGACCTCTTGAAGCCCCCTTCCCAGTGGAGAGCCGGGGGCGTGCCCTTGACCATGATGATGAACCTGGAACGCCGCCACGGGAAGGATAAGGCCGTCATTCAAAAGGCCTTGGTGGACCTGAAGGGCAAACCTTTCAAGGCATTCGCCGCCTTGCGCAAGAAGTGGGCGATGGAGGATGATTTCGCCAGCCCCGGCCCGATCCAGTTCTGGGGGCCCCCCGAAGTAGCCGATGCGGTGCCTGAAACCCTTCGCTTGGAGCGGAGTAAGTAAAACCCTAGTTCGGCACCTATCTTTTTCACGATTTTATGGCCGGGGGTTGATTACGAGAGAACTCTTACTACCGACTAAGAAAAGCATGGTTTATTTGTTTTGCGCTCTTCTTTATTTGATTTATGCATTTATTGAAAAAAATCATATGTATTTTTATTGCATACCACCTTTGTTATGTGTCGCTCAATATATTCGCCCAACAATATTAGGCTGGTTCGTTATTTTTATTCCAGTTTTTATAATGGCCAACGTTTTATTGTGGTGTGTATGTGAAGATGTTTCTGCAATTCAGAACGGATCTCAACCAAAGATTTTTGTTGATACTTTTGATTCGATGGTTTGGATTGCGACTGCGATATTTCTTGTGGGTTCTGAAATTTGGTTGTGGTTTGTCAGACCATTGAAATCTTCCCTACTTTTAAAATAGTGTCTGAATAAAGTTGAAAAAGCGCTCTTTGTTTAAATTTTGTTGCTCGTCACCTGCCAATTCTCCGAAAGAATGGTATCCATAAAAAAGGGTGGCGATATCTCTCAACAAACCACCCCTTTTTCAGCCTTTTTTCATATTGCCTTCAAAAACCCCCTGGCCTATACTTCACATCCCCTGAGAAGCAGTTTTCAGGGTAACGTGCCAGCCATCCATGAAACATTCAATGGGGCCGGTACAGCACCAATTTCAATTTAAAATTTTGAATTGAAAAATTGGTAAGAGTTCCCGCCTTCGGGCCCCAAGCCCAACGCAGGAACCCTGCTCCCTCCCGGCAATTAGGAGAGGGGGCTACCCTCGCCCCCGGTGAGGAATCCAAAGGGAGGTAGTGTGTGAATCAATTAAAGTACGACGTCATTTACATCTTGGACCCCAATTCAACCGTCGAAGAGCAGATGGTCGTGTCCACGAAGGTTGAGCAGATCGTGGCCGAATCCAAGGGGACCGTTCTCAAGAAAGAAGAATGGGGAAAGCGCCGATTGGCCTACATGGTGCAGAAGCACCGGGATGGCCACTATGTATTCTTCCATGTCCAGGTTTCCACCGAGGCCGTGGCCGAGTTGAACCGCAACCTGCGGCTCCTCGAAAAGGTCATTAAGTTCATGATCGTGAAGGACACCATCAGCCACTTGAAGCCGCGGCCCAAGCCGATCCGCAAGGCCCCCGAAGAGGGCGCTGCGGTTCGACCCCATGCGCCTACCCGGCACTCGGGACCCTCGGCCCCTTACTCCTCGTCCCATTCGTCGAGCGCGCCAAGCGCGCCCCAGGCCAGCCCGGCCCCGGTGGCCGCGCCTATCGCGGCGCCCGCGCCGGTGGAACCTGCGGCCGCTCCGGTCGCTGAAGTCCCCGCAGAGTCCAAGGCCCCGGCCGCCCCGGCCGGCGAATAACCCTGATCCGATCACAAGGGGGTTGCCATGCCTGATTTGAACAAGGTTTTCCTCATGGGAAGGCTGACGAAGGATCCCGAATTGCGCTATACCGCCGGGGGGGCCGCCGTCGCCAACCTGAGGGTCGCCATCAACCGGGTCTATTCCTTGCAATCGGGCGAAAAGAAAGAGGAAGTCTGCTATGTCACCGTCGTGGTTTGGCGCAAGACCGCCGAGGCCGTCGGGGAGTACTTGAAAAAGGGCGATCCCCTTTTCGTGGAAGGCTACCTCCAGAGCCGTTCCTGGGAGACCGAAGACAAACAAAAACGCAGTGTCATGGAAGTGGTGGCTGACCGCATCCAGTTCCTGAACCGCGGAAAGGGCGGGTCCGGTGATTCCGGAGCAGCCCCCGAGGAAGAAGGCGCCCCGCAAGGCGGCGCCCCCGCCGCTTCCTCCGGTTCCGAGGAAGACATTCCCTTTTGACGAGAAGCCGGGCCCTGAAGGCCCCATGAACCCTAAAACCGCATTAATAAGGAGATTGAAATGGAAGAAAGAAAAGAGAGACCAGCACACCGTGAGGGAGGCCACCGCGAAGGCGGGGCACCGGGAGGCCGTGAGGGCGGGCCGGGCGGGCGTTTCCGCCGTCCTCGACGCAAATCCTGCCGGTTCTGCCAGGACAGGGTGGTCGCCATCGACTACAAGGATTATAACCGAATCCGTACCTTCGTTTCCGACCGGGGCAAGATCGTTCCCAGCCGCATGACGGGAACCTGCGCCAGCCACCAGAGGGAACTCACCCAGGCGATCAAAAGGGCCCGCAATATCGCCCTCCTGCCTTTCGCTACCGCGTAATAAGAGGCGGGAAGGGAGCCGGTCTTGGATTGGTTGCTCGCCTTGGGGCTTTGGGTCCTTCTTTTTGGGGCTATTCTCGTCGTCAGTGGTATGGCGATTCTGTTGGCGCTTTTGAAGGGGGCCCGGCCCAACGGCGCGGTACTGGCTGGCACCCTCGCTTGCGGCTTTTTTTTCATGGCCCTTTTCGGCCTGGCTCAGTTGGACAGTAAGAGCCCGAACTGGAAAGAAATGCAGGCTTATCTGCAACAGAACCTCCAATCCCAAGTGACGGCCCTCAAGGCCCAGGGCATTCCCCAGGACAAGATCGACGAGAACATGGATTGGGCCCAGAAGTTCGGCGTCGAGGCTTATCCCGCCTGGGTGGTTCTGACCTGCCTGTGGTTCAGTTTCCTCGCCTACTACACGGTCCCCATCCTCTTTCGAAAATACATTTCCCGCATCCCCCGGCCCATGCCTTTCCGCCAATGGGTGATCCCGGAGCCCTTTATCTTCGGGTTCCTCATTGGGGCGATGATGAAGATCGGCGTAAAGTATCTGGACGCGGCCCAATACGGCTGGATGGAGATCCTGGCCAATAACCTGCTGGTGTTTTTTGGGTGCATTTACATCATGGGAGGCTTCAGCATCATTTCCTATTACCTCCAAAAGTGGAATATTCCCCTGATCTTCCGTTTCCCGCTTTATGTGCTTCTGACTTTCCTGTTCGAGCCGCTTTTTTGCCTTGGAATTCTGGATGTATGGATGGACCTGCGTAAAATCAAAACCCCTACCCTGGAGAAAACCGCATGAAACTTCTATTGATCAAGGATGTCCCCAAGATCGGGAAAAAAGGCGACATTATCGAGGCCAAGGAAGGCTACGCCCGCAATTTCCTCATTCCTAATGACATGGCCGTGGCGGCCACCGAGAGCGCCATGAAGCAGGTGGAGGCCGAAAAAAAGGCCGTGGAACGAAAGAAGGAAAAAGAAAAGGAACGGGCCCAGGAATTGGCGGCCAAGTTGAAGGGCTTTACCATCACTTTGCGCCACAAGGCGGGGGATGAGGGGAAGCTTTTTGGCTCCATCACTTCCGCCGAGATCGCCGAGGCCCTGAAGGCCAAAGGCTTCGACATCGACAAGAAACAGATCGTGCTGGATGACCATATCCGGCTGGTGGGTCACCATGATGTATCGATCAAGCTGCATCCCGAAGTAACGGCCCAGCTTCCCGTTGAGGTCATGAAGGCATAAACCCTGAATCAAATGATGTTTAACCGCCAAGACGCCAAGACCGCCAAGGACACCACGAAAAAAACATAAAATTCCTTTAATCCCAATCGCTTTAAGCTTTTCTTGGCGAACTTTGCGTCTTGGCGGTGAAAAATTTAAGGCCGTTGAAATTTCCGTGTTTTAATCCCCGCCGGTATACTGGTTTCCCGTATGGATAAAAAATCCCTCTCCGAGCGCGATATCTGCACCAAGTTCATCACCCCCGCCTTGTCAAAGGCCGGTTGGGACGTGGAATCCCAGATCCGTGAGGAAGTGAACCTCACCAAAGGCCGGGTCATGGTGCGGGGCCGGGTGGCCATCCGGGACAAAAACAAGCGCGCCGATTATGTCCTTTATTTCAAACCCAACCTTCCCGTCGCCATCATCGAAGCCAAGGACAACAACCACCAGTTGGGCGACGGCATGCAACAGGCCCTGGCTTACGCCGAAATGCTCGACCTGCCTTTCGCCATCACTTCCAACGGCGACGGGTTCCTCCTCCACGACAAGGCGGGCACTTCGGGCAAGGTGGAAGAAGCCTTGTCCCTGGACCATTTCCCCTCCCCCGCCATCCTTTGGAAAAGATACTGCCAGGCCCGGGGCCTGACCGACAGGCAGGAAAAGATGGTCTCCCAGGACTATCACCTCGACGCCAGCCCTAAGGAAACCCGCTACTACCAGCTCACCGCCATCAACCGCACCCTGGAGGCCATCGGCAAGGGGCAAAACCGCATCCTGCTCGTCATGGCCACCGGCACCGGCAAGACCTACACGGCCTTCCAGATCATCTGGCGGCTTTGGAAATCAGGCCAGAAAAAACGCATCCTCTTCCTCGCCGACCGCAACATCCTGGTCGACCAGACCAAGACCAACGACTTCAAACCCTTCGCCACGGCCATGACCAAGATCACCAACCGCAAGGTCGATAAGTCCTACGAAATTTACCTCTCCCTTTACCAGGCGGTCTCGGGCAACGAAGCCGGGATGGATATCTACAAGCAGTTCAGCCGGGATTTCTTCGACCTCGTCGTGGTCGATGAGTGCCACCGGGGCAGCGCGGCCGAGGACGCCCAGTGGCGCGAGATCTTGGATTACTTTCACGGCGCCACCCAGATCGGCATGACCGCGACCCCGAAGGAAACCGAGGATGTTTCCAACATTACCTATTTTGGCAAACCGGTTTACACCTACTCGCTCAAGCAGGGCATCGAAGACGGATACCTGGCGCCCTACAAGGTGGTGCGCATCGACATCGACAAGGACCTCACCGGATGGCGGCCCGAGAAGGGCAAACTGGACAAGAACGGCCAGCCCATCGAGGACCGGGTTTACAACCAGAAGGACATGAACCGGGCCATCGTGTTCGAGAAGCGGGACGAGCTGGTGGCTAAGAAGATCACGCAATTCCTCAAAGAGACCAACCGCTTCGATAAGACCATCGTCTTTTGCGAGGACATTGACCACGCCGAGCGCATGCGGCAAGCCCTGGTCAACGAAAACGCGGACCTGGCGGGCGAGAACCGCAAATACATCATGCGCATCACGGGCGACAACCCCGAGGGTAAGAATGAATTGGACAACTTCATCAATCCCGAACAGCCTTATCCAGTGGTCGTCACCACCTCGGAACTATTATCCACCGGCGTGGACGCCCAAACCTGCAAACTGATCGTGCTGGATAAGACCATCCAATCCATGGTCAAGTTCAAGCAGATCATCGGCCGGGGTTCCCGCATCCGGGAAGATTACGACAAGCTGTTCTTCACCATCATGGATTTTAAGAAGGCCACCGAGCGGTTCTCCGACCCGGCTTTTGACGGCCCACCGGAAGTCATTTATGAGCCCACCGAGGGCCAGTCGCCCGTTCCCCCCGACGAGTTCGACCCCGCGGGTGAACAGGTAATGGGTGACGATTCGTACCCCGAAGGCTTCGACGGCAAAAGGGAAAAACGGGTCAAATACGTGGTCAACGACGTGGAAGTCAGCGTGGTGGCCGAGCGGGTGCAGTATTACGACAAAGACGGCAAACTCATCACGGAAAGCCTCAAGGATTACACCCGCCGGTCGATCCAATCCGAATACGCCTCCCTGGACCAGTTCCTCCAGGCCTGGCGGGGGATCGACCGTAAACAGGCCATCTTGGAAGAACTCCAAGGCCGGGGCCTGTTGCTGGAAGCCCTGGAAGAAGAGGTCGGGAAGGGTTTTGACCCCTTCGACCTGATCTGCCACGTGGCTTTTGACCGCCCCCCCTTGACCCGTAAGGAAAGGGCGGAAAACGTCAAGAAAAGGGATTATTTCTCCAAATATGGGGTGGAAGTCCGGGCGGTTTTGGCCGCTTTATTGGATAAATACGCGGATGAGGGGCTGGAAAACATCGAAAACCTGAATGTTCTTAGGGTGAAACCCCTGGCTGACTTTGGCACTCCTTTGGAGATATTGGATAAGTTCGGGGGTAAGGATAAGTACCTAGCCGCCATAAGGGAGATGGAACAGTATCTCTATGGGGCGGCTTAGGCCAAATCTATAAAATTTTTATACATTTGGGCGAATGGCGAGGGTGAATTGTCCGCACTGGGGACAATTCAAACAAGGGAAATTGGCAGGTAGGGTGGCATGGGGAGTGAATTAGCGGTAATGCCGCTAATTCAAATAAGGGAATTCGGGCTAAACCCCCGGTTAAGGGTTCAATTGGTCGGAATCCGACCAATTCAATTTAGGGAATTCGGTCTAAATCCTTGGATGGGGCTTTCATTTGCAGTCTGACTGCCAATTCAAATAATGGAATTTGGAGTATTTCAGGGATTCCCGCCCAGGGTTGGCCCGTAGGCCTAGCCCAAAGGTTTTTTCCAGGTTAAAAGCCTTACTCTGTGCCCCTCTGTGCGCCGCCGAAGGCGGCCTGTGGTGAAAAAGCCTTTTGTTTTGAGGTTTTAATAGCTGTTTTAAATTTAAAATGCCATTTCTCTGTGCCTCTGTGCCTCTGTGGTAAATGTTCGTCTTTAAGGAGTTGTTTTTATGACCGTCTCAACCGCCATTAAGGCCATCCAGGACATCATGCGCAAGGACGCCGGGGTGGATGGCGACGCCCAGCGCCTCAGCCAGCTGGGCTGGATGCTCTTCCTCAAGATCTTCGACGACCAGGAAAAGGAACTGGAAGAAACCCAAGAAGGCTTCCGGTCCCCCATCCCCAAGCGGTTCCGCTGGCGGGAATGGGCGGCCAACCCCGAAGGCATCACGGGCGATGAATTATTGGACTTTATCAATAATGACCTCTTCCGGGCCCTCAAGGCCCTTCAGGCCGGGCCCAACAACCCCCGGGGCCTGGTGGTCAAAACGGTTTTCGAGGATTCCTACAACTACATGAAAAACGGCACCCTGCTTCGGCAGGTGGTCAACAAGATCAACGAAATCGACTTCAATTCCACCAAGACCGGCACCTTTTCGGGGATATATACGAACAGATCCTCAAAGACCTCCAAGCCGCCGGGAACTCCGGGGAATACTACACCCCCCGCGCCGTCACCCGTTTCATGGTGGATCGGGTGGACCCCCAATTAGGCGAAAAGGTGCTGGACCCTGCCTGCGGAACCGGCGGGTTTTTGGCCCATACCATCGAACATGTCAGGTCCAGGTACGTGAAGAACGTGAGGAACGAACGGAAGTTACAGGAATCGGTCAACGGGGTCGAGAAAAAGCAGATGCCCCACCTTCTTTGCGTCACCAACATGCTTCTTCACGGCATCGAGGTGCCTTCCAACATCAGGCGGGATAACACCCTGGCCCGGCCTCTGGTTAATTACGGCCCCTCCGATAGGGTGGATGTGATCGTCACCAACCCGCCCTTCGGCGGCATGGAAGAAGACGGGGTCGAACTGAATTTTCCCGGCAGTTACCGCACCAAGGAAACGGCGGACCTTTTCCTGGTGCTCATCGTCACCCTGCTCAAGAACGGGGGCCGGGCGCCATCGTTTTGCCCGATGGCACCCTATTCGGCGAGGGCGTGAAAACCCGCATCAAGGAAATGTTCCTCACCGAATGCAACCTGCACACCATCGGGCGCCTGCCCAAGGGGGTCTTTAACCCATATACCGGCATCAACACCAACCTCTTGTTCTTCACGAAAGGCGAACCCACCAAGGCCATTTGGTATTACGAACACCCCTACCCCGAGGGTGTGGTTTCGTACAACAAGGGCCTGCTGATTTCTTTTGAAGAATTCGCCCCCGAGATCAAGTGGTGGAACAAGCGTAAGGAAAGCGAATTCGCCTGGAAGGTTGATATCCAGAAGATCAAGGAAAGCAATTACAACCTGGATATCAAGAACCCCAATGTCGAAGCCGCGAATACTGCGACCCCGAGGAACTGCTGGCGGAGTACAAGAAGATGGAAAAGGAAACGGAGGAGATTCGTGAAAAGTTGAAAAAGGGAATTGATGGATTGGTTGGGTGGGAAGAAGTGAACTCCGACTTTTTATT
>CAWKIF010000181.1:0-32147 GCA_963849485.1 candidate division FCPU426 bacterium | reverse complement strand
GTTGGCAGGTATTGGGGGCGTCTCGTAGTGTAAAGAATGAAGAGTACACTTTCAAGCAATCCTAAAACTGTACGGGTAGTTCGTAATTGGTTTCAGCAGTACCTTGGGAGAAAGAGGCATTCAGGATTGCGGTTGATGTTGAAACCAGATGAAGTTGAAAGAGTGATGACTCTTTGCGATGATTTAGACAGAGCCAAATATGGGCATAATTAAAGGGTGATCTAATGGGTCGGAAATGATTTGACATGAGAAAGAAAATTGCTATATTGCTATATTAGTGAAATTCTTACCGAAAAGAGCTGTTTTTGAGCTGCATTTCTAGAGTTGATTTTTTGGCTAAAAATTGACAAACTAAATTTTATTAGAATTTCTTGCATTGGTTTGTTAAAAATGGCAAAAATGCGGTTGTTTGATTTTTCCATCCCAAGCGCCTTTGGAAATGTAACATATTGATTGCTGCTACGTCTAAAGATTACGATGGTATTTGTCGATAAACAAGGGTGGGGTGTTTCCAATTGCTGTCTATTTTCGATAATGGTAGGACAAAGTGGAAGGAAAAAAATTCGTAATAGTCTATAAAAAATCTTCTGACTTCAGGACATTTCCTGTGCAGGTTATTGTCGGAGGACCTGCGCCAGACGGAGATGGCATTATCATGAATTTTGGTATTGACCATCCTCCGATGCCAAATTATGTTCAACACTTGGTGGGAGAAGGTGGTCAAGTTGATCTGACGAAGGTGGACCAAATCGCTCAAGTCGGAAATATAGAGAGAGCTATTTGGAGCACTTTATCTTTCGGTTGCGCAGGCAAAGAAAACGGCGGTAGTGGTAACTTTCAACCGGCCAAAACAATCCAAAATCAAAACTTTTAACCCACTTTTTACAACTCACTTTCTTAATTTCTATCTGCCTATCTCAATCGATACAACCCCTATTCTCAAGAAGTAAAAATGAATTTTTGATAGATCGGACTATATACCATGCAGAAGTTATCAATATAATGTCGCCCCCTAGCATCGGAATATCGAATAGAAACCTGCAACAGAATAATCCTTTCATTCTTCTTGATAAAGTTAATAAATTCAGCGTCAATTTTTTCCCCCGGAATACCAGGTTTAAAACCAAAGGAGGCACGAGGAGCCAATTCCGACTGGCCACCATCTTGATACAGAACCTTTTGCCTTTTTGCGATAGGCAAATCGGAGGCAAGAATAAGCTTTAAGCCTACTGCCTACAGAACAATGGAAGGCGGGGGTTTGACCAGTGTTTTCGACTTCACAAGTAATATCAAAAGACTTACCCACTTCCAAAGCACTGTTCTCAGTAGTCGTAAGAACGGGGAATGGACGAGTTTGAACACGAGTGAGTTCACTCATAGACTCTATAGCTTTTTGAGTAGCAAGGGCACTACGATTATTATTGACGGCGGTGATTATCTCGCTTTTAATAGCAGACTCTTTATTACTATCAACGGTACTTTTTTGTATCCGGGTTTGCTTTTTAGTAAAAATCACAAGTCTCATAGTATAATACACAAGACCAGCCGAGAGAATTACCTGAGACCAGTTTCTAATAAATCGAAACAGCCTATAGCGTTGAGTCCAACAGCTCCTAACAATACGGAAAAAAATCAAGAGCCACCTTGGTATGTACCTTTGATTCCTATGACCGCCTTTATCTGTATTTGCATTGGTGGAATGAGCATCTTTTGTATCGTCATTGGCAATAGGTGGTATGAACGCCTTGTTTTTTTCATTGTCGGGATTATTTTCATGCTGATTGCTTATCATCTAGTAGGTTTATCTGTGTGGTATGATCTAAATTCCTAAGAATTGCGCGGAGGGGGGAAAATTACATATTCTAAGTTGTTGTCAATATGTCCAGAAATAAACGAAATTTCAAATTTGAAAAAGGCTTAAAAATGACGTAAATTCTGGTGCTGTTACAGTTTGAATAAAAAAACCAAAAACGCTTAAAATGAAACGTATTCGAGATGACAGATTTGCAGGAAGAAAAGATTGGCACGGTAGAAAAATAGATTCAAAATAGGCGGTAATAAAAAATGAGAGTACCGCGGCATAGCTAAGATGAACGTCACTTCATCATACTACGCAATTGGACTGATCAGATTTTCTTTGATAATACATCCACGAAAATGGGCAGTGTCGGCTTGGTTGACTAAGCCTTACCGAACACACCAGACTTCTGGCAAAATGCAGAAGAAAGCGATTATCAAAGACGCGGCACTCTCAAAATGGATTTCATAGGAATTCCTTTCTGAGAGTGATTTAGCTCTCTGAATGGTTACCGCCTATTTTGGATCTAAAATTTCGGGGAATTATTCAAATAAAAGAACGGAAATGCAAGCTACGGCTTGCATTTTTTATTGTTGACGATCCCTCTGAATATGTGTAGATTTACCCCATTCACGGAATAAATAACTAAGACTATCACAATGTTAAAGAACCTTATCGCCGCATAACCAATCGTAACATATAAGCGTTCTACCCTGAAAACTGTCAATTTTCATCATTTCGACAAAACGCATGATGCACCCATTTTGGGCGCACTCATTGTGTCTTGTCGAAGGGTATGAATATACCCCAGGGTAGGGCGCGATGATGTTGCGCCCTTTTTATTTCAAGAAATTAACAAAACATCAGAAGAGACGAACATGAAAAAATTTATCTTCTTAACGATCCTTTTCTCATTTTCTTTTGCCCTTGCTCAGAAAACCACCTCAAATTATTATCCCCTAAAAGTAGGAATGAAATGGACATACAAAATGCCAACTCAAAACGGAACCATTGATCAAACCGTTGAAGTTACCAAATACGAACTTGGTGCCTTCCACGTAAAAACAATTTTCTATGTTGGCGAAGGAGTTGAAATTGAAGATATCGTAGAAATAAGAGGAAATAAAATTATTAAGACGGGCTGGCGAGGAGGATTAACAAATGAAGGTTGGAAAATTTTCCCAAACCTTTTAATACAATATCCGCTAAAGGCAGGATCATCATGGAAACAAGGAGATGACCGCGAAACCGAATATCGATGTTGAGAGTTTTGTTGATCTTACCGTTGAAGCTGGCGAATTTCACCATGTTTGCAAAATAAAAAAATATGTTGGAGCACCCTTCATGGAGTCCTATATATATCTTGCTCCAAATGTCGGATTAATAAAAGAAGAAATAATAAATTTAAGCGAGGGAACTACAACCACATTTAGAGAGCTAATTAACTTTAAGGGAGGGACCATGAAAGGATCAACCACAATTCTCATCCTCTCTTTATTGCTCATTGCATTTTTATTCTTTTCCTGTAAAGATCAAGCGGGGAATGATAGCGCTATTGAAATAATAAAACAATCTGAAACCGGCTGGGAAAGGACTATTACCTGGGAGAAATTTCTAACTAATGTAGCTGGCTTGGAAGGAAATATTAGCTGGAAGGCTGTTCCATTAAACGGAAATAATTCACAATTAAGAGTTGTGGAAGTAAATATTATCAAAAATCGTAACGGCAGAGCAAATACGGTAAAAATACAATGGCAAGTGAATATAGAAACGCGATTTAATAAAATTTCATATTTTGATATTAATGGAATTCCACAAAGCCTACAGTCGGGAATGTATGCTATAGAGATTTGGAGTATTGAAAACTAAGTCATCGCGTAGTGGATTGTATTCTTGAAGCTATTGGCCTCTAGCGGAAAGAGGATGGAAAAATTATTTCAATGATTATACAGAGAAGGCAAAATGAAAACTATTATTTTATTAATATTGCTTTCAACGACTACAATGTTTTCACAATTCAAAGATGTTTCAAGACCCGTGAAAGAATGCTTACAAAAAGTAGGCGGCATAGATTTCTATGGAGCTTCTCTCGAAACAAATGGAACTCTCCACATCACTGTGGGATATAATTCGTTATGGGATATATATAACCAAGAGAATGGAAATTCGTTGGAGAATATTTTGTTTGCTACTGACTTTCGGATGATCTTCAATCCCGCGAGAAATATTTTTAAGAAAATACCAGACGCATGGATGATAAAAGTATATTTTGCAACGTTTGAGGATATGAGGGATGAATATGGTAATCTGAAGGGGAAAAAGAAGAGGATATTAACCATACTCTCACTTTCTAGAGAAAAAGCAAATCTTCTCAATTGGAAATATGTTAATGACCTCGTGGCTGCTTCATTCATCACTCCACAGACGAAAGAATTACTCCCCTTTCTTGATGGGTTTGAAATTCCTGACAGTACCCAGCAATAATAAAAAACTACTATTGACGCAATAATATTTCCAAATTGCTTCTAAACAGAATCATCCCACGTTAAGCCATCAATAATTCACAATTTCCAATATTATGGCTGGGATGAATGATGATAAAAAATATTGCAGTATGTCTTCTACAAATTCGTTCAATGGCTAAAGACTTCACACTCCCCGAAGATACAACAGATTGGGATTGGGAAAGAATAAAATATGACATCAGATATGCTAATCAATGGTATGAGAAACAATTGGAAATATGGAGACAAATTCCCATAACCATTAAAGCAGGGAGAATGGAATGGCTATACGATTTCTTCAGAATTACGGGAACGGCAGCGTTTCAGAAAGATGGATTGCTTTTTGGTGAAACTATCTACACAAAAGAAAATTCTTTAGGCAGAAAAATCTTACGATTTCTTGGTATAGCCCAGTCATTGCGAAAAGAACAATAATAACAATAAGACCTTGTATCCCCATCAACACTATAGCATAGAGAGTATTCTTTTGGCGTCTTAAGTTCTCATCCCATTCTTTCGGTAAATACTCATTAATTTCCTCATCATGTTTCTCAAGTTGTTTTTGCGTTTGGACTTCCCTCAGAGGAGAGAAAAGTGCTAAATGTTGCAAATAAGTCTTTAGTCGAGAATAAAAATTTCCAATGAGTAAAATTGCCGATATTAAACAGAAATACTTCGATTACCTAAACAGTAAGTGTTCGTTGGACCTTCCCAACCTTGTAGCTTGGCGGCTGGTGGCGGGGTGGCGATGTATGTCTACTTTGGTACAGCAGGCTACTGAAACAATTAACCCTAGCAGTAATAAATGAGCGCCCTCGCAGAGTGGATTTCATCCTTAGCGACAAACTTCGTCATGTGATTCGAGACGATGAGTGGATTACGGCGCCATTAAGAGAATTCCTCCCCATTCGATTCATCGCTTGATGTTCATTCACAGACGGGCTTAAAAGTATTCATCCACCCGCCCATTTGGAAGATCGATCCTGGATGAACTTGCGGCTTGACTAGGGGTGGCATCTTAACCGTGAAGCTTTTGAAATCGCAAGACCCCAGGGGATCACAAGTTATTGATGATGCTTATTTTGGAATATCCAGAACACAATCTTTGGTAGAAACTTTCCGAAACAACCCAAGAAAAGTAGAAAACCTTGTAAAATTTTAATGAAAATAAAAAGTTCCCTTCGAAACCGGGTTAAGGGTTCTTTAAACGGTTTTCAACGCTTTTCACCTTGTCCGCCATCGTTTGGTCTTTATCGGTCCGGGTGCCGACTTTTAAGGTTGTCGTGATCCGTGGGGCGCCCATCTGGTGGACGACCTCATGGCACCTTTTAATGGCGCCGAACACCTCATCCCAATCCCCCTCAATATTCGTCCCATAAGCATGTAATTGGATTTTTAACCCCGCTTCCGTCAAAACACGTTCACAAGCGGCGACATAGCTTGAAACCGAGACACCGACTCCTAAGGGGACAACGCACAAATCCGCAATTACGCGCATACTAAACCTCCTTTTTTCGTCGATAATCTCCTTTGGCTCTTGTAAAAGATGGTTTACCAACCTTTGAGACGGGAATCAACCTCTCTACCCGTAAGATGGGGGATGAAGCGACATGCAAAAAGGCTTGGCCCAGATTCTAGGAATCACTTTCTTGGTCAAACTATCGATTTTGGGGTTGATTTTCCTTGGTTACCAGTTATTTCCGTTTCAATGCGGGAACTACCTGGCCAATTTCCATGATACCTCCCAAGAACCACCCGCCCTCCTCTCGGCTTATCAAACCTGGGATGCCCAGCACTACCTTTATCTCGCTGCCCATGGCTATAGCCCGGACCAACTGAGCAACGTATTCTTTCCCCTTTGGCCCCTATTGATCCGGTGGGTTACTCCGCTCATGGGAGGTGTGCCCTGGCTGGCAGGTTTGGTCTTGTCCCAACTATTCGTCCTGGTGGCGACAAGTTATTTCTATCTGCTGGTGAAAAATCTCTGGGATGAATCGACCGCTTTCAAGGCCTGTCTTTGGAGTTTGGCCTTTCCCACTGCCTTTTATACCGGCTTGATCTACACCGAATCTCTTTTTTGGCTTTTAACGATGGTTTTCTTTTTTTACTCCCTCAAGAACTATTGGGGTGCCTCTGCCTTAGGCGCGTTTTTACTTCCCCTCACCCGTCCCACAGGGTTTCTGGTGGCGGTCTCCGCCCTAGTCGGTTGGGGAAACCACAAAAGTACACGTGAAGATCCTTTTATTCATCGGATCCTATTAGCCTTTGCTTTTTGTGTGGGAGTCGGAATTTATTTATTCTTAATGAAGGAATGGACCGGGGAGGCTTTCAGCGGCTTTTCAAGCCAGAAGTTTTATATTTCCCACAGCGGATGGACGAATTTATTAAACCCCTTTGGCTGGTTATTTAGGAATTTCATACAAAACCCCTATACCTTGACCGGAATCCACACTTGTTTCTTGCCCAGGGTGTTTTTGATCGGAGTGATGCTCAGTTTGATCCCTCTTTATAAGCAAATCAGCCCGAATCTATTTGTTTATACGTTGATCCTCGGGTTGTTTCCCGCCTTTTCAGGCGACATCATGAGTATGAGCTATATGCGGTACACATCCGTTCTCTTCCCCCTCTTCATTCTGGCGGCATTAAAGATAAGGGAAGGTCTGGGTGAAAAAACACTTCTCGCCGGCTGTTTCCTGGCGCAGGCGTTTCTTTTGATCGCCCATAGCTTGAATTATTGGGTGGGTTGAGACCCAGTTCGAGATTAAAAGGAAAACTTCAGGAATCCCAGGATCAGAGTTCCAAGGGAGCAAACCAACATAGCCACACCCACTCCGGTTGGAACCGAAAGAATTTGGTGTTCTTCCAGGGGCTTCTGGTATAAGACGACCACCGCGCGCAGGTAATAAAAAGCCGAGAGGAAACTGTTCAGCACGGCCACGATCACCAGGCCCACCTGCCCCTGGTCCACGGCCACTTTAAAAAGAAAATACTTCCCGAAGAAACCCGCCAAGGGGGCCATACCCGCCAGCGAGAGGAGAAAAAGCGCCATGGTCCCTCCCATCCATGGATGGGTCAGCCCGAACCCCCGGTAATCCTCCAGTTCGACCCTTTCCCCTCCGGCGGTCCGGAAGCCTGAGGGCGCGGACGCCCAGGCGATAAAACCGAAGGCCCCGGAAGTCATAAGGGTGTATGCCAGGAGGTAAAAAGCTACCGCCCGCTCCACCTGGTCGGAAGGGGCGAGGGCCCCGACGGATAAACCCACGAGCAGGTATCCCGCGTGGGCCACGCTGGAAAAACCCAATAATCTTTTGAGATTGGTTTGATTCAAGGCGCCCAGGTTTCCCAGGGTCATGGTGGCCACCGCCAGAACCCCGAGGATCATGTTCCAGCTCCCCGGAAGGCCCAGGGCTTCCACCGTCATCCTCGCCAAAATCCCCACTGCCGCCGTCTTCACCCCCGTGGAGAGGAGAGCCGAGACCGGCGCCGGGGCGCCGTCATACACATCCGGGGCCCAAGCGTGAAAGGGAACCGCCGCGATCTTGAATCCGAACCCCACTAGGGTGAGTCCCGCCCCGAGGGCGATCAAGGCGGGTGACCTTCCCGATTCCACGGCGAGTCGCAGATCCACGAATCGAAGGGAACCCGCAGCCCCGTAAAAAAGGGCGATTCCGTAAAGAAGGAAGCCCGAGGCAAAAACCCCGGAAAGGAAATATTTCAGGGCCGCTTCCACAGGACGGGGCCGGTTGCGCAGATAACCCGCCAGGGCGTAAGAGGAAAGCGACATCAGTTCCAGCCCCACGAAGAGGGTTAAAAAGTCCGCGGAGATCACCAACACGCCCATTCCCGTGACCGCGAAAAGAAGCAAGGCGTAATATTCCCCAGTGACAGCCCACTCCCTTTCCAGGTAGGAAACCGAGAAGAGCAGACAAAGGAACGCGGAGACCAGGCAAATACCCAGGAGGGTGGTCGAATAAAGGTCCACCACCACGCATCCCTGGAACAAGCTTCCAGGCATTGGCCTTTGAGATAAAATCTGGAAAACCGAGGCAATCGCGGCCATCAGGAAGGCTCCCGTCAAAAGAGGCGCCGCCCGCCTTCCGGCCTCCTTTCCGATCGCTTCCAACAGCAATAGCGCCATGGCGCCGATGGAAACAATCCAGAGGGGGAGCAGCCCCCCCATTCCAGGTGGGTTACGCTCATTGGGGTTTTCCCTGCCGTTCCCTCTGGACTTCCTGCTCATGCCGCTGACGGGCGGCGAAATCGGTCATTTCCGGTGGAGGTTTCAGCCTTTCGATGATGTTCATTTGCAGGGATTTCTCGACGGGCCGGAGGATTTGGTTGGGGGCCAGACCCAACCACAGCACGAGGAAGACCAGAGGAAGAAGGGCCAAAGTTTCCCCCCAAGCCATGTCGGTTGAAGGATTTTTCGATTCCTTGGATGTCCCGAAAAACAAGCGCCCGAAAAGATTGAAAAAGTACCAAGCGGAAAGAATAAATCCCACCAGGGCCAGGTAGGCGAAGGAAGGATTGGTCTTAAACAATGAAACTAGAACTAGAATCTCACCAACGAACCCGGCCAAACCAGGCAGCCCCACGGCCGCCGCCATGAGCCATAAAAAGAAGACTCCCAGGAGGGGCGTCGTTTGCGCCATACCGCCGAAATCGGACAATTGCCGAGTTCCCCGGCGATCCTCGATATAGCCCATCAGGAGGAAAAGTCCGGCCATATAGACGCCGTGTGCCACCAGAAGGAAAAGACCCGCCTGGAGGCCCCCCAAGGTGAAGGTCAGGAGTCCTAAAAAAGCCATGCCCATGTGGGAAAGGGAGGAATAGGCCGCCAACCGCTTGAAGTCGGTTTGAATCGTTGCCATGAGCGCCCCATGCAATAAGCCAATGAGAGCCAATGCCATTAACCAGGGGGCAAAAGAACGGGTCGCAGCCGGGAAAAGCGCCGGGCAAAAGCGGAGAAAACCATAAGCCCCCAGTTTGGCCATCAGGGCCGAAAGCATCACCGTGCCCCCGGCGGGGGCCTCAGCGTAGGCATCCGGGAGCCAGCCATGCAGGGGGAACAGGGGCACCTTGATGAGAAAAGCTAAAGCGAAGGCCAAAAAACACCAAAACTGCACGTCTTCAGAAAAATGGTGGTCCAGGATTGTCCCGAAATCAAAGCTATGGGCCTCATGCGTGACATAAAGTAAAGCGACCAGCATCAGAAGGGACCCGAAAAGGGTAAAGAGGACGAACTTGACGGTGGCTTTCACCCGGCCGGGCCCGCCCCAAACACCGATGAGGAAAAAAACAGGGATGAGCATGAGCTCCCAAAAAAGATAGAAGAGAAAGAGGTCCTTCGAGGTCAGGGCGCCCAGCATGGCGGATTCCAAAAGGAGCAGGCAGGCGTAGTATCCCCGGATGTTTTTTTGGATTCCCTTAAAACTTCCCAGTATCACCAAGGGGGTTACGAGGGCCGTCAGAAGGACAAACCAGAGCGAGAGGCCATCCAGACCCAGACTATAGTGGATTCCGAGGGAGGGCAGAAGGGGGTAATCTTCCTTGAATTGGAAGCCGCCGTTGGAAAGGTCAAAACCGGCCAATAGGGGATAGGAAAGGACGGAGACGGCCAAAGAGGCCATGAGCGCCAAGACCTTGGAGCCCTTGGGGATCGGTGAGAGGGCCGCGAAAAATGCGGCCACAGCCGGTATGGCAATCATCAAACTCAACGTCACGAAGAACCTCTCATGCTCAAATTAATGTATTTTTCCAGGGTGAGGCGTCCTCACCTCAAAGCCAGATAAACCAACAATGCAGCGCCTAAAGCCACATAGGCCAAGTAGGCCCGAACCAGCCCCACCTGGGTTTTTTGCAATAACCGCCCGAAGGCGGACCCGGCACCCACCAAGAAATCTAAAAGGCGGTTCACCAAAAGCTTCTCGATCAACCAGTTGGAAATCCCGAACGCAAACCATTTCACCCATCGGACGATGGTCGTGTCATAAATCTCGTCCACGTAATATTTCTGTTCCAGGGCCTTCGTTCCCCCCGGAATGAATTTCAAAAGCTTGGGACTTACCACGTGTCTCAAACCATAAACGTACCAGGCGGACCCCACCCCCAGAAGGGCCACCAAGAGGGACAGGAACATCAACAAGGGTTCCAGCCTGGGGCTCAGGGCGTTGGGTTCCAGGGAGGATAAGCGGAAGAGCGGATCTAGGAATTTTCCCAAGGCATCGCCTCCCCCGATGGAAACGGGGGTTCCCAGCCATCCGATGGGGAGGGAAAGAACGGCCAAGAGCAGCAGCGGCAAGGTCATGACCCAGGGTGATTCATGGAGGTGTTTCATGGCATCCGCGCCCCCCTTGAAATCGCCGAAAAAGACCATGACGACCAATCGGGTCATATAAAAACCGGTCAGGAAAGCCGTGAAGAGGGCGATAAAATAGAGGATCTCGGGCAGTGGGGCGAAGAGCGGGTTGGGGGTGGCGAGGGTGCGCCACAAGATCTCATCCTTGCTGAAAAACCCGCCGCAAAAAGGGACAATCCCCGTCAGAGCCATCCAGGAAAGCAAAAAAGCCAGGCTGGTCCAGGGCAAATGTTTCATGAGCCCTCCCATTTTCCTCATGTCCTGCTCCCCTCCCATGGAATGGATGACCGACCCCGCCCCGAGGAAAAGGGCGGCCTTAAAGAACCCATGGGTAATGAGATGAAAGATCCCGGCGCCGAACCCGCCCACCCCCACTCCCAGGAACATGTATCCCAATTGTGAAATGGTGGAATAGGCCAGCACTTTTTTGATGTCGTTTTGCGCCAAGGCGATGGAAGCGGCGAGAAGGGCGGTCAGGGCGCCCAGCACGGCCACTACGAGGGAGGCCCAGGGAGCCAGGATATAGAGAAAATGGAGACGGGCCACGAGGTACACCCCGGCGGTAACCATGGTGGCGGCGTGGATCAGGGCGGACACGGGAGTGGGGCCCGCCATGGCGTCGGGCAGCCAGACATAGAGGGGAATCTGGGCCGATTTTCCAGCCGCCCCGAAAAAGAAACAAAGGCAAGCCAGGGTGGCCGTGGCTTCCGTGAAGGCCTGTTTGTGTTCCTGCAGACCTTCCAGCTGGAGAGTGCCCGCGAGGGTATAAACCAATAACAGACCTGCCAGGAACCCGGCATCGCCGATCCGGTTCACAATGATGGCTTTTTTACCCGCCGCCGCCTTGGCTTCGTCGGTAAACCAGAAGGCGATCAGAAGGTAAGAACAAAACCCTACGCCTTCCCAACCCAGGAACAGGAGCAGCAGGTTATCGGCCATGACCAGCACCAGCATGGAGAACAGGAAAAAATTCATGTAGGTGAAGAATCGGCCGAAGCCCCTGATCGCCCTTCATGTACCCCGCGGAATAAAGATGGATGAGACTCGAAACAAATGTGATGAAAACCACCATGGCCATCGAGAGGGCGTCCAATTGGAGGCTAAAGCGGGCTTGCAGCGCCTGGGTCTCCATCCATGGGCCCAGGTCTTGGATCAGAATGGAACTCTCGGGCAGGGATCGGAACTGGGAGAAAGCGGCCCAAGCCGCAAAGAAGGAACCAAAAGCCCCTGCGCATCCGATCAACCCGAAAATCCATTCGGGAATCCAATTGGGTTTGTCCCGTCCCAGAAGGGTCAACAGGCCGTTGAGAACCGCCCCAAAGAGAGGGAGGGCGGGAATCAGCCAGAGCCAGCCGTTGTTGACCCTGGAGAGAAGTTGGAGGTGTTCCATGTTCAGCATGGCCTATCCTTTGAGGGTCTTTAAAAGGTCCGCATCCACCGATTTTCCCAACCGGTAGAAGGCCAAAACCAGCGCCAAACCGACGCAGGCTTCCGCGGCGGCCACCGCCACCACGAACAAAACCACCACTTGCCCCGACATGTCCCCCGTTATGCGGGAAAAGGTGACGAAGGAAAGGTTGACGGCGTTAAGCATGAGTTCCAGCGACATCAGAACCACGAATAGGTTCCTCCGGGACAAGGCTCCCGCCACGCCCAAGGTGAAAAGGGCCGCCGAGAGAACCAAATAATGGGCCGGCGTGACCGGGTAAAGAAGATTCATTCAAACCTCAAAAGGCCCTAGGGGCCATGGTTTCATTACAGCTTTTTTTTCACCAGCACCAATGCCCCCACGACCGCCGCCAGCAATAAAAGGGACAGGGCCTCAAAGGGAAAAAGGTAATGGGTGAAGAGAATGCCTGCCACACCCTTCATCTCGCCGAATTCACCCGATAAAAGGGGTGAAGTTCCCTGGGGAGAGTTCCATAAAACCCCCGTTAGGGGAGCACCCAAGAGGGCCGCGAGGCCTAATAAGGAAAGGAGGACGACACCCCCCTTCGCTTGGAGGGGTTCCAGGGCCTGAGCCGGGAGGTTCAAAAGCATGATCACGAACAACATCAGGACCATGATTCCCCCCGCGTAAACCAGGATCTGCAATACCGCGGCCAGAGGGGCCGATTGCATGGCGTAGAGCCCCGCCAGGGCCGCGAAGGCACCGACCAGGGAAAGTGCGGAAGCGATGGGATTGGTCCTCGTGATGACCAAAAGGCCCATGCCCATCAGCACGGCGCCCAGAAAATAAAACAAGACCGTTTCAATCATCGAAACCTCTTCAAAAAAGTTGGCAGCTCACAGTTCGCAGTAAATGCTTTTAAAAGGCCTTCCCTGCCAACTGTGAACTGCCGACAGCGGACTGTCGTTCATGGCCTGGCGTGGTCCCCGTGGGTCCACTTCACGGGCCGGGGGGGATTATAACCCGGGGCGTATTCCTCATTGTGGTGGTTCAAAAGAAATTCCTTGTGGAAGACCAGGCTCTCCCGGGTGTAGTCCGTGAGGGCGACTTCCGGCACGTCCATGCGGATGGCGTCCAAAGGGCATGCGTCCACGCAAAAGCCGCAAAAAACACAGCGCAACATGTCGATGTCGAATTTCTCGGGGTATTTCTCGATTTCCTGGTCGGGCACAGGAGCGGCCAGAATATGGATGCACTCGGCCGGGCAGGCGGTCACGCAAAGCATGCAGGCGGTGCAACGGGGAGCGCCATCCTCGCGTTTCATAAGGCGGTGACGGCCCCGCATGGTGGGTGGAAGGTGTTTGCGTTCCTCCGGGTAATAAACCACCGGTAATTTGTCGGGATGAAGAAGGTTGCGGGCCACGTGCCTCAAGGTTACCAGGAGCCCTTGCAGGACCTGGATCACGTAAATTCGCCGGAGGCCCTTTACGCCCGGGCGGGGAACCACCCTCATGGGTTCCCCCTTTGCGCCAGGAGCAACAAGCCCGTGACCAGAAGGTTCAGCATCGCCAAGGGAAGCATGATTTTCCAGCCCATCCGCATGAGCTGGTCATAACGGAACCGGGGAAGGGTCCACCGCACCCACACGAAAAGCCAGCAGAAAAAGAAAACTTTCAGGATCAGACAAGTGAACTGAAGGATGGGAACGATGAGCGCCGCCAGGACCCCGGGAAGGGGGATCCCGGACAAACCCCAGATCAAGGCCGCCAGCCCTATCAAGGCCTTGAGGAAGCGGCCCGGCCAGGAGATAGGGTTCCCATTTTTTGACGCCCCCGGTACCTGTGTTTTTGGGCCTCGGCCTGTCGGTATAAGAAGAAACCGGCGGTCACCGCCCCCGATGAAAAGAATCGCGCCCCAAACTCCTAAGCCAGATTGGGATGGGATTGAAGAATTTGCGTTGAGGCGAAGGGCACCTGGTACCCCCCTAAAAAAAGGGTGGAGAGAATAAAAGCCACCACGGCCATATTGACGTATTCGGCCATGAAGAAAAGGGCGAATTTCACGCTTGAATATTCCACATGGTAACCCGCCACCAGCTCGCTTTCACCTTCCGCCAGGTCAAAGGGGTTGCGGTTGGTCTCGGCGAAACCCGAGACGAGAAAAAGGAGAAAAGCCACGGGTTGCAGGAAGACTCCCCAGCCCGGCAGGGGCAGGTGGAGGCCGAAAAAGGACAGGTTGTTGCCCTGGGCTTCCACGATCCCGTCCATGCGGACGCCCTGGTACACCATCACCAGGCTCACCAAGGCCAAACCCATGGAAAGCTCATAGGAGATCATTTGGGCGGAGGATCTCAGTCCCCCGAGTAAACGCGAACTTGTTGTTGGAGGACCATCCCGCCAAGATCACGCCGAACACCCCCATGCTGGTGATGGCGAAGAGATAGAGAACGCCCACATCGAAATTCGCGGCTTGAAAACGGACCGTATGGCCCAAAAGATCCATGGGGGAGGCCAGGGGGATCACCAAGAGGGGCAAGAGGGCGATGGTCATGGACCAGAAGGGCGCAAGGAGGAAATAAAAGCCGTTGGCCTTGCCGGGCGTCAGGTTCTCCTTCATCAGCAGTTTCAAGGTGTCGGCGAAATTCTGGATATAGCCCAGCAAGCGGATCCCCAGGATGTTCGTGCGGTCGGGCCCGACCCGGTCCTGGATGATGGCGCTGCCCTTTCGCTCCAGCCAGATGAAAAAGGGGATGAAAGAGAGAGGGATGATCCAAACCACCACCGTCATCGCACCGGTATTGATCAAGGTGAAAAGTTCCAGGCTCACGCTTTGACCTCGAAAACGTTGGGCTGGGCCTTGATTCCTTGGAAGGGTTCGGGGGCAATGGGGTTCAGAGAAAGCTGGAAACCCGTGGCGGGGATGGATGCGAAGGTGACGCTAGAAAGCATATCGGTTTCCTTCGCCAAGGCGTTGAAAATCGAGGAAGGGGCCTCGAATTCAAAACCCTCCAGCCCTAAGGCCTTCGCCAACCGGATGATCCATTGGGAGGCTTCGAGGGATTCGGGGAATCCAGGCTCCACCGAGGGCTTGAACTTTTGCAGCCGTCCGGCGGCGTTAATGAATGTACCGCTTTGCTCGAGGAAGGTCCGCAGGGGAAAGGCCATGGCCGCCTGCCGGGAGGTCTCGGTTTGATGGGAGGAAAGGCTCACCAGGGCTTTGACCTTCGCGTAAACCTTTTTGGCCCGGTCCGGGTCCTGCCCGAATGGATCCTGGTGCATGAGGATAACCGCTTTGAAGGCCCCCCGCTCGATTCTTTCCAACAGGTTTTCCGCCTGGGTCGGAATTCCCAACAGGTTCAATCCCTGCTCATTGGGATACTTCTCGGCTAATCGCAGGATGTCGTCCTTCTCGCCCTTTTTCGCCCACAGGGGGGCGGACAGGTTCTCGGGATTGAATCTTTTCTCCATGAACTTTTTCAGAAGATAGTTGTCCTCCAGGGAAGCATAGGGGGAGGCGATGGCCGTCACCTCGTTTTTTCCCATGCCTTGCAGCAATTCGGCCAGTTGATGGATCCCTTCGGCGAGGCGCGTGGACCTATGACCCAGGCGGATCTCCTCCAATCGGTTGGTTTGGTAATAAGGGAAAGAGAACCGTCCCTCATCGCAGATCCAAGTCTGGTTGAGATGGGGGTTTTCCCGGGGCATGAAGCGGAAGACATGGCCGTGGTTCTGTTCCACGGTAATGTTGCAGCCCCTTGCGCAGCCGGGGCAAAGGGACTCGGTCTTCTTAAGGAACCAGACCCTTTGCTTAAAACGAAATTCTTTTAAAGTGAGGGCGCCGACCGGGCAGATGTCCGTCACATTGCCCGAATAGGGGTTGTCCAGGCGGCGGCCCGGGAAGATGGTCAGCTTGGCCTCGTGGCCCCGGTTCACGATGCATAGCTCGGAGGTTTTGGGCACCTCATCCACGAAACGGATGCATCGGGTGCATAAAACGCAGCGCTCCTGGTCGAGGATGATGTGTTCCCCAATGTCCTCGGCCTTGCCGCCCTTGAAGTACCGGGGCACCGAGCGCCGGAAATCGTACTGGCCGTCCTGCAGGTATTGGTCCTGGAGCTTGCATTCCCCGGCTTTGTCGCAAATGGGACAGTCGAGCGGGTGGTCCAGGAGCAGCATTTCCAGGGCGCTTTTTTGGGCGTGCTTGGCGTTTTCCGATTGGGTATGGATGACCATCCCCTCGGCGACCTTGGTGTTGCAGCCGATGGTGAGCTGCCTTCCACGGGGCGTCTCGATTTCGACCATGCAGGTCCGGCAGTTTCCGGCCACCGGCAGGTAGCGGTGATAGCAGAAATGTTCCACATGGATGCCGTTGTTAAGGGCGGCGTCCAGGACGTTGGTTCCCTCGGGCACTTCCAAGGCTTTGCCGTTGACGATGATCTTAAACATTAAAAGGCTCCAAAACCAAAATCTAACACAAAGCCACGAAGCCACAAAGTTTTCATTGGGATTTTGACATCCAAAAAAAGCATTTCTTTGTGACTTTGTGTCTTCGTGTTGGATGTGGGTGTCACGAAACAACCTCCCCAACGGCCACGGCGACGGGGCGGCAGTATTTTTCGAAATCGGAGCGGAACTTGTGAATAAAGCTCCTCACCGGCATGGCGCAGGCGGCGGAAAGCACGCAAATGGTCTTTCCTTCCATGTTGTCGGCCACTTCCAGCATAAGGTCCAGTTCTTTTGTACTGGCCTCGCCGGACAGGATTTTTTTCAACAATCGGTCTTCCCAGGCCGTGCCTTCCCGGCAGGGGGTGCATTGTCCGCAGGACTCATGGGCGTAAAACCGGGTCAGGTTCTTTAAAACTTTCACCATGTCGGTGTGCTCGTTCAAGGCCGTCACGCAGCCGGTCCCGAACATGGTGCCGTGGTCATGCATACTCTGGTAACAGAGGGTGACGGTCTCGCATTCCTTGGCGGTTAACAAGGGACAGGAGGATCCCCCGGGAATCACCGCCTTCAAGGCCCCGCCTTTCATCCCCTTCCCGCAGTTTTCCAGGAATTCCATTAAAGGCATGCCGAAAGGCAGCTCCCAAAAGCCGGGTTGGTTCACATGGCCCGAGAGTCCGAAGAGGTGGGTTCCCGTGGAGTCTTTTGTGCCGATGGCGGCATAGGCGGCGGCACCGTGTTCGATGATCCAGGGTACCGAGGCCAGGGTCTTGACGTTGTTCACGATGGTCGGGCAGTTGAATAGCCCTTGCACTGCCGGGAAAGGGGGCTTGATGCGGGGCATGCCTTTTTTCCCCTCCAGGGACTCGATGAGGCCCGTTTCCTCCCCGCAGATGTAGGCTCCCGCGCCTCGGTGCACGTAAACTTCCAGGTCGAAGCCCGATCCCTGAATGTTTTCACCCAGATAGCCCGCTTCCTTGGCTTCCGCCACCGCCTTTTGAAGGATCTGAACCTGATCGTAAAACTCGCCCCTCACATAGATATAGGCCCGGTGGCTTCGGATGGCGTAGCAGGCGCAAATAATACCCTCCAGAAGCAAATGAGGGTCGTAGGTCAGAACGTAGCGGTCGGTGAAAGTGCCTGGTTCCCCCTCGTCGGCGTTGACGGCGAGATAAATATGTTTTCCCGTGTTTTTGGGAACGAAGGACCATTTCATGCCCGTCAAAAAGCCCGCCCCTCCCCGGCCCTTCAAACCCGAAGCCTTGACCTCCTCCACGACTTGCTCCGGCTGGAGGGCGAAGAGATTATGCAGTGAAACGTAGCCGCCCGTCTGAAGGTAACCCTTCAGGGTATGGCCGTTTTTCACGGCGAAACGCTTCGTCAGTTGGGGCTCTACGGTTTGCATGAAACTCTCAAGCCTTCCTTAATTCTTCAATCAGTTTCCCGACGCCTTCCGGCGTCAGATTTTCGTGGTACTCGTCGTTCACCCTCATGCAGGGCCCCGTATGGCAGGAGGCCAGGCATTCCACCGGCTGGTAGCTGAACTGTCCGTCGGGGGTGGTTTCCCCCGGCTTCAGGCTGAGCTTTTGCTCGATCACCTTGGAAATTTCCTCCGACCCGTTCATCATGCACACGAAAGTCCGGCACACCTGCAGGTGGAACTTGCCCGGTTTTTTCTTGAAATACATGGTATAGAACTCGGCCACTTCCAGGGCCTGGGCGGGAGAAACACCCACCAGCTTCGCCGTCGCCTCGAGGACCTCCCGGGAAAGCCATCCGAATTCCCTCTGGGCAAGCCAAAGCCCGGGCAAGAGGGCCGCCCGCCGCACGGGATAGTGCGAGGCGATATTCTCGAATTCCTCAAGGGCTTTTTTTGTAAATTCGACGGTCATTGCATCCTCAAGTTTTAAACTGAGAAACTCAATCTTTTATGCTTCAGCGGTCCAGTTCACCGGCGATGATGTTGATCGAGCCCAGGTTCGAAATGGCGTCAGCGACCATGTATCCCTCGATCATCTCCCCGAAAGCGGCGAAATTCATGAAGCAGGGGGGACGGCATTTCACCCGGTAGGGGTTCTTGCCCCCGTCGGAAACGATATAGAACCCCAGCTCGCCGTTGGCGGCCTCGATGGCGTCATAGATCTCACCGGGTTCGGGGCAGATGCCGTGCATGATGATCTTGAAATGATTCATCAGGCCCTCGATGTTGCCGTAAGTCTGGGTCTTGGGGGGAAGGGCCACCCGCTTGTCGTCGGTCATCACCGGGCCCCCGGGCATTTTTTTCAGGGCCTGGCGAATGATGGAGATGGATTCCTCCACCTCATAAAGCCTCACGAAAATCCGGTCATAAACGTCCCCGGTAGTCCCTACCGGAACCTCGAAATCGTATTTTTCGTATCCGTAATAGGGTTCGGCTTTTCGCAAGTCGTATTCCACGCCGCAAGCCCGCAGGGTGGGCCCGGTGAACCCGTAGCTGATAGCCCGCTCCTTGGTGATCACGCAGATGTCCTTGGTCCGGTCGAGGAAGATGCGGTTTTCAGCGATCAGGCCCGTCACATCCGCCATGCTTTTTCGAACGTCCTCCAACACCTTCAGGACCTCCTCCCCGAACCCGGGATAGAGGTCATGGGCGAGCCCGCCAATGCGGGTATAACTGGAGGTCAGCCGGGCCCCGCACAGTTTTTCGAGGATGTCGTAGACCTTTTCCCGGACATTGAAGAAGTACCAGAAGTTCGTCAGGGCCCCCAAGTCCACCAGGTTGGCCCCCGCGCAAACCAAATGGTCGATGACTCGGTTCAACTCGCAAATAATCACCCGGATGGCGACGGCTCTCTCAGGAATCGCAAGCGCCAGCATTTTTTCCACCGACTTGCAATAGCCCACGTTATTCATCATGGCCGACACGTAATTCAGCCGGTCGGTGTAGGGGATCCCCTGCTGGAAACTGTGGGCCTCGCAATCCTTCTCAAAACCCCGGTGAAGGTAGCCCTGTTCCACCACCGCGGCCACGATGGTTTCGCCATCCAGGGCGCAAAAGGCCCTCAAGGCGCCGTGGGTGGCAGGATGGCTGGGGCCCAAATTAACGAACATCAGGTCCCGGTGGTCGGGGGAGACAATCTCTTCCAGGCCCTCCGCGGAAACCCGGGAAACGGAGGGAAGGGGAGGGGGATTCTCGCTCATGCCAGGCCCCTTTCCTTGAGACGAGCCTCCATTTCATCCATGAGGGACTGGTTGTTGGAAAGCCATTGCCTCCGGGTGATGGGATAGTCTTTCCGCAAAGGATGGCCCACGAACTCATGATGGTTGAGGATGCGTTTTAAGTTGGGGTGGCCGGTAAATCGGATGCCCATTTGGTCGAAAGCCTCCCTTTCCAGGTGGTTGGCGTTGGCCCAAAGACCCGTGGAAGTGGGGACTTGCGGGTTTTCCTCCGAAAGATAAGTTTTCACTTGCAGCCGATGGCCTTGTTTTAAGGATTTTAAAAGATAGACCAACCCGAAACGGGCCCCCTTCCAACCAAGAAAAGCCGAATAATCGATGGAAACCAGGTCCACCAGCATGTCGAATTCCAAACCGGGGGTGGTTTTCAGCCATTCCAAAGTTGGGCCAAGGGAGGAAACCTGGATTTCCACTTCCGCTTGGCCGAACCGATCCGCAGCGGCCTGCACGGCCCCGGGCTGGGATTCCCTTAATTTTTCAATCATCTGGGTCGCTTCCATTCGTTTCCTTGCCGCCGGATTTCCCTGAGCGCGGATGGCGCCGGGTCAATAATCGAAGTGCGGCTCTTTCACCTGGAACTGGGAAGCGGGGGTGCTTTGGGGATGGGCGATCTTTTGCTGGATTTTCATGACCGCTTCCAGGATGGCCTCGGGTCGGGGGGGGCATCCGGAGATATACACATCCACGGGCACCACCTGGTCGATGCCCTGCACGGTGCAGTAATTATTGTAGAAACCACCGGAGGAGGCGCAAACCCCCATCGAAATGACCCACTTGGGGTCGGGCATCTGTTCCCAAACCTGGCGGAGGATAGGGGCCTGCTTGAAGGTCACGGTCCCCGCTACTAATAGGAGATCCGATTGCCGGGGGGAGAAGCGGATGAGTTCCGCCCCGAAACGGGAAAGGTCAAAAACCGACGCGGCCACGCTCATGAACTCGATGGCGCAGCAGGCCGTCCCGAAAGCAAAAGGCCAAAGGGAATTCTGCCTCCCCCAGGCCTGGACCGCCTCCAAGCGGGTGGTGATGACCGGAAACTCGCTTATTCCCAATCGAGCGCTCCCCGTTTTAAAAGATAAAACCAGCCGATCGCCAATACTCCCAGGAACCCCAATAGCGCTCCCAAGCCTCCCCATGCCATCTTTTGAAACACCACGGCCCAGGGCAAAAGGAACACCACTTCCACGTCAAACACGAGGAAGCACATGGCCACCAGGTAAAACTTCACGTTCACGTGCGTGCGGGCGTCGCCCACCTGTCCCGGGGGCTGGATACCGCACTCGTAGGTGGAAAGTTTTTTCTCATTGGAGTGGCGGGGAGCCAGGATCCACGCGGAAATCAACATCCCGGCTGGAACCAAGAGGGCCAGGACCAGGGCCAGGGCGAGGGGGAAAAAGTTTTCGATGAGCTTCATCGTCATAAGTTTCCCCTTTTGACCCGTGAACCAGCCGTAAAGTCGTTGAATTATAAGAAGGTTGTTGAGAAGGAATCAATGTGAAACCCCCTGGTTGAGAGGGAGTTGGATGGTTTTGGGGCAAGAATCAGGGAAGAGAAGAGAGGGGAACTGGAAAAAATAACCTAGAAAACAAAAAGGCCCGGTGAACCGGGCCTTTTCAGAAGAACCTGATGTGAATTACATGAACTCGTAGCCGGCCAGCACAGTCAAGGTCCCATTTTGGGCGTTGGTGCCGTTTTGGACATTCTCCAGCCCCAATTCATACCGGCCGCTGAGGAGGATCTTGCCCAGGTCGAATTCCAGACCGGCCATTAAGCCGATATCCGAACTGTTGATCCCGGGAAGGTTGGCCCCTCCCGCCTGGGCCAGGGTGTTCCAGGCGAAGGAGGGTCCCAGCAGGATGACCGGGTTGATGACCGGCAGGCCCGTGGACAGTCTCACAAGTACCGGCAACTCGAGATAATCCAGCTCAACACTGGTGTTCAGGCCGGAGATTTGGTTCCCCTTTTGTTCGTAAAGCAATTCGGGGCGTATGGAAAACATGTCCCCGAAATTCAACTGGAAGAAGCCGCCCCCCACGAACCCCAACTTATCGGCGGAGAAGGTATTCTGAGGACTGGCCAGGGAATTAGCACCATTTCCAATGAAATTGGAAAAATTAGCGCCTGCTTCCAAACCCAAGTTGAAAGTTTGTGCTGAGGCCACTCCCGCCAAAATTAACAAAACCCCCATCGTCAAAATTTTAAGCTTCATGATGTTATCCCCCTTTTTAAAGCGATTGAGATCTAAGGATTAGACGACAGGGAGGGATAGGTAGTTCCAGGCCGGAGGACCTCGCGTTCAGCCGTTACCATTGGGTGTGAAGGAATCCCTTCTCCGGATGGTCGGACCGCTGGTAGGTGTGGGAACCGAAGGCGTCCCTTTGAGCCTGGGTCAGGTTTTGCGGCAATTGAGCCGAGCGGTAACTGTCGAAATAACTCAGGCTGGCCCCCATGGCTGGCAGAGGTACCCCGATCCGGATGGCGGTGGAAACGACCCGGCGCCAGGCGGCCTGGGTGCCTTCCAGCTCTTGGTTAAACTTCTCATCCAATAATAAGGAAGTCAGCACCGGATTCCGGTCATAGGCGGACATGATCTCATCGAGTAGCTTGGCCCGGATAATGCAGCCTCCTTTCCAAATGCGGGCCATTTCTTTCAGGGATATATCCCAATGGTATTGCTGGGACCCCGACTGGATGAGGCGCAGGCCTTGGGTGTAGGAACAAATCTTGGAATCGTAAAGTGCGTCCCGCACGGCCTCGATGAAACCTTCCCTTTCTCCCTGCGGCAGGGCCGCTTCGGGCCCCCGGATCTTCCGGGAGGCATCGACCCTTTCTTCCTTCAAAGCGGAGAGGTTGCGGGCATCGATGGCGGCGGCGATGGTGGGGATGGCCACTCCCAAGTCCAACGCCACCTGGGCGGTCCATTTGCCGGTGCCCTTTTGACCCGCCTTGTCCAAGACCAGGTCCACGAGGGGTTTTCCCGTTTGAGCGTCCTTGACCGCCAAGACCTTGGCGGTCAGCTCGATCAGGAAAGAGTCCAATTTGCCCTTGTTCCATTCAGCGAAGATGGAGGCGATTTCAGCGGCGGTGAGGTTCAATCCCTTGCGCAGCAGGTCATAGGCCTCGGCGATCAGCTGCATGTCGCCGTACTCAATCCCGTTATGAACCATCTTCACGAAATGGCCGGCCCCGTCGGGTCCCACATGGGTCACGCAGGGGCCCGAGGCAGTCTTGGCCGCGATGGCCTCGAAAATGGGCTTCACGAAGGCATAGGCTTTCGGGTCCCCTCCCGGCATGAGGGAAGGGCCGAACCGGGCTCCTTCCTCGCCGCCCGAGACCCCCGAGCCGAAGAAAAAGAGGCCGGTCTGGGAAAGCTCAGCCTCGCGCTTTTGGGTATCCTTGAACCAGGAGTTTCCACCGTCGATGAGGATATCCCCCTTGGAGAGCAGGGGCTTCAAGGATTGGATGCACTGGTCCACCGCCTCCCCGGCCGGGACCATCAAGAGAATGGCCCGTGGGGTTTTAAGAGCGGCCACGAATTCTTCCAGGTTTTGGGCGCCGATGAATTTTTTCCCCTCGTTCTTTTTCATGAAGGGCGTCACCAGGTCGCCCACCGGGTTGACCACCGCCACCGTAAAGCCGTGGTCCTCCACATTCATGGCCAGGTTGGAACCCATCACCCCTATTCCTAAGACCCCAAAATCCGCTTGTTTTAATTCGCCAACCAATGGCATGTGGTTTCTCCCATCCCGGTTTAAATGCCCAAGGGCTTGTTGCTTTTTGGATTACACCCTTCGTTCGCTACTTAAGTCTATAATTAACAAGAGGAACCAGCTAGTTATCTCTTGGTCGGCTTCTCTTTTCAAGACTTCATCCGGGGAGAATTATTTGAGACTAAGTTTCTCCAGCCTTATTCCCCGTCTTCCACTCTTCTTATTTCCGCTTTTTCTCTTGGGATGCTGGTTATGGCTGGGGCCCTTACTTCCGTACCACTATGATGTTCTCGAGTATATTTATCCCGAAAGGTTCTTGAATAATGAAATCCTTTTAAGCGGCCGCATCCCGCTTTGGAACCCGAATTTGGGATGCGGTATCCCCCACTTGGCCAATTGGCAGTCAGGACTTTTTTATCCCCCCTATTGGATCATGACGGCTGTTGGAATCGGCCGGGGATTGGTTTTACTGGCCGTTTTTCATGAGTTGTGGGCCTTTGTGGGATTTTACCTTTGGGTGAGGCGCCAGGGACTGTCACCCCTCATCGGCTCATTGTGCGCTTGGACCTTCGCGGGTTCCGCCCATTTCACCCTTTTATGGGAAAACCTTCCCTTGCTAGCGACGGCGAGTTGGATCCCATGGGTTTTTTGGGCGGCTCCATATTCCCCTGAAAAACCTTCTTTTTCGAAAACCTTGCTATGGACGTTGATTCTTAGCCTCCAATTAATGGCGGGTTATCCCTACTTTGCGTTCTACACTTGGATTTTGTTGGCGATCTGGGGCCTTTTTGGCCCTTCTTTATCGCGAAAAGCTTTATTGGGAGCGACTTTCATGGCTTTGATTCTCACGATGGTCCAATGGCTCCCCTTCTTGGAATTCCTGACTTTCTCAACCCACGGAAATTGGTCCGACTGGCCCTATCGGCTTCACTCCTGGGAGCTCCTCACTTTATTCTCCCCCACCATCCTGGGCATTCCGGGCGTCGATGGTTACAAAAGCCATCCGGCTAACGCCTTTTTCGGCAACTTGTATTTTGGCATCCTTCCCTTCTTGGCCTGGATAATGGGGCTGTTATTTCCCCGGCAACCCAGGCGGTTTTGGGGATGGGCTTCCCTTGGGATTCTTCTTTGGATGGCCCTCCCGAGTTTAGATCCGGGAGGTGTTTTTTCCCGGAAACTTTTCGGCTTCCTGAATCCCTCCAAGGCCGTGGGCCTTTTCTTGTTTACGGCCTGTACATTGTCCGCCCATTACCTTCAATCTATTTCCCGGTTTTTCGAATCGCGCCGGTGGATGGCTTGGGGGCTTTGTCTTTTCTGGGTTTTCGATCTTCTGACCCTTCCTTTTCTCCTCATCTACCGGATACCGAATGGTTATCTCGACGGGGAACTTCAATCCGCTGCCGCGACCCTGCGGGAAAAAACGGGCCATCAACGCTTTTTATCCATGCAGTTGGATTCTCGTCTCAAGTTAGGGAGCAGCCGAATCGACGATGAATTCGAAGCGAGATTATCGATGAATTTCCTAAAGAACTTCCTCCCCAATACCCATGTTCCCTGGGGGCTCCGTTCAGCGGGCGCTTACACTTCCTTGACCCCTGATAACTACCAAAATCTGGACCGGTACTTTTCAAAGGGATTTCCATACAAAGGGGATCTCTTGGATGTCGCGGGCGTGAGGGTTCTTTTGCTCCCTCAAACGCTTCCCCGGGGCAAGTATGAGGCGGCCGGAAAACTTTTTGGAAATACCATTCATTTGAATCCTCTGGCTTCCGAAGATATGCGTTGGGCCCCCCGGATGAGGATGTTTGAAAACCGACCGGCGGTTCTTGAGCGATTGGCCCGGCCAGGCAACCCCTGGAGGGAATTTATTTACCTGGATCAGGACACCGAGGGTCATCCCATCTGTCTGAAGGCGGAACCGGGATTAGCGGAATCCAGGATGGAATCCGGGGTTGATAACGATGATTTTTCCAGGCGCTCCTTCCAGGGGCTTTTCCCCAAACGGGGGTTCCTGGCTTTCAATGAAAGTTTTACCCCCGGGTGGCACGCTTGGTTGGATGGCCTGCCCGTTCCCATCCTTCGGGCTTACGGCCTCTTTATGGCCGCGGCCGTTCCATCCGGGAATCATTTCCTGGAATTCCGGTATGATCCTGCGAGCTTCCGGCTGGGGCTGTTCATTTCCCTTTGCGCCCTGGCGGCGTTGGGAGGCGGGGCGGGGTTTTATGGTTGGAGGAGGCTGGCGCGCCACTGATCCCGGGCGGCTGTTAGGGCAGGCGCCAGATTTTCAAGCGGGCCCTTGCCCAAGAACCTCAATCGGCTGAGGGTTCCGGCCTTTCCGGCGGGGTCTCGAAGCAAGGAGGTCAATTCGAGGTGGTTGGCCGACAATGTTTGCAGCAGGCCCGCGGTCCGCTCCGACGGTAACACCAGCTCCCCCACGGCGATGGCCCCCTCGGCGGTTTGCTGCAGAAAGAGGGCCCCCGAGACCTCCGGATCATTCTCCAGGGAACTGGCGTTCAGGGTGTTTGATGGATCTTCCACCCTCAGACAATAGACCCGGCCTTTCCATTGGCCGGGGCCCAGGAGGGATTCGGCTTGCTTTTGGAATTCCGGGTTTGGAACCTCGGGGCTGGGGGTGGGACTCCAGGCGGGCCGGCCCATGACGGCCAAGAGTTCCTCGATCCCCCCCGCCAATTCGAAGGATGGCCCTAAGGCCCGGAATTGCAGGCATTTCAGCGCGGGGGATTCCCCTAATAACAGGTGGGACAATCCGGTCACTTTCCAATGGTGTTTGGAGAGAATCTCCAATTCCCTCGGAATTTCGCCGTCGAGCAGGACAATCCGGCCCGTTAGATGGAATTTTTTTTCCTCGGGCGTGAACTCAAACCGGCTGCTTAAACCCATGCCGGGGTCCAGGGGGATTCCGCCTACCAGGACGTTCAGATCGGCCCGGGGGGCCTCGTAGACCTGGATCCCCCCCTTTTCCTCCAGGGCCGGTCCAAGAATTTTTTCAAGGGAGTCCGGCCCGCTCGCGGCCATCGATGCCCCGGTTAAAACGAGGCCCAAAATAAAAGCCCCCCCTCCGGCTGGTTTCATTGCGGTTCCTTTCTTGGGATGAAACCCCATTTTGTCAGTGCTTCCGCTGGAAGGCCAGGAAGAAGAAAGAGCTTTTCCTCGGCTCAAGTTAAGGGTTCGTTAACTTTACCGGGTTGGGCAAATTTTTCACATTTTTTGCCTTCCACTCAATGACAGCCGCGCCTATGATTTCCCCGCGCTAGAGGATTTTCCGGGAGTTTCCCATGGCCGAAACCAAAAAAAACGAGTTCAAATATATTTTAGGCCAAGCCACTTCCTTCATTACCCGTTACCAGAAACTTTGGTGGGTGGACATCGCGCTCATCCTGGGGCTCATCGGCCTGATCTTCGGCATCTTGTCCGTCTCCGCCGAGTGGACCGGCGTCCACATGGCGAAGGTGGAAATCGACCTTTCCCCCTGGGCCCTTCCCAAATACACTTTCTATACCCTCTGCCGGGGCATGCTGGCTTATGTGTTTTCCCTTCTTTTCACCATCGCCTACGGCTACTGGGCGGCCAAGGACCATATCGCCGAGAAGGTGCTGATCCCCCTCCTGGATATCCTGCAGAGCATTCCCGTGCTGGGCTTTCTGCCCGGCCTGGTGCTGGCCCTGGTGGCCATCTTCCCCAACAACAACATGGGGCTGGAACTGGCCTGCGTCATCATGATCTTCACCGGCCAGGTCTGGAACATGACCTTCAGCTTTTACCAATCCCTGCGCTCCATTCCCCAGTACCTGATCGAGGCGGCCTCGGTCTACCGCTTCAACTGGTTCGACAAGGCGGTGAAACTGGAGATTCCTTTTTCCGCCATCGGCCTCATTTGGAACAGCATGATGAGCATGGCGGGCGGCTGGTTTTTCCTGACCGTCACCGAGGCTTTTCAACTGGGCGACAAGGACTTCCGCCTGCCCGGGTTGGGTTCCTATATGAGCGTGGCCAACGACAAGGGCGACAACCTAGCCAGGTTTTGGGGCGTCGTGGCCATGATCCTGATGATCGTCTTCTTGGACCAGTTCCTCTGGCGCCCCCTGGTGGTCTGGGGCCAAAAGTTCCGGGTGGAGGAAGGCGGGGCCGAGGAAAGCATGAATTCCTGGTTCCTGGATTTCCTTAATCAGTCCCAGATCCTGCGTTTTTTCGAGAGGATCTTCGCCCCCCAACCGCATGCCGCGGCCAACGCTCCCGGCACGGTGATGCCTCCCCCTCCCCCGGCTCTCCGGGAGATCAAGCCGGAAGGCCCCCAGTGGCCCCTCAAGCTGGTTTCCATCCTTTGTTTTACCGGGCTCATCGGTTCCATGGTGTTCGGGGGCTGGAAGATCATCGAGCTTTTCTCCCATCTCACCCTGGACAACTGGTTTTTGATCCTCCGGGAGGCCGGCGCCACCCTGGCCCGGGTCATGTCCGCGGTAGCCCTTTCCGCGGTGTGGACCATTCCCGTGGGGCTTTGGATCGGTCTGTCGCCCCGGCTTTCCCGTATCTCCCAGCCCTTTGTGCAGGTGGCGGCCTCCTTCCCGGCCCCCATGCTCTTCGCCTTCGCCATCATCCTCATGAAGATGGCGGGGATCGGCTTGAATTGGGGCGCCGTCGCCCTGATGCTCCTGGGCGCCCAGTGGTATATCCTCTTTAATGTGATCGCGGGGGCCTCGGCCATCCCCTCCGACCTCCTGGAAGCGGCCCGGATGAACGGCATCAAGGGCTGGGACCTTTTCTGGAAGGTGCATTTGCCGGGATTTTCCCCTACCTGGTGACCGGCATGGTCACTTCCGCCGGGGGAACCTGGAACGCCAGCATCGTGGCCGAATACGTGACCGACAAGGGTAACACCCTGACGGCCTTCGGGTTGGGGTCCCAGATCAGCATCTCCGCCGCCGCCGCCGACTTTCCCATGCTGGCGGCCAGCGTGGTCGTGATGTCCATCATGGTGGTGATCTTCAACCGGTTCGTGTGGAAGAGGCTTTACCGCCTGGCCGAGGAGAAATACTCGCTGAGCAAATAAAAAAAGAAATTTAAACCGCCAAGACGCCAAGGACGCCAAGAACAACGGAGAAAATAAAGATTTAAGTTTTTAATTCTCAGTGCTTCATCATCTTTTCTTGGCGAACTTTGCGTCTTGGCGGTGAAAATTGATTTTGGTTTTTGTTTACGGTTCTAAGAACTTAAAGCCTTTGTGGAGGTTTTTATGTCAGTCAACACGGCAGAAGTGGCGGCGAAGCAAAAGCTCATCGAACTCAAAAACGTTTCGGAAGATTTCAAACTCCCCAACGGCAAGTCCTTTGAGGCCCTCAAGGACATCAGCCTTTCCATCAACAGCCGGGAAGTCGTGGCTTTCCTGGGGCCCTCGGGATGCGGCAAATCCACCCTTCTGCGCATCCTGGCGGGGCTGATCGCCCCCACCAAGGGCGAGGTGCTGTACCACGACAAGCCCCTCCTGGGCGTGAACACGGGCGTTTCCATCGTTTTCCAAAGTTTCGCCCTCTTCCCCTGGATGACGGTGGCCGAGAACATCCAGACCGCCCTGAAATCGCGCGGTTTCCCCGAAAACGAAATCGAGGATAGGGCCCAAAAGGCCATCCAGATGGTGGGTTTGGCGGGTTTCGAGGAAACCTATCCCCGGGAGCTTTCCGGCGGCATGAAACAGCGAGTCGGCATGGCCCGGGGCCTGGCGGTGGACCCGGAGATCCTCTTCATGGACGAGCCCTTCAGCCACGTGGACGCTTTGACGGCCGAGTCCTTGAGGGCGGAAGTCATCGACATCTGGTCCGCCCAGGACAAGAACCCCTCCTCCATCCTCATGGTCAGCCACGATATCCCCGAGGTGGTGTACATGGCCGACCGCATCATCGTGCTGGGAACCAACCCCGGCCACCTGGTGAAGGTGATCGAGAACCCCCTGCCCCGTCCCCGCGACTACCGCTCGGCCGAATTTCTCAAGATGGTGGACCAACTTCACGACATCATCATGGGTCATGAGATGGCCGACGCGCCTGAGCCCGTGCTGGCGCCCAACCAGCCCGTCCCGGTGGAGCCTCTTCCCGACACCCTGGCCATCGAGATCGTGGGAATGCTGGAATACCTGGACGCCCGCGGCGGGAAGGAAGACCTGTTCAAGATCGCCAGCGAGACCGAAAAGGATTTCGGCTCGGTCATGACGGTGGCCAAGGCCGCCGAACTGCTGGATTTCGTCGATACCCCCAAACGCAACGTGGTGCTGACCGCCGAGGGGCAAAGATTCGTCAAGGCCAAAGCCTCCGACCGTCAGAACATCTGGAAGGAGCAGATCTTGAAGCTGGGGTTGTTCCGCCAGGTGAACGACATGCTGGCCAAGCACCCCCGCAAGGGGCTGGACGCGGACGTGGTGAAGGAAATCATCATCCTCAACCTGCCCGCCGAGAACTACGACAAGACCTTCGACACGTTCGTGCACTGGTCCATGTATGGGAACCTTTTTCATTTCAACGAGGAAACCCAGCATCTTCATCTCGCCCGCAAAAGGGCGCCCCGCAATCCCAGGGCAAAGGGCAACGGGAATGGCTCTGAGATTTCCGCGGATGCGGTATCGGCACCGCCTTCAGCCGCTCCGGAGGATTCCGTCCCACCCCTATCCAAAACGGAAGCCAAGAAAGACGAGCCGCCTTCTCAAGGTTAAGTTAGCCCACAGTTGGCAGTTCGCAGTTAGGCCTTTAAAAGACTTACCTGCCGACTGCCATCTGCGGACTGCCAACTGCCTTAAAATCCCTTTCCCGTCTTTCGCCTGAATGCTATGCTTTGGGCGTTTTCAATCCCTGACGCCAAAGAGGCCCCATGGAACTCCTGCACCACGCCGTTGACTTTTTTCTCCACCTGGACAAGCACCTCGCCGAGATCGCCCAATCTTATGGGACCACCATCTACGCCTTGTTGTTTATGGTTATTTTTTGCGAAACCGGACTGGTCGTCACCCCCATTCTTCCCGGGGACTCCCTTCTTTTCGCGGTCGGGGCACTGACCGCCTCGCAGGTCCTCTCGCTTAATATTGTCCTGACCTGGCTGATGCTGATGGCGGCGGCGCTATTGGGTGACAACTGCAACTACTGGATCGGGCGTTACTTCGGCCCCAATGTCTTCGGGAGGTTCATCAACCAAAAATATATGGACCGCACCCACGAGTTTTACGAGAAGCACGGGGTCTTGACCCTGGTCATCGCCCAATTCGTACCCATCATCCGCACCTTCGCGCCCTTCGTGGCGGGAGTGGGTGACATGACCTACGGCAAGTTCCTCCGCTTCAATTTCATCGGAGTGTTTTTGTGGTCGACCCTGTTCGTTTGGGCGGGTTACTGGTTTGGAAATATGGATTTCGTGAAGGCCAATTTCCATTACGTGATCCTGGCCATTATCTTCGTCTCGATCCTGCCGATTATTTACGAGCTTTATAAGCAGGTGACGACGCCGGAGAAGGCCCCCAGCCCCTCCAAAGCTTCCAAAAAGAAAAAGTAGTGTTTTGCTTTTCTTGGCGTCTTTGTGGCTTTGTGTTGGAAGTGGGTTTTACTTCACATCTACCCGGTAGACCGGGATGGTCCTGCCCGACCATTTCTGGATGAATTCCAGCCTCTCCGGTTCCAAGTGTTTCTCGTTTAAAAAGCTTTTCACAGTGGGGGACTGGTAAAAATCCTCGGTAAAGGCGATCTGCCCGGCCTCGGCGATGGACTGGATCTTGGCCCCCAGGTTGACCGTATTGCCGAAATAATCGATGGCGCTGTTCAGGTTCACCGCCAGGCAGCTTCCGGTATTCAGGGTGACCCGCAGCCGCAGGCGCGACTGGGGGTTCTTCCCGTTGAAGTATTCCTGCAGTTCCACCGCGGCCGCCAGGGCGTCTTTCGAGTCACTGAAGGCCGCCATGACCGCGTCCCCGATGGTCTTCACCACCGCGCCCCCGTGCCTTTTTACCACGTCGTAGGCCTTGAGAAAATGCGCCCGCACCTCGGTGAAGGCCCCGCGCCGGACCTGCGCGCCTTCCTCGGAAAGCCCGTCACGCGCGTCGAGGCGGTGCTCGACGACGACGCGTGGACCGACATCGCGGCGCCCCGGCTCTCGTCCGTGCAGGTGGGTGAGCCCTTCCGTCCGCGATGGCGCGGCGCGCGCTCGCGGAGGGGACGAAGAGCGGGCTCTTCGGCGGGGCCGCGTGTCCGTGCTCGCGGACGGCGCAGGCGTGAAGGTCGTTGTTCATCTCGTACCACGCAAGGTCCGTCAAGACGCTGCCACCCCCATCTCCACGGCGCGCGCGTCGAGCGCGAGGAGGTCCTGGGCGCCGCGGGGCTGACCGTCGGCGGAGAGCTCATCGCGCGCGACATGCCCGACGCGAAGGCGAGAGCGGAGGCGATGCTGCACGCCCACGGTTACCCCGAGGCCGCGGTCGGCTTCACCCTCCGCGAGATGGATGACCCCAGCGGCGTGGCGGTGATGGTCGACGTGATTCCGGGCGCGCCCGCGCGCATCTCGCGCCGCGCGATCTACTTTGTCCTTCGGCGCGGCGCCCGAGGGAGAGCGCGACGTCGACCTACTCGGTCGAGGCGCACGACCGCCTGGACGACGCCCGCGTCGCAGCCGCAGACCTCGCGCTCGCCAACCGCCTGCGCGCGCGCGGCTACCACCACGCCACCGTGCGACACGACGTCTTCACC
>CAWKIF010000180.1:0-31308 GCA_963849485.1 candidate division FCPU426 bacterium | reverse complement strand
CGGGAACGCGGCGGCGCTCGACCGTTCGGCCCTTGGCCCTCTTAAGGGAAACGGATCTCTTTGGAAGGGTGGGCGGGGATGAATTCGTCATCCTGTTGCCGGGGCTTTCCCCTGAACAGGCAGGGAAAAAACTGTCAGAAATATTCGAGTTGCTGGGGCGGAGTTTATGGGAAAAGCAGAAGACGGTGACCTTCAGCCTCGGGGCAGTGACTTTCCTGCCGCCGCCGCCCAACTGCAAGAACGCCATCCATGAGGCGGATCAGCTCATGTACCAGGCCAAGCGCAATGGCAAGAATCGGCTCCTCCATAACGTCATGTCCGGAGAGCGGTTCAGTCCTGTTTAAGCCCCATTCGATCGTTTAAAAAATCCCCACCTGAAAACAGTTACTGGCTGGGCCTTGCAGGGTGAACGTACGGATTTTCGGCCAGGATCACGCTTTCCCAAAAGTAAAACCTATCCGTGACATTACCGGAGCCGCCGCTTTCCCCGGACGAACGGTGGGTCGTGAATTCCGATCCCTCAAAAGATAACCCCAATGTCTTTTCGTCTCCCGCCGGGACTGGAAAAAGGGATGTGTTTGTGGGGTGAAGGGGTATTTTGACTACGCAGGTAAAGACTTTGGCGGCGTAGGAGGTCTTGGCGTCGAAACCGATGGCGCGCAGGGCTTCGAGAGTTAAACCCCTGGAGCCACCGTTTTTATGGATGATGATGCCGTTTTCCGCCAGGTCCGAGGTTTGGGCATCGCCGGCGGCCGCCTGAGGGTTCGGTTCCTCCAGCCCACGAAAATGAAGGCCAAGGCCCTTTGGTCGCCGCCCCGCGGATCGATCCAAAGGGTCAGGCCTTTGGCGGCCAGGGAATGGCTATAAGCGGCGACGTCCGGGTCCGGCGAGTCCTTCACGACAATGGCGGCGTAAAGAAAATCTCTATTGTTTGAAACGCTCAAGGAGACCAGGTCACCCAGGAGTTTGAGGCCGCCCAGCCAGGTGGTATCTCCTGTTGAGAACGATAGGTTGTGGTCTAGCCAGGCGCTATTGACCATTGGGATGGTTCCGCACCCGCTGAGGACAAGAACAACGAAAGCCAATGGAAGGAACAGGGCGATATTTTTATATTCCATCGTCTCCCTCCAAATGGGGAATGTATTTTAATGAGTTTAAGGGAGAGGACGGGATGGGGTTGTTTTATCTTTAGCCGCGTCTTTTTCAGTCGCCAGATCAACCGCCAGCCAATAACTTAATTTATCCGGGTCCTCACTAGCTTCCCCCGCGCCGGGGCCGCCCAGCCTATTGGTGGGCGGGGCGGACGTGCTGGCGGCTGGCGCGCTCGAAGCTCCGGTGGGGACATCCGGTGTCGGCAGGGTTATGGGCACGAGGGTGGGGATGGCGAAAGGATTTGGAGTGGCAGGGGTGGAAGGGGTGGGGGTGATAGAGTTGGGGTTGAGTGGGAGTGGCTTGTTGATCTCAAGTTTGCCGCTCTCAAAATCGATCCCCAAAACCTGGGCCTTTCCGAGGGAGGCAGGGAAGGGCGAGCTCTTGGTTGCCTGGAGGGGCAGTTTCATGAGTAATATAAAGTTCCGGTCCCAATAAGAGGCCCGGGCCTCGAAACCGAACCGCCGCAGGTACCAGGTGGAGGCGCTGGTGCTATAGCCCCGGGCGTTGATGATCTCAAGGTCGGTCGAAGCGAGATCGACCGCGGAGGGGTTGATCCCGGCCCCCGATAGGCGGGGGAGGGCTGAAGGCCTCCAGTCTCGTTCATCCCCCTGAATCGGATCCCCAGGACTTTGGCCGCCTCGCCGTTGGGGTCGATCCAAACGGTCAGGCCCCCCATAGCAATACCATGGGAATAGTTGGAATAGGTTTGGCCGTCCGAATCCTTGACCACCATGGCGAGCCAAAGGTATTGGCTGTTATTGGAGGCGCCCATATAGATTTTTTCGCCATAAAGGGCGTCCACCCCCCCAGGGATCATCTGGGCGTCCTCGTTGATGGAGAGGGGCCGGTTGAGCCAGGTGCTTTTGAAATAGAGGGAACTGCAACCCGGCCCGAGTAGGAAAAAAGCGGTCAAAAAGATGATCCCCGAAGATTTTGGGTGGTTTCACGACGGAACTCCCTTTTTCAAACTGCCACAAAACTGATTTTAGAGAAGTAGGGCTTCCAGAAGATACATTAATTTCCAAAGGCCCTTTATTCATCCGGATGGTAAAGTAGAGGCCACTGAAAACCCAAAGTTTGAAAGTAAGGAGGCCCCATGACCATCGTCGGCAAGTGCAAGATCCTTCGTATATTTGTGGACGAGGACAAGAAGTTCGAGGGAAAGCTGGTTTACAAGGCCATCATGGACAAACTGCTTGAGATGAAACTAGCGGGAGCCACGGTCTTTAAGGGTATTGAGGGTTTCGGATCGGCCCTGCATATGCATACCTCGCGGGTTATCGAGATCACCGAGAACCTTCCCATGATCATCGAGGTGGTCGACAAGCCCAAGGAAATCCACCGGGCCCTGAACGCTATCGAACCCCTCTTGCCCAAGCATTGCCTCGTGACGGTACAGGATATCCACGTGCTTCATTACCACCACGCCGAAGGCAAACATACCCAGACCGCAAGCTTGGATTAATTCGTATCCGACTTGGCGTACAGGTAAACATCCAGTAAATTTTGTTTTGTTTTTCATGTTTGTTATTGAGGTGAAGAAAAACCGGGTAATAAAGGTCCCGCTTGACTCGTTAAAGCCCATTGAATTTGAAGAGGCCTTTTTTCCCTGTCGGTTAATCCCGTTCGTCAATAAACCAAAACAATTCCGTTGTTTTTAAAACGGTTCTAAGCTCAAATTATGGGTCTTGAGGCGGGTTGTTTAGGATTCAAGTCATATTGGCCGGAAACGGCGTAAGAATAAGATGTCGGGCAGCGACATCCACCTGTTCAAAGGAGCGATGAAAAATGTCAAAGATATCTTCGGTGAAGGCGATGGAAATATTGGATTCCCGGGGAAACCCGACGGTGAGGGTGTTCGCCGAGCTGGAAAGCGGCGTGACGGCTTCGGCCTCGGTGCCTTCCGGCGCCTCGACGGGCGAACATGAGGCCGTTGAATTGCGCGACGGCGACAAGAAGCGCTACGGCGGCAAGGGTGTCTTGAAGGCCGTGGAGAACGTGAACCGCACCCTCGCCCCGGCGGTCAAGGGCATGGACGCGCAAAAACAGGCCGTCCTCGACTACCACATGATCGAGATCGACGGCACCCCCAACAAGGGCAAGCTGGGCGCCAACGCCATCCTGGGCGTTTCCATGGCCGTGGCCCGCGCCGCCTCCATCGAAGCCAAGCTCCCCCTCTACGCCTACCTGGGCGGCACCGGCGCCAAGCGCCTGCCCGCCCCGATGATGAACATCGTCAACGGTGGCGTCCACGCCGACAACAGCGTGGATTTCCAGGAGTTCATGGCCATGCCCATCGGGGCCCCCTCCTTCGCCGAGGCCCTGCGCTGGGGCTCTGAAGTGTTCCACGCGCTGAAAGCCATCCTACATAAGATGAAATACGCCACGGGCGTGGGCGATGAGGGCGGTTTCGCCCCCAACCTGAAGAGCAATGAGGAGGCCTGCGAGGTCATTGTCGAGGCCATCAAGAACGCGGGCCTCAAGCCCGGCCAGGACGTGGCCATCGCCTTGGACCCGGCCACCAGTTCTTTCTTTGAGAACAACGCCTACGACATGGCCAAATCGGGGCAGGGCAAGAAGAACAGCAAGCAGATGGTCGAGATGTGGAAGGGCTGGGTGGAAAAGTACCCCATTGTCTCCATTGAAGACGGCTTGGCCGAGAACGACTGGGCGGGCTTCAAGGACATGACCGCGCTCATGGGCGACAAGATCCAGATTGTCGGGGACGACCTTTTCGTGACCAACACCCAGTTCGTGGCCAAGGGCATCAAGGAAAAGGCCGCCAACTCGGTCTTGATCAAGCTTAACCAGATCGGTTCAGTCACCGAGACTATCGAGACCATCCGATGTGCCAGAAGGCCGGCTGGGGATACATTATCTCCCACCGCTCGGGCGAGACCGAGGATTCCTTCATCGCCGATTTGGCGGTGGCCATGGGCGGCGGCCAGATCAAGACCGGCTCGGCCTGTCGCAGCGAGCGCATTTGCAAGTACAACCGGCTTTTGGAGATTGAGATGGAACTGGGCAAGTCGGCGGTCTACAGCAACCCCTTCGCCAAGTAAATAAGTAGTAGTCAGGTGAAGCCCCGCCCCGGGTGACCGGAGCGGGGCTTTTTTTATATCCATTGACCTTTAGGTAAGATGATTACCACTTCGTTTATCCACCTTTGGGTAGAACACCCTGGTTGACAAAAGTTTAGGAGAAGTGGTTCGAGTTCCAGCCAAAATCCGTAGTTTCTTACATTCCTGTAGTGCCCTCATTTGATCCCATTTCAAATATGAAGGCGGCCCTAAAAATATTTTTCCTTTTCGTTTACTTTCGGAGTGTTCGTTTTTACTGTATGGGCCTGCTGTTAATTAACTGTTAAGGAGAACTCCGTGGGAACTACCCGTAAACAAATCGCATTGATGCTGGGCAATGAGCATTCGCCGACCGAAGAATATAAGGCCTTGCCCGCCCATGAAATCTACGGGTCCCTCGTGTTTAACGACGCGGCCCAAAAGGAGCATTTGTCGAAGGAGGTTTACAAGAAACTTCGCGCGACCACGAAAAAAGGCGAGACCCTGGACGCTTCTATCGCCGACCAAGTGGCCCAAGGCATGCGCAAGTGGGCCTTGTCGCACGGAGCTTCCCACTACACCCATTGGTTCAACCCCCTGACCGGCCTGACGGCCGAGAAACACGACACCTTCCTGGAGCCAAACGGCGACGGGAAAGCCCTGGCCGAGTTCGACGGCAAGACCCTGATCAAGGGTGAGCCGGACGCCTCCTCCTTTCCCTCGGGCGGTTCCCGTTCCACCTTCGAGGCCCGCGGCTACACGGCCTGGGACCCGACCTCCCCCGCCTTCATCCAGGAGGAAGTCAACGGCGCCACCTTGACCATCCCCACGGCCTTCGTCAGCTACACCGAGGAAGCCCTGGACCTTAAGACCCCCCTGTTGCGCTCGCATGGAGGCCCTTCCTTCCAGGCCCTGCGCCTGCTTGAAGCTGTTCGGCAACAAGTCCGCCAAGCATGTTTTCACCACCATGGGCCCGGAACAGGAATATTTCCTGATCGACCGCAAATACTACGAGATGCGCCCGGATTTGATCGCCGGCGGCCGCACCCTCTTCGGCGCCCCGCCCTACCGCGGGCAGGAGCTGGAAGACCATTATTTCGGCTCCATCCGGGAGCGCATCCTGGCCTTCATGATGGACCTGGACCGCGAGTTGTGGCGCCTGGGCATCCCATCCAAGACCCGCCATAACGAGGTGGCGCCCGCCCAGTTCGAGATGGCCCCCCTCTTCGAGAAGTCCTCACTGGCGGCGGACCACAACATGATGGTGATGGAACTGATGCGCCAGGTCGCCCTGCGCCACGGCCTGGTGTGCCTGCTGCATGAGAAGCCCTTCGCCGGCATCAACGGCAGCGGCAAGCACAACAACTGGTCCATGGCCACCGACGACGGGGAGAACCTGCTGGAACCCGGCAAGACCCCGCATGACAACGCCCAGTTCCTGGCCTTCCTGGTGGCCACTATTGCCGCCGTGGACAAGTATGCCGAGCTGCTGCGCATCGGTATCTGCGGCCCGGGCAACGACCACCGCCTGGGAGCCAACGAGGCGCCCCCGGCCATCATCTCCATATTCCTGGGAGAGCAGTTGCAGGACATTATCAACCAGCTCGAGAAGGGCCCGGCTTCCACCAGCAAGTCAGGGGGGATTATGGGATTGGGCGTTTCCGTCCTTCCCAATCTGCCCAAGGACGCCACGGACCGCAACCGTACCTCTCCTTTCGCCTTCACGGGCAACAAGTTCGAGTTCCGCGCGGTCGGTTCCACGGCTGCCATCTACTGGCCCAACACCATCTTGAACACGATCGTGGCCGAGTCGATCGACCGCATCGCCACCAAATTGGAAAAGGGAGGGGACCTGAATAAGACCCTGGCTGCCGTGCTTCAGGAAGAGATCAAGGAGCACAAGAAGGTGCTCTTCGACGGCAACAATTACGGGGCGGACTGGCACGCCGAGGCGCAAAAGCGCGGCCTGCCGAATTTGAAGACCACGGTGGACGCCCTGAAGGCCATGCCGAAAAAGGAATACAAGGAACTTTTCGCCAAGTACAAGGTCCTGAACGAGAAGGAGTACGACGCCCGCGAGGAAGTCATGTGGGAAAGGTACGTGAAGGTGGTCAACATCGAGGCCAACGCCACGGTGGATATCGCCCGCAACTTGATCCTGCCGGCGGTACTCTCTTATCAGAGCAAGCTGGCTCAGACGATCCAAGCCACCCAAGCCGTTTCCAAGGCCGCCCAGAAGGGGCAAATCGCCCTCCTGGACGAGGTGGCCAAGGGTGCCAGCGAGTTGTACGAAGCCGCGGAGGCCCTGGACAAGCTCATCGAAAGCGCCAATGGCGGTTCGAGCCTGCACCAGATCGCCGCTTCCATCAAGGACTCGGTTATCCCCGCCATGTTGAAGGTCCGGGAAGTGGCCGACTGGCTGGAAGGACAGGTGGATGACGACCTTTGGCCCCTGCCGAAGTATCGGGAAATGTTGTTCCAGTACTAATCGGTAAAAGATAAAGTTGTAAAGGCCGCTCCCTATAAGGGGAGCGGCCTTTTTTTTATGCTCAGCATCGTTGGGTTCCCCTCAATAAGAAGGGTTCCTGGATTGGATCGACAAGACATTGATGCGGGGTTAGAAGTGCTTTTATGGACTTCGCATTCCCCTAGGAAATGGCTGGTCCGGGCTTGGGCGGGTCGAATTGTGTGGCGAAATTGCCGTGGAAGTTGATGGGCCCCACGTGCTGAAGCTGGCTTCCCAGGTCGGCCCAGATCTCACCGCCCATATCCAGCCAGCGGCGGGAAAAGCTGTGGTCCTCGCTTAAGTAGGTTCCCGTTTTCTCATCGATCATGCAGTTAAAGAAGGCGTAACGGTGTTTGCTGGCAGTCAGGGGGTCGGCCGTGATGAAGCCGCCGGTGTAATTCAATTCGGGGTAGCGTTCCTCCATTTTCAAGAACACCGACCTCTTGATGAGCGCGAAGCCCAGCCCCGCGTACCGAACCTTAGCAAAACTATTTTTAATCTCGACCTTGGCCGGGTCCTCCACCTCGCAGGTGTAGGAAAGGGATGCGGCCTCCAACTGGGGATGCCCCGCCAGGGAAAGGGCGCGGATCTTACCCATCTCCAACTTTTTATAAGGATAAACCCCCGCCACAAAGTCCGCGTCGAAGTTGAGGAGCCGGAAAACCTGCTCGGGAGCGAAACCGATATCCCCATCCACAAATAGCAGGTGGGTAGCCTGGGGCGTATCCAGGAACCGGGTGACGACATCCTGCCTTGCCCTCGTAATAAGCGAATCACCCCACTGGACTGTCACATTGAAATCAACTTCATTTTTCGCCAAGCAATAGCTTTGGAAGCCCAGCACCGAGGTGGCGTAGAGGCTGGTGAGCTGGCCCCCGAAGGCAGGGGTGCCGATCATGATATAGGGGCGTTGGGAGTCCATGGCCTATCTCCTCTTGTATTTCGGGGGTTTTTTCTTGGGTGGAGCTTGAAAGGGTTTAGTAGGGTTGACGATGGTGAGGCCGGGGCGGCGTCCCAGGTCACCCTTGAAATGGGCTGTACCGATATGGGTGAGGCGGCTCTGCTTGTCCACCCAGATATCACCCCCAAGGTCGGTCCAGCGCTTGCAAAAGCTGAAATCCTCCGGCAAGTAGGTCTTAGTCTCCCCGTCGAGGATGCAGTTGAAAAAGGCGTAACGGCAGGGGCTGTTGGGAAAGGGGTCGTCGGGCGAGCTGACCGTCTGGTATTTGAGTTGGGGGTAGGCTTTCATCATTTTCTCGAGAGCGGCCCGGCGGACCATAAGAAATCCGTTCCCCACGTAGCGGGCCTTCCCGAAATAGTCCCGAATGACCTGGGGCTTCATCCACTCGCAAATGTAGGTCAGGGAGCCCGATTCGGGGTCCGAGCCGGTGCTCATCGCGGCCTTGGCTTTATCCCAGTCGTGCTTTTTGAGCGGATAGAGGGCGGCGGTGACATCCTCCTTGAAGCGCAGGAGCCGGAAGACCTGCTCGGGCTCAAACTCGATGTCAGCGTCAATGAAAAGCAGGTGGGTAGCGTCGGGTTGGGACAGGAAAAAGGTAGTGATATTCTGGCGCGCCCGCTGGATGACGGAATCTCCTGAGGGCATCAGGAAGGTCACCTTGATCCCCGCCCGCATACAGGCTTCCTGAAGATGGAGGGTGGAAGTGAAAAAGCCTCCCGTCACGATACCCCCATAGCAGGGTGTTCCGACGACAAGATGGATTTGATTTTCGGGCATGGGTTTTCCTTCAACCGACGCGTTTTTCAGAGGGGAAGTATAGCGCCTCGCGAGACCCGGGTGCTATCCCAAAGCGACGGTGGCTTAGGTAAATTGCGCCCACCCCCTGCTGTGGATAGAATGACAGGCTTAGAACTTCGAATAAAAATCCATTTAACCGCCAATAACCGCGAAGACGCCAAGGCGCCAAGAACAACCAAGGATTAGGAAAACATGAAATTGGTTTAAAACCTTTCGTTGAGTTTTGCTTTTCTTGGCGGACTTTGCGTCTTGGCGGTGAAAAATGCCTTTGTCTTTGGTTTTGTTTGAGACTGTTAGCTTCAAAACCCAGGAGACCGAATGAACATTCAAACCGATTGCGCCATCATTGGCGGCGGGTTCGCCGGACTGTCCTGCGCCTTGGAGGCCGCCGACGCCGGGAAAAAGGTGGACCTGTTCCTGAAGGGCCAATTGGTTTTCGACGGCGCCAGCCGCCTGACCGCCGGGGGCCTGGCCGCCGTGCCCTTCCGGGCCGACCCACCCAAGGGGGCGGACAGCCTGGAAAAACATGTTAGGGACACCCTGCAAGCGGGCCAATACCTGAACGACCCCAAAGTCGTGCGCTTTTGCGTGGAGCAATTCTACCCCGAGGTCATCCAATGGCTGGTCGGGCAGGGCGTGAAATTCGACCTCACACGGGAAGGGGGCTATCACCTGCACCGGGAGGGAGGACATTCGAACAGCCGGGTGTTCCACGTCGAGGACGCCACAGGCGCCCATGTGATGGACATCCTGGCCGACCAGGTCAAAAACCATTCCAACATCCGACTGCACGAGAACCATATCGCGGTGGACCTGGTCACCAAGAAGAAATTCCTGCGGCTCGGCGGGAAGGACGAGTGCATCGGCGCCTATGTCTACGACATCGTCAAGGATTCGGTGAAGGCCGTCTCGGCGGGGGCGGTTTTTATCGCCACTGGGGGGTTGGGCAAGGTCTTCCTCTATACCTCCAACCCGGACACTGCCAGCGGGGACGGCTTCGCCATGGCCTACCGGGCTGGAGTGCCCCTGGCCAACATGGAGTTCATCCAGTTCCACCCCACGGTCTTCTACGACGAGAAGGCCAACCCGGCCGAGCGGCGTTTCCTCTTTACTGAGGCCCTGCGGGGGGAGGGTGCTTTCCTCAAGATCCGCAAGAACGACCGGGAGGATTTCGTCACCCGCTACCATCCCCTTGGCTCCAAGGCCACCCGGGACGTGGTGACCCAGGCGGAGGACGTGGAAATGCGCCGCTTGGGGCTCCAGCACCTGTGGCTGGACTGCACGGGGATAGCCCCCCACAAGCTCAAGAACGAATTTAAGAACGCCTACGAGTTTTGCATGAAGCGGGGGATCAACCTTTGCCGGGAGCCGGTGCCGGTGGTTTACGCCGTCCATTACTCCAACGGCGGGGTCTTGACCGACTTGAACGGCCAGTCCCGGCTGAAGAACCTTTATGTGATGGGGGAAACCGCCTATACCGGCTTGCATGGGGCCACCCGCTTGGCCAGCAACTCCGCCCCCGAGTGCATCCTTTTCGGGCGGCTGGCCGCCCGGCATTTCTGTCACCAGAAGGCCCCGGGGAAGAGGCACCAGGTTCCGCCCTGGGTGACCGGCCGGGCCAAAGAATATAAGGACCCCGCGACGGTCAGCTATTACTGGGACATCATCCGCAAGACCATGACGCTTCTTTGCGGGATCGCCCGCACCCATGGCCGCCTCCAGGCGGCCAAGGACGTTCTGGAGGCCTTGCAAAAGAACATCAAGAGCGATTACTGGAACTACAAAGTGACCCGGGACTTCCTGGAAGCCCGCAACCTGGTAACGGTGGCCAATATCATCATCGACAGCGCGCTTTCCCGGAAGGAAAGCCGGGCCTGCCACTTCCGAGAGGATTTCCCGAAAGCCGACAAGAAATTTAACCGCGTCACCCTGGTTGAAAAACCCCGTTCTTAATTCAGAGTCACTTGGCCCTTCAACTGGATATCCTTGGAAGAAGAACCCACGCTAATCGAGAAATCCCCCGGGGTGATGGCCCATTGATGCGCCTTTTCGTCATAGTAGGAAAAGGCCCGGTCATTGAGGACCACCGAAAGGCTTTTCGTTTCTCCCGGCTTCAAGTCCGCCTTGGCGAAGCCCTTTAGTTCCTTCACCGGCCGGGGGACGGGGGAATGGCTGTCCCCCACATAAACCTCGGCCGTTTCCTCTCCCTCGCGGTCGCCCATGTTGGTTAAATCAAAGGAAACCGTGACTGGCCCGCCTTTGGAACCATCGGTGGAGGTAATGGCCAGGTTTGCGTAGTTGAACTGGGTATAGGAAAGGCCAAAACCGAAGGGAAAAAGCGGCTTCACACCTGAACGGTCGAAATGCCGGTAGCCCATAAAGACACCTTCCGAATATTTCACGTGCTTATTGGCATCCTCGTAATAGCTGTCATGGGCCCCGTTGTCCTCCCACCGGCGCTCGAAGGAGGCGGGAAGCTTGCCCGAGGGGTTGATATCCCCGAATAGGATCTGCGCCAGGGCCGTTCCGCCCTCCTGGCCCGGGTACCAGGCCTCCAGGACCGCGGGAACCTTGTCGATCCATTTGGTCATATCCACGCCCCCGCCGGAGGTGATGACCACCACCGTATGGGGGTTGGCTTCTTGAACAGCCCTGATGAGCTCATCCTGGCCCGCGGGTAATTGAAAAGTCCTGTCAAAACTTTCCGCCTCGCTCCCCGTGTCGAACCCCACGCAAACCACCACCCCGTCCGCGGCGGAGGCCAGTTTTTTCACCAACGGATCGACCAGATGGTCGGCCTTGCAGATGCCCAGGTTCATTACCCCTTTATAGTCGATTTGGGCGTATTCCAGGCGGAGGGCATAGGCTTTGCCCTTCTCAAAGGTCAGCTCCTTGCGGGCAAAAGGAACCTTTTGCATTTGGCGGTCCACCACCAGTTGGCTGTCCACGTAAAGCCGGAACTCGTTGTTGCCGAAGGAAGAAACCGAGATACGGTAAGCACCGCTTTCCGAAGGCGTGTAGTAGCCGTTCCAGCGGGCGGAATAGTTCGGATAGGTGCCGATGGTGGGCCAATGGTTGTTGTTGTCCCAGGTGAAGTTGATGTGTGTATCCGTGCGGGTGAGGGTGGGTTCCCCGCTCCAACCGGCGTTGGGGAAATACTCGGCCTTGAGGCCCGGCTGGCTCCCTTTTTCATCGATTGAGTAAACCGTCGAGTCGTTGATCTCGCTCATGGGGGTCAAACCCCGGTTGTAGGTCACGACCGCCTTGCCGGAGAGCAAGTGGCTCAATCCCTCCAAATAACTGATGGCTTGAAAGGGAACGACCTTGGCACTGCCGCCCCCCACGGGGATGGCGGGGTAGGCGTCGGGGCCGATGACGGCGAGGGTTTTGATCTTTTCCTTATCCAGGGGAAGCTCGCCCGCCTGGTTTTTCAACAACACCATGCTTTCTTGGGCTGTTTTCAAGGCCAGGTCCCGGCCCGATTCATTGTAAAGAGGGAAGGGAGTATCGGTTTGCTCCCGGTCCAGCCAGCCGAATCGGATGGCGGTGCGCAGGATGCGGCGGACCTTGTCGTTGATGGTCTCTTCCGAGACTTTTTTCTCGTCGATGGCGGGTTTTAGCGTGGCCCAGTTCATGAACTTGGCGGAAGGCATTTCCAGGTCCAACCCGGCGTTTGCGGAGGCCACCCCATCGTAAGTAGCGCCCCAGTCGGACATGATGACGCCGTCAAAGCCCCAATCCTTCTTAGCCACTTGGTTGTTCAGGAAGTCGTTCTGGGTGGCGTGGACCCCGTTCACCATATTGTAGGAATTCATGATGGCGCCGACATGAGCTTCCTTCACGGCGGCCTCGAAGGCGGGCAGGTAGATCTCGCGCATGGTCCGCTCGTCCATGTCCGAGCTGGAGTTGTGCCGGTCATACTCGGAGTTGTTGCCCATGTAATGCTTGACCGTGGCGCTGACCCCCTGTTCCTGCATGCCCTCCACGTAGTTCACCACCATGCGGGAGGAGAGGAGGGGGTCCTCGCCGAAATACTCGAAATTGCGGCTGCACATGGGCGCCCGGTAGATGTTGACTCCCGGGCCCAGCATGAAATGGACGCCCCGGGCGCGGGCCTCATGGCCGATCATGGCCCCCACTTGCCGGGCCAGGTCCATGTTCCAGGAGGCTGCCAGGGCGATACCGGCGGCATAGGCCGTCGAGGGCCCGTAATTGCGCACCCCGATGGGTCCGTCGGACATCTTGAAAGCGGGCAGCCCCAGCCGGGGAACGGCCCGGACGTAAAAACCGTTATATCCCCCGATATAGTCGATTTTTTCCTGCAGGGTCATTTGCGCCAGGATGGTTTCAGCCCGGGAATCCGCGACTGTAGGGCTCAAATCGGAGGCTAGTCCCAAGACTGGGAAAATCAAGGCTAGAAATGCCAATGGCCAAAAGTTTTTCATCCGGAACCATCCTATGTGGAAATTTTCATGAAAAAGACAAAACACTCTAGTCGATTTTTTGTAAAAGAAAACCCGCAAAAATTGAAGGGAGCTCCAGTGGAACGCCTTGAAAAAGCGCTTTCGACATGTGAAAGAATCATATCGGCCGGATGGAAAGATTAAAGAAAGGCCGCGAAGAAGTAAAAAAATGTTCTGGGATGACAAAAGAGTAGGACCTTTGGACGCGTGAGAGGTTTTATCTCTAGAATCATTTTTAGAGTAGCGCTTTTTCATCCCGATTCGTGTAGGTTAATCGAGACATTCCATTTGGAAGCAAGAAGGCCTGGGGAGGCAATCCGTGGAACAAATCGAAGCCATGATCGTGCATTCGGGTCATCAACAGAACCTCATCACCGTCAAATTGACCGGGACCCTCAACCTGCAAACCATGACGCCGATGGAAAAAGCGGTTGAAGCGCTGGACGGCATCTGCCAGGGAAAAGCCGTGCTCTTCGACATGACCGAGGTGGATTACATCAGCTCCTCGGGTTGGAGCCTATTCCTGACGGCCTACCGGCGACTCCGGGACCAGCAGGCGGTCTTGGCCTTGGTGGGCATGGGCCCCGAGGTGGTCAATATTTTTGAGATACTGGATTTTGGAAGGCTCATCCCGCATTTCTCTGATTTTCCGACCGCCGAAAAGGGCGTTCTGGTTTTACTGGACAGGATGTCCGCCCCGCCTCATGCCACGAAGCTCCCGGTGCCTGAGCAAAAACCCGGAAATTCCGGAAGGCTCAACTGACCGGACCCCGCCGAATGAAAATTCCTGATATTTATCGGAAGGGGTCCACATGCTCCGAGTCCAGCATGATCTTGATGCCCACCCGGCCCACAACGATCTGAGTCAAACCCTGCCAGAAGATCGCGTGATCCACCGCCTCCCCATAAAGTATCCAAGCGTCACTGAGGGGGATATCCAATCCCGCCCCCAGGTTCATTCCCAGTAGAACGTCGAAGGACTTGCTCCAGAAATAAGCGTTGGGAGGGGGAGGGTACTCGTCCACCACCAAGTCCAACCCTAACCCGCCTGTCAAATAGGGAACCCATTTGTAGGTTTGGTGGACATAGTCGTATTTACTCCACCAATACCATTTGGCATTCACGGAAAGCGCAACGTCATCCGAAGGCTGGACGATGGTTTGGGCGAGATTGTTGGCGGGAGTGGGGGAAAAAAGGGTGAGGGGCTGGTTAGGGAGGGTGTAGTAATCCATGCTCCAAAGGCCGTCCCAACGGTCGGAAAAGCCGTAGCTCATGCCCAGCCCCACGGCAGTGGCCATGTCGGAACTTGCGATGAAACCGCTGGAAAAACTTTCCCCCCCGTTGAGGAGCAGGCCGAAGGTGGGGATTTCCTTATCCTCCTTGGACAGGGCCAGGGAGGGAAGAAGGGCAAGGAAGAGGAATAATCGAAGTCGTTGATTCACGGGGTTATTTTAACGGCGAAAGGGCTCCGGGCGAAGCCTCATCAAAAATTAGTAATAGTTAAGGCTAGGCAAACCAACATCCAACACGAAGCCACAAAGCCACGAAGAAAGACAAAACGAGCCATGATTTTAGGCTTTTTTTAAAAAATCATTATTCTTTTGCCGCTCTTTGTGCCTTCGTGTCTTTGTGTTGGACGTTTTTTTAAGCCGTGCTGAACAGCTGCAAAAATTAACTCTTGGCCAGCTTGGCCGCCTCGGCCCCGGTGAGGGGAACCACCTTGGAGGCCGACCAGCGGGTTTGGGTGTTTTCACGGACCAATTGGGAGCCTTCCTCAATGAGTTTACGGTTGATGGAAAGCCAGTCGTAGGTCGCGGCGGTTTGAAGGGCGCCCTCCGAAAGTTTCTTTTGGAGCCCGGGCTGGTCCAGGATCAATTGAATTTTATCGGCGAAATCGGCCGGGTTTTTGGGTTGGGCCAGGAAACCGTTGTGATGGTCCAGGACCAGGTCCGCCACACCGCCTTTTTTCACCCCCACCACCGGAAGCCCGGAAGCGAAGGCCTCCAGGATCACGTTGCCGAAGGTCTCGGTGGTGGAGGGGAAGACGAAAAGGTCGCTGGAGGCGTAAAGTTCGGCCAGGGGCGGTCCCTGGATGAAGCCGCCGAAAAAATCCTCCGGAAGCTGTTTTTCCATTACAGTGCGGAAGGGCCCGTCCCCGGCGAATGCCAGGCGGAATCGGTAACCCTTTGTTCTTAATATCCTGGCCGCGTCCGCCAAATCTTGCAGGTCCTTTTCCCCCACCATGCGCCCGACAAAGAGCATGAGCGGTTCCGCGCCCACGCCCAATTTCTCGCGCAAGGCCGGGCTGCGGAATTGCGGGGAAAACTTCGCCCCATCAATGCCCCGGGGCCACCGCCGGACGTTCTTGAAACCCCGGGCGTTCAGCTCGGCGATGGCGCCGGGAGTGGGCACGAAGGTGAGGCGGCTGCGGTTATAACACCACTTCATCCAGGCCCATCCCCCTCCCACCGCCCAGCCGAAACCGTAATAGGGAAAATAATCAACGAAATGGGTGTGGTAGCTGGCGACCGTGGGCAGGCCCCGCCGGTTGGCGTAATTCTGGCCGTAAAGGCAAAGGGGAGTGGGGGCGGCCACTTGGATCAGGTCGGGTTGGAATCGGTCCAGGATCGGATCCAGTTTCAAGGGATTGGGCAAGCCGACCCGGTAATAACGGTACAGGGGGAAGGGGACCGAAGGGACGTGGATGACCCGGCCCCGCCAGGGTTCTTGTTCCTGGGGCGTCATGGGGCAGATAAAAAGAAAGTCGTGACCCTCCTGATTCAGGGTCTCCGCGAGGCGGGTGTAGGTCCGGGCCACTCCGTCGGTCAGGGGGGGAAGGCTTTCGGTAAAATAGGCGATTCGCAAAAAAGACTCCAGTGAGCGGCCCTTGGATATTCAAACAACCGGCGGGATTTTACCAGGGGTTGATGGAAAAGAACCGTCAAAACTGTAAATCCGGGCTGGGATTCATCAAGATTTAACCTGCCGTTGACATAGCTTTAGCCTAAACCCTATGAGGTCGGTTAATCTAGGACGGTTTGACCGACTCAAGCAGGCTCATTTTTGGGAGGGATCAGCATGAATAAGAGTTTCTTTGGGTAAAGGTCGGGCCTTTGGTATCCCGCTTGGGGCTGGGCTGCATGGGTATGTCGGATTTTTACACGGGACGCGACGAGGCCGAATCCCTCGCGACCCTGGAGAGGGCCCTGGATCTGGGGATTGATTTTCTGGATACCGCCGACATGTACGGACCCTTCACCAATGAGGAACTCTTGGGGCGGTTCATGATGGGCAAAAGAGAGAAGGTTTTCCTCGCCACCAAGTTCGGGAACCAAAGGACACCGGATGGCAAGTTTTTGGGCGTCAACGGCAAACCCGAATATGTGAAAGCTTGCTGTGAGGCCTCCCTGAAAAGGCTACGAACGGACCATATCGACTTGTATTACCAACACCGGGTGGACAACCAAACTCCTATTGAAGAAACAGTCGGAGCCATGGCCCAATTAGTGAAGGAAGGAAAGGTAAGGTATCTGGGTTTGTCCGAGGCGGCTCCCTCTACCATCCGTCGGGCCCACCAGGTTCACGTCCTCTCTGCTCTCCAAACCGAATATTCGCTCTGGAGCCGGGACCCGGAACAGGAAATCTTGAAAGTCACCCGGGAATTGGGCATCGCTTTTGTGGCTTACAGCCCCTTGGGAAGGGGGTTCCTGACGGGAGCTTTCCAAAAGCCCGCCGACCTTCCGGAGGACGACTGGCGGCTGAAGCATCCCCGGTTCCAGGGCGATAATTTCAACAAGAACCTGCAATTGGTCCGGCACGTGGAGGAACTGGCGGTGGAGAAAAACTGCACCCCAGCCCAGTTGGTACTGGCCTGGGTCCTGGAACAGGGGGAGGACGTTATTCCCATCCCCGGCACGAAGAAAAGAAATAGGCTGGAAGAAAACGCGGGAGCCGTTCAAGTGAAAATGACGAAGGAAGACCTGAACCTGTTGGATGAGGTTTTTCCCCTAGGGGTGACGGCTGGGGCCCGTTACGCCGATATGAGCACCGTCAACCGCTAGGGGCAATGAAATAGCCCGGGTTAAAATTGCCAAAAAAATCTTTCATATTTTTGATGCTAGGAGTAAGGTGGCTTATCTCCTTATTGGCGGTTTATATGGGCCTTTTTACTTATTGGGGTAAGTCGGATTCCACGAACTCCGATGCCTTTTCCTACCATCCCCTTGTCTACCATTCCCTGGACGTAGCCGCTTGCGGCCAGGCGTTATTGCGGGCCCGTCCCGGATGGCTGTCGAACATCGATCGGGTTTCCGGTGTTCCCCAATCCGCCCTAATCGATTGGATGACTTTCCTTTTGGCTATACACGACCTCGGAAAGTTCTCCGATGGCTTTCAAAATAAAATCCCAAGGCTTTTTGAGAAACTTCAAAAGCGCAAAACACACGTGACCGATACCGAACGGCATGATGTCCTTGGGTTTGTTTTTTGTAAAAACAAACTACCCGAATGGTTTGGGGGCAAATTCCATGAGGGTGAATGGGATACGGACACCCTGCGCGACCACTTGAGCCCGTGGCTCGGGGCCGTCACCGGGCACCATGGCCGCCCCCCGAAAGCAAAAAACCTTTACGGACCGCTTTGGGAAGAGCAGTTCCCTGAAATGGTCGAGAGAGATATTAATGGGTTCCTTGAGGAATTAATTCCGCTGTTTTTGCCCAAAGGCATCCCATTCCAACCAGGTGAAACCGGGATTGATTTTTACGAGACATTTCCCAAGGCATCCTGGCTTGTGGCGGGGCTGGCTGTTGCGGCGGACTGGATGGGGTCTAACCGGAATTGGTTCCCCTATTGCGGGGAAAGTGAAATCCCGTTGGGGGAATATTGGCGAAAGAAAGCAATATCCCAGGCCCAAACAGCCGTCAATGAAAGTGGGTTGGGCGGGATTGAGACAGCGCCCATTCATGGAATTGAAGAATTATTCCCATTCAAAACATTGTCACCTCTCCAAAAACTGTCTGAAACTATTGAAATTCCAGAAGGCCTGCAGCTTTTTATCGCGGAGGAAGTGACGGGCGGGGGAAAAACCGAGGCGGCCATCGTATTGGCCCAACGGCTGATGGAACGGGGCCTTGGGGACGGCCTGTACCTTGCGCTCCCCACCATGGCGACCGCCGATGCCATGCATGGGCGCGTCCAGGCGGTTTACCGCCGATTGTTCACCGCCGAAACGACGCCATCCCTAACCCTTGCTCATTCCATGTCCCGGATGAAGAAATTGGGTTTAGAGGAAAAAAACAAGCCTGATGGCGGCTATCGGGGCGAGGAAGACCCAAGCGCCTCCCAGGTTTGTTCGCGCTGGCTGTCGGACAGCCGTAAGAAAGCCCTCTTGGCCGATGTGGGCGTGGGCACGATCGACCAGGCCCTCCTATCCATTCTCCCGGTGAAACACCAATCCCTTCGCCTGTTGGGTTTGAGCCGGAAGATTTTGTTGGTGGATGAGGTCCATGCCTGTGACGCCTATGTCCTACGGTTGCTTTGCAGGCTCTTGAAATTCCACGCGGCTTGGGGCGGGTCGGCCATTCTTTTATCCGCCACCCTCCCGATGGGAATGCGGGCGAAACTGCTGGAAGCCTTCTCGGAAGGCGCTGGATGGTCTGTGCTACCGCCGCAAAAAAACGTATATCCATTGCTCACCCATCTATCGCGCGAAACCTTTCTCGAAACCCCATTTGAGGCGAACTCTCGGTTGGCCCGTCATGTTCGGGTGGAATGGTTAAGGGATGAACCAGGTGTCTTGAAAGAGATAGGCAAAGTCTTGGAAAAGGGCCTGTGCGCCTGCTGGGTCAGGAACACGGTGGCCGATGCAGTGGAAGCCTATGGGGAAGCTGTTAAGCGTTTTGGCAATGATAAGGTTCGATTGTTCCATGCCCGTTTTGCCATGGGCGACCGGTTGAAAAAAGGCCAGGCAGTTCTCGGGGATTTTGGTCCCAAAAGCAAAATGGACCAAAGGGCGGGAAAACTAGTCATCGCCACCCAGGTCGTGGAGCAATCTCTCGACCTTGATTTCGACTATATGGTGACCGATTTGGCCCCCATTGATTTGATTCTCCAAAGGGCGGGGCGTTTGATGCGCCATTCGAGGGATTCTCAGGGCGATCCCGTCCAGGGGTTGGACCAACGCGGAGAGGTGGTACTTGGGGTCTTGATGCCCCAAACCTCGGTAGACGCAGGAAAAAAATGGTACTCAGCCCTGTTCCCGAAGGCGGCATGGGTATACCCGCACCATGGCCAGCTTTGGCTGGCGGCACAATGGCTTCAAAAAAAAGATGGGCTTCTCGGTGCCAGGGGATTCCCGGGACATGATGGAAACTGTTTATGGGCAGATTTTTCCGAGAACCTGCCGGAAGCCCTTAAAGAAGTGGAGTTGGAAGCGGAAGGTAAGGATAAAGCCGACAGCTCCCTCGCCGGTTTTAACGCCCTGGATTTGGAACTGGGATACTTTAAGGCGGATACCAAATGGGACGATATGAACGCACCTACCCGCCTGGGCCAGCCCACCATCATGGTTCGTCTTGCCCGCCAAAAGGAAGGTATATGGGGACCTTGGTGGGATGGGGAATGGAACCCTTGGAAAATTCCCAACTATCAGTCCGAATGGCATTGGTGGCGGAAGACGCGGCGGAAGATAAGGCGATAACCGACGATTTGCGCGAGACAATGCCGGATGAGGGTCGATATTGCGTTGTTATCCCCTTGCATGAGAAGGACGGACATTGGATAGGCAGGGCACTCGATGGGGATAAGAAGACCGTCGCGACTGAATATGACGCCGAGTTTGGATTTCGCTTAACGAGAGGTGACGACGAATGAATTTGATCCATGATGCTTGGATTCCAGTCAGGCGAAAAAACGGCGAAATAGTCCGCATTGCCCCCTGGCAGGTAACGGAGGGAAATGGCGAGGAATATGTGGAGCTCGCCGCGCCTCGTCCCGACTTTAACGGCGCTCTCATTCAGTTTTTGATAGGCCTTTTGCAAACCGCATGTCCGCCGAAGAACGCCGGGGTATGGCGTGAATGGTTGAAGAATCCCCCGAAACCGGATGTATTGAAAAAAGCATTTGAGTCAGTCGCCAAAGTGTTTGAACTGGGAGGGGACGGCCCTCATTTTCATGCAGGATCTGACGCTCAAGACCAAGAATTTGGAAAAAAACGAGATCGGCGTTCTTTTAATCGAAACGCCGGAGGAATGCGTTAAAGAAAAATACCGATCACTTTATTAAACGTGATCAGGTTGTTAATCGGTTATGCGAACCCTGCACAGCTACGGCTTTGTGGACACTCCAAATTAATGCGCCCAGTGGTGGTCAAGGTCATCGTGTTGGCTCACGAGGAGGCAGGCACGCTTTACATCGTTGGTTCGTTTAGATAAATTTTGGTCAACACTTTGGGCTAATGTTTTAGAGGAAAAGGAACTCTTGTCAAAAGGGGGGATCAAAAAAACAAAGATTTGAAAGATATTTTTCCATGGGTTGAAAAGACGAGGACAAGTCAGCGCAACCAGACCGCAACAGCCGAGGATGTTCATCCTCTTCATCAATTATGGGCTATGCCCCGCCGAATACGGCTTGAGTTTAAAAGCGTGGAAGGAAGTTGTGGCCTTTGTCGCGGAAAGTTCAATGTTTTTTCGGGTAAATGTATCCAGAGAATTATGGTTTTAATTACCGGGGGGCATCAGCCATCCATTTTTAACACCTTATACGGCTAGCCAAAAAGAGCCCCGCGCCTTACCTTCGCCTCCCATGAGGGTGTCGGTTACCGCCATTGGTTGGGGTTGGTGCAAGCTCGGGTTGAAAAGAAATATTCCTTTCAGCCGGCACGTGTAGTGGAACGCTTTAAAGAAATTCAGGATGGAAATGGCGGTTGGTTCAGGTTGTGGGCCTTTGGATCGATATGGACAACATGAAAGCCCGTTGTTGGCATGAGGGGGTAATGCCTGTGGTGATGGTTGATAAAACCATAAGGGAGAAGTATGAGCGTTATGTAATGACGCTTGTTTTGGCCGCTGAGGAAGCCGCAAACCTATTGAAATACCGCCTTCGCTTAGCGTTGTTTGGCGATAGAGCGGAAGCCCGGGGTGATTTGACGTACGCATCGGATCGCCTTTTGGGAAAAAAGCGAAAAGGATTTTTACGACTATTTGGAAAAATTGCGGTTAACCCTAAAAAAGAAAGGCACCGATGCCTTCTCTGTAAGAGAGTCATGGCGGGACTTGTTGGCAAAGTTTGCTGACGGGATTTTCGATGATGTCACTCAAAACGGTTCCTTCGGAGGCCGTTGAACCTGGTCGTGTGGCAAGGGCTTGGAAGCAATTACGGTGGGGAATGAACGGGAAAAAGATACGCGAGATATTGGAATTGCCGGTCGATGAAAAAGTGAAAGCGTCGTAAAAACGGGAGGAAATATGCCTGAAAACATTCGGTCACCCAATTTCAAGCCAAACGAGAATGCGGGCAGATTATTGTTGGAATGGTGGAAAGAGTTGGCTGATAACCGTGGGGACAGGGCAGATTAAAACGTGTCTCAAAACCGGTGGAGGTTATGTTCAATCCAGCTTATCACCGGTTCCGCATCCGGCTTCTATCGGCTGGGTTCAATGTCCATAACGAGAGATTAGCTGTAGTGGTTGGTTTATCGGCGCGGGTTAAGAATAACGACCCATCAAGGCTTATATCCCGGCAGATGGGCGAGTCCAAGTCTGTTGGCCACCCATATAGCCGAATTGCGGATTACGGAGGATTTTGGAAACGGATGAACCCGGAAGAATTGTTTCCAATATTAAGCCGGACGTTGCCATTGTTGGGAAATACCGTCAACCTTTTAGATTTGGCTGATTCCGTCTACGGCTGGAATGACTATCCAACCAAAAGATGGGCGTTGGATACTACTCGATGCTTCCTGAAAAAGCTTCTAAATCATAACGAATCGCGAAAAGGAGTATGTCATGGGAAATTTCCTCCAGTTGCACCTGTTGACCAGCTTATCCCCCCGCCAATCTGAACAGGGATGATTTGGGGGCCCCAAGACTGCCGTGATGGGAGGTGTTCAAAGGCTCCGGATTTCCTCGCAAAGTCTCAAACGAGCGTGGCGAACTTCTGGTTTTTTTGAAGCGCTTTAAATGGGAAACGAACAAAAGACATGGGCAAAAAAATTCGCATAGCCTTGCTAGCCGGGGTTTCGCTTGTGGATTTATTGGATAAGGATGATGTCGAAGTTGATATAAACAAATCTGGTTTTCCAGATAAAGAGGCGAAAAATTGGGCTTGGGAGATCGCTTCGCGTTTTGTAGATAAAAGGGGTAAGTCCGTTTCGGAAGATGAAGATGATGATGAGCCGAAAGATGCTAAGAAAAAAGAAAAGAAATCAAACATTGATAAAGAAACCCTCAAGTGTGAACAGCTTGTTTTTTACTCAAGGGAAGAGATTGAGAAGATGGATGAAGTCGTGAAAAAAATACGATTAAAAAAAGATGTTACTGAAGATTTGAATTCATTGCCGGGAGATGGTTTGGGAACTATGGATGTGGCCATGTTCGGGCGTATGTTGGCCAATTCCACCAAATCCAACATTGAAGCCGCTGTTCAAGTAGCCCACGCCATTACCGTCCATAAGGTCGCCGTTGAAGATGATTATTTCACGGCAGTAGACGACTTAAATAAAGGTGATGTGGATTCAGGTTCGGCACACATCGGTGAGACGGCTTTCGCCGCGGGATTGTTCTACCTCTATGTATGTATGGATTGCGATCTCCTAATCGAGAACTTGAACGGGGATAAGGATTTGGCGAAGAAGGCGCTCAGGGCTTTAACTGAAGCATCGGCTAAAGTGGCCCCCACAGGAAAGCAGAATAGTTTCGCGTCACGGGCCTATGCCATTTACGTTTTGGCCGAGAAGGGTAAAAACCAACCACGGTCGCTTTCTGCGGCGTTTCTGAAAGCAGTGGCCGGTACGAATTATGCGGAAGAATCTATCGAAAATCTAAAAGAAACGAGGGACAAGATGGATAACGTGTACGGTCCTATCGCGGAAAAGAACTATGAGATGGACTACGTGCACGGCAAAGGGTCGATGGATGAACTGTTGAAATTCGTGGCTGATATTTGAGGTAAACCATGACCGATTATCTGGTTTTCCAACTTTACGGCCCCATGGCGTCATGGGGTGACATCGCTGTGGGAGAGGTGAGGCCCGGCGTCATCCGGCCTACCAAGTCCGCTGTACTTGGCTTGGTAGCGGCATCCTTAGGCGTTAAACGCGACCAAGAGGATGAACAAAGAAAATTGGCGGAAGGTTATGGCTTTGCGGTCCGTGTGGACCAGCCTGGTACGCCCTTGACCGACTACCCACCATTCAGGTGCCGTCCGCCAGCGAGGCCAAAAAGCGGGGAATGCATACCCGCAAGGATGAACTGGAAGCGGATGACCTGGGAACCATCCTTTCCAGCCGGGATTACCGCACGGATTCCCTGTCCACCGTAGTTCTTTGGGCCAAGCCCGGCGCGCCTTATACCCTCGCACGATTGGCCCAAGCCTTGTCCGAACCGTATTTCGTCCCTTATCTGGGCCGGAAATCATGCCCCTTGGCGTTACCGGTGCAGGCCCAGGTTATTCAGGCGGACACTATCCTCCAAGCCCTGGAGAAAGCTTCCTTCGACTCAGGCGAATGGATTGGAGAGGTGATGGTTAAGGGCCGAAAGGCCCTTTATTGGGACAAGGACGGTAATTCCGGTCTAGACCAGCAACATGAGTTCACGGTCCGGGACATGGCTATTTCCAGGGTTCGTTGGCAATTCGATACGCGGCATGAATATCACGCGACGCTAGAGTAGGGAGGTCCCATGTATTTTTCCAAAGTGGCATTGAGGCAGGATGCCGACTCGAATCGCTTGGCCGGGTTATTGGGCGGTAATGAATACCGGGAACACCAAATCCTATGGAAGTTTTTTCCCGGTGTGGAGAAACGCGCTGAAACCAAGGAAGACGGGAAGGTCGAAAGAGCCTTCATGTTTCGGCGGGAAGCCGGGAAATGGCCGTGTTTTTATATTGTGTCCTCCCGTAAGCCCCACACTGATGGGGAGGATCCGAACCTTTGGACCTGCCAATCAAAAGAATATAGCCCCCAAATCCATGTCAACCAGCGGCTGGCTTTTTCCTTGAGGGTGAACCCCGTGCGTTCCAAGGCCCCGGATGAGAAGGGTAAACGGGGTGTGAGACACGACGTGGTCATGGAGGCTAAAACCCGTTTGAAACAAGGCGGAATAAAGAAAGACCAATGGCAACCAACGCCCGAACTGGTGGCTGAAGAAGGTTGGAAATGGCTTTCCGCAAAAGCCCCGAAGAATGGTTTTACGGTTGAAAAAGAGGAAGTGCGCATTGATGGTTATCGGCAACATTGGTTATCAAAACATGGGGGTAAACCCATACGGTTCAGCACCCTGGATTTTGAAGGTGTCTTAACTGTGACAGACCCCGGCAAATTCATGGAAGCCCTTTTTAACGGTATCGGCCCAGCTAAGGGGTTTGGTTGCGGGCTGATGCTGGTTAAAAAGATTTAAACCATGAAAAATTACGAAAACCTTTTGAAAGAAGTCGCCGGTTACCTGGCCGAGGCCCGGCGGAACTCCGCCCGGGCCGTCAATTCGGTCATGACGGCCACCTACTGGCTGGTGGGCCGCCGGATTGTGGAATTCGAGCAGGGGGGTAAAGACCGCGCCGCCTATGGAGAGGTTTTGTTGACGCGATTGGCGGATGACCTGACGGCCCAGTTTGGACGCGGTTTTTCGCGCCAAAATATTCAACTCATGGGGCAGTTTTATCTTTTCTTTCCGCTTTCAGAGATTCGCCAGAAGGTGTCTGGCAAATCTTCCCCCGAAAAACCAGCGGATTCCGGCTCAATTTCCGCGACAGTGTCGCGGAAATCTAACCAAGTGAATCGAGCGACACCGTCGCTCAAATCAGAACATTCTGTTGGCAATCTTAAACCCCTGATTTCGCAGACACTGTCTACGCAATCAAAAAGCCAGACACCGTCTGGAAAATCCGGTTTTTTGGAAGCAGTTCGGGTATTAAGCGACCGGTTTCCGCTTTTCTGGTCCCACTATGTCCGCCTGCTTTCCGTGGGAAATCCGAAAGCCAGGGCGTTTTACGAAGCCGAAGCCTTGAGGGGCGGGTGGAGTGTGCGCCAACTGGACCACCAGGTTTCCTCGCTCTTTTACGAGCGCACGGCCATGTCCAAAAACAAGGCTTCCATGTTTCGCGAGGAATATTTGTTTGAGGCTCTCGCGTGACCCCCAACGACCTCAAGATCCTCGTCCAGGAGGGCGAAAACACGACCCTGGAATTTAAGGAGAATCTCTCCTCCTCCCTCGCCCGGGAACTGGTGGCGATGGCCAACACCATCGGCGGAAAAGTCCTTTTGGGGGTTCGGGACGACGGCACTGTGGCCGGTGTCAGGGATTCCAACGGCCTTCGCGCCCGCGTCCAGGACATTGCCCGCAATTGCGACCCTCCGGTCAAGGTGCTGGTGGAACCGGTGGGAGGGGTGTTGGTGGTCCATGTCCGCGAAAGCGGGGCCAAGCCCGTCCAATGTTCCGAGGGGTCGGTGCGGTTCGACCACGCGCCGTGCCCCAAGTTCCGTTATCCCCGGGATTTCGACCGCGGAAAGTTCGCCGCGTGGCTCAAGCTTTCCGGCATCACCGGCCGGCCCCGCGCGGAGGATGTGCTGGTCAATATCGAGGCGGCCGAAAGGGCGGGGCGCAAGCTCTTGTTCCGAAACGCGGGGGTGCTTTTCTTCGCCAAGAACCCCCGGCATTTCTTCCCGCAGGCCTATATCACCTGCCTGCTCGCCAATGGAACGGATAAGGTGAACATCCTCGACCGCAAGGATTTCGACGGCGGCATGGTGGCCGACATTGAGGACGCCATGCGCTTTCTGGGCGCAACACCCGCCTGGCTTACCGCATCGAAAGGTTGAAGCGGGATGAGATTCCCGAATATCCCATGAAGGCCCTGCGGGAGGCCGTCACCAACGCGGTCATGCACCGCGATTGGTTCATGGAAGGGGCCAACGTTTTCGTGGAAATCTATGGTGACCGCGTCGAGGTGGTCAGCCCCGGCGGCCTGCCCAAGGGCATGACCTTGGCTGACTTGGGACGTAAGACCGTGCGCCGCAACGTATTGATTGCCGACCTATTGCACCGGATTGGCTTCATCGAAAAGGCGGGCACCGGCATCAAGCGCATCCGCGACGAGGCCCATGACCAGGGCTGCCCGGATCCCCAATTCGAGGACACAGGCTTCTTCACGGCCGTTTTCCGGCCCAATCCCGGGGCACCGTCCCTGGTGGGGGCTCCCTTTGTGGTTCAGTCACCGACCCAGTAAACCGACCCAGTCAACCGGCTCCTGGAGGTTTTACGGAAAGGGGAGGTTCCGGCCGATGAACTGCGTAAAACGCTTGGCATTAAGCACCGGCCGACTTTCCGCGCCAACTACCTGCATCCGGCCCTTAAGGCGGGGTTCATTGAGTACACCATCCCTGACAAACCCAACAGCCGTTTACAGCGCTATAGGCTCACCACGATGGGGGAGGAACATCTGGCCAGTTTGAATTCGAAACATGAATAAGAGAACTGGCCTAGCGCAAATATCCTTTAACAGGGTGCTGAAAAAGTATTTTTCAGCACCCTGTCGACAGCCATGGGATAGAACGAGCCACTTAAAATATGGTTTTTATGTGTTGTGGCTCGTTCGCAAATAGGAAAAAGTCCGTTTCTGGGACTTTTTCAGCATCCTGTTAAATTAAAACCTAAAAAGGAAGATTTGCCTGTGTTATTCAGGGATGGAAAGGTGATGGCGGCGGAATGCCGGATGGCCCTGCCGGATGAGGATACCTTGGCCGGAGAAATCACGAGACTGTTGAAAAAGTCCCTGGAACGGGTTCAAGGGACAAAAAGCCACCTTACAACAGTCTCGAACCCAACGGCTCATGGAAAATAGGGTGTTTTACCGGGTCTAATTAAATGCCGTTTCCGGGCCTGACCTTCCAATTATTATTAGCGGCTAATAAAAATTGGAAGGTTTCGGCCAAAGACTCCCAAGCTAAACGCCAATGGTTGTTTAACAGGGTGCTGAAAAAGCATTTTTCAGCACCCTGTCGACAGCCATGGGATAGAACGAGCCACTTAAAATAAGGTTTTTATGCATTGTGGCTCGTTCGTAAATGTGAAAAAGTCCGCGAAACGGACTTTTTCAGCATCCTGTTAAACATTAACCAAGCTGGTGGGAGGGAAGGCCGTTGAAACCATGTCGGCGGATATCCGTCGGGTAACTTTCCAATTTATTTCAGCGGCTGAAATTAATTGGAAGGTTAAGAAAGTGAAAAAGTTGTTTTAGGCGGGTGAATATTGGGCCGAAATGTTTGAACCGGCTCTAACTTTCCAATATTTATTAGCCGCTAATAAAAATTGGAAGGTTGATAAGAATAAGGAGGTCGCTTTAATGGGTGAGAAACCATCAATAACAGGCTTTTTGAAAGGTATGCTTGGTTTCCGGGCTTCCGAATCGGAAACCGTGGGCAACGACCCACCCGGTAATTCCGTTACCGCCCCCCTGCCAGCCATCCAATCCAACCCAACCAACCCTGGATTTGCCGAAAGGGGTTCCGAAGAAATGGGGCCAACTGCACCTAACCAATCCAACCGGGTTACTCCCCAAACGGAGGCTTATCAAAACAGAAAGAAAGGGAGGAAGCGGCATGGGGATAGTATCGAGGATTTAAAGCGAATTATTGCCGCTATCCAACGCCGTGGGGAAACCACACCGGGCGAGTTAGCCAAGGAATTGGGCATGGCCCGTAGCACCCTCGCCTATAACCTGAACCGGTTTTTGGCCTATTCGCCAGATTATGTGGTGACGAGAAAAGACTATTGGGAAAATCATTTATTACATTACCTGCTGGGCCAAAAACGAATGGAACGGACGGGCGCGGGTCCAAGCCTCCGTTACCGGCTTGTGGATATTCCTCAGGCCGGTTCCCCTATGGAACCGGCACAACCAAGTCTTAAGTCTGGGTTTGAAGCCCCGACTCAGGTGGCCGGTTCTCCTTCTGAACCCCCGCCCCAGGGGAATGAACAGGAAGGCACCAAATGAACGAATTGCCCAAACTGAAATCTCGATTGTGAAAGGTGGTTTCGTGGTTTTTCCGGAAGAGGAAATTGTATTGATTTCAGCCTTGAATGAGTACTCTTTCTGCCCTCGGCGGTGTGCTTTTAAGCATGTGGAAGGGGTATTTACGCCTAATCACCATACCCTCCTGGGCACCCTGGAACATGAAGGGGCGGACACGCCCGGATATGAGGTGCGTCAAGGGGTGAAGGTGTTGAGAGCCCTTCCCTTAAGTTCCGAAAGGTTGGGGTTGAGCGGCAAGGCTGATTGGGTGGAAATGAGGGAGGGGGTGCCCTATCCCGTGGAAATGAAGCATGGGCCGCGCCGAACCTTTGAGAACGACGACATTCAACTGTGCGCCCAGGCCCTTTGCCTGGAGGAAATGATGGGAACGGCCTGTTCCTTGGGGGCCATTTACCATGTCCAATCCAGGCGGAGAAGGGAAGTACAGTTTGATAGCGCGTTAAGGGAATTGACGGAAAAAACGGTCAGTGAGGTCAGGACCCAAATCAAAACTAGGGTGATACCCAAGGCGGAGTACCAACCGAAATGCGAGGGATGTTCCTTAAAACCTACTTGCATGCCCGTAATTGATATGGACGGCTGGGTGGCCCAAGCCCGGAAAACCATTTTTGAGCCAATGCCATGGACGTAAAACTCAACACCCTTTATGTGATGACGGAAGGGGCCTACCTTCACCGTGACGGCTTGACCCTGAAGGTGGAGGTGGAAAAGAAGGAAAAGTTGCGGGTGCCCGTCCACCACTTGGAATCGGTTGTAGTTTTTGACAACGTGCTGGTGAGCCCTTCCGCCATGGGGCTCTTGGCGGAACAGGGGATTTCCCTGACCTTCCTCGGTTACTCGGGGAGGCTTGTGGCGCGGGTGGATTCCCCAGTATCGGGAAACGTACTGTTGAGGCGAAAACAATTCCGAGCGGCGGATGACGAGGGGGTTTGCCTGGCCCTGGCAAAATCATTCGTCGCAGGCAAGATCCAAAACGCCCGCCTCGCCTTGATGCGGGCAGCACGGGAATCCGAAAATCCGGAAGAGGCTGGGAACTTAAGGGATACAGGGGAAAGCCTCGCGGCCCACATCAGGAGCCTGGAAATGGCTGCGAACCTGGATGAGGTAAGGGGTTTTGAGGGAATGGCCGCAAGGGAATATTTCGGATCCTTCAACCTGTGTTTTCGCCAACAGCGGGAATCCTTCGTTCTGGATGGGCGCAACCGCCGCCCGCCGAAGGACCCAGTGAATGCCCTGCTTTCGTTCGGCTACGCCCTTTTGCTTCACGACTGCGTGGCGGCTTTGGCTGCGACCGGTTTGGATCCGAACGTCGGTTTCCTTCATGGGGACAGGCCTGGTAAGCCCAGCTTGGCGCTGGATTTGATGGAGGAATTCAGGACGCTTTTGGCGGACAGGCTGGTTTTTTCCCTGGTAAACCGGAAACAGGTTTCAGCGGATGGGTTTGAGACGAGGGAGGGAGGCGGGGTCGAGATGGACGATGCGACCCGCAAGGCCGTGGTCGTGGCCTGGCAGGAACGTAAACGGGAAGTCGTGACCCATCCCCTGTTGGACCAAAGTTGTACCGTTGGGCAATTGCCTTTCATCCAAGCAAAACTTTTGGCCCGTGTGATCCGGGGGGATGACCCGGTTTACATCCCTTGCGTCTTGAAATGAGGCGGTTATGCTTATCATCGTGGCATACGACGTGAACACCCGGGCGGCGCCGGGGCGGAAAAGGCTTCGACGGATCGGCAAGGCATGCGAGAATTTCGGCGTAAGGGTTCAGAAGTCGGTGTTTGAGTGCGTGGTGGACAAGGAGCAATGGGTGGTTTTGAGGACGAGCCTGTTGCGGATCATGAATAAGGAAGAGGACAGCCTTCGGTTTTATTTCCTGGATGAGGAAGCCCGGAAAAAGACCGAGCACCATGGGGTCTCCAAACCTTTGGATTTGGAAGAGCCACTTTTGATATAAGCGCGGACCCTAAGTGGCCCATGAAAAGCGGGGGTGTACGCGATTTGTGTTTTTGGCTTAATTTTAAAGGGTTTTGAGGAGGTGTCATGAGCGGAAAGGATGGGAAATATCCACCGCATCTTCAAGATATGCGCCAAAAGGCTTTGAACGCCTTTACTACCTTGAGGATTATGAGGCGCAGTTCCCCCCGGTGTTAAGCCGGGGGGCGGATTGAAACAAATTAATCTTGTAAAACCCCCGTATAATGTTCCCCCCGGTGTTAAGCCGGGGGGCGGATTGAAACTCTATGTCTTAATGGGGATAACCAGGAGTTCCCCCCGGTGTTAAGCCGGGGGGCGGATTGAAACTACTCGTGTAAGTCCGGCATACCCCCGCAGGTTCCCCCCGGTGTTAAGCCGGGGGGCGGATTGAAACGATGATTTCGGGGACTAAAATGGGAGTTCCCCCCGGTGTTAAGCCGGGGGGCGGATTGAAACTTATTATTGTCAGGTAACCTCAACGCTTAAAGTTCCCCCCGGTGTTAAGCCGGGGGGCGGATTGAAACAATTCACAACTAGACCTGCACCACCGCCGTGGTTCCCCCCGGTGTTAAGCCGGGGGGCGGATTGAAACTCAGGTTTCAGCATCTTGACGGAGACGTGCGGTTCCCCCCGGTGTTAAGCCGGGGGGCGGATTGAAACTCATAATAGCCTGAAGTTTCTCATGATTCCAGAGTTCCCCCCGGTGTTAAGCCGGGGGGCGGATTGAAACTAAAAGTGAAGGGTTATCCACCTGGAACCAGGTTCCCCCCGGTGTTAAGCCGGGGGGCGGATTGAAACTGATATGGAGTCGGATCGATATAACGGCTGTTCCCCCCGGTGTTAAGCCGGGGGGCGGATTGAAACATACGGTTCTACCAATAGGCCAAGTGACAGTTCCCCCCGGTGTTAAGCCGGAGGGCGATTGAAACTTTGGCTATGGCTTTCTTGGTTTTTAACTGTAGTTCCCCCGGTGTTAAGCCGGGGGGCGGATTGAAACAGGTTTGCACTAGGATTAATCCTTGGATTCCAAGGTTCCCCCCGGTGTTAAGCCGGGGGGCGGATTGAAACTCCACCTTGACGCGAGCCCCTGGACCTCAAGTTCCCCCCGGTGTTAAGCCGGGGGGCGGATTGAAACTTCAAACACAATGGGAAGAG
>CAWKIF010000179.1:0-5642 GCA_963849485.1 candidate division FCPU426 bacterium | reverse complement strand
CCGGGAACAATCTGGCGCAATCCTGTGCCCGCCAGGGGCTTTTCGTCTACCAGTATACGAGCTATCAATCTTTGATCCGGGGAGGCCATTCCTGGGTCCGTCTGCGTATCGCGCCCAAGACTCCCAAGTGCGTGGGAGATCAAGTCCAGGCCATGATCGCCTTAAACCAAGACTCCTTGGACCGTCACCTTCAGGAACTCAAATCCGGAGCTCTTTGCGTCTTCAACGGGGACAAAATTAAACCCGGAAAGGCGCCCGAGGGCGTCCAGCTTTGCCCCCTGCCGGTGTTCGACTTGGCGGGTAAGGATGCCCTTCCCATCATGCAAAATACCGTGGCCTTGGGTGGGCTGGTGGGACTTCTGGGTCTGGAGTTCAAAACCCTGGAATCGGTTTTTGAGCATACCTTCGCCAAAAAACCCCAGGTGGTGGCGGCCAATGTCAACGCGGCCAAAGCTGGTTTTGACTTCGCCATAAAAACCTACAAACCCCATTCGGTCAAACTCCAAAAAGGCACGGCTAAGTTGGCGATGGTCCAAGGCAATGAGGTTCTGGCCATGGGGGCCGCCAATGCGGGTTGCAAATTCTACTGCGCTTATCCCATGAGCCCGGCCTCCGGTGTCCTCCACTGGATGGGAGCCAACGGGAGGGAATTGGGTATTTGCGTTCGCCAGGTCGAGGATGAGATTGGAGTGGCCAATATGGCCATCGGCGCGGGTCACATGGGCGTACGCTCGATGTGCGCCACCTCGGGCGGCGGTTTTGCCCTAATGACCGAAGCGGTGGGCCTGGCCGGTATCATGGAAACCCCGGTCGTTATGATCAACGTCATGCGGGGCGGCCCCTCCACCGGGCTTCCCACCAAACAGGAGCAGGGCGATTTGAACCAGGCCATCGGCGCTTCCCAAGGCGATTTCCCCCGCATTATTATCGCCCCCACCTCCATCGCCGATTGTTACAACACCATGGAGGAATCCTTCAACCTGGCCGAAAAATACCAGTGTCCGGTTTTGATCCTTTCAGACTTGCTCATGAGCGAGGGCCATATGACTTTGGAGACCTCCTTCCTCGACCGGGATTTCAAGATCAACCGCGGCGAGATGATCTTTGAGGATGATGGACAACCCAAAACTTACATGCGATTTAAAGATACACCGTCGGGGATTTCTCCCCGCGCCATTCCCAGCCTGCCGAATCACCTTTACGTGTCCGCCTCGGATGAGCATGACGAGGACGGGGTGCTGATTTCGGATGCCTATACCGATCCCATCATCCGAAAGAAAATGGTTGATAAGCGTTCCCGTAAAATGGAGGCTGTGGTGAAAGATTACGATTTCCCCTTGAAGCTGGAAGGTCCCGTGGAAGCCGACATAACCCTTGTGACCTACGGTTCCACTTGGGGCGTGGCCAGCGAGGCGGTGGAGCGATTGAACCAGGAAGGGCTTAAGGTCAACCTCCTGTCGTTCAAGTACCTGGTGCCGTTTCAGGAAGTTGAAGCCAAGTCGATTTTGGGAAAGGCCAAGAAAATTTGCGTCGTGGAAATGAATAAGAGCGGCCAGTTTGCCCGCCACCTACGCGCCGAAACAGGCATCACGGCTCACGCCAATATCCGAAAATACGACGGCGAGCCTTTTGAGCCCAAGCATGTCGTGGCCGCCGTCAAGGAAGTCTTGGCCGGCAAAACCCTCGTGGAAAGCCAGTCCCTGGAACCGGGATGGCGCTCCCCCCATCCGCCGGGGCCCGGCGTCCTCACCACGACGGCCATGCATTAATCGAACTCAACCATCCTGTCGAAAAGCCTAAGGAGGCCTATATGTCAACAGCCGCACCCGCCACACCCAGAGACGCGAAATTGTACAAGCCGGAAATCCCGCCCGATTGGTGTCCGGGATGCGGGGACTACGGGGTCCTGACGGTATTGCAGAGGGCCATCGGGGAGTTGGGCATTCCCAACGAGGAAGTCATGGTGGTCTCTGGGATCGGCTGCTCCTCCAACCTGCCCGGCTTTTTCAAATCCTACGGCATGCACAGCCTGCATGGCCGTTCCCTGCCGGTGGCCACCGGGGCCAAGCTGGCCAATCATGACATGACGGTCATCGCCTGCGGCGGGGACGGGGACGGTTACGGCATCGGCCAAGGCCATTTTGTCCACTCCATCCGGCGCAACATCAACCTCACTTATATCGTCATGGACAACGAGATCTACGGCTTGACCACGGGACAGACTTCCCCCACCTCAGAAGTGGGAATGAAAACCAAATCGACCCCCTTTGGAAACCCGGAGGGGCAGTTAAACCCCATGGTCATGAGCCTGGCCGCCGGTTGCGGTTTCGTGGCCCGGGGCTTCTCAGGGGATATCAATCACTTGAAAAGCCTTTATATCCAGGCCCTGCAATATCCCGGATTCGCTCATATCGACGTCTTCAGCCCTTGCGTCACCTTCAACAAACAAAACACTTTTGGCTGGTTCAAGGAAAGGGTTTACAAGCTCGAGGAAGCCGGTCACATTTCTTCCGATTGGAATGCGGCCATGGAACGGGCCAAGGAATGGGGAGCCAAGATCCCGATCGGCGTTCTTTACAAAAACCCGAACCCGAAACCCTCCATCGACGAAGCCGACCCGACGCTCCAGGGGATCCCCCTTGCCCGCCAATTGAACCTGCCAGCCCAATAAGGAACATCCGGAAAAAACTGATCGAGGAATACGTCTAAACGGGTGGAGTTACTGGAAGTGACTTGATGTAAAAACAAAGCGACAAAAGGCCCTTCTCTTCGAGAAGGGCCTTTTCTTTTATAAACCCTTTTGATTAAATGACCCGGCTGTCGCTGTCAGGTTTCTTCTTTTGAACCCAGGGGAGAGAGTTCATGCCGCACGTCATCTTGGATAATTGTATTGGATGCACCCTTTGTGCGGTCAAATGCCCCACCGAAGCCATCGCGGGCGAAAAAAAAGCCTCCACCATATTGATCCGGCCCTTTGCATCGATTGCGGCGTCTGCGGGATCCATTGCCCGGTGGAGGCCATCATCGATAACCACTCCGACATCGTTAAAAAAATAAAACCCGTCGCCATTCCCAAGGCCAAGGTCGACCCCGAAACGTGCACGGCCTGCGAGTTTTGCGTGGACATCTGCCCCTTCGATTGCATCTCGATGAAGCCCCGGACCGACCATCCCGAATTCTTCAAGATCGCGGTGGTGGACGAGAAAAAATGCGTCAGCTGCAAATTATGCGAGACGGTTTGCATCAAGGGCAGCATCACGGTGGAGCGGCCCGCGCCGAGCCTGGCTTACGCTCCTCTCCGCTAATTCCACCCGATGGCCAAAATAGGTTACGCCGTTGGTATTATTGATCGATCGGGAGAATATCGTCTCGAGCTATCAAAAAGTTAAAGTCAGATTCGGAGGTATTTATCCCAATGACTGAGGAAATATTTGACGTCACCATCATTGGCGCGGGCCCGGCCGGAATGTTCGGGGGTTTTTACGCGGGCTTACGCGGGATGAAGACGAAATTGATTGATTCCCTGGAGCAACTGGGCGGTCAAATCTCGGCCATGTACCCGGAAAAGGATATCTACGATGTGGCCGGTTTTCCCAAGATTTCGGGGAAAGCACTGGTCAAGGACATGGAAGCACAGCTCTTGCGCTTCAAGCCTACCCTGGTCTTGGGGGAGCGGGTGACTACCCTGGTGAAACGTCCGGATCAACTCTTTGAGTTGGGCACCCTCCAGGGAAATAAACATATCAGCCGGACCGTGGTCTTGACCCTAGGGATGGGCTCTTTCACGCCCAAGAAACATCCCAACGCGGACATCGTGGCCTACGAGGGCAAGGGGGTCGATTACGGCGTCCTGTCCTTGGAGCCCTACAGGGGCAAGAGAGTTCTGATCGTGGGAGGCGGGGACTCGGCGGTCGATTGGGCCCTGATGCTGGAACCCATGGCCTCCCAAGTGACGCTTATCCATCGCCGGGACGAGTTCCGCGCTCACGAAGATTCGGTACAGAAACTCAAGCAATCCAAGGTCGACGTCAAGCTCTGGTACGAGCTGCGTACCGTCAAAGGAAACGGGCGGGTCGAGGAAGCCGTGATCTACGAGAACCACACGAACCAGGACGAGGTATTGCTGGTCGACTACGTAGTCATGAATTTTGGTTTTTTGGCTTCCCTCTCTTTCCTCAAGGACTGGGGGCTCGTTTTGGAAAAAAACAAGATCCCCGTAAATCAGAGGATGGAAACCAACATCCCGGGGGTCTACGCCGCGGGAGATATCGCCACCCACCCCGGCAAACTCGACCTCATCGCCACCGGTTTCGCGGAAGGCGCCACGGCGGTCAATTTCGCCAAGACCTATATTAATCCCAACGAAAAAGCCGAGCCCGGCCACAGTTCCAGCTTGAAACTATAAGAGGGGTTTGGTCGACCCACAAGGAGAGAAGCATGTCCATGGATGTGAGAACCCAAAAGGGCGCTGGAGTGACCCTGAGGCAGGATGAATGGTGGGTGGAATCACTCGCCATCGGCTTAGGACTCTTATCTTTCATCGTCTATATGACTTGGGCCGCTTTCACTCCCTATGGCCCGCATGGGGAGGTTTATTACCAGTGGGGTTCCTATGTTTCCCCCGCCTTCTCGCCCTTTTTCTCCCCTTCCTGGTTCAAGTGGTCTCCCGCCATTCTCATCTTGTGGGCACCCGCGGGATTTCGGGCGACCTGCTATTACTTCCGCAAGGCCTATTACCGGGCCCTTTTCCAAGATCCTCCCGCCTGCGCGGTGGGGGAAGATCCCGGGAACTATAAAGGTGAACAGGGCTTTCCCTTCATCCTCCAGAATATCCACCGCTACTTCCTTTACTTGGCCGTCCTTCTGGTCATTAACCACTGGATCGACCTGGTGAAGGCTTTCACGATGGAGGGTCCCAAGACCTATTACGTTGGCACCGGCACCCTGGTGCTCCTGGCCGATACGATCCTTTTAACCTTCTACGTATTCAGCTGCCACGCTTGGCGGCACCTAGTGGGCGGGAAGCTGGATTGTTTCTCCACCTGCGCGATGAACGATTTCCGCTATAAGGTTTGGTGCCGGGTTAGCAAAATGAACGAGGACCATCCCCTCTGGGGCTGGCTTTCTCTTTTCACGGTGGGCTTCGCGGACCTCTATGTCCGCCTGGTGGCCATGGGCGTATGGACGGACCTCAAAATCTTTTAGCCGGACACCCTGTGTATTTTTCACGAGAGGATTGATCAGCCGATGAGCGACAACTACCAAACTTTCGAATATGACGTTCTGGTCATCGGGGCGGGAGGCGCCGGCCTGAGGGCCGCCATCGAGGCCTCCGCCTCGGGATGTAAGACCGGCCTGGTCTGCAAATCCCTTCTGGGGAAGGCCCACACGGTCATGGCCGAGGGCGGCATCGCCGCGGCCCTGGCCACCGTGGATTCCCGCGACTCCTGGCGGCAGCATTTTTGCGACACCCTGATTGGCGGCAATTTCGCCAACCATTGGCGCATGGCCCAGATCCACGCCCAGCAGGCGCCGGACCGGGTCCGGGAGCTGGAAAAATGGGGAGCGGTATTCGACCGAACCAGCGACGGGAAGGGAAACATCAACGTCCGGCATTTCGGCGGGCATACCTACAAGCGCCT
>CAWKIF010000178.1:0-4744 GCA_963849485.1 candidate division FCPU426 bacterium | reverse complement strand
CGAACCCGAGGGGAGGTAAAAAGAATGGAAAAGACTGTTTTATTGCTGGACACGGACACCCGGTCGAAAGACTTGAACCGGACCGTCCTGGAAACCCTGAACCTGAAGGTATTTCATGTGGAGAATGCCGCCCAAGCCTTAAGGGCCCTCCGGACCCTCGACTACCCGCTGGTCGTTACGGACTGGCCGCTGGCCGGGGATCCCCAGGCCGATGAATTTTTCAGGTGGCTTCAGCGGGAGGAAAGGGCCGTCCTTTTGATGTCCACCACCTCCGTTCCCATGGAAAACCCCCTGTGGCAGGGAGCGCGTTTCATGTCCAAATCCAACCGGAAGGAACTCGTCGAAAAGGCGGCGGAATCCTTCCGGGAGCACTCAGCTTCGGATGGCTCTTCCCGGTTTCCCCGCCCTCCCCGGCAGATCCTGATCATCGAGGATTCCCCCACCCTCCGGGGGATTATCCGGCGGGCCCTGCAAAAGGGTTTCCCCGAGGATGTCATCCGGGAAGCGGAGGAGGGCAAACAGGCCCTCACCCAAATGTCCCAAAAGAAGGTGGACCTGATCATCACCGACCTGGAAATGCCGGGCATGGACGGCCATACCTTCCTCCAGCACCTGAAATCCAATCCCGTCCTTTCCAAAAAACCCGTCCTGGTCTTTTCCTCCAAGTTCACACCGGAAATGGAAGAACAGTTCAAGGCCATGCCGCAGGTCCGGCTCCTGTCGAAACCCGCCAGCCCGGAAAGAATCGTCGCGGAAGTATCGGAACTTTTGAAATCCTCCCAACCATCCTCGGGCCCGGCCCATCGAAAGGATGAATTTCCCGGGGAAAAAGCAGCGACCTGACCGAAAGGTCCGGTAGAGCATCAATTTGGATGTCATTGCGAGCCGCGAATTTTGCGGCGTGGCAATCCCAGTTCATGGTGGGTTTTCGTGGTAGATTTAAGGCTTATTTAAACTGAGGTTGCTTCGTCATAACCGCCCGACTATTCGTCGGGCATTCCTCGCAATGACAACAAAACCGTAAGATTTCAATCTGACACAAAAACAAAGGGCCGGGTCCTGCACTCCTCACAAGGGGGCTAGGTCATCCGTTAGCAAGGCGAGAAAATTCTTGGGCGGGTAGGGACTGTTCTTCAAACCAGGAAACCCGCCCCATTGGAAGGTGATCCGCAAGTAATCGATGAAAGTGGTCTTGTGCCATTCTTCCAGGTAGGGAGCGTCGGCGGCGGGGTTGGGAAGCTCCAGGGCGTAGGCCTTGCCTCCTCCCAATTTCGACTTGTGCTCGTAATCGGGGCTCATTTCCATCCGGAATTTCCTTCGCTGTTTGACCGGAAGCTTCTCGTTTTCATCCCACCACTCGGGAAACTCATAATCCAAAAAATAAGGGAAAGGCTCGATCACCAGGGGGTCCGGGTAATCTTCGGGGAAAAAGGAGGAGTGCCGCCCCGTTAAATTGACGGAACCGATCATCTGGTAGAAGTACTTGACGGAAAGGGGGATGGGTCCGGCCAATTGGGCCAAATCCTTGAGTTTCTGGGAAATATCCCCGGAAGGGGGAAAGTAGATCTCGCTCGGGTAGGTGAACACGTATTGGATGGACTTCAACCGGTCGATGATTCGCTCGACGTTGATCTGGACCCTTTCCATGGTCTCGGTGGCCACCGCTTCCGCGTCCTGGAGGGTTTCGGGGTCCTCGATTTTCCCCAGGGCCGTCAGCTCGGCCCACACCTTTTTATATTCACCACGGAGATAACGTTCCAGATAGGACATGGGCTTCCCTCTTGAGGCTTCCCTATAAGAATAACCCCAAACGGAACCGAAGGAAGGTTAAGAAATTCGAACAGACGGGCCCTATGACAAAACTAAAGAGCAAAGACAATTTTCACCACCAAGACACCACGGCACCAAGAAAAGCGAAATAAAAGGTTTGGTTTTAGGCCGTTTTTAAACCATCGGCTTAGTGAAATCTTGGTGCCTTGGTGTGCCGCCCTTCAATCGGGTATTAAACATTGAGGGCGGTACTACCCCGCATGATTCGCTTACGAATCATGCAAGCGGGGTGTCTTGGTGGTGAAATAGGTTTTTTAGGGTTGGAGTATCTTCTCGTAGGCGGCGATCATCTTTTGGGCCATGGTGGGAGCGGACCATTTTTCGGCTTCCGTTTGGGTTTCCGCTTTCTTGGCCGCGTAGAAGGTCTCGTCGGTGAGCATGCGGTCTACCGCGTCAAAAAACTCCTTCTTATCCAGCCGCGTCATGATCCCGCCCTTGCCCGAGGCCATCACGTCCTTCACGCCCATTTCCCCCACCGCCACCACGGGGGTGCCGGCGGCCATGGCCTCGCTGATGACCAGGCCCTGGGTTTCGGTGACCGAGGCGAAGACGAAGAGGTCGGCCCCGGCGTAGCAGTCGCGCCAATCCTCCTGGGTGAGGTACCCGGCGAAGAGCACGTACTTCCCCAGATGCTTCTCCTCGACCCATTTTTCGAGTTTCCGCTTGGCCGCCCCTTCCCCGGCGATCAGGAACCGGAGGCTTTGGTTCTTGATCAGCAAATCCTCGAAGACCTCCAACAGGAAGCCGATGTTTTTTTCCTCCGCCACCCGGCCCATGAACAGGAGCAATCTGTCCTTCTTCTGGATGCCCATGAACTGGCGGAAACGGTGGGGGTCCATCCCCTGGAACCTTTCCAGGCGGATGCCGGTGGGGATGACTTCGATGGGTTTGGCCACCTTGTAGCTCTTAAGTACGTCCCTCATCTCGCTGGAGGGGGTAATGACCAGGTCGCAGGAATCGCAATAGGTCCGGCTCGCGTGCTTGGCATACCAGATACTGAAGACCTTGGGGAGGAACCACAGGTAATGCTCGGCGTAGGCCGCGAAGAGGGTGTGATAGGTATGCACCACCTTCGCGCCGGTTTTGCGGGCCCATTGGACGGCGGGCTTGCCCAGCGTGAAGGGCGTCTGGGTGTGGACGATGTCGAATTTCTGGTCGAGAAAATGCTGGATCAGTTTCTTGTCGGCGTCCGGGCGGGGGAGCCGGTCCTCGGGGTCAAAAAAGAGGTACCAGGAGGGGAACCGGTGAACCTGGTAGGGAAAATGGGCGTCCACATGGTTGGGAAAGGCCGGGCCGTAAATATGGACCTCATGCCCGAGCTTGGCGAACTCCTCGGCGAAGATTTGGGTGGAAGTCGAGACGCCGTTGATGCGGGGAAAATAAGTGTCGGTGACCAGAGCGATTTTCAATTAAAGCCTTTCAAAAACAACGTCCAACACGAAGCCACGAAGACACCCCGCAAGCATGATTCGCAAGCGAATCATGCGGGGTAGTACCGTTCTCATTATTTCTTTTTAAAGAGGAACGGCACACCAAGAACTTCGTTGGACCGGTTTGCGAAAGCCGGTGTAAATCTAAATCTTTTTACTTTCTTCGTGGCTTTGTGGCTTCGTGTTGGCTTTGGGTTTACGGTATACGGGGGGTTATCTTAAGGAAATCGAAAAAGGGGCTTGTTAAGACCAGGTTAAATCAGTTTACTTCCGGCGGATTAAGCTTGGAGGGTCCGCTCGTAGGCGGCGAGCATTTTTTTCGCCATGGATGTGGAAGACCAGTTCTCGGCCTCCGGCCGGGCTTCGGCCTTTTTGGTCTTATAAAATGCTTCGTCGGTCAACATGCGGCGGACCGCTTCGGTGAATTCCTTATGGTCCATACGAGTCATGATCCCGCCCTTGCCTGAGGCCATCACGTCCTTCACTCCCATTTCGCCCACCGCCACCACGGGGGTTCCGGCGGCCATGGCCTCGCTGATGACCAGGCCCTGGGTTTCGGTGACCGAAGCGAAGATGAAGAGATCCACTCCCGAATAGCAATTTCTCCATTCCTCTCCCACCAGATACCCAGGGAACAGGACCGAATCGTTCAGTTTGAGGTCATGAACCTTTTTCTCCAGTCTCTCCTTGGAGGGGCCCGCCCCGGCGATCACGAACTTCAAATGAGGCATTTGAGGCAGGAGTTCCTGATGAACGTCCAACAGGAAGTCGATGTTCTTCTCTTCAGCCACCCGGCCCATAAAAAGGAGGATCTTATCCTCAGGCTTAAATCCATATTTCTCGCGGAATTTCTTCGGGTCGGCGCCGTCGAATTTGCTCAGCAAAATACCCGTGGGGATCACCTCCACCGGCTTGGAAACGTCATAGCTCAGCAGGACTTTTCGCATCTCACTGGAGGGCGTGATGATCAAGTCGCAGGAATCGCAATATTTTCGGCTGAGGCGCTTGGCGTACTTGATGGTGAGGTTGGTAGGCAAGAACCAAAGGTAATGTTCCACATAGGCCGCGAAGTGGGTGTGGTAGGTATGGGCCACCTTGGCACCGCTCTTCCGGGCCCAGGGAATGGCCGCCTGGCCCAGGGAAAAGGGTGTTTGGGTATGCACTATATCGAACTTCTGATCGAGAAAATGTTGAATGAGCTTCTTGTCCGCGTTGGGCCGGGGCAGCCGGTCCTCGGGGTCGAAAAAGAGGTACCAGGATGGAAACCGGTGGATCTGGTAAGGCAGGGGCTCATCCACGTGGCCCGGGAAAGCAGGGGCGTAGATATGGACCTCATGGCCGAGGGCGGCGAATTCCCTGGCGAAGGTTTGGGTGGAAGCCCCCACCCCGTTGATGCGGGGGAAATAGGTGTCGGTGACCAAGGCGATTTTCAATTAAAACCTTTCAAAAAAGTTTTCACCACCAAGGCACCAAGACACTAAGTA
>CAWKIF010000177.1:0-10574 GCA_963849485.1 candidate division FCPU426 bacterium | reverse complement strand
CTGGTGGAACGTAAAATAATTCACCTGGACGCTCCGATCGAGGCTTACGTCCCGGATTTTTCCATCCGGAGCCGCTTTGACCCTACCGCGAAAATCACAGTGAAGTCCCTGCTGGCCCACCATTCCGGGCTTCCTGCTTTTTACCTCAAGGGGATGTTGTCCCAGCAGCCCATGTCCCTGGCCCAACTGGTGGAGGGCTTAAAAGAGGATTCCCAGGTGGAGGTACCCCAAACCCGCTTTCGCTATTCCTACCTGGATTACGACCTATTGGGGAGGGCCCTGGAACTTACGAGGGACGGGAGTTTCCCGGAAGTGATGAAGAGGGACCTGCTGACCCCCCTGGGAATGGATTCTTCCGATTTTGAGGTCTCACCCGCCCTGGAACAAAAACTCGCCCAAGGATTTTACAAAGGGAAGGCTGTACCGCTCTCCCGCATGAGGGATGTCCCCGTTTCGGGTATGGCCTCGACCGCGAACGACATGGCGAAATTCCTGTCAGCGAGCCTAACAGGCCAGGCCGCCGGGGGTGAGCGCTGGTTGAAGGAAAAATCGGCGGCTTCCATGTTTATCCCGCCTTATCCTGCCGTGCCGGAAGATTTCGGCCAAGAAGTGGGCTTGGGTTGGATGCTGGGCGGGTGGGACCTCCCGGGTGAGGAAAAGGTGGCCTGGCATGAGGGGAGCCTCTCCCCCTACTGCTCGGAAATGGCGGCTTTATACCGACAGGGGCTGGGGGTGGTGTTGCTTTCCAATTCGTCGGAAGGGAAGAAAATAGCGAAGGATATCACCCTTCGGGCCTTGAAACTGATGGTCCGGGCTAAGACTGGGCTGAAAGTGAAATTGGATCCTCCCCCCAAGCCGGCTTACCAGGAAATAAAGGTCGAGCCCGAAAGTCTCGAGCCGTTCGTGGGGCTCTACTCGGCCCTGGGCCAGGCCACCCCCATTGAAAGGCACGGACGAAGGCTCTCCATGAGGTTTTTCAACGCCGGCATCAGCCTCTTGCCGGTGGGGGGGAATCTCTTCATGCCACGGGTCAAATTTCTATTATTTTTCCATTATGATTTTCCCGAGTTTTCCCTGAGGTTTAACCAGGTGGAGGGGAAGCAGGTGGCCCTTTTGGACGGGTTTTCCATCCCCGTGGTTTTCGAGAAGTTCGATCCCCATCCGATCCCTCAGGCTTGGGAATCCCGTTTGGGGGTCTATACCCTCGAAAATCCGGATGACATGATCCGGGTCAGCAAGGTGGTCTTAAGCGACTCCAAGGGAATCTTGACCGCCAGCGTGAAATTCGACAACAAGCCCTATGACGTGAAGGGCTACCAATACGACCTGGCCTTTCAGCCCCTTTCGGACTCGGAAGCGGTGGTCCCGGGATTGTTCCTGACCGATGGCGGCACGCTTCGCGCGGTGGAGGCGGGGGGGAAAACGAAGCTGTTTTATTCGGGATATTGGTTTACGAAGAAATAAGAACCTCTAACGAAAAGGAACAACAACTAAATTTTAACCGCCAAGACTCAAAGTCCGCCAAGGACAAAAAAGGATTAAAAAAATAGAAAAGGATTTAAAAGCCTTGTTACCGCTTTGTCTTTCTTGGCGCACTTAGCGCCTTGGCGGTGAAATGGTTTTGGGGTTTAATCCCGGTCTTGGATCGGCAGGTAGGGCCTTTGGGTCGGGCCCTGGTAGACCTGCCGGGGACGGGCAATGCGGGTCTGCTTGTCATGCCGCATCTCGCGCCAGTGGGCCAGCCAGCCGGGCACCCGGCCGATGGCGAACAGAACCGTGAACATGTTCACGGGGAAGCCGATGGCCCGCAGGATGAGGCCGGAATAGAAATCCACATTGGGATAGAGTTTGCGGCTGAGGAAATAATCGTCATGCGTGGCGATTTCCTCCAGCCTCAGGGCGATGTCGAACATCGGGTCGTTCATGCCGGGCCGCTTTAAGAGCTTGTGGCAGAGTTTCTTGATGATGGCGGCGCGGGGGTCGAAATTCTTATAGACCCGGTGGCCGAAGCCCATGAGCTTTCCCTTGTTGTTCTTCAAATCTTCCATGAATTTTTCCGGCGTGGTCTTGGTGTCCCTCAGCATTTCCAGCATCTCGATGACTTCCTGGTTGGCCCCGCCGTGAAGCCGTCCCCACAGGGCGCTGACTCCCGCGCCGATGACGGCGTAAATATTGGCCAGGCTGGAACCCGCCATGCGCACCGTGGAGGTGGAGCAGTTCTGCTCGTGGTCGGCGCTTAAAAGGAAGAACAGGTCCAGGGCCTCGACCATGTCCGGGTCCAGGACGTAATCCTTGACCGGGGAGGCGAACATCATGTTCATGAAATTCTCCACGAACTTCAGCTTGTTGGAGGGGTACACCACGGGCTCGCCGATGGATTTCTTGTAAGAGAAAGCCGCGATGGTGCGGATCTGGCTCATGATGTTGGCGATGATGATCTCTTCCGCGGCCTGGTCCAGGTTGTCCTTGACGGGGTAGAAGGCTGAGAGGGAAGCCACCACCGAGGTCAGGATGGCCATAGGGTGCGCGCCCTTGGGATAGCCGGTAAAGAAGTGAAGCATGTCCTCGTGGATGAGGGAAGACTTGTTAAGGCGGTCGGAAAAGGACTGGAGTTCCTTCTCGGAAGGCAGGTTGCCGTACATGAGCAGGTAGGCCGTCTCGGTGAAGAAGGATTTTTGCGCCAGATCCTCGATGGGGATGCCCCGGTAGCGCAGGATTCCCTTGTCTCCGTCTATGAAGGTGATGGAGCTTTGGCAGGAACCGGTGTTGCCGTAGCCGGGATCCAGGGTGATGTAACCCGAATCGTCCCGGAGTTTGGAGATATCGATGGCCTTTTCGCCTTCGGTGCCGATGATAATGGGATATTCGTAAGTCTTGCCATCTACGATGATTTGAGCCTTATCCGCCATATCCATACCTCCCCAGGAAGATGAGGGCATTGTAGGGGAACTCAAACTAGAAGGAAGAAGTTTTTCATTAATTTGCCAGTGAAAATCAATATCAAGAGACTAAGTGTCTAAAGGAAACCTGCCGGAGTTCTAAAGAGGCTAAGCTCCATCGGGTGTAGGAGGGCTTGCCATGTTTCGCATGAAAAAATTAGGAAGTCAGAGGGAATGTTTTAAACCTATGTAAATTTGTTGATAATTTATTTGAAATGTATTTCGTTTTTCCCATAATGCGCCCATGCACAAGGCCAACTACCAATTACGGGATTTGTTGATCCATAAGAAAATCGAAATTGTGGGTATGGTCGTCTTCGTGGACCGGAAGAATGCCGTCTACCGGGTTTGCGTGGATGACGATATGCCCGTGGAAAATTGGGGCTTTCATGAGGTTGACCTGTACCAGAAGAATATCGTTGTTTAAGCTCTTAGGGCTTCATTCCGCAAATAAAGCATTCGTCCTCCCTTCCTTTTGAGCCAATTCCGATCGGTTTTGCGATAAAATTACATGAACAACAGCCTTTTACCTTATTCATAACGTTTTTTGATGGAGCATCATGAGATTCAGACATCGATGGATTACTTACTATATAGGTATCATCACCCTATGCCTTTCCGCAGATCTTCCAGCCGCGCCCATCGTCGGCCATATCAAGCTGGACAACTTCGGCTATCGAACAGCTGACACGAAGATCGCCATTTTCACCGCCAACCCCGGGACCAGTGTGGGGGTCTATAGCGCCGCTACCAGCACCCTGGCCTATACTACGACTACTATTACCAGCAAGGGGACGGACCCGACGAGCCCGCAGATTTCCGGTGACACGATCTGGTGGGTTGACTTTTCGGCTTTTACCACACCTGGCCAATATTTCTTGATTTCCACCACCCTGAACGAACAATCCTATAACTTCACGATTTCGGATAGCGTCTACCAGGCCCCCATGACGGCCACCCTGAAGGCCCTCTATTACCAAAGGTGCGGGTGCGCCAAACCCGCCCAATACGCCGGGACCAATTGGTCCGACGCCGCCACCTGCCACGCGGGGGACGCCACCTGCGGCCCAGCCCCCGGATGCACCTTTCCCAACACTTATGGCACCCTGAACTTAACGGGCGGCTGGCACGACGCGGGGGACTACAACAAGTACATCGGCTCCACCCCCTCCGGCGCTTGTAACAGCTGGGGAGGGGACAGCGGGGAAGCCCTGTGGGACCTGCTGACGGCCTACGAGTGGAACCCCACCCTCTACGCCGGACTCTCGAGCAACATCCCCGAGTCGGGCAACGGCATTCCCGACATCCTCAACGAGGCCAAGTGGGAATTGGACTGGTACCTGAAGATGCAGATGACGGACAACCATATCCTTTCCGTCGTCCACGCGACGGGGGGCGGGGAAGCTCGCCGCCCAGCGCCGATACCACCACGCGCTATTACTATCCGCCCAATCCCACGGGCGAGGCCCAGTTCGTGGCCGTCATGTCCCACGCGGCCCGGGTGTTGTCCGGGGTCGCGGGACTTACCAGCTACGCCGTGACGCTCAGGTCTGCCGCGGAAAAAACATGGAACAGTTTCGTGGCCTCAGAATCGGCGAGTGACCAGCGCTTCTGGGCCGCCGCCGAGATCTTCCGCATGGAAGAGGCCCTGGGTGGGCCCGCCTCCATCACCAGCGCCGCCCAATCCATCGTAGACAACTATGAGGCGTGGAGCGGGTTTTGGCTCAATGAGGATAAATTTCAGCAGAACTGGGGCATCCTGACCTATCTACAAGCCACCAATGCCACTCCGGCGATCGTCACTGATATGAAAGGGGATTGGGGCGTCCTGATCAACGACCTATTCGGGCAGAACGATTATTACAACTCAGGGATGCACAGTTACGATTATTTCTGGGGAGCCGACGAGGTGAAGGCGAACTACAGCATGCAACTGGTATGGGCCTCCAAGCTGGGAGGGACGGCGATGGGAACTTACACCTCGGCCCAATGTCTTCAGCATGCCGAGGATTACCTTCATTACATGAACGGTACCAACCCCCTCAACATGACCCTGATGACCAACGCGGCAGCGATTGGCGCTTCCCACGGGGTTTGGCGCATCTATCACCAATGGTTTGGGAATTACGGGGTGGCCTATTCCTTCAACAATTTCATCGGCAAGCCTGCCTCGGTGCTTGACCCCCTCTACCCCTATTTCTCGGGAACGGACCAGTTTGGCATCAGCGACAGCGGCCCCTCCACTTACGGTCCTCCTCCGGGGATCGTGCCGGATGGGCCCGGCCACGGCTACGCCGCCGACAATGGCGTCGCCCAGCCGCCGATGCTCTCCGGCAACGTGGAGCCCCCTTATGAAAAGGAATACCGCGACTGGGATTGGGTGGATTCCAACGGCAACCAGAGCGTGCCCTGGGTCGTGAATGAAACGGGCCTTTACTACACCGGTTCCTACATGGCCATGGCCTCGGTCTTCGTTACTACCTCCGCGCCCTCCCCCACTCCCACGACCATAGCCACCACCACCCGTACTTCCAGTCTAACGCCTACGGCCACCCTGACCGCAACCCCGACCCGCACTTACAGCCCCACCCCCTCCTCCACCGCGACTTCAACCCCGACTCGTTCCTTTACCCCGAGTCCCACGTTTACGGTCGTCGCCAGCGGAACCTTCACCCTCACGATTTCCCCCACCTCGTCTCGTTCTTGGACCCCGACCTCCACGGCGACTTCCACGGGCACTTTTACCCCGACCGCTACGAGGTCTTCGACCCCGACTCCCACAGGTACTGGGACCCCCTCTCTCTCGATGACTCCAACCCTCACACCCACGAAGACCTCAACCCCTTTATCCACCGCGACGCCAACAGCGACTACGACTCTCAGCCTCACCCTAACGATGACCCCGACAAGAACCTTCACCAATACGGCTACCTCGACCCCGACCCTTACCCCCACAAAATCATCCACGCCGTTATACACAACTACATCAACGGAAACCCCGACCCCAAGTTTCACCTCTACGGTGGGTCTCACCTCAACCGCCACCTCCACCTTGACCACATCTTTCACTCCCACCCTAACCGCCACAAGGTCTTGGACTCCAACCTCTACGGCGATTTCTACAGTTACCCCAACCCACTCCATCACCTTGACCCCGACCTTGACACCCTCCAAAACCTCAACGCCTGTATCTACCGGAACACTGACTTCGACTTCCACTCCCAACTACACGCAAACCGTCGTCCCGACTGGAACGGTTTCGAATACGGCGACTTCTACGTCTTCAGCTACGCCAACCCGAAGTCATTCCCCTACTCCTTCCCTGACGCCCACCCTTACTGGGACCTTCACTCCCACCGGAACCTTTTCGGACACCCCCTCGAGGACCATGACGGCCACATCTTCCCCAACTTCCAGTTCCACGCCTACCTTGACCGCTACCATCACCTTGTCACCCACCGCCACCCAAACCCCGCTTTTAAGCTATACCCCGACTAATTCCCCCACGGTCACCTCGAGTTTTACCGAGACCTCGACCCTGACCGGCACCGCCACGATCACCCTCACGCCGACGGCTTCTTCGACCCGGACCGGCACCTCCACGGCCACCATAACCTCTACCGCCACCCTGACGGATTCGCCAACGGTGACTTCCACCTCCTCGCCGACCTTGACGGCTACCTTCTCTTCTACTTCCACAACCACCGCTACCTCCACTCTTTCCTTAAGCCCGACGACATCATTTACGATTACTCCGACTACGACCCCTACGAATACGGCGTCCCAGACTTCCACCGCAACAGAAACTCTTTCCCCCACTTCGACCGCTACGAATACCCCATCGGGGACTCCCACCGGCACTTGGACTTTTTCCGCGACAGCGACACCCACCTTTACCTTCACGACGACTTCCACGGCTACGAATACCCTTTCCCCCACCTGGACCCTGACTCCCACTGGAACCTGGACTTCAAGTCCCAGCCTGACTCCGAGCTTTACCCTTACCTCTTCCTGGACCGCAACCCCCACTTCCAGCTACACCTGGACTTGGACTCCGCAATTTACTTCCACTTCCACTGCAACCTCCACGACTAGTACCACCGAAACGGCGACCCCCACTCCAACTGTGACATCCTCCGCCACTGGCACTTCCACCCTTACCCCCACACTCTCCCAGACTTCCACAGCGCTCTTTACCAGCACTTCCACAGGTACTCCTACCGCCACCTTGTCGGCGACGGTTACCCCAACGGTTACAATCACGGCCACTGGGACCGCTACGGCTTACCTCACTCCCACTTGGACTCCGACGATCACGCCCACGCCCTTGTCCCGTCCGGCTCTTTACCCCAACCCGGTCACTGGAAACGCTGTCAACTTGTATATTCCTTACTCAGGCCAAGTCGAGATGGTGGTTTACACCCTGGCCTTCCGCGGTGTGATCCACCTGAGTTTGAACCGGGCGACCCCGGGCGAAACTATTTCCCTCCCGTTAACCGACGACTGGGGCAAGCCCCTCTCGGACGGGCTTTATTACGTGGTGGTGAAGTCAGCGGGAAACCGATGGGTCGGTAAGCTGTTGGTCTTGAGGTAGAGTTTTTCGAGGTACCCGTTTACCTCTTTTTCGTTTAGACCATCCTGTGATTCATTTAACCAAGTGTTAGAATTTTCTTAACGATTGAAAAAGCACCGACAAAACAGGCGGCAGTTTGCAAGAAACCGGCGATTTTTTTCGCTCAACTTCCGGACCATTGAATGAATCACATGAACCTTCGGCTCTTAACGGTCATTTGCTCTCTCGCTCTATTGCCTCTTCATGCGGCAACGGTCAACTTCACTATCGATCCCACCCAAAGCAACGTTCCCATCTCTCCCTATATTTATGGTTCCAATAGCGCGATTACGGGCGTCAACAACACCTATTACCGATGCGGTGGCAACCGCCTTTCGGCCTATAACTGGGAAACCAACTGGTCCAACGCCGGCAACGATTACTTATACGAGAACGATACCTTGATGGGGGACGTTTCCTGGGGTCCGGCGGGAACCGCCGTCACCTTCGTCAATCAAAACAAAGCCAAGGGCGCGGACAGTCTTTGGACCCTGCAATTGGCGGGTTACGTCTCAGCCAACGGAGAGGCCGCCGTTCAAGTGCCCACCGCCGACTTTATGACCGCTCCCGGACTGACCGATCCCAACGGCAATTTCTATCCGGTCACCTTCGTGAAGGGCGCCCCCTATTCCGACCCGCCCAACACCTCGGATGGGGTGGTTTATATCGATGAAAGCGTCAATTACCTGGTCAATCACATCGGCAATTCCGCCGGCGGGGGCATCCGGTTTTATGACCTGGACAACGAGCCCGGAGCCTGGTCCTCGACCCATAAGGAAGTCCACAATTATCCCGTCAGCTTCGCCGAGGTCGCCAACAAGGGCATTGCCGTGGCAAAACAGACCACTGGCCTGGATCCGGGGGCCCAGATCCTCGGGCCGGTGGCGGACGGCTGGACGGATATCATCAATTTGGGGGGCGCGCCGGACGCGGGGAACTACTCCGCCTATAACAACAATAACTGGATGACTTTCCTGAATTATTACCTGGCCATGATGCAGCAGGCTTCCACCTCCGCGGGCCGGAGGCTCTTGCATTACCTTGACTGTCATGTCTATTCGGAAGGAACTGACGCCGCCGGGAACCGGATCAATGACGCCGACGTCAGCCAGGACGCGGCCACCACCCGTATGCAATTGCCCCGCGAAATGTGGGACCCCGCCTTTACCGAGAATAACTGGATTTCCTGTTGCGTGCCTAACTACGGGCCCATGACGCTCATTCCCCGCCTCCAGGCCGCCATCAGCCAATATTACCCCGGAACGAATATCGCCTTCACCGAATACGATTATGGGGGCGGGGGGGACATCTCGGGCGGGATCGCCCAGGCCGACTTTCTCGGAATCCTCGACGAAATACCCGAACCTCATGGCCTCCATCTGGGACGTGGGGGCTGGCCAGCAATACCTGACCTGCGCCTTCAATTTTTACCTTAATTACGACGGGGGCGGGTCCAAGTTCGGGGACACTTCGGTTTTAGCCAGTTCCAACAACGTGCCTGAGGCCACGGTTTACGCGGCCAAGGACAACAGCCACCCCAACCGCCTCAATGTGATCATCCTGAACAAGGACTACAGCAACAGCAACACGGCCAGCGTGACCGTCAGTAACCTTTCAGGCGGCCAGCAGATTTCCTCAATCCGGGCCTTCCGGTTTGACTCGGCGATCTCGGTGATCACGGCCTCCACCGCTCTTTCCTTCACGGCCAATACCTTCACCGATACCCTGCCTTTCCGGTCCGCCACCTTTTACGAGCTCACCCTCTCCCAGTCTTTCGCCACCTTTACACCCACTGCGACCGGTACTTCCACGGCCACGGCTACTTCCACCGGAACCCCACCGCGACCCCCGACGGGAACCCTGCCTACGGCGACCTTTACCTCCACCCGAACTTCCACCCCCTCGGTGACTTTCACCCCTACCCCCACGGTCGTTTGCCAGTCGCTTTTTAACAGCTGCGACAGCCTGACGGTCAACGGAACCTGGAACGGGACCAACGCCACCCGGTCTATTTCCACCACCGATGTCACCCAGGGAACCGGCTCCCTGCAAGTGAACGTGACCACCGCCAATAATTGGAACCTTCAGATTTTCAACCTGACGGGGTTCACCCCGAACGTTTGGAGTAACGTCGTCCAGGTCATCATGGACGTCAATGTGTCGGCCTCGCTCATTTCCTCGGGTTCCACCTACCATCAATTCACGATCTTGGCCGACTCAGCCTCCCTTGGCCAACAACTCATCTCCGATTATCCCAACCTCAACGCGGGCGCCAACAGCGTGACCTTCAACATCACCTTCGCCAACGCGGGTTTCGCTTCCACGACCCCCTTGACCCAGCTTTGGTTTGTTTACAACACCGATTCGACGGGTATAGGAAGTTTCTACGTTGACAACATCCGCCTGGTTCAGGGTTGCGCACTCACTTCCACCCCTACGGGCCAGGCCACCACGACCTCGACACCCACTCGAACGAACACCCTGACGGCGACCCCGACCCTTACCCTTTCCAAGACTACGACTCCAACGGTTACCCCGACTTCGACCTTCTCCAATTCCCCCACCCCGACTAGGTCCTTCACGCCGACGGGAACCCTGACGGCGACCCCCACCCTGTCGAAAACATTAACGGCGAGCCTAACCCCCACGGTCTCCTTGACCCCCACCGCCAGTTGTTCTTCTACCCCGACCGGCACCTTGACCTCCACCCCCTCCAGGACCTTCACGGTCCTCCCTACTTCCAGCTCGAGTTCCACCCCTACGGTGACCCCCACTCTCACCTTGTCGCCCACCCTAACCGTCACCCCGCTTTTGAGCTATACCCCCTCCGGAACGCCCACGGTCACTTCGAGTTACACCCCCACTTGGACCTTTACCAACACTGCCACGATCACCTTGACGTCCACGCCCACCTCGTCCCCGACCGCCTCCAACACGGCAACCGGCACTTCAACGGATTCGATGACGCCGACGGCGTCCCTCACCGCGACGCCCACGGTTACGGCCACATTCACTATGACTCG
>CAWKIF010000176.1:0-13737 GCA_963849485.1 candidate division FCPU426 bacterium | reverse complement strand
ATTGAGTCTGCATCAAGGGTTCAGAAGTCCATGGCTCGGCCTGCAACTCAATACAAATTACATTTTTGCCAAAAACTTTTTGAATTATCTGGACCGTACGCATGTAAGTCTATGGGTCTGAAAAAGTATATGTTAATGGAAAACCAAAAGTGTCTGTGACTGTGCGTCCATACATTTCTGTACATAGTAATTCCAACAATATCTCCAATTTTTGCGGCATCAAACCAGTCGGATTGTTCTCCTGAATCAGAAATAATCATTTTTCTTGAAGGATCTAATGATTTTACCAAAGCAACTTCTGTTTTTAAAAAATTATCATTTTGATAATACCAAGCCGGGCATTCCCAAATTTAAATAATGGCTCATTTTCCACCTGCCAATAAGCAATTGCTTTTGAATCTTTATATCTTTCAACAACTTCTGTCATATATTTTAACAATTCCGATTGCTGTCTGCTCTCCGACAAATTCTTGCCCAAGTCGGAAATGGCATTCCGGCCAGCGGCCTGTTTTCATTCCAAAAACATAAATAATTTTTACATTTTTTTGTTCTGCCTGTTTTATCTGCCAATCAATGTCATCAAAATAAAAATTATCTTCTTTTCCTTCAACCCAATCCCAATTTGTATGAAGTTTTATGTTTTTTGCTCCCAAGTCATCAATTATGGCAGAAAAAGTTTGCTTCCAATTCAATCCTAAATATTCCGCCTGAGACTGTGAAAAATCAACGCCCCAAGTTATATTATTCTGCACTTTCGTTGCTCCTATAAAAAAATAGCCTATTATTGCGGCCAATATAATAATAAGCGCCACAGCAGAAATAATTAATATCTTTAAAATTTTTCCCATTACTTGCTATGTTCAAATATTATTTTTTCTATATTATAAGCTCCCATTTTTTCAATTTCCATAAATCCTTGCATGGCAACCTCAGCTAAATCTCCCGCAGCCAAAGAATCACAAAGCCATTGATCTGTATATTTGGGATTGTCCTGGGCTACTCCGGCTCCAACATGCAAAAGCCACTTTTTATTAAAATCCTCTTGAGAACCGATTGTTGGCGCAATAACTATAGGAATTCCCAACCCGGGATAAAAAGAAAGTTCGGACGGCTTTGTCCACAAAATATCTGTTTCTCTTAAAGTCTCGTTAAAAACTTTAAAATATTCATTGGTTGTTTTGGCAGATAAAATATGTACCCATCCGTTCAGTTTTAAGCCTTTGATGTTTTCGGCAAAATATTTTCTTAGCTCTTCCCTTACGCCAACCGAGATTATAAATCTTAATTCCTTTCTTTTATTTTTTCTTTTAAACTGTTTATAGCAGTCAATGGAATTTCTTTTTGAGCGCGGCTCCACCGATAGAAAACATTATTGTCAAAGGATGATTTGATTTTTCGGGAAGCTTGCCTAACGTACCGCCAATTAACGGAGCATATAATTTTCTGTACTTTTTTTGAGGATCCAAATTTATAAGGCGGTGCCTTATATCGTCTTTTAGAGTTTCCAAATTCTTCCCCAAATTTTCTTGTGGAAACGGATATCCTGTCAAAAATATGTCTTGAGGATTTACGCCGTAAAGTTTTAACCTGTCGCGAGCCCATGTGCTAGGCGCAAAATATTTAATTTTGCTTTTTTTAGGATTTATTGTGACCCAAGTTTCGTTTATGTCGGTGTCGCAAACAACGCAGTAAACCTGATTTTGATATTTAAATTCTTCGGCCATAAACGCCGGAGTAAAAAATGTTTCAGGGGCTGTGGCAAGCGGGAGTGGCTACGCGGATGCGGAAGCGCCGCAAGCGACAGCGTGAGCACCGTAATGTCGTCCTGCTGGCCAAACTGGACAGCCGCATCGGCGATCTGTTGAGCCGCGCGCGAACTGAGCTGGCGCGTACGCTCGAAGCCAAAGAGCTCGCCCACGGCGTTGCGCGCCTCGACCACACCATCGGATAAGAACGTGAGCTTGTCGCCCGGTGCGAGTTGGAGAGACGCTTCGGCGTATTCGGCGGATGCATCGATGCCGAGAGGAAGTCCCACGGGAATCTCGAGCTCCTGGCCGTTGCGATAGGGCGGCAACTGGCCGGCGTTGGCGATGAGCAGGACTCCGGAAGACGAGAGATCGGCGCAGAGGCAGGTGGTAAAGCCCTCGATGCCGCTATTGCGGAGGGCGGCATTGAGTTCGTGGAGCACAGCGGCAGGACGAAGATCGTCGCAGCGATCGGCAGCGCCGAGAAGGAGCGCCGAGGTGAGCGCGGCGGCAACGCCTTTGCCGCTCACGTCGCCGAGCAGCACGCGCTGCGATCCGTTGGCGAGAGCGCGGCAAAGGTAGAAACCTCCGCCGACTTCGTGGGCTGGCAGAAAAGCCGAACTGACGGTAACGCCGGGCGCGACCAGCATTTTCTCGGGACCGAGCAAATGCTGCACCTGGCGAGCAGCGGTGAGCTCTCCGTGCATCTCGCGCGCTCGTTGGCGGCGACCGCTGCTGATGGAACATGTAACCGACAGAGAGATGACTTATCAGCTATGGCGAAGGACATCCATTTCTCGCCTCGCCGACCAGGTCTCGCGGCCAAGGACCACTTCTGGAATTGAACGAGCCCTCAATGACTGCCCAGACGGCGGCGAGAGCAGCGACGGCGCGCATGCGCCTGTTGAGCCGGGTCCACGGCCAGAAGGCAACAAACGGAGCCGTGCACGCGAAGGCCCAGGAGAAACCAAAGGGCCAACCCCCAAAGGATTCCAGGCCACCAATAGGGTTGGAATTTAAATTCCAGCCGGTGAGATCCCGCTGTCAGATCCAAAGCCCGAAGCAAATTGTCCGCCGTCAAAAGGTCGACGGGCTGGCCATCGACCCAGGCTTTCCAGCCGGGGTAGTTCGTCTCGCAAATAACCGCCAGGCAAGGATCGCTAACCTTGACCTGAAATACCTGCGCCTCTGAATCATCCTGAAGAACCTGGTAAGCGAGGTTGGTGGTATTTTTTCCAATGATATAACGTTTCGTTGGAGGGTCGAGGAGGACTGCCGTTTGATCCGGATCAAAATGGGGGTCGCGCATCAGGGCCAGGGAAGAAACGGAATCATCCACCGAAATAACGTTCTGGGGGGCAAAAAGATAGTTGGGAGGTTGGTGTGAAGTAAGAAAAAGATAGGGCGGAGACGGATGGGTATCAAACCCCGGCAATGTTCCAGACCATTTGAAGCCCAAAATCGATTCCTGGCCCATGCCTGTGACGATCCCACCCAATCCACTTAACCGAGCGACGATGGGAAAGGGCAAGGCTCCCATTTCAGTTTTGGCTTTCAGGACTAAGGGGTTGTAGCCGCCCAAATCCTTGATTCCCAAGGGGGCTGCGGCGTTTTGGGGGTAGTTCAAAATGTGTTTTTTCCCACCAACTTGCATGGGGTAATACATATGTTGGTTATCAAACAAGATTCGCCGTGGTGCCAAGGACTTGGCCCAGGTGGATAAACCCTTGGAATTCCCCTCAAAATCAAAATTGGAGGAAGGGCCGGGCTGGAAAGTTCCCCAGGCATTGAGGAAAAGGGGAATGGATATGGCTCCCATGGCCAGAATTTTCTTAAATCCGCTTTGGGTTGCCCCCAGACTCACGGCTGACAGGCCCAGCAGAAGGGCGAGCATTTCCCTCCAGTTAAATTCCGGTCTGAGGAATCCCGCTAGTAACATAATCAAACCGAACAGCCACGCCACCAGGCGGTATTTGTTCAAGACCGAACCGGAAGCTAAACCTTCCAAAATATTTTCCCATCCCCAAGCGCTTAAAACGCTTATGGCTAAAACGAACAAATACAAATACCGGTAAGCGACCCGAATCAGGGAAAAACCTGGCAGGTAGAGGAATATCCATTTAAAGATTGGGGTGAATTGGCCCAGGCTGATCACTAAGGCGGAAAGGGCGAATAAAAACCAAAAAGTGGATTGGTTTCTGTCCTTTTTTTCCCAGGCTCCCAAGGCCAGCAAGGGTGTCCAGACTCCGCAGAAGGCCCAAAGGCCGAGAAAATTAGTACCCAAATTCTGAGGACCGTTTCGGTATTGGATCGCCTCGGCCAGGCTCATGTTTTCGGGCAGTTGAATTCTGGGAAAGAACATTTGGTAGAGGGTGAGGGGGTGGAGGGAAAGGGAGGGGTTCAATTGGTCCCAGGGAATTCCCGATCCCCGGTCACAGAGTCTCGCGAATTCCCGGGTTGGAATCAATTGAGCCAGGAGCGGCAGGGCGCCGAAAAGAGCCCAACAAAATGAGGATGAGAATTTTTTCAAGGGGAAGCCGGGTTCTCCTGTTTGATATTTAATAAGGCCCCAAATGAGAAAAGCGGATCCTCCATAAAAGGCTCCCAGAGTTAACTGGAAACTTCCGCATAGGAAAATCAGGGCAAAAGATAAGCCGGTTAAAAAAGCCCTGAGATTGGATAGGGTTTGGGTCCAGATGAGAATCGATCCAAATAACCAGGGAAGGAGGGCGAAGGCCGCGAGGACGGGCGGGTGAATAATTTCCAACCAAAAGAAGTTCGAAAAGCCATAAACCAGGGCTCCTACCATGCGGGAGGAAGAAGAGAGGCCGAAACCCCGAAGTAAAAAATCCATACCCGCCATGGCGAGGAATAAATGCAGGCTGAAGAAAAGGCTCAAACCCGTCGGAACGGAAAAAGGCAGGGTCAGCCAATTGAAGGGGTAAAAGACCATGTTTTGAGGGTCGGCTAGGAAGGGGCAGCCGCCTAAGAGATAGGGGTTCCAAAGAGGGGAGTGGCCCGTCAGGATTTGGTCCCTTAAATAGGCCCTCCATGGGCCAAATTGGGCTAACAGGTCATTGTCGAAGTAAGCTTGGCCGTGGAATAAACAACGGGAAAAAGCCGCTAAGGTTAATACGGCATAAAGCCAGGGAAGCCAATCTCCCTTGCGTTCGGAAAAACCCTTATGCGTGGGAAGGGCCAAGGCTGTATGTTTTCCTTTGGCGCCACAGATAGGAAGAATAAGCCAATAGGGAGAGGAACCAGAGGATGGCGAGAACAAGGAGGGGGAGGGCCCAGGCAGGCTCATAGCGGAATTCCAACAAGTGGCTCCCGGCAGGGACAAATAGGGCGCGTAGAGCGAGGTCACCCCGCAGAATATCCGCCTGCTTGCCATCGATCCATGCCTTCCAACCCGGGAAGACCATCTCTGAAACAGTCACGAGACTGTTCTGGTCCAGGTTGATTTGAAACGCCTGGGAATCCATCTCGTCCTTGACCCACGCGTATTTCAACGCGGCGGGTTTTCCCGGAAGCTGGCTTCTTACCGGGTCCGGGAGGTTGGAGGACAAGACGATGGTTTGGGATGGGTCAAAGGTGGGGTTCTTCATCAAGTTAAGGGCGTTTTGGGTATTAGAATCCACCAAGTATTGGTAGGGCGCGTTTAAGTAGGGGGGAGGGTTCATAGCGCCGAAATAATAAGCCCCGCCCAAATCCTGGCGGCTATAGCCTTTAAAGTCATTCGTATCACTCCCCAGAACGAATCCCTTGATAGCCAAGAGCTTGGTATAGGTCGTGAGAGGGGTGGTTTGGAGCGAATGGGGGTCCAACAGGTAGATGGGGTTGTAACCACCGCTGTCGCGGATGCCCAATTGCATGGGCACATCCTCGGGAAAATGCCAACGGTAAGTCTGGTTTCCCATCCGAACCGGGTACGGAAGGTCACGTCCGGTATGGCAATCAATAAAGAACCTGCCGTCCTTGGCGTTTGTTTTGAGCGAGGTAAGGGCGGGGAAATTTGTCTCGAAATCGTAGTTGGAGGCCGGGCCCCAGTTAAAGTCACCCCAGCCCGAGAGGAAAAGAGGCAGGATCAACGCGGTAAGGAAGACCCAGCGGCCCAGCTTTTTCCAGGAATCCGTGAGGGCCCAGAGGGAAAGGCCCAAGGAGCCCAAAAGAAGACTGAAAAGCTCACGCCAATCATAGGAGGCGTTCAAGCATCCAACCAGGAAAAGAATTCCCGCCCCGCCAAAAGCCACCATCAAGGGAGTGGAGATTTTCTCGGCTCCCGCCAAGGCTTTTTCCAGTGATTGAAAACCGATGGCCGATAAGACGCAAAGACAGGCCACGGTGCCACCGATCGCGCGGAAGGGGGCCCGGCTGAGGTTGATCCCCGGAAGAACGGCGCAAAGGATGCGGTGCAGGGGTATGTTTTTGCCCCAGGCTACCATCAGGCAAAGGACGGCCAACCCCAACAGGCCCCAAAGGATTTTGCGGTCCTTCCGGCGAAAGGCCATATAAACCAAAAAGGGAGCCCAGATACCCAGGTAGCCGAACATGCCGTAATAATCGTTGTCGATGGTCTTTTGATCGAAATATTGGATGGCTTGCTCTGGCGTCTGTCCCTCCTTCAATCCCAGACTGGGAAAAAGCAGGGTGTAGGAGGTTTCCGGTTTCATGGAAAAATAACCGTTGAAGGTATCGTAAGTTTGGTTGGCGCTATCGCGGTTCGTGTATTTGGAAAATTCGTAAGCGGGGATCATATGGATCAGGAGGATCACCCCACCCCACGCTCCAAAAAGAAACACCAGAGGGATTTTTTTCCATGGGATTCCTTTAAAACCCGATTCCTTTTCGCCTGGAAGCAATAAAAGCAGTAAGAAGTAGGCCAAGCCCAAATATAGGAAGTAACTGGTCATTTGGAAGTTGCCGCTGGTGAAGATCATGGCAAAGGCCAGGCCCGCCCCAAAGGCTTTAGGAGGCGCCCAGTCCTGGCTTAACCGGGCCAGGGCCCCCATCCACCAGGGTAGCCAGGCGAAAGCCGCCAAGATGGGCGGGTGAATCAATTCCCACCAGAAGAAGCCGGAGAGGGAAAAGAGCAAGGCCCCAAGCCGGCAGGCGTTTTCCGATAATCGCAAGCTTTTCAGCCAGAAATGCATTCCCCAGGCGGCGATGAAAAAATGAAGAAAATAAAAGACCCCGAGACCATAGGCGACAGGAAAGAGCAGGGTCAGGTAATTCAGGGGATAGGCCATCATCACGTTAGGATCGGCAAAGAAAGGCTGGCCGCCAAAGAAATAGGGGTTCCAAAGGGGAAAATGGCCTGAAAAGACCTGGCTGCGGACGAGGGCGCGGAAATGGCAGTATTGGTTCAGGAGGTCATTGGCGAAATAAGCCTGGTTGAGTACCAGGCAATGGAAAAAGGCCACGAACCCCGCCGCCGCGTAGAGAAGGGGAGCGGGCCAGGATTTTCGGTGTGGTTGTTCTTCCATGGATTGGACCTCAGGGTACTAAAACTGGGATTATTTCGACGCCTTGCGAACCGGCACCATCTTATAGGAATCCTTGGTCCATTGAACTTGGAAAAGCTTGACCTCTCCCACGGGTTTGGGAGCGGGGGTCAGGAACCCGGCCAGAAGCCCGATTCCATATAGGAAGTGGCGCAGGAAAATAAGAATGGGAACCTTCACCGCGTCCATCGCCCGACGGTGCCAAGAGGCGGCGGAGATACCCGTACCCAAGGAGAGGGCGGCAAAAAGCAGAGCGGGGAAGCACCAGATCCCCGCGAGAATCAGGGCATGGGGTATGGAAAGAATGAGGGGCAAGGGCAGGGTCAGAAGATAGAGATCAAAGAACAGAGGGGCCAAATGGATTAAGTCCGAAAGGCAGGGATAGATCTTGATCTGCCGGGCCCTTCCCCGTCCGTATCGGAAAGCCTGGATACAAAAGGCCTCTAAGCTTTTACGCCGGGATCGGTAGACCGACCCCCGGGGGTCGTAGACGAGCCGGAAGGAATGGTGCATGAGGCGGTTGAGGAACTCATTTTCCTCATTGGGGTAAAGGTCGGTCCGGAACCCTTTCTGGTCCGCGAAGACCTGGCGCCGGACCATCATGTTGCAAAGAATCAAGTCGCTTTCGGTGGCTTCCTTCACCGAACCGATGGCGGCATACCGGAAGCGGACCTTGAAACTGCCCATCCAGGAGGCCAGCACCGAATTGACGGTGCGTTCGAAAGAGGTGGCGTCCGCCGGAACCAGGTTGGGCCCGCCCGTCACGGCGGTGCGGTCATCCTCAAAATGAGAAAGCAGATGGGTGGGGGTGCCATGGGCGACCACACTGTCATCATCGAGGAAATAAACAAAGGGCGAACGACAGAGGCCGACACCCAGGTTGCGCTGAAGGGAAGGGTTGCGCCCCACGCTTGCGAATATTTCCTTAGGTTGTTCGGCTTTGGGGAGGGCTTTAAGGCCTTGGAGGACGGGAAGTTCCTTGTCCGTCCGGTCCACTGCGATAACGACGCTATAGGAGGATACGCTCATGGCTTGTCCTTGACCTGGGCGCTGAGTTTCATGGCAAATGGGATGCCCGCTAATGCGGTAAAGAGGGGCCCGGCCAACACCATCATGAAGGAAAATGAAAGAAGACCCGATTTGTCCACCAGGGGAGAAGCGAAAAAGAAGAACAAGGCGGCCTCCCGGGTTCCGAAGCCAAGGATAGTGACGGGAATGAATTCTATCACGATCACGACGGGAAGGAGTAAGGCGATCGACGTGAAGGAAAGGTTAATCCCCAGGGCTAGGACACAAAAATAGGCCCGGATAATGACGAAACCCCAAGCCAAAAGGGAGAGACCGAAAGGCAGGAAGAGCCGGGTGGGTTGGAAGAGGCCGTGCAGGTCCTTGTAAAACTCTCTACCGTGAGCTGAAAACTGCTCGGCCAATTTTTTAGGGGCCAGCAAAAGCAATAGGGGCTTGAGGAGCAGCCTCATCCATTGGGGGTTCAGGACCAGCGCCATCAGGAGAATCCCGATCCCAATGCCCAATAGGGCCGCCTCGGCGGGGGCCTGGTGCTGGTTTTGCAAAATCAGCGATATCAAGCCGATGGCGGCCAAGAGACCCAGGGCTAGGAGGTCATAAACCTTATCCGCCACATGCACGGCAAAGGCCGAATAGGAGCGGAGGTTACCCCAGCGGATGATGCCCACCACCCGCACGATGTCGCCCAGCTTGGCGGGAGTGACGGAGGCGAGGGGTTGACCGGCCAGGTAAATGCCCATGGAATTCTTGACGGTAAGGTGGGAATGAAAAACCCGGGCCAACCCCGAAATACGGAAGGCTTTTAAGATAATTTCAGGAAGTATAAAAAGGAAAGACAGGGTGACCCAGAAGGCGTTGGCCGATTCGAGGATATGTAGGGTGGTGCCAAGATCCACCATCCTCAAGAGGAGATAAAAAAGAATAAAGCCCAGAAGATAAGAGAAGGAACTCAGGCGTCGCATCAGGGGGTATTCCAGTCCTTTTCAAGGGGTTCCACACAAGCTTCCCAGCCCCACTTTTTTACCAGCAAAGCCCCTTGCTGTGGGATTTTTTTGGTTTTCAAGGCGTTCCCAATGGTTTTCGCGAAACTTTTCGGGTCGGGTTCGGATAGAAACAACCCCTTTTTCCAGGCCAATGCGTCCCCCACCCGGGTGGCGATGACCTTTATCCCACAGGCCATGGATTCCCGAAGTTTCATGGAGGAACGGTGGGCGTTGACAGGCGTGTCGGCGTAATAGACCAGGGCCGCGTCGGAAAGCTTCAAGCAAGCCGCGACTTGGCGGGGGGTGAGAAGACCGGTGAAATAAACAGAATTGGATATTCCCAAGCTTGCCGCCAAGGCTTGGAACTTTTTCTCGTCCGGACCCCCGCCGGCCACTAGTAGACGCGCCTGGGGATGGGAAGTGAGGAGGAGTTTAAATGCCTCCAAGGCGGGGCCCAGGTCGCAGGCCACGTTCAGGTGGGCGGTGAAGCAGAGCACCGGGCCCTTTAGGGACGATTTCCATTCCTTTACTCCGGATGGGAGTTCCGAAGAGTCGAGGGGAGTGGTGTTGAAAATAGAGAAATCCACTCCTTGAGGAAGTTGGTGGATTCGGGCGGGATCAACTTGAAAGATACCGATTAAAGCTTCTTTTAATTTAGGGTTGTGGTAGGTCACCCCATCAGCCCAGCGGGGCCAGGGTCGTTGGAGCCATTGGTGGAACGAACGCATCGCGCCTTGGCTGTAGTCATAGTCCAAGTCATCCACGTCGAAAACGGCTTTGGCCCCCTTCAAGCGTTGAATATAGAGAGCCGGTACCGACATGGGATAGGGCTTCACGCAAAAAGCCACATCCGAACTCACAAACAGAGAATAGACGAGGTAATAAAAGGTGGAAAGGGCCATATCAGCCCAGCCGGCCAGTGAAGGAAGTGGGTTGGGAAAATGGACGGTATGGCCCTTCCGTCTCAAGGCTTCGGAGATATAAAGGGCCCGAAGGGCGCAACCGGTGCCCCGGCCTTTAGAAGAAAGGATGAGGAATCGTTTGGATTTTAAGTAGGGCAGAGGCTTTCATAGATTGAGGGAGATTTTATAACCGAAAAGCCTTTAGAACACCCTGGAAAAGACTTGAAAATAAAAAAGCGGCCCGTTCTTGAACGGGCCGCTTTTGAGTCTCGTTTTTACGGCTTAATACATCATCATGTTGTCGATGATGAAGTCTGTCGTAGTCTGCTGGCCCCACCGGAAATATTAATCTCTACGCCGATGGATGTCACATCCGTTTCGTCAGTTGACCAAGTCCAAGCGGATGGGGCAAGCGAAAATGTGGTCCAACTGCATCCGCGGTGGAGGGAAGGCTGGTCCATGACGAACCAATCGCTCCTGACAAGGTTCCACTGCCGTAAATTTTACCATTGGCTTTTATAATGAAGGTTTCCACCGACCAGTAGGGCGTTCCGGACCGCATTTGGCATCACATAAACCACAATGCTGACGCCTGAAGCGTTGTAATTGGCGAAATTAAGCGGAATCCATTGGCACTACCATCGACTCAGTTGTTTCCACCTGGAAGTCATTCCCTCCCGTCAGATTCATGGTCAAATCCAAAGCTTCTGTGCCATTGGCCGAGGGGACAGTCATGCCAGGATCCGTGATTTGAAGAGCCGTATAGGTTGTTACCGCGATGGTATCCTGTGGAGGATAAGACACGGAAAAACCATCTACCGACCCATCCTCGAAGGTCCAGGACTGATCCGGAACATAAGTCGATGTCGTCGTAACGGTAGCGGTGGTCGTAGCCGTACCCGTTGCTGTGGCCGTATCTACAGTGGTTTGAGTCGCACTAGGTACCGAAGTTTGAGTCTCGCTGGGCAGCGAAGTTTGAGTCGCGCTCGGAACCGAGGTTTGAGTTGCGCTGGGCACCGAGGTTAGAGTCGCGCTAGGTACCGAAGTTTGAGTCGACGTGGCCGTAGCTGTGAGTGTAGCCGTCTGAGTGTAAGTATTGGGTGGAGTTGCCGTTGACGTTTTAGTAGAAGTATTAGTTGCCGCAGGCGGAGGCCCAACGGGAGCGGGATGTGATGTAGAGCAGGCGACGCTCCAGCTGATTAATCCTGCGGCCAGAAAAAGAAACAAAACCCAATATCTCTTCATGATTATTCCTCGTAAAACTAGTTTTTAATTCACCCGTTCCTTCAAGAAAGGGCAGGGGAATTATATGTAGAAAAGGTAAAAAGAAAATATTTTGGGAACGCTTTCTAATCTTTCTTTACACAAATAAACGAAACCGGTTTTGATGTTCCTGCATGATTTGTGACAAAATTGATTTTTATATTGGAAATAAACGAGTAAAACGGTCAACCCCGGGGGTTGAGATCCGGCTTTGATAAGTAGAAGGTTGGTTTATGAAATTCTTGTAAATTTTTTTGGTTCGCGATGAGTCGCTTAAAACGATCAAAAAAAGATTGAGGCTAGAGGGCTGTGGCCAGTTTGTCGAATTCCTGGACCTTGATGGCGGGGGAAGAAGTGAAGCAAATCCCTGTCAGGCGGCTTAAAATCATCGATGTTTTCATGGCCGCTTCGAGGTTAGGCAAATCCACGATAAGAACCAGGTCATAAGGCCCCAGTAGGGCGTATACATCCTTGACCCTGCCCCCCAGTTTCTTGATTTGGCTTAATACTTTGGTGGTACGAGCTTCGCTGACGCTTTTCAACGATTCGGGGGAATATTTTCCCAGCATGAAATAGGTTTCCATGACAGCCTCCTGAGGGGATTTTCGAGGGGTATAGGGAGGGTAACTTCAACGGCAGGAACTATTTTAGACCCTGCTTAAAGGTCTTTATTAATTTATTTTGAACTAGGTGGTTTACCGAACGTCATGGCCGGTCAGAACGGCCGCCCCGCGTTTGGCGATTTCCCAGCCCCCCTTGAGGGTCCAGAGTGGGTCGTTGATGCGGATTTTGGAAAGCAGGTATTTGGGCCGGAAGAGTATTTCCCGGTAGGCCATCTGGCGTAGCCGGATCAGGTCTTGCGTGGTCAGGGCCTCGGTGCGGACGACCGGTTGTGGGGCCAGGGGTGAATATTGGCTCCAATCCTTATGGTTGAGACATTTCTTTTCCTCGTACCATGGATACATCTCGGTGTTGGGGAAGGGAGTGGAGAAGCAGAACTGTGTGTAGAAGGGGTCGATTTCCTTGATGAAGTTGATCGTTTCCCGCCAAGTCCCCTCGGTCTCGCCGGGCAGACCGCAGATGGTCATGCCGTAGAAAAGGATGCCCGCTTCCTTGCAGGCTTTGGCGCAGGCGCGGATGTCGTCCTTGGACACGCCTTTGTTGATTTTTTCGAGGATCATTTCCGACCCGCTCTCGATGCCGACCGCCAATTCGATGCATCCCGATTGCCTCATTCTTTTGAGGGAGGGCACGTCCGTCAGGTTCGCTCGGGTACAGCAAACCCATTCCATGTTCACTTCGTCCTTAATGAGCTGGTCGGCCAGGTCGGCGGTCCGGGCCGAGTTGAGGGCCAGCAAGTCGTCGAAGAAGAGAACGTTCTTCACCCCGAACTGGGTTTTCAGCCATTTCAACTCTTCCGTCACCAATTGGTGGGGGCGGGGCCGGTATTTTTCCAGGGCGTAGGCGCAGAAGGAACAGCCGAAGGGGCAGCCCCGGGAAGTTTGGATCATGGCGAAATGATCGGTGAAGACGCCGGTGTGGTAGGGTTCCACCGAGGGCAAAAGGTCGTAGGCGGGGAAGGGGGCGTCTTCCACCTGCATCAGGGGGGCCGGGAGGGTCTTGGTGAATCCGTTCTTGCCCTGATAGGCCAGCCCGGCAACGCCGGAAAACCACTCGGAGGAATGGGGGGGGCAATTCCCCCTTCTCGGACAGGGCGGACTGCATCACTTGGGCCAGTGCGGGAAGCACCACATCCAATTCGGCCATGATGTAGAGGTCCACTTCGGGACGCTTGGTGATTTCCTCCAACAGCCAGGGAACCTCGGAAATGATCTTGTTTCTGATCGCCGTGACGCAATTGGGAAGCGCGGCCTTGGCGATCTGGAGGACTTTTAAATCTTCTTCCTGGCAATCGAAGGCCATGCGGGCTACGACCAGGTGGGGCTCCCAGGAACTTAAAAGGCGGCCGACTTCCTCGAGCCTCAGGTCAAAGCCGTTGCAATCCAGAACCTTGACGTCGTAACCGGCTTTTCGAAGGGAAGCGGCGCCCTGGAGGATGGAAAGGGGTGGATAAACCGAGCCAACGTCGCGGTGCTCGTAACGCTCCTCGCGCACGACCGGCAAATCCTTCACGCGGGGCGGATTGACCAACAGGACCCTTAGTTTTTCAGACATGATGTTCTCCCCCTCGACCTAAAGCTTATGTAGTTCTTTCAGGATTCTCAAGACCCGCCCAAAAACAGCCATTAGATATTGGCCCTTAGCTTTTAGCAAAAGCCTGAAAATAAACAGCTTATAGCCATCCGCTCATAGC
>CAWKIF010000175.1:0-3197 GCA_963849485.1 candidate division FCPU426 bacterium | reverse complement strand
GGTTTTCGGGGCAGCCGACCCCAAGGCGGGGGCGGTGATCAGTACGGCCCAGGTGATGGACAATGGGAAATTGAACCACCGGGTTCAAATCTCGGATGGTATATTAAATGAAGAATGTTCGCGGGTTTTCAAGGACTTCTTCAGGACTTTGCGGGCCAAAAAGTGACGGTCGTGGGGATGTAGCTCAGTTGGGAGAGCGTCTCGTTCGCAACGAGAAGGTCGGCGGTTCGATCCCGCTCATCTCCACCATTATTTTAGCTTCGCAAATGGAGCATTACGACAGAACAGTTCAATATTGGGTAAAGGCAATAGCCGTCAACTGCTCTGCTGGTCAATTGCTTATTTTTTTGAGTTCGTGGAGAGATGGCCGAGCGATCGGTGGCTCCGAGGGGGCCGGGCCGAAAGGCTCCATCAAGAATAAAATAGTGATAAATGTTTCTTTCGGCCAGGCGCACGCCTCCCGAACGGAATGTGCGGATTGTAACGGAGAGATGGCCGAGCGGTCGAAGGCGCACGCCTGGAAAGCGTGTAGGCTCCAAAAGGGTCTCAAGGGTTCGAATCCCTTTCTCTCCGCCACCCTGCGCTCTTCGAGCTTCGGGTGGCAGGCCATTCAAAATGCCTGCACCCGAAGTCGAATCGAGCTAGAGGTGTCTCCCGAAGCCTTGGCGAAGGGAGACGAGGAATGTTCATGTGGTACGTATATTTCTTAAAGTTAAATAACGCTGATACTTACGTCGGATCCACCAACGATCTTAAACGACGTGTTCTTTCCCACCAAAAGGGTGAAGTCGATTCCACCCGATCTTTTCGTCCATTAAAATTACAATCCTACGTAGCTGTCGGAACAGAAGAACAAGCGTGAAAATTGGAACGATATTTCAAATCCGGTTCAGGCAAGGCCTTTTCAAAGAAAAGATTCTTACAATGAAATTACTATCCCGAATAGTCGGCAGGTAAACCATTGTTTAACCCGTTCCTCTCCTAGCCTGAAACATAGAAATATCACTGAGGTTTCGATTAAGATGTTGTCCCCCACCTCGGCGTGGAAGTCGGGTCCTATACGGCGGGCGGGCCCCAACTCCGCTAGGTCCGGAAGGAAGCAACGGTAAGGTCAGTGCTCGGGTGTTGTAGGTCACCTGGCTTCCACGGCGGGGTGGATGCCGCCTCAGGGCGGCGAAATTTAATGATCAAGTTATTAGTAGTTAACCTCAAACCGCTAACTCCTAATCCCTAACTCTTCCGAAGGAACCGCATGCCTCCCCAAGTCATGGCCCTGAAATGGCGCCCCCAGGTCTTCGCCGACATGGTGGGCCAGGAACAAGTCACCCGGACGCTGCAAAACGCCATCAAGGCCGACCGGATCGCCCACGCCTATATCTTCGCCGGGCCCCGGGGGGTCGGGAAAACCACCACCGCCCGCATCTTCGCCAAGGTCCTCAATTGCCGAAACCCCAAGGACGCTGAACCTTGCAACGCCTGCGACATTTGCGAGGAGGTGAACCAGGGCTCCGCCATGGACGTCATCGAGATCGACGCGGCCTCCTTCAACAAGATCGACAATATCCGGGAGCTCCAGGAACAAGTGGGGACCTACCCGGCCAAGGGCAAATACAAGGTCTATATCTTTGACGAGGCCCACCGCATTACCCCCCAGGCCTTCGACGCCTTCCTGAAAACCCTGGAGGAGCCTCCCCCCCACGTCATTTTCATTTTGGCATCCACAGAGATTCACCAGTTCCCGGCCACCGTCCAGTCCCGCTGCCAGCGTTTCGAGTTCCGATCCATGGGGATGGACACCCTGGTCCGTCAGCTCAGGCATATCAGCCAAGCGGAGGGGATCGAGATCGACGACCCCACCCTTTACCAGGTCGCCCGGGCGGCCAACGGTTCCATGAGGGACGGCCAGCGGACGCTGGACCAGATCATCGCCTACTCCGGGAAGAAGGTCACCCTGGAAGACATCCGCATGGCCCTGGGCACCATCGAGGCCGAAATTTTCATCAAGCTGGCGGAAGCGGCCCTGGCCCAGGACGCCCCTGCGGGGCTGACCCTCGTTCGTTCCGTCCTGGATAGCGGCCGGGACCTTGAATTTTTCTATTCCGGCTTGATGGAAACATTCCGCCACTTGGCGGTGGCCAAGGCTTTCCCATCCTCCGCCGGGCAATTGATTCCATTATCCGCCGACGAGATCAAGAGGCTTTCCGAACTGGCCGCAAAGGATGGAGGAAGCCCAAATTCTTTCCTCCCTCCGGCTGCTCATCGAACAGGAATGGGCGGTCCGGCATTCGGGCAACCCCACGGTGGTCATCGAGACGGTCGTCCTGGAACTCTGCCGATTGGGTTCGCTCATTTCGGTGGGGGATCTCCTGAAACAGACCGAGAAGGGCGTGCTTCCAACCGTTTCTTTACCCTCCCGTCCCGCTCCCAGCGTTCCCGCAGTCACCGCAGTGAGGGAGAAAAGCGCCCCCTACGAACCCGAGCCTTCCAACCCCCCTGCCCCCTCCGAAGGGGAGCCCGCCCTAGCCGTCAGTGAGATTGAGGACGCGGCCGAACCCGGTTCCAGCCCCGAATTCGCCAAGATCAAGGGCCGCTGGCGCGAGATCCTCGAGAAGGTCGCGGCCCAGAAAAAGGCCCTGGAGGCCATCCTACGCGACACCCACCCCAAGAAGCTGGATGAGAACACACTGGTTCTATCCTGCCTGGGGCCCTTCCATCAGGAGCAAATGTCCAAGGCGGAGAACAAGATCATCGTGGAAAAAATATTGGAGGAGGAAATCGGACGGCCGGTCCACCTGGTTCCCGTCCTTTCAGCCCCCGTTTCATCGAACCCGGCCAAGACCAGCGGCCCTCGGGCACCCAAGCCCCTGTCCGTCCCAAATATCGACACGAAAGAACTTGAAAAAGAGGAGCCGATCGTGGCTGCCGCCATGAAAATGTTTGGCGGAAAGATTGTAGAAGTCAAAAGAACCCCGCCCGCGAAATAACGGAATTTTTCGGCTTAATTATTGGGCCGAAAAGAATTATAAAGGTTGTATCTCAAGTCGATGGAGAGCCCCATGCCCGATATGCTCAGCTTGTTCCGCCAGGCCCAACTCATGAAAGACAAGATGTCCCAATTCCAAAAGGAAATGGAGAACCAGGAGTTCGAGGGTTCCGCGGGGGGCAACGCGGTAAACGTGATCATCAACGGCAAGCAT
>CAWKIF010000174.1:0-5766 GCA_963849485.1 candidate division FCPU426 bacterium | reverse complement strand
AGCCGCAGGGCGTTGCCTCCGACCTGCTCGATCTCGAGCTTGGCCAGGTCCAGTTCCGCCTGGCTGCGGGCGGGCAAGCAGGCCCACGCGGGCTCCGGCCCTCGCCAGCCCCAGCGCCAGGCGCTTACCGATCCCTCGCCCCGCCCCGGTGACCAGGATGCTCTTGTTACGAATGTCGCTCAAGGCGAGTTTCTCCATGCGGGCGTCCCCACGCAATTGTAATCCCGTTTAAGTCCGGCGATGTTCGGGTTCCGCGTATGTCCCTATCGCGCCCCGCACCGCGCGCGATTGTATTCTGGAGGGAGAGGCTCAATAGTTCATGACCAAGGACGAGATCATCCTCGCCAACCAGGAGTTTCTGTTCCCAGCGGTCTTCCATTACTACAAGGAACCGCTGGTGGTGGCGCGGGCCAAGGACCAGTATCGTCTGGGACGCGGACGGCAACCAATACCTGGATTTTTTCGGTGGCATCGTCACGGTGAGCGTCGGCCACTGCAATGACCAGGTGAACGCCCAGGTACACCGCCAGATCGACACACTGCAGCACGTCTCCACGCTGTTTGCCAATGAGCCGCAGGCCGCGCTGGCCAAGAAGATCGCCTCGCTCACGCCCGGCGGCCGGCTCACCAAATCGTTCTTCACCAACAGCGGCACGGAGGCCAACGAAACCGCCATTCTGGTCGCGCGCTGCTTCACCGGCAACACCGAAATCGTGGCGCTGCGCCACTCGTACCACGGCCGCACGGCGATGGGCATGTCGCTTAACGGCGTCGGCTCCTGGCGGCTGGGCCCGCCTGCGGCCGGCATCGTCCACGCGCACAACGCTTACTGTTATCGCTGCCCGTTCGGTCTCACCTATCCCGGCTGCGAAGTGCGCTGCGCGTCGGACATGGAGGAACTGATTCGCAGCTCGACCGGCGGCCGCGTCGCCGGCTTCATCGGTGAGCCCGTGCAGGGCGTGGGCGGATTCATCACGCCTCCCCCGGAGTATTTCCAGATCGTCGAGCGCATTATCCGCGACCACGGCGGAATCTTCATCAGCGACGAAGTGCAGACCGGTTGGGGACGCACCGGCGGCAAGTGGTTCGGCATCGAACACTACGGCGTGACGCCGGACGTCATCACCGGTGCCAAGGGCCTCGCCAACGGCAGCCCCATCGGCCTGACCGTCGCCAAACCCGAGGTGGCCGACGCCGTCACCGGCCTGACGATTTCGACTTTTGGCGGGAACCCGGTGACGGCCACCGCGGCCAAAGCGGTGATCGATTTCATCGAAGAGCGTAACCTGCTGGCCAATTGCGCCGCGACCGGCGCCTACCTGCGCGCCGGCCTGGAAGAGCTACAGGAAAAGCACCAGTCGATCGGCGACGTTCGCGGCATGGGCCTGCTGCAAGCCGTCGAGTTGGTGACGGACCGTCAATCGAAGACGCCTGCCGCCGCCGAAGCCGCCCGGGTGATGGAGGCCGCGCGCGAAAACCGGCTGATCATCGGCAAGGGTGGAATGTACGGCAACGTACTCCGCATTTCGCCGCCCATGAACGTGGGCCGTGCGGACGTCGATCAGTTCCTCCTGCTTCTGGACCGCAGCCTGACTGGCAGGAGGCCCGCAATGGAGGGTGATCCGCAATAGCTCATAAGGGCTAGTCAACCGGCTGGTTACAACTGCTAACATGTTGTTTGTAAAACCGGTTAGCCCGCATTTCGCGAGGGTGCTCGGGCTATCATAGCTGTGTCGAAATATCCGGTGTACGGCACAGTTTGAGCAACCTCTGCTCCCCTGGCGGCGTCTGATAAGAATTGCGCCTTAAACGGAAGGATTGGGACCAAAGCTAATGAAGATTGCGGTTTTAGGTGGTGACGGCTACTGTGGATGGGCGACCGCGCTGTATCTGTCCCGTCAGGGCCATACGGTGGCAGTTGTCGACAACTTTCTTCGGCGGCAATGGGACCGGGACCTGGCAGTGGAAACGCTCACTCCGATTCGCACCCTGGCCGAGCGTATCGAAGTGTGGAATCGCGTCACCGGGAATCCGATCGAAGTCTTCGAGGGTGACGTCACCGATTTCGGGTTTCTTTCCTCCCTGTTCCACGAGTTCCAGCCGGAAGCGCTGGTCCACTTTGCCGAACAGCGTTCCGCGCCGTATTCGATGATCGACCGCGAGCACGCCGTGTTTACCCAGGCGAACAACGTGCTGGGCACGCTGAACGTGCTGTTCGCGATCAAGGAGTTCCAGCCCGAATGCCACCTGGTGAAACTAGGCACGATGGGTGAATACGGCACACCCAATATCGATATCGAAGAGGGCTACATCACCATCGAGCACAACGGCCGCAAGGACGTGCTGCCCTATCCCAAGCAGGCCGGCTCCTTCTACCATCTCTCAAAGGTCCACGACAGCCACAACATGCTGTTCGCCTGCCGCGTGTGGGGACTGCGCGCCACCGACCTCAACCAGGGCGTGGTTTACGGAACCGTGACCGACGAGACGGCGCAGGACGACGCGCTGATTAACCGGTTCGATTACGACGAGGTCTTCGGCACCGTGCTGAACCGTTTCTGCGTGCAGGCGGCTGTCGGCTTCCCGCTGACGGTCTACGGCAAGGGCGGGCAAACCCGCGGTTACCTGGACATTCGCGACACGGTCCGCTGCATCGAGCTGGCCTGCCTGAACCCGGCGGCCAAAGGCGAATGCCGCGTTTACAACCAGTTCACCGAGCAGTTCTCGGTGCTGGACCTGGCGCGCACCGCCTTGGAGCACGCCCTTTCCGAGGGGGGGCCGGTGATTGTTTCCACCCATACCTTGAATCTTCAGGAGCAACTCTTCCAAAAAGACCTGCCCATCGTGGCTCAAGCCCTCCAAAAAGAGGGGCTGGGGCCGATTCGGGCCGTCTTACTCAAGGGCCGGGGCAATTATCTTTCAAAAAGACGTTTGGAAATGGCGTTGAAGGGAACAGAGCAAACCGATTTGATGGGAGAGGGGGAGACGCTCTATAAAATTCAGGAATGGGCCGAGGGCACCATGGAAGGGACCCTGTCTAACGCGCCCTTCCCGATCCCCAGCCAGGTGTGGGACGAGGTGAAAAGCGATCCTTTTCACTGCCTGGGCTCCCAATGCCCGACCTTTGACACCTGCTTTTACCACTCGACCCGAAAGAGGGCCTATCAAGCCCATCTGATCCTCGTGAACCACGCCCTTTTATTGGCCGACCTGGCCTTGAAAATGGAATCGGACCAGGGAGTCCTTCCTCCCTATCAGACTTTGATAGTGGATGAGGCCCATCACTTACCCGCCCTCGCCTCGGAACATTTGGCCACCACCGTCAGTCACGCGGAATGCCAGGCATTAGTGCGGCGCTTGCTTTTCACGGATGATAAAACCCCGGGTGGGAAGGGTCTTTTTACTTCGATCCCGACAGCTGGGGCGGGGGAGGCGGTTTCCGAATTCAAGATGGAAGTGAACGGTTTTTTCAAGGAACTGGGCCGGGGGCTGATGGATAGTACGGGAAGACTCAAGGCTGTCCGTATGCCCGAGCCCCCCCGGACATGTCGGGCTTGGCCAGCGCCTTGGGGCGGTTGGGTTTGCTTTTGGAGAACGCCGCCGAAATGGCGCCCACGGAGGAATTGGAACTGGAGGCCAAGGGGACCCGGGAGGAATGCCGGGAATTGGTGCGGCGTCTGTCCTATATATTGGAAAGGGGCTGGGGGAGGAAGCCTGTTATCTGGTGGAACCCGACCCCTACGCTTTCAAGAAGGGTGAAATCCGGGCCGCTTCCTTAAGAGCCGTGCCATTGGATTCCTCCGAATTGCTAAAAGAACACCTGCTTTCCTCCGTGAGAAGCACCGTTTTCACCAGCGCAACCCTTTCAGTAGGGGATGATTTTTCCTATTTCCGTCATGCCTTGGGATTGGATGAGGATTCGGGGTCCGGACGGGTCAAGGCCCTGCGGGTGGGCTCCCCTTTTAATTTCAGGCGGCAAGTGACGATGTTTCTTCCCCGATCCATGCCCCACCCCCGGAGGGAAGAGGGTCAATATAACCTGGAGGTTGTTGAGTATATCCGGGCTTCCCTCAAGCAATCCCATGGAAAGGCCTTTGTGCTTTTTACCAGTTTTAAAATGCTTCGCCAGGTGGCGGATGCCATCCGTGACGACCTGGATGCCTTGGGAATCACCCTCTTGGTTCAGGGCGAGGAAGGATGGGACCGGACCCGCCTCCTCAAGGTGTTCCGGGAAGACATCCACTCGGTCCTGCTGGGGGTGAACAGCTTTTGGGAGGGGGTGGATGTGCCGGGGGAGGCGCTTTCCAACCTCATCATCACCAAGCTCCCCTTCCAGGTACCGGAAGGACCCTTGGTGGAAGCCCGCCACGCCCGCATGAAAGAGCAGGGGCTGGAACCTTTCCAAATCGAGAGCCTGCCGGAGGCGGTCTTGCGCCTCAAACAGGGCTTTGGGAGGCTGATTCGAAGTTCCACGGATGTGGGAACCGTGACCCTCCTGGACCCCCGGGTGACGACCGAAAGATGGGGGCGGATATTTCTGGATGCCCTGCCGGATTGCGAAAAGGTTTTTCTTTCCAAACCCGGCAAGGTGGAGTTCTCTGAACCCCCAAAGGATTCCTCAAAACAGTCCCACCGGCGGGATTCAAAAACGAAACCCAAAAGATGATTCGTTGGGCCGACAGGCCTGTGTCCCTTTCATTGTTGAACCGACTTCGAATGGGGGTAAAATAAGGCCCATGTCCCGCCCGCCCTCTTCCGCGTCCAAAGAAACCAAAGCTAAACCTGAGGAAATCAGGCTGGTGGATTCTCAACCAGCGGGGAGCGAAGAAGAACCGACCCTTCGGCCTCAATATCTTTCCGAGTATGTGGGTCAAACCGCCCTCAAGGAATCCTTGCTGATCGCCCTCAAGGCGGCCCAACAACGCAAGGAAGCCTTGGAGCACGTTTTGTTTTCCGGCCCCCCCGGTTTGGGCAAGACCACCTTGGCTTCCATCGTGGCCAAAGAGTTAGGCGTCAATTTAAAGGCCACCTCCGGGCCCATTATTGAGCGTTCGGGTGACCTGGCAGCCCTTCTAACCAATCTCCAGCCTTTTGACTTGCTGTTTATCGATGAAATCCACCGCCTTCCCCGGGTCGTGGAAGAAGTGCTTTATCCCGCCATGGAAGATTTTCAGCTTGATATCATGATTGGCAAGGGCCCCACCGCCCGGGCCATCCGTCTGCAATTGCCCCCCTTTACACTGGTGGGGGCCACCACGAGGGCGGGAAAAGTCAGCGCGCCTTTGAGGGACCGGTTTGGTTTGTCCTTTCGGCTGGAGTTTTACCAGCCCAGCGAATTGATGGAAATCGTCCGCCGGTCCGCCCAGGTTTTGAAGATGGAACTGACGGAGGATGGGGCCAAGGAAATAGCACAAAGGTCCCGGGGAACTCCCCGCCTGGCCAACCGGCTTTTGCGCCGGGTACGGGATTTCGCTGAGGTCAAACGCAAGGGGAAAGTGAACCGCGAGGTTGCGGATGAGGCTCTCCGTTTGTTGGAAGTCGACGCCTTAGGACTCGACCGGATGGACCGCCGAATCCTTGCCAGCTTGATTGAAAAATACTCGGGGGGGCCTGTGGGTGTGGAAACCCTGGCCCTTTCGGTGGGAGAAGAGCCGGAAACGGTGGAGGATGTATACGAGCCTTTTCTGGTCCAGATGGGGTTCCTCCAGCGCACCCCCAGCGGTAGAAAGGCTACGGCCATGGCTTATCGTCACCTTTCACTCACCC
>CAWKIF010000173.1:0-5840 GCA_963849485.1 candidate division FCPU426 bacterium | reverse complement strand
ATGACGTTCCAGTACCGCCAGATGCGCCTGAGCGCGGCGGATAAGCGGGGCGAGATAAAGTTCACCGTGCGGGACACGGGCCGGGGCATCCCGCCGAAGGATTTAAAGAATATTTTTGAGCCTTTTTATTCCACTAAGGGTTTTGGCAAGGGCACGGGGCTGGGGCTGGCCATCGTGAAGCGAGTGGTGGATGAGCACCGTGGCACCCTGACCGTGGAAAGCACCCCCGGGGAGGGGACCTGCTTTACGATCATTTTCCCGACCGAGGTCACTACCCCCGAGGATGTCCCGGAGACGGATTCATTGGGCTATAATGGGGAAACTTAAGAAAAGGAAAAATCACCGTGGCTTTCACGTCCAGACCAAAGGCCAAACCGGCTAAAAAAACCAAGGCGGGTTCCCAGCCGAAAGCGGCTTCCCGGGCAAGGATTCTCGTAATCGACGACGAGATCGATTTCGCCCGGATGATCCAAACGAGCCTGCTTCAAACCGGATACCGGGTGGATATAGCCCAAAACGCGACCCAGGCCATCGCCCTCCAGCGCAAGAACTCCTACGATTTGGCCCTGGTGGATCTGAAAATGCCTGAAATGACGGGACTGGAACTGCTTCAATACTTAAAGCTCAGGGATAAACAAATTTTCGTCATCCTGATGACCGCTTACGGTTCCTTTTCCCTGGGTATTGAAGCCTTAAAAAAAGGCGCTTGCGATTATTTGGCAAAGCCCTTCAAGTTGACCTCCATGAAAGAGAAGGTGGCGGAGGCCTTGAAACGACGGTCCCACTTCCTGGAGGAACAAAGCATTTCTCCCGAACGTTCCACCATGGATGAGTGGTAAAGACTTTAAGAGCGACAATAAATCTGTATCACCGCCAAGACGCCAAGAACTACAAAGTTGGATTTAGGCGGTTTTTCATACCCCGGCTTAATGAAGTTCTTGGCGTCTTGGCGGTGAAAATTGTTTTTGTTTTGGGATTTTGTTATGTATTCTTAGTACCTTCATCCAAGGGGAGCCGATTGACTACCAAGCCGATCATCGCCGACACCGAACCACCCGTGGAAAGAAAGCCTTTCCAGGGTTTTCGGAAGGTTTTCCACGTCCTGGCTTCTTCCTTATTTCCGCTCTTTTATCTTTACCCTCCGGCGGCCCTTTCCCACGCCCAGATAAGGGTGGTCCTGCTTTGGTTCTCCATAGGGGCCTTCGTCGGGTCCCTCCTGCTAGACCTTTTCCGGTTGGCCAACCGGGGGTTTAATTCCCAATTCATGGCCCAGTTTTCGTTTCTCATCCGAAAAGCCGAGGCCAACCGGCTCAACGGCTCCACCTTCCTTTTACTGGCCTTTAGCGTGGTGATGTATTTCTTTTCCCGGCCGGTGGCCATCACGGCCATGTTTTTCCTCTCCCTCGGGGACGCCGCCGCCGAATTAGGCGGGAAGAATTTCGGTAGAATGAAGATCTTCGAGCGGTCGCTGGAAGGGAGCATGTCCTTTTTTTTGGTGGCCTTCGCCGTGGCCTTTGCCCTCTTGGGGGACCTAAGAGTTTCATTTGTGGGGGCCCTGGCGGGCACTTTGGTGGAGCTTTTTTCCTTCGATTTGGACGACAACCTAACCGTTCCCATCGGTTCGGCCATCGCCATCAGTTTTGCCCTTGTTTTATTTCATTTTTCCAACCAATTGCTGGCTTTCTAACTCTAGTTCAAATTTTCAAACTCCTCTACTAGGGATAGTATTGTTTAACGTGTAACATTAAACATTATTGGCAAATTATTGCCTAATACTGCTCAACCCACATGGGATAAACGAAGGAATTATTCGAATTATTGGGTAAAAAGGGCACATCTATTTGGCACAATTGATGCCCTTTATTATTTCAACAATTTAATCCCCGCCTGCCAGCGGACGCAAACGATTCAGTCTATTGGGTCCAGGAAGATGGCAGTAACGACACCTACTCGGACGCCGGAAAGTGAGGGGAGATATGAACGAGAATTGCGAAAGAATTAAAAATTTATTGGATCAGTATCGGATGGGAAACTTGGGGGACAGTGAAAAGGCGGAGGTGGAATTTCACCTCTTGACCTGCCCGGAGTGCATTTTCCTCCTAACCATGGTTCCGTCCTTATGCCCGGATCGTTGATCGATCCCCTTTGAACAGGGGAGGATCAAGCCCAGGCGATACGAGCCCATCCCCTCGCGGGGATGGGCTTTTTTTATGGATTTCACCTTCTCCCCTTGAGAAGGCCGGGATGAGGGATGGTTTTAAACAGGTATAATCTCCTCAAACCTGGATAACAGGGTTGCGAAGCCGTACACCAGACGCCCTGAAGCCATGTACCAGCCTCTGAACCTGGCGGTATGGGTCTGTTATCCAGTGACAAGCCGGCATTTATTGGTGACAAATCCACATTCATTAATGACAAAAGAACGGTCATCTAGTGGCATTCCCCCTGACAATAGTGACAAATCCGCGTTCATTGGTGACAAAGCGTCAATTACCTGGCGTCATGCACCTTTTCATCAGTGACAAACGCATGTCACCAGTGACAAAATCACGGTCGCTTGGCGGCATAGCCCAGTTATCCAGTGACAAACCGAGGTTACCTAGTAAACAAAATTGGCAAGAAAGCCATATCTGTTGAGATGGTAAAAACGTCAACGAGGGGCTCACCTTTGCCATGAATTGGAACGACGCCAATGAGATCGAAAAAACGAAGAAAAAATTGGCGAAATGCGCGGAAGTGCTGGTGCCGGGCCTTATCCCGCCTGTTTGGATCATGGGTGGGTATCTATCGTGTAAAGAGTCTTTCGAGGCTGTAAACGGGTTGGGTTTGAAGCTAGAATTAACCATCAACCCGGAACTTTTCTTCCTTCAAAGGGGCTAAGCGTGGGTGTCGTAAAGACGATTACAGGGGATATGTTTAAGTCCCAGGCGCAAACTTTGGTGAATACGGTGAATTGCGTCGGCGTTATGGGGAAGGGTATTGCCCTTGAGTTCAAGAAGCGCTTTCCCGTGATGTTCGGGGATTACGCGGCCCGGTGCGGCCGCGGCGAAGTTAAGCTTGGAAAACCCTACCTTTTTACATCCCCCAAAGAACCCTGGATTTTAAACTTTCCCACAAAAGGCCATTGGCGCGAGGTGTCCAACCTTCCTGCCATCGTCCAAGGGCTTGAGTTCCTCAAGGCCAACTACAAAGAATGTGGCATCACCTCGCTCGCCGTGCCGCCGCTTGGCTGCGGCCAAGGACAGCTTGAGTGGACCGTGGTTGGACGGACTCTTTACCGCCACCTGAAAAAGTTGGATATTCCCGTTGAGTTGTACGCGCCCCATGGGACGCCCACTGAACAACTTCAAATGTCATTTTTGGATGCTGACAACGGTTCCCAAGAAAAAGTGCCGTCAGAAAACCAGGGACCCCGCATTAGCGTTGGGGAGCTGGCCCTCGTTGACGTGATTTATGAAATCACAAGCCAGCCTTACCATTGGCCCATTGGACACACGACTTTCCAGAAAATCGCCTTCTTCGCGACGGAATTGGGAATACCCACCGGGTTACATCATGCCCGTGGCAGTTATGGCCCCTTTGACCCGGAGTTGAAAAAAACGATGGCCAAATTCATCAACAACGGTCTTTTAATTGAAGAACCCTTGGGCCGCATGCTTTCGTTGAAAGTTGGGCCGACTTTTAAGGACGCAAAAACCCATTACGCAAAGGAATTAAAGTTATACGAAGGGCCAATAAAGCGAATAACCGATTTATTCTTAAGGATGCGGACTCATGACGCGGAACTGGCCGCGACTGTTTATTTTGCGGCAAAGGAAGTCGAGAAAAAGCGAAACGGGAAAACCGAGGAAAAGGATGTTCTCAATGAAGTGATGGCTTGGAAAATCCGAAGGAATCCTGCCTTTAAGGAAGAGGAAGTTGGCTACACCATCCGAAATTTAGGCGTATTGGGATGGCTCAATATCCGCGCAAGCCAAGATTTGGCTCTGCCTAAAGAAGCTTTCTAATCGTATAAATCAGCTTCGTAATCTAAATCTTAAGCTTTGAAATTGCGAAAAAAAGCGACGAGAACAGATCCCTAGAAAACAGATGCTTGCTTGACAATCCCCCTCGCCCTAGGCAAGATTCCCCAACAATTTAATTCATTTTCCGGGTTTTCTGCCCCGTTAGGGCGCGGAAAGCCCTCTTTGCGTTTACGGACTTTGAAAAAGCGAACACCCATATCCACCGCCAAGACGCCAAGCACGCCAAGAAAGCCTAAAGCCAAGTCTTTGATTTGTGGAATCTGAACAAATAAGAAAAGGCCTAAAACACGATGTCAGTGACCGAACCTAAAACCATACCTACCTCTCCCTTGGTCTTAAACAAGCTGGATTGGCCAGAGGCGGAACAATCCCTCTCCGCCATCAAAGCCATGAAACCCCGTACCTTTCTGAATGGAGTGCCCGGGTCCGCCAAGGCTTTCCTTATTTCATGGCTTTACCAGAGGCTGAACGAAGACCAGCCTTGGCTGATCTTGACCCCTACCCGGGATGAGGCCTTAGGGCTTCAGGACGACCTAATCAGCTGGATGCCGGGCGTTTCGGTTTTGATGTGCCCTTCCTGGGAAATCATGCCCCAAGACGTGGAAACACCTGACCCCGAGTTGGTGGGGGAGAGGCAAAGGGTTTTTTACCAGCTTTTGCAGGGCGGGCCCTGCATCGTGGTTGCCACACTCCAGGGCGCGCTTCAGCAGACTCTCCCGGCTTCCCTTTGGCTGGACCAGGTGATGATTCTTAAAAAAGACCAGGACGCCCCCTCCGATTTGAAGCAAAGGCTGGTGGTGCTCGGCTATGAATCGGTCACCCAGGTGGTGGAACTGGGCCAGTTCGCCATGCGGGGCGGTATTTTAGATCTGGCCTCGCCGGGTTCGCCTTCTGGCCCGGTGCGGTTGGAATTTTTCGGGGATACCCTGGTTTCAGTGAGGCCCCTGAACATCCTCAACCAGCGTTCAGGAGGGGACCTTTCCGAAGTTTTTGTTTTTCCCGCTCACGAGGTGGTCTTGAAGGCGGAAGCCAGCCAGAACCTAAAGACTCGATTAAGGGAAAAGGTGAAAGAAGAATCCCGCTGGGCCAACTCGGCCCTTGAGCTGTTCAACCAGACCCGGCAGTTTCCCGGCTGGGAATGGCAGGCGGTGGGGGCCCTCCCTGATCGGCAGAACCTTTTGGATTACCTGCCCGAAAAGAGCCGACTGATCCTTCTGGAACCCCTGGCCCTGGAAAGAAAGTTCGAAGAGCTTTCCGACAAGCTGGCCTCCTGCGACCGCCAGGCGGCGGAGGAAAAATCGGACCTCTTTCCCGCAGGCGACCTGTTTGGCGACCTGACCTACGTGAAAAAGGCCCTGGCCAAGGGCCAGGCCTTCGCCATCGGCCAGATCACCCAGGACCTGATGGGTGAAAAACCCGACTTCGAGTTTCCCATCCAGGCCCACAGCCTGAACCCCTATTACGGCAAATTCGGGTCTTTCGTGAACGACCTGAAGAATTGGCTTGAGGACAAGGAGCAGGTGGTCTTGTGGTGCCACAACCGGGGGGAAAGGGAGCGCCTTTCCGAACTTTTACGGGAAGAAAAGATCGACCCCAAGGGCACGCCCAACCTCCATTTGGCCTTAGGCGAAGTGGAGCAGGGCTTTTCTCTGGACCGTATCGGCCTCAAGGTCTTGCCCGACCACGACCTTTTTCGCCGCTACCGGGGCCGTCGGCACCGGCGGGTGCGCATTGTCTCGGGGGGCAAGGCCCTTTCCTCCTTGAACGAGCTTTCCCTGGGCGACTGGGCGGTGCACCTGGACTGCGGCATCTGCC
>CAWKIF010000172.1:0-11503 GCA_963849485.1 candidate division FCPU426 bacterium | reverse complement strand
TCTCTCTCTCTCCTCTCCTGCTGTGATGTTTCGTGTTCTGTCGCCTTGGATTTTTGTCCTCTTTTTTCTACAATTGCAACAGTGCCCTTGCCCCTCGCCACCTCCAACCCCGACCGATTCCATGCGGTGCGCGAGGCCGGGAAACGAGGCAAGGCCGCGTGCGATCTCCTCGACGCCGAGGCCGAGCGCGCGCGCCGCGGCGAAGGCGAAGGCGGCGTTCTGGCCCTTGTGCGCGCCGCGCAAAGCCGGCGCGGTGCGCAGGTCGATCAAGGCCGCGCCGCTCTCGCGCGAGAACAGGCGATGGTTGTCGACACAGATGTCGGCGAGTTCTGAGGGCATCGCGGATATCGTGGTGACCTTGCGCCCGCTCGCCTTCAGACGCGCGGCGATGGCGCGGCAGGGTTCGTCGTCGACGCCGACTATCGCGATGTCGGATTTCGCGACCAGACGCTCCTTGATCGCGGCATAAGTCTCGAACTGCCGTGACGGTCGAGATGATCGGGCGTGATGTTGATGAGCAGCCCGACGCTCGGCGCGAGCGACGGCGCGAGGTCGATCTGAAACGACGAACATTCGACGACGTGAATGCGCGCCGCCGCCGGCGGCGGCAGGTCAAACATCGGCATGCCGATGTTGCCCCCTAGCGCGACGTCGCGCCCGGCGCTCGCCGGCGATGTGCGCGATCAGCGCGGTCGTCGTCGACTTGCCGTTGGTGCCGGTGATCGCGACGAACGGCGCGTTGTTGCGCGCGCGCGGCGCGTTCCCGGGCGAACAGCTCGATGTCGCCGACGATCTTCGACGCCCGCCGCCTTCGCGCGCTCGACCGTCCAGTGCGGCTTGGGATGGGTCAGCGGCACGCCGGGCGCGAGCACCAAAGCCGCGAATTTCGACCAATCCGCCGTTCGCAGATCGACCAGCGCAAACGCCCGCCTCAGCCGCCTGTTCGCGCGCGGCTTCGCTGTCGTCCCAGGCGGCGACTGTCGCGCCGCCCGCACAAGCGCGCGCAGCGTCGAGACGCCCGAGCCGCCGAGGCCGAACAAAGCGACGCGCTTGCCCTCAAGGTATCGACCGGCGTCATCGTCACCTCAACTTCAGGGTGGCGAGGCCGACCATCGCCAGCACGATGGCGATAATCCAGAAGCGCATGACGATCTGCGGCTCCGACCAGCCGAGCTGCTCGAAATGATGATGGATCGGCGCCATCCGGAACACGCGCTTGCCCGTCAGCTTGAACGAAGCGACCTGCACGACGACCGAGAGCGCCTCCATGACGAACAGCCCGCCGATCGATGGCGAGCACGATCTCGTGCTTGATCGCGACCGCCATGGTCCCCAGCAGGCCGCCGAGCGCCAGCGACCCGGTGTCGCCCATGAAAATCTGGGCCGGCGGCGCGTTGAACCAGAGGAACCCGAGCCCGCCCCGACCAGCGCGCCGCAAATCACGATGAGCTCGCCGGCGTAGGGCACGTGGTTGATGAGCAGATATTGCGAATAGAGCAGGTTGCCGGCGAAATAGGCGATGAGCCCGAGGTCGCCGCCGCGATCATCACCGGCGCGATCGCCAGGCCGTCGAGCCCGTCGGTCAGATTGACCGCATTGCCGAAAGCGACGATGACGAACGGGCCGAACAGCAGGAACCCCCAGCCCATGTCGAAGAGGTAGCCGTTGACAAAAGGCGCCGCGAGCGAGGTCGTTCCCGGCGTTCCGAAACGCATCATCGCGTAGCAGGCGATCGCCGCAATGACGAACTCGACGGCGAGCCGCGCACGTCCGGAAAAACCGTTGATGCGATTGTTTGGTGACCTTGAGATAGTCGTCATAAAAGCCGATGCCGCCGAAGCCCACGGTGACGAACAGCACGGTCCACACATAAGGGCTGACAAGTTGGCCCACAGCAGCGACGAGACGAACAGGCCAAACAGGATCATCAGCCCGCCCATCGTCGGCGTGCCCTTCTTGGTGAGGAGGTGCGAGGCCGGTCCATCGGCGCGGATCGGCTGGCCCTTGCCCTGTTTCAGGCGCAGCGCGGCAGATGATCGTCGGGCCGAAGAAGAAGACGAGAAACAAGCCGGTCGCCGCGGCGCCGAGCGTGCGGAACGTCAGATAGCGGAAGAGATTGAGAAGTCCGAAGATATGCGAGAAATCGGTCAGCCATACCAGCATCGAGGTTTCCTATGACCGCTTCCTGGCGAAGAGAAATGTTCGCGCAAGGCGGCGACGAGCGGTCCCATGCGGCTGCCGTTCGAGCCCTTGACCATGACCACGTCGCCGCCGCGAACGCCCTGCGATGAGTTCGTCGCCGATCTCGTTGGATCGCTCGGCCCAAACGGCGCGGCATGCGGCGGCGCGGCGTCGAAAAGCGCGCGCGTCAGCGGTCCGGCGCCGTAGAGCAGATCGACCGCGATTGGACGTCGAGTTCCCCCGCGAGCGCCGCATGCATTGGCGCGCCCTCGGCCCCGAGCTCCAGCATGTCGCCGATCACCGCGATGCGCCGCCCGCCCTCGCCGCGGCTTTGTCGCGCCGAGCAGCGCAAGCGCGCGCGCATCGAGGCGGGATTGGCGTTGTAGCTTTCGTCGATGATCGTGATCGGCGCCGTCGGCGCGGCGAGCACGAAACGCTCGCCGCGGCCCTTGGCGGGCGCGAATTCGCCGAGCGCTTGCGCGGCGCCCGCAAGCGAAGCGCCGAGCGCCTCGGCGACGAGGAGAACGCCGAGCGCGTTTTGCGCCATGTGCCGCCCCGGCGCGCCGAGAGCGAACGCGAGGCCCTGGCCGTCGAGACGGCGCTGACCTGAGACCCTTCCCCCGCGGCTCGACCCCAATCAGCCGCGCGTCCGCGCTCGCGTGTTCGCCGAAGGTGCGAATGCGCAGGCCCCGCGCCTTCGCCTCCCGCTCGAGCCGGTCGTACTGCGGCGCATCGCGATTCATAATTGCGACGCCCCCTCGCTCGACGCCGGAAAAGATCTCCGCCTTGGCGTCCGCAATCGCCTCGATCGAGCCGAGATTCTTCGATGTGAACCGGCGCGATCGCGGTGATCAGCGCGACCTGCGGCTCGACGAAGCCGACGAGCGGCGTGATCTCGCCCGCGTGGTTCATGCCGATCTCGAACACGGCGAATTCGGCGTCGCGCGGCAGTCTGGCGAGCGTGAGCGGCACACCCCAATGATTGTTGTAGGACGCGGCCGAGGCGTGCGTCGGCCCGACTTCGACAGCGCGAGCCGCAGCATCTCCTTGGCGGTCGTCTTGCCGACCGAGCCGGTCACCGCGGCGATGCGCCGGCTGCGCGCGCGCGCCGCCTGGCCCAAACGCTCCATCGCGCGCAAGCGTGTCCTCGACCTCGTACATGGCGCCGGTTGCGCCTCAGTTTATGGCCACGCGGCGCAGCCACGACCGCCGCCGCGGGCTGGCTTCGAACGCGCGCGAGACTGCGACGGTGCCCGTCGGTACGTTGCCCTTGATTGCAACGAAAAGATTGCCCGGCGAAAGCGTGCGCGGTGTCGATGGAGACGCCGGTCACGGCGCGCGGTCGTGCGTCGGCGCGCTGAGTAAACGCGGGTCAGTTCGTCAGGCGTCCATAACGCGGCTAAAACCGCCCGGCAATTTTCCGCAGGGCTCGGTCAAGTTCTTCATTCCTCCCAGCCCCTCAGCCGGGAAACCTTGGCGCTTTTGGAGGAACAACTGATCCTTTGCGATACAGGTTCCGAAACCGCCAAATCGATTGTCAAAGAGTTAATGGATAAATCCGCTTCCTTGCCATCCGCCGGTCTTCCCCAGGCCCGATTATTGTTGAAGGAAGTGGTGGAACACCGGTTGGCCGCATTGGATTCGACATGGGAATTACCCCGTCCCTGCGTGATCCTTTTGGGTGGTGTCAATGGGGCGGGTAAGACAACGACGGCGGGGAAGCTGGCCGCCAAGTACTCAAGGGAAGGGCGCAAAGTAGTCTTGGTGGCCGGGGACACTTTCCGCGCGGCAGCGGAAGAACAGCTGACGCAGTGGTCCGATCGTGCTAAAGTAGAGTTCATCCGGGGCTCTCATGGCGCCTCTCCGGCTTCCGTCATCTTCGACGCGTTAAAATCAGGGCTTTCGCGTGGAATAGATTGCTTCATCGTGGATACGGCAGGCCGTCTCCATAACCGTTCCAATTTGATGGAGGAACTGGATAAGATCGCTCGGGTCACCCATAAGGCTGCTCCCGGAATGGCCGAGGAAAGATGGCTGGTTCTGGACGCCAATACGGGCCAGAATGCCATTCCCCAAGCCAGGGAATTCAATCAGGGAATGGCCCTCACGGGTTTGGTTTTAACCAAATTGGACGGAACCGCCAAGGGCGGGGTTGTATTGGCCCTGGCCGATGGATTGGCTCTTCCAATTCGATTTCTGGGAGTGGGGGAGGGGTTAGAAGATCTGGTGCCTTTTAACGCCCGATTTTTCGCAGAAGCGATGCTTTCTGAGCAGGTTTTGCCTTAAAATCATGGATGTTGTGCCGGGCTTGCCCGGCACCTTGGATTCCGTTGCACGATCCCTTTGGGGGAGGAATATGAATGGAAAGTCTGGTCCTATCGACACGCTCGGCCATGTCCAACACTTCCGTCACCGTGGTGGATATTGAGGGAGTTCTGGATATCAACACGGTCGGCTCGTTTGAGACCGTGCTCCAGGACCTGTTCAAGAAAAAGCAATATAAGATTGTCCTGAACATGAAGAAGTTGACCTATATTTCTAGCGCCGGTTTTGGCGTTCTTATGAGTGTGATCAAGGATGTTCGGAAAAACCGAGGTGATATTAAGATCACCAATGTGAGCCCTGATATCTACAAGGTTTTCGATTTACTGGAACTTCCGGGACTTTTCCACATCCTTAAAACCGAGCAGGATGCCGTCGGCGAATTTTAGCCCCATGTTTTCTCCCTTTCGATCTTTCCTTCTCCCATTAGTCTTGGCCTATGTTCTCTTACCCCGCGCCCTGGACGCCGTGGAAGCCAAACTAACACTTCTTTTCACTGGCGACCAGGACGGCCAAATCGATTCCCTCCCCCTGACTAATCCCTCCCTGCCTGTCGGCGGAATGGCCCGGCGGATGACCTTAATCAACCGGATTCGCAAGGAAGTAGGAGATTCATCCATCGTTTTAGTGGATGGGGGGAACTTGCTCACCGGGACCGCCTTCGCCGATATGACCCGGGGCCAAGTCTCTTGCGCCGCAATCCAGAAAATGGGTTATGACGCCCTGGCAGTGGGGGAAGGCGATTTTACTTATGGTAAAAAAACACTCCTTGAATACCGGAAAAAATTCAGGCTACCCTGGGTTTCCGCCAATGTCCACGCAGGGCTTCAGCCCTTCCTTCGGGATTATGAACTTAAGTATTGCGGGGTACGGGTGGGGTTGATCGGCATCACCAATCCGGATGTTCCCGAGCTCACCAATAAGCAAAATGTTCAGGGCCTCAATTTTATTCCCGGGGGCGCAGCGATCCAGGGCCTTCATTCCATCTTCAAAAAAGACGCCGATTTGTTCATCGTCTTAAGCCGATTAGGGCTCGACCAAGACATAAAACTGGCCAAGGATAATTCCTTTCTGCACGTGATTATCAGCGGAAACAGCGACAAAATTTTGAATGAACCGATTGTCAAACAGACCAAGGAAGGTGATTTGATCGGACCCTTGATTGTTCAAACGGGCAACCGGGGCCTTTATCTGGGCCGGCTCGATTTGACCGTTGAGGGAAAAAGAGACCGAAAAACGAAAAAGTCAGAATTCGCCATCGTCGAATACCATTACCAAATGATTCCTATCACTTCCGATATCCCCGAGGACCCCGACCTAAAGGCTCTCGTCGACCAATACCGGCAAACGTTGAAAGACAAGCCCCTGGATCAGGTCTTGGCGACCCTCTCCGCTCCTATTCCTTCAAAGGCGGATTGTATTCTGGGTCAGCTTGTCAGCGATTCATTAAAGGAAGCTTCGGGAGCGGATCTTGCCCTCATCCCCACGGGAACCTTGTCCTCGACCCTGCCCAGCGGTCCCTTTACTCGACAGGATCTTTACAACCTCTACTCGGAGGAGGACACCGTCTACACGGTGGAGGTATCCGGGGCATTAATTCGCGAAGCGGTCAAACGATCCTTGGAAATGAAGGGCCAGCCGGGTTTTCTTCAGATTTCCGGTCTGCAAGTGGATTTTACCGGTGGGAAACCCATCTTGACCCTGGGTTCGGAACCGATCAATGAAAAACAAGCCTACCAGGTCGTAACCACCGACCGTTTGGTCACGGGACAAGGGGGCTATTGGCCATTGAAAAAACTGAAATCGAGGAAAAAAACCGATCTCAATTTCAGGGACTCACTGGAGCAGGCCCTTTTAAACCGCAAAACCTTAGCGCCTGTGGATTTGCAGCGACGATGGATTCTGCCTTAATTCCTGGCTGGCGAATAAAATAGTGAGGATATCTCCATGAAGAAAACAAAGACCGAACCCGCTTTATCCATTCGGAGCCTCTATCCGGAGATTGATGGAGGGAAATACCCAGCCAAAACCGAGTTGGATCGGGATTTTATCGTCGATGCCGAATTGACCGCTCCTGCCGATCGGGTTTCCATTAGATTTCGTTTAAAAGGCGAGAAAAAATGGAAGTTGGAGCCCATGACAATGGTGGCGAAACCCGGCCTATCCAGCCACTACCAAGCGGTCTTGCGGATGGAGGAAGCTGGAATTTGGGAATACACCCTGGAAGTCCAGCCGAAGGGAAATGGTTCCTTTAAATTGGAATATGGGAAGGTTTTAGAGGTTTTTGTCGAATCTTCGGTGACCCGTTTTGGCGCCTGGTACGAGCTTTTCCCCCGGTCCCAAGGGAGGGTTCCCGGAAAGAGCGGAACCTTCAAGGATTGCGAGGACCGGCTGGGCGAGATCAAACTTATGGGTTTTGACGTGATCTACCTGGCTCCCATCCATCCCATCGGCCACACCAATCGTAAGGGACCCAACAACACTCTTTGGGCGGGGCCTGGAGATCCGGGATGCGTCTGGTCCATAGGCGACGAGACCGGCGGCCACACCGCCATCCATCCTGAACTGGGAACCTTGGAGGATTTCCGATCCTTCGTAAAAAAAGCGGGAAAGATGGGGATCAAAATCGCCATGGACATGGCCCTGACCTGTTCCTACGACCATCCCTGGTTGAAGGAGCATCCGGATTGGTTTTTTCACAACCCGGACGGGTCCATCAAGTACGCCGAGAACCCGCCCAAAAAGTATGAGGACACGGTGTTTCTCAACTTCTATCCCCCGGATAAGGACAAGATGTGGGAGGAATTGAAGAAGATCTTTCTTTTCTGGATTAAGCAGGGGGTGACGATATTCCGTATCGACAATCCCCATACCAAACCCGATGATTTTTGGCATTGGGTGATCCCCCAATTAAAAAAGGTATCCCCGGACCTCTTTTTCCTCTCCGAAGCCTTCACCTATTACGAAAGGTTGGAACTTTTGGCCAAACTGGGTTTCTCCCAGTCCTATAACTACTTCACTTGGCGCAACCACAAGAACGAGATGATCGAGTATATGGACCGCCTCACCTCCAGCTATGTGAAGAATTTTCTCCGGGTGAATTTCTTCGCCAACACCCCCGATATCCTTCCTGAGATCCTCCAAAAGGGCGGGCGTCCGGCTTTTAAACTGCGGTTAGGGCTCGCCGCCACCCTCGCCCCGGCCTATGGGATTTATAGCACTTACGAACTCTGCGAGAACGGGGCGAACCCCGGGACCGAAACCTATATCCACTCCGAGAAATACGAGTACAAAGTATGGGATTGGGACCGGCCCGGAAACATCAAGGAATATATCGCCGGGGTGAATCGAATCCGTAAGGAGAATCCCGCCTTGCAGTTTTTCGACAACCTGGAATTTTGTCCCTCCACCAACGAGCACATCCTGGCCTATGTCAAACGGGACCTGAAAAGCGGAAACTCCCTGCTGGTCACCGCCACTTTCAACCTGGGCGGCACCCAAACCTCGCGGGTGACGGTGCCGGTTGAAAAACTGGGACTGCAATCGGACGAGACCTACCGGGCGGTCGAACTTCTCACCGGAAGAACCTATGCCTGGAAGGGAAGGGAAAATTATGTCTTGCTGGATCCCGGCCAGGAACCGGTGCAGATCTTCCGGCTGGAGCCGGGGGCCTCGAAAGGCCTGAAGGCCGTAGTTTCGCCCCAAGCCGAGGAGAACGCCCGGTTATTTTTCGAGTTCCAGGAACAAGCGGGGCAGAAAAGCGATATCCTGGCCCGCCGCCAAATGTCGCGGCTATACCAGGAAGTGATCGCGCCCAAGATCTATTCGGGGGTTAGTTATGATGAGCCTTACCACGCGGTGATCGACGCCCAGGCCCAGAAACGCGGTTGGGATTCCATCATCGATGCCTATATCCGAACCCCGGGCCATTAAGCCCGGCAGCCGTTCATCCCATCTCTAGGAGAAGAAGATGAAAGTCACCCTCGTCACCAAGGAATATCCCCCCCATATCTACGGAGGGGCCGGCATTCATATCAAGTATCTGTCCCAGGAGCTCATGAAAATCATGGACGTGGACGTCCGATGTTTCGGGGAACAGGATGAGAAGGAAGCCCACCGCCGCGCCAAAGGCTACCAGCCCTGGGAAGCCCTCAAGGACAAGCAGAAATTCGCCGCCGTACTGGAAACCATGTCGGTGAATCTCAGGCAGCTCTCCGATGACTTCGATTCCGACGTGATCCATACCCATACCTGGTACGCCCATTTCACCGGGCTCCTAGCCAAGATCCTCTACCAAGTGCCCTTTGTCCTGACTTGCCACAGCCTGGAGCCGCTGAGGCCCTGGAAGGACCAGCAGCTGGGAGCGGGCGGGTACCAACTCAGTTCCTGGATCGAGCGGGTTTCCATCGAGGGGGCCGACAAAATCGTGGCCGTCTCCAAGGATATGAAGGCCGACATCCAAAAACATTTCAACGTCCCCGATGAGAAGCTATCGATCATCCACAATGGGATTGACCTGAACAAATATGTCAAAACTCCCTTGAACCCCGCCTTGAAAAAGGAGTATGGCATTCAGGATGAATTTGTCCTTTATGTGGGCCGAACGACCCCGCAAAAAGGGATTGAGCACCTCATTGACGCCGCGGATCAGATCCCCTGCCAAGTCGTGCTTTGCGCAGGGGGAGGGGATACCAAGGAATACGAGGAGCTGATGACGAAAAAGGCCAGTACGAAGAAAAATATTCTATGGATCCGAAAGATGCTCAAGGAAGAGGAGGTGATCCAGATGTACAGTTCCGCGAGGGTTTTTATTTGCCCCTCGATCTATGAACCTTTCGGTATCATCAATTTAGAGGCCATGGCTTGCCGTACGCCCGTGGTCGCGTCAGCGGTAGGGGGCATTCTGGAAGTGGTGGTCCCGGATGAGACGGGTTACCTTGTTCAGCCCGGAAAACCCGACGAGATAGCCGCCGCCGTGAAAAAACTGTTGCAGAACCCTGAGATGGCCCGCCGCTACGGTGAGAACGGACGAAAGAGGGTGGAGCAGTACTTCAGCTGGACCTCCATCGCTGAGAAAACCAGGGACTTATACGCATCCCTGATATCCAATAAGAATCGATAAAAGATCGGAAAGGTATGGATGAAGAGAGGCTCTTTTTGAGAGGCCTCTCTTTCATTTTGTCCGGAAGGATTTTTTTGAGGTTTCCAAAGCCTTGTATGAAGGCTTCAGTCCTTTTCTTGACCCCCCTTTCCACCCTCCCTATAATGCCAAAAATTTGACGGTTAAAATTCTAATGTTGTTTTTGTTGGGAGTTTCATTGTCATGAAGGGCGCCTATGTCGATCTTTGATCGAATCCAAGAATCCTTTAACCATCCAATCAAATCCAGCGGATCACACCCTAAAACCCGCGTCCTATTCGTCACTCCGGAGGCGTCTCCTTTTGTAAAAACAGGGGGCCTGGCCGAGGTCGCCCATTTCCTGCCTTCGTCCCTCTTGAAATTAGGATGTGAGGTCAAGGTCATTTTGCCCTACTACCGGGCCATCGCCTCCCAAAAATTCAGTTTAAAGGAAGAATTCAGGGGTCTTCAGGTTCCCATGGGCATGGGGGAGATGCAGGCCGACCTCTACTCGGCCCGTTTGGGCGAGACTTCTGCCATGACCTATTTCGTAAAAAACGACCGCTATTTTGACCGTGATGGATTTTACGCGTCGGCAGAAGGGGAGTATCTCGATAACGCTGAAAGGTTCGCCTTTTTTTCAAGGGCGGTGTTGGAAGTGTTGAAGGCAATCAATTGGTTTCCTCTTATCCTTCATTTGAATGACTGGCAGTCGAGCCTGGTAGCGGCCTATCTCAAGACCCTCTATCATGAAAACAAAGCTTACTCCCGGATCCGGACCCTCTTAAGCGTCCATAACATGGCCTATCAAGGCGTATTTCCCAAGTATGTTTTGCCAATGACCGGCCTTCCCTGGGAGGAATTCCGGCCGGAACGTCTGGAATTTTACGATCAAGTGAATTTTCTCAAGGCGGGTTTGGTCTATGCGGACTCCCTCACTACAGTCTCTGAGGCCTATGCCCGGGAGATCCAGACGGAAGAACAAGGCCATGGTCTTCAAGGAGTCCTTCGGGACCGTTCGGAGGACCTTCACGGCATCACCCATGGTCTTGATTACTCCGAATGGAACCCGGCCACCGACAAGGATTTGCCCGCCCAATACACCGCGAAGAACCATCATCCCAAGGTTGAATCGAAACGCCGGTTGGTGAGGGAAGTAGAACTGGAATTCAAACCCCAGACCCCTTTGGTGGGGATGATCGCCCACCTCACCGACGCGAAAGGCCTCGATCTTATTGCCGAGAGTTTAGGGGAATTGATGGAGATGGACGCGCAATTTATCATCATGGGCACGGGAGAACCCCGTTACCAGGCTCTTTTGCAGGAATGGCGCGATCGCCATCCCCAGAAACTCGTGGTGATCTTAAAATACGACCACCGCTTGGCCAAACTTCTCTACGCGGGATGCGACCTCTTCCTCATTCCATCCCGTTTCGAACCCTCGGGATTGGGACAGCTGATCGCGATGAAGTATGGATCGGTGCCGGTGGTCCATCGAACGGGCGGGCTTTCCGACACGGTGGAAAACCTCTCGCTCGACGGGCGGTCCGGAACGGGTTTTGTATTCGAAAACATGAAACGAAACGAATTCTTGGGTGTTCTCCGGCGTGCCTTAGAGGCCTACCATCAGTCCAAGCTTTGGTACGAATTGATGGAACGGGGCATGAAGCGGGACTTCTCCTGGGACGCGACCGCGCGTCAATACCTGGCATTGTATGAATCGCTGATCAAGGCTTGACCCCCCGGGGCCCCTCCCACAAGATATCCCGAAATTGAAACGGAAAATGAAACAATGAATTTGAATCTTTTTATCGACTCCCAAAAGGAAAGATTACGGGATCACTGGCGATTCGCTTGCGAGAGCTTGGCCGGACGTCTTTC
>CAWKIF010000171.1:0-11670 GCA_963849485.1 candidate division FCPU426 bacterium | reverse complement strand
CGCTCCAAGCTCTTCGACAACTCAGACTTTGGTTATCACCAGATTACGGTTGAGCGACCGCTGCGCTTGGCATTTCAAGTGAAGCCCGAGCGCATCGCGGCGTTGAAGGAAGAAGGCGCCTTCCAGAAGCTGGCAACCTCGAAGAAGAAAGGCAAGGAAGGCCAGCGTGAGATTGAGGCCGGTCAGGTCCTCCAGCAGCAGATCATTGCAATGCTGGAATCGATGGATGCTACGGTAGTAGACAAAAAGCGGCCAAAATTCGAGGCCCGGCTGGCGAAGGCGTTGGACAACGCCGGCCTCAAGCTGCCAGTGCCGTTGAGGAAGGCTGTCTTGAGCGTAATGTCAGAACGGGATGAGACTGCCGACGTATGCGTCGACGCCGATGGCAACCCGGAGCCGGATGCCGATCTGCGCGACTACTAGAACGTGCCATTAAAGGAAGACATACACGCCTACTTCAAACGCGAGGTCAGGCCACACGTCCTCGATGCCTGGATCGACGAATCAAAGACCAGGATCGGCTTTGAGATTCCGTTCAACAGGCACTTCTACAAGTACACGCCGCCACGTCCACTGGAAGAGATCAAGGCAGAGATCAAGACTATTGAACAGGACATCCTGCGGCTGCTTGCGGAGGTGACAGCGTGAAAGAGATCGATGGTAAGGGAAAAACAATCCGCGAACTCCTAAACGGTAGGCGTTATTACGTGGATTATTACCAGCGGGATTACAAATGGCAAACCAAGCAAGTCCGCGAATTGATCGAGGATCTGACCTCCGAATTCCTCGGGAACTACGATCCCAACACGGTCGAAAAGCAGTTGCGAAATACGGCCACTACTTTCTCGGTGCCATCGTCATCAGCGACAAGCAAGGCGATCGTTTCATCGTTGACGGCCAGCAAAGATTGACGACTTTGACTCTGCTGCTCATCTATCTTCATCGTCGGCAGGAAGGCTTCCAAGTCGCGTAAAGCTGGATGATCTCATTTTCTCGGAGAAGTTCGGAGAGAAGGAGTTCAACATCTCCGTGGAAGAGCGATCAGCAATCATGGGGGCGTTGTACAACGACGGTCAAATAAGACGAAAATGGCCAGCCCGAACGGGTACGGAACATTATCAACCGCTACACCGACATTAAAGAGCTTTTTCCTGATGAGGTGAACGAGCCGCTATCCCGTTCTTCGCAGATTGGCTCATTGAGAATGTTCACCTGGTCGAAATAACTGCCCAGTCCGACGATGATGCTTACACCATCTTTGTGACAATGAACGACCGCGGCCTTTCCCTATCGTCAACAGATATGTTGAAGGGCTACCTCTTGGCTAATATCCAGGAAGGCAAAGACCGCAACCATGCTGGCGATGTATGGAAGCAGCAGATCGGCACCCTCGCCGCCTATGGGAAGGAAGAGGACGCCGACGCTCTCAAGGACCTGCTTCGAGCTCAATACGCTGAGACCAATCCGCGAGCGCAAGGCGGGAGCCAAGCCGGGAGACTTTGAGGCTGGCCCTGAGTTTCACAGGTGGGTGAGCGGGAATGCGAAGACCCTCGGATTAAGCAAGAGCTCGGACTTTGCCGACCTGATCGAAACGAATTTCAATTTCGACTCTGCGAATCTTGCGGGTTCGTGAGGCGACGGACGATCTGATTCCTGGCCTGGAAACGATTTTCTACAACGGCCAACACGGGTTTACGCTGCAATACCTTCTTTTGCTTGCACCCCTCAAGCCGACTGATTCCCAAGACGAGATCACCCACAAACTTCAGGTCGTAAGCACGTTTGTCGACATTCTGTCGCCGGCGTCTATGGAATTCCAAGAGTATCAGCTACTCAACAATGCAGTACTCGATGTTTTTGGTGACGAAGAGCATCCGAAAACAATCGGTCAAAAAACTCGTTCAGACTCTGGCAAAGCGTTTAGACGAGGAATCGGCATTCAAGGGCATTCGATTCAGTCTGAATGAACGCAATCGTCCCGTCGTGAAGCAATTCCTCGCGCGCATGACAGAGTTCGTTGAATCATTTGGGAATGGCCTCGAATTATGCCGAGTACGTGACCACTCGTGGCAGGAACGCCTACGAGGTTGAGCACATATGGTCCGATCATGCCGAGGACTACGACGAGTTCACGCATCCGACAGACTTTGCCGAATATCGCAATCGCATCGGAGGCCTGCTCCTTTTGCCAAAACCATTCAATGCGAGCTATGGCGATCTGTCGTATGGAGGATCGACATGGCCGATCTCTCCATCAATAGCTTGGATGTGGTGGTTCGTCACATCGGTCGTACTGCGCAAGTGGGGGTCCCAAGCCTTGGCGCCTTGGTTGGATTCCCGCCAATCGGCCCTTTCCCGAATCAGGTTGGGATAGGATCCCCACATGAAAGGGCCGCCCCAATACATCGGCCATCCGTAATAGTTGTAGTAGGATTCCTCAAATTGCCTGGAAACAGGCTTGTCGCTGTCCAAGGAGGGACTCTCCTCGATCTGCTTTTTTGTCAAATCCACGGTGATGTATTGCCCCTCGGGATGGACGGAGGTCAGCGCGTAGGGGGAAATCAACACCTGCCGGCCCGTGAGCCAGTTACCCGTGTCGGCGACCAGGTAACGGACTGTCCAGTGGTTGTCGTCGAAAAAAAACTCATCAACCGTACCCACGACACCGTCGCGGCTATGCAATTTGTATCCCTGCAGGGTCTTGGCTTTATTCAACATTGGAATATTCCTTTCGTTTCTTTAAGGTTGTTTTTCCCGCCGTCCCCGCCCGGCTGACAGTGGTTGGAAAAATCCGGTTTCATTGGGCGCCGGGTATCAAGTTCTAGGGTGGCCGCCTTAGCCGGTATCCGCCAGTAGGCTGGCTGGTTCCCGACCGGGTGATTTTTCCACCCTGGGCGGACTACTGGTTTTTCCACCCGCGCCATCCTGGGCGAGCAGGTCATAAACCGAACGGGCGATCATTTGCTCCTCGTCCGTGTGGATGACCCGTACCGGGACCCTGCCTGCCGGCGGGGAAATCACAGCTTCATTGGCCGCGTTGAGTTTTTCATCGATTTCGATGCCCAGGAATTCCAGTCCCTCGCAAATTCTCGCCCGGACTTTCGGCGCTTTCTCGCCGATACCCCCTGAAAACACGAGCGTATCAAGCCCGCCCAATGCGGCCGCGTAGGCCCCGATCCACTTTTTCGCCTGGTAGCAGAACATCGCCACGGCTTCCGCCGCGCGCGGGTCCCGTCCCTCTTTATCCAGCAGTTCGCGCATGTCGGAGCTGGTTTCCGAAACCCCGAGCAGGCCGGATTGGAAATTGACCATTTCGTTGAATTGCCTGTCGTTCATTTTCCCGGTGCGGGCTAGGTACCAGACCAAACCCGGGTCCAGGTCCCCCGAACGGCTTCCCATGGGCATTCCAGCCGTCGGGGTGAACCCCATGCTGGTATCCTGGGATTGGCCGCCCTTGACCGCCGCCAGGCTAGCGCCGTTGCCCAGATGCGCCAGGATCACCCGGCCGTTCGCCGAATCCTTTCCAGCCAGGTGGGCTAATTCCCCGATGAGATAGGCGTAGGACAACCCGTGAAATCCGTACCGACGGACCCCCTGCGCTCCATATTTGCGGGGAATGGGCAGTGTCCTGGCCACCAACGGCATCTCATGGTGGAAGGCCGTGTCGAAACAAGCCGCTTGGGGAAGGCCGGGAAACCGGTGGTGAAAGGCCTGGGTCAGGAGGATTTCCTCCGGCAAATGCTCGGGATCAAAGGGCTTGAGCTGTCCCAACTCCAGGACCATTTCATGGTTAATCCATTGCGGGGCGCTGAAGGCCGGCCCCCCGTGCACTACCCGGTGTCCCACCGCGGCCAGGGCGTCCTGGCCAATGCTGCCCTCGATCCAATCCATCAGGAGGCCCACCGCCGCCTTGTGGTCCGGCGCCACCACCGGCCTGGATTTTTTTTCAAAAGCCTCCGGCCCCTTCACATGGAAAAGGGCTTCCGGGGTTCCAATCCTCTCAATCTCTCCCGCCAAGACCCGCTCCGGCGGATCGCCCGCCTCAAAGAAGGCGAACTTGATGCTCGACGAGCCCCCGTTGATGGTGAGGATTTTTTTCGCGGTGTGGTTTCCGTTAATCATGGCGCAATCCAAGGGAAGCCAGACCGGCACGTGTCGTTCCGATATCCCGATGGAGCACGCTTCGGATACCTAGCCCTTCCGCGACATGTACGAACATGTGGACATTTTCGATATAAACCACCCGCTTGGGCGCAACCCGGGCGGTATCCAGCGCGAGCCTGTAAATATCCGCGTCGGGTTTTCGGATTCGCACATAACAGGAGGAAACGAAGAAATCGACGAACTCTTCCAGTTTAAACTTCCGAATCCGGTGGTCGTTCAATTCGCGCGATTCGTTGCTGACGACGACCACCTTCAGCTCATAAAGCGCCTTGATCCTGCGGACCAATCGGATCATTTCTGGGAAGGCCTTGGATTGGGCGAACATGAACTGCCGGAACTGTTCCCGGCTGAACGGCCGTTTTTTGTAAAAAACCACCCGTTCCAAATATTCATCCAGGGTGAGCTTACCCAGTTCGTAGGTGTCCCCGGCCTGGCCATGGCGGCTTTCCAGCTCTTCCGAATTGAGGCCGAATTTTTCGACCGCCCGGTCCCGAAACCCCCGCCCCCACCCGTCCGTGAGCAATACCCCGCCGATATCCACGAACAAACAGGTAATCGGGGATGCCTGGCTCATTTCGAATGTCTCCGGGGGAGGTTGGATTGGTTCTGCTTATTACGGATGAAGTTAAAGCAAGGAACATGCCCCAAGGACAGCTAACAGAGATGCTTAAAATCCTTACGGAAGGCGGTTAAACAATTGCTCTTAGAACCAAAAACCTTTCCCGAATCATGAGCCTATAAATCTCGTGCGATCAAAACGATCTTCCCCACTCTCGTTTTGATTCCTTTCATAGCCCGGAACCTATCCAAAGGCCGGAACTGTCAAACGGCCGCGAGCTCCTATGAATTTCCCTCCGGGTTCATGGAAGCGTAGCTGTTAACCGGTTCCACTTCGGTCAATTGGGCGATGTAGGAGGAAAGAAAAGGGTGCTGGCTGGGGACAAAAAGAATCATGCGGTCGTTTAAGAAACGGATCTCCCCATAACTGCCATCCTTAACGTAAGTGATATCCGTGACGTTGGATAAATTGACATTATGGGTGATCCCCACGTTATCCGTGATGGTTACGAACGATCTTAAAACGTAATGTTGGTCCGCCATGTACGCCTCTCTCACCGCGCCCAATGGGCGCGTTTAATCTCACGCCTAAAAACAATAAGTAACCTCTGAAAAAGTCGGCTTACGCCGTCTTTTTCAGCAAGCCTTATAAGTAACCCCACGATTTCCTGCGGAAGCCTTTGGGGTCAAGACCTCTGATTGTCGCTTAATTGGAGTTTTTCAGAGGTCTCAATAAGATTTTTTGCCAGGTCAAGCGGGTATCCAATTCAAGATCCGGGGCGCGCTCCTCGGCGTCTTCGGGGCTTCCTCTGAAGGGTATCCGACGATGATGGGGAGAACGGGATAATGCCCTTCGGGAATCTTTAATTTGCGTTTCATCTCCTCGGTTCGCAGCACATCCCAAGCCAACCCAATGGGGCAAGTCCCCAAACCCATCGCATAGGCGGCCAACATCAGGTTTTGACACGCCAAGTAGCAGTCGATCTCAGGGGCGGGTTCTTCCCGGCTCGCGCAAACGATGACGAGGGTGGAAGCCTTATAAAATATGTTGAAGGCCGGGTCCGCGATCTGGTTTTGCCCATGTTGGGCCTCGGACTTCCAGCGCGGATCGTTGGCCAGGGTCTTTTTAGCCTCGAAGGAAATCTCATCGAGGAGGTTCCGGTTCTGGATGATCACGAAGCTCCAGGGCTGGCTGTTGACGGCGCTGGGCGCGTCAACCGCGTAATCCAACAGGGTTTTGAGAGTGTGCGCTTCAACCGCCTGATCCGTGTAATGGCGGATGGACCTGCGGTCCCGCAGGGCATCCAATAACCCGACCGATGTTTTGTCCGCGGTCTTTTTCTCAACTTCTTGCATGGTAGTCATTTCATTTCCTCCGATTCTTCTTTTGTTCAGTCATTCACGCTACGTTTATCATTCGATTCCATCGTCCTTTTGCCCCGAGCCCCCGCCCTCTTCCTTGGAAGTAGCCCAGGCCGACCGGGACCAACCGCCCGTCCCGTCCTCCGCCTTCTTTTCCTTCATCATTTCCTCCAAGACCGTCATAAAGGCGCCATAACCCCAATCCCCATCATAGAAAAAACCATTCACGAAAAAGGCTGGTGTCCCGCTAACGCCGGTGCGGACCCCACCCTCAAAATCCCTGGATATCCTTTTTTCCACCGCCGTCCCATCCAATGCGTCATTCAGTTTTTCCGCGCTTAACCCCAACTTCTTCGCGTATTGGGCCAGGCTCCCCATGTCCAGGGCCTTCTGGTTCCCAAAAAGAATGTCATGCATTTCCCAAAATTTTCCGTGCAAACCGGCCGCCTCGGCGACCTTGGCCGCGTTCATCGCGTCCGGATGGGCCTGGGAAAGCGGAAATTCCCGAAAGATGAACCGCAATTGACTGGCCAGGGACTTTTGAATGCGTTTGACGATGGGGAAGGCTTCCCCGCAAGCGGAACATTGGAAATCGCCGTATTCCACCAGGGTCAACAGCGCCTGGGCCGTTCCCTCGGCATGATCCACGCGGGATACGGGAATTCTTAATTCGAGGGTCGGGTTCATTTCATTTCCTTTTTCGAAAGTTCTTCCAGGGCGTCTAAAACCCCACTCGCGCCAGGATTGATCCCCAGAGGGGACAAATAACTCCACCGGATCACCCCCTCCTTATCGATGACGAAAAGGGCCCGTTCGCAAATCCCTTCCTTGGCCCGGTAGGCCCCATAAAGTTTCGCGACCGCCCCCTTGGGCTCAAAATCCGAGAGAATGGGAAACCGCAGTTTTCGTTCCTTCGCGAAAGCCTGATGGCACCAAATGCCATCCACCGATAACCCCAACAGTTGCGCGTTATATTTCGTGATCATGGGAAGGGCTTCGTTGTAAAGGGAGAGTTGGCTGCCACAAACCGGGCTCCAATCGGCTGGATAAAAAGCCATGACGACATTTATTCCCCGGTAATCGGAAAGCGAAATCATCCGATCCGGGCTTGAAGGCAAGCTAAAATCGGGAGCCTTGTCGCCTTCCATCAATAAACTTATCGCCGCTTCTTCCGCTTCCGCGTCCCTAACCATCGCGCTTCCTCGACGTTTCACGACAACCTCTTCAAGTCTTCGGGGTTAAAACCGGTCAACTCGGCATAGCGTTCTTCCTCCACCTGGTGGACCCAGTTCGGGTCTGACAAAAGGGCGCGTCCCACGGCCACCAGGTCGAATTCCCCGTTTTCAAACCTTCGAATGACGTCCTCAATTCCGTGGGCTTGCGAGCCTTCACCCTTAAAGGCGCCTAAGAATTCACCGGTCAAACCGACCGACCCCACGGTAATGGTTGGTTTCCCGGTCAGTTTCTTGGCCCACCCCGCGAAATTCAGGTTGGATTCGGGAAACTCCGGCTCCCAAAACCTGCGCTGGGAGCAATGGAAGATATCCACACCCGCTTGAGCCAGGGGTATCAGCCAGGACTCCATTTCTTTGGGGTTTCGGGCCAATTTCGCCTGGTAGTCGGAGGCCTTCCACTGGGAAAGCCTCATCAATATGGTGAATTCCCCTCCCACGGCCCTCCGTACGGCTTGAAGGACTTCCACGGCGAATCGGGTCCGTTCCGCCAGCGTGTTTCCCCCGTACGAGTCCCGCCGTTGGTTGGTGGCCTCCCAGAAAAACTCGTCGATGAGATAGCCGTGGGCCCCGTGAATTTCCAATGTGTCGAACCCCAGGCGTTTGGCCTCCCCCGCCGATTCCCCGAAGGCTTGAATCGTGTCTTCGATATCTTTGACGCTCATGGCCACGCCGTTGGTAAGGCCGGGCCCATATAATCCCGAGGGGCTTTCGTAAGGCTGTTCAGGCTTCCATTCTCCGGACGGACCCGGGTTCACGGCTCCCACGTGCCAAAGCTGGGGACCCATCTTCCCTCCCGCCTCATGCACTTCATCGATGACTTTCTTCCAGCCATCCAGCGCTTCCCGTCCGTAGAAGTGGGGAATATCCGGATGGTTGGCGGAAGCGTTCCGGTGGACCACCGTCCCCTCGGATAGAATCAGCCCCACATGGCCCTCCGCCCGCCGTCGGTAATAGGAAGCCACCTCGTTCGTGGGGATCCCTCCAGGCGAAAAGCACCTTGTCATGGGAGCCATGACAAAGCGGTTTCTCAAGTTCAAGGACTTGAAATGAAAAGGGATCAAAAGCGAATTCGTGTTTCGGGTTCGGCCGCCCGGCACAACGGGGGGCATTAGTTGAACCTGGACTTGGCCGTTTGAATCGAATCCCCGAGGGACTTCCACGCGGTATCCACCCCGCCTTTGATGTCTTCCCAGGCCGTTTCACTCGACCGTTGCATATCGGATATTTTTTCCTCAAGCAGTTTGCGTTTCCCCTTGATTTCGTCGATCTCTTTGTGGAGTTGGACCTGGGCCGTGGTCTTGGCCTTCTTGGCCTTGGCCTGAAATTGATTGATCTCCTTGTTCCACTTGTCCAATTTCGATTTCACTTCCTCTATATAAGCGTCTCTTTTTCCACCCATGGCAGCCCCCTCCTGATTCGTTCCCCTCGCGGTCGAACGTTTGATGAGTCCATGAAATTTCGGCGGAACATCCATGGAACCAGTTGGAGTATTTAAAGCAATTAACATGCCCCAAACTTGAAATACCTTAAGCAGCCCGAATACCGACGGAACGCACGTTTGAACGGGTTCGAGCTAATGAAAGCCCGCGGGAAACCAGTCGGCGCGATCAAAATGATTCCCGGGCTCTCATTTCAGTCTCAAGAACGGAGGACAAGACGGGTTGACGGGTGCCCCAGTCTCATCGTGGAGGAGGTACGATACTTGCTTTAATTTCATGCAGGTCACCATTTCAAGCAGTCCCCAATAGGAGTCAGGCCATGGCCAAAACCAAATCGCCCGTTAAAATTCTTTTAGTCGACGACAAACCCTCCAATCTCATGACCTTGGAAGCCGTATTGGAAAGGCTGGGGATGGAACTGATCCGGGCCAATTCCGGGGAGGAGGCCTTGCGCCATCTCATGCGAGAGGATTTCGCGGTCGTCCTGATGGACGTCCGGATGCCGGATATGGACGGTTTTGAAACAGCCATCTCGATCCGCCGGCGCGATCCAGGGCGAAACATGCCGATCATTTTTCTGACGGCGGCGCAGGGGAGCGATACGGAGAAGGCCCAGGCCTATGCCGTAGGCGCGATCGACTATCTGCTGAAGCCCTACGTGCCATCGGAATTACGGACCAAGGTATCGATTTTGGGCGAACTCTTCCGAAAAAACGAGGAATTGCGCGGGCAGGTGGATAAACTTCAGCGTATCACCTGGAAATTAGACAGCGAAAACTTGATGCTAAATGCGGAAATGAACAATTGTTCTCTAACAGGCCGAGTTACCTCTTCCGTCCTAAGAGGATAACGCTCGAACGGGCTTCAACGGGATATCGATTGGGATTTTTCAGCCAGGCTTCTTTCCCCACGGCCGCCAGGTCGTTTGGCAGAGGTAGGTAGGTATCCACCGACCGTCTCCAGCCGTACTCATGGGGTAGGGGCGGCAAGATAAAATCGGCGGCGACCGTATCGGCGTTGAACATCAGGTAAAGCCCTTCCAATTCCATTTCAACGATGAAACAAGCGATTTTTTTTGCGTTGGGATCATCCCAATCAGGCCTATTTCCCTCCGGGTTGAACCAATGGAGATCCCCTTCTTTATAAAATTCTTCCTTACCGAGCACCGGATGGGCGGCGCGCAAAGCGATCATGCCCTGGGTAAAATTGAAAATTTCCTCCTGTCGCCCCAAAAGTTCCCAATCCATCCAACTGGTTTCATTGTCCTGGCAATAGGCGTTGTTATTGCCCCCCTGGGTGCGGCGCATTTCGTCCCCGCCCAGGATCATCGGCACGCCCCGCGACACGAGCAGGGTCAGGAGAAGGTTCTTGACCTGGCGTTTCCGGATAAATTCGATCCCCCCATCCTCGGTCGGCCCCTCCTGCCCGTAATTCGCGCTGTGATTCTCGTTGGTCCCGTCCCGATTGGACTCGCCGTTCGCCTCATTGTGTTTGCCCTCAAAGCTCACCAGGTCGTTCAGGGTGAAGCCGTCATGGCAGGTGATGAAGTTGATGCTGCCGGCAGGGCCCTTGTCCGAATCGGTATAAAGGTCGGCACTGCCGCATAGGCGGGTGGCGAAAAGGCCGGTCATCCCGACATCGCCGCGCCAGAAGCGCCGGACCTCATCCCGGTACCTTCCGTTCCACTCCGACCAACGCTTCCCCGAGAATTGGCCCACCTGGTATGCCCCCCCGGCGTCCCAGGCCTCGGCGATGATCTTGACATCCCTCAAGACCGGGTCCTCCTCGATGCGGGTGAGCAAGGGGGCGTTGGCCAACAGTTTTCCTTCGCCGTCTCGGCCCAGGATGGAAGCCAAATCGAATCGGAACCCGTCCACCTGCATCTCGACCATCCAATAGCGAAGCGCGGAAAGGATGTGGTCCCGAACCACGGGGTGGTTGGCGTTGACCGTATTGCCGGTCCCCGAGAAGTTTTTATAAAGGCGTTTGTCGTCCTCTAGGGTGTAGAAGATGGTGTTATCCAATCCCCGGAAGGATAAGGTTGGCCCCTTTTTATCCCCCTCGGCGGTGTGGTTGAACACCACATCCAGGATGATCTCGATCCCGGCCCGGTGAAAGGACCGAACCATCTCTTTGAACTCCAATTTTTGCTGGCCCTCCCCCCCCGAACTGCTGTAAGAAGCCTTGGGGGCGAAAAAACTGATGGGGTCGTAACCCCAGAAATTTTTCAGGCCCACCCCGGTGAGGGGATCCCGGCGGGTCAACGAATGTTCATTGAATTCCTGGACGGGCATCAGCTCGACCGCCGTCACGCCCAGGCTTTGGAAATAAGGGATCTTTTCCGCCAGGCCCCGATAGGTTCCCGGGTTTTTGACGCCCGATCCGGGATGGCGGGTGAAGCCCCGGACATGGGCCTCATAGAGGACCGTCTTGGACCAGGGATGATGGGGCCGCCGGACGTTCTCCCAATCGAAGGATTCATTGGTCCACACGCATTTGGGCATGGAACCGGCGTTATCCCGCAGGGAAGGGGAAGAGTCCGTCTCCTCATTGGGATCGAACCCGCGGGCCTGGGGGAAATCCCAGGCGGGCCTCGAGGAAAGAACAGTGGCGAAGGGATCCAGAAGAAGCTTCTTGAAGTTGAAACGATCTCCCTGGAAAGGCCGGTAGGGCCCGTCCACCCGGTAGGCATATAAATTCCCCGGTTGGATCCCCTTCACCCAGACATGCCAAACATCCCCGGTCCGGTGGTGGTTCACGTCCAGGTCGACAAACCGCGATGGCGCCCCGTCCTCTGGACGGTTAAAAACTCCAGTCGGACTGGGTGGCATTACGGCTGAAGAGGGCGAAATTGACCCCTCCTCCCCTTTCCTGGGCGCCCAGGGGCATGGGCGATCCGATCCGGATGTCGG
>CAWKIF010000170.1:0-54899 GCA_963849485.1 candidate division FCPU426 bacterium | reverse complement strand
GACGGAAATCCGCAAGAAAATCCTGGTAGATGGGGTCTCCAAGCGCCAGGTGATGGAAGAAGAAGGCATCCACTGGGAAACCCTCAAGAAAATACTCGCCCATAGTGAGCCGCCAGGCTACCAAATGAGCCAGGAGAGGCCCCAGCCCAAGATTGGGGCTCTTCCTGGGCCGTATCAAGCAAATCCTAGAAGACGATAAACACACCCACAAGAAACAGCGCCATACCGCCAAACGTATTTTCGAGCGCCTACGCAAGGAGGATGGCTACACCGGCGGATACAGCCAGGTCAAAAAGGCCGTCCGGGGAATCAAGCGAAGGAATAGTGAAGTGTTCGTGCCGTTGACGCACCGGCCCGGTGAGGCACAGGTGGACTTTGGGCACGCCCTGGTCAAGCTCAACGGCGTGTTGGTCAACGCCCCTACTTTGTAATGGCCTTACCCTATTCGGACGCTTTCTTCGTGCAAATATTCGAACGGGAGAGCACAGAGTTCGTCTGGGAAGGGCACATCCGAGCCTTTGAATATTTCGGTGGCGTGCCCTGGCGGATCAGCTACGACAACGCCAAAACCCTCGTGAAAAAGTTGATCGGGGTACACCAGCGGGAATTGACCAGGAGTTTCCAGCAGTTGGTGAGCCATTATCTTTTCGACTACCACTTCTGCACCGTACGCCGGGGAAACGAAAAGGGCGTGGTGGAAGGTGGAGTGAAGTATGTCCGGATGAATTTCATGGTGCCGGTTCCACAAGTGGGAAGTTTGGAGGAACTGAACAAAAAGTTGGTGGTGAACTGCGATGAGGATTTGGAACGCAAATTACGTGGAAAAGGAGCGGCCAAAGCCAAGCTTCTTGAAGAGGACAAAGCCCGTTTCCGGCCTTTACCGGCCACTTCTTTTGACGCCTGCCTGAAACAGTCCACCACGGCCACGTCCTTGTCCCTGGTGCGCTTCGATACCAACGACTATTCCGTGCCGACGGAATGGGCTCACCATCCGGTGGTAGTGAAGGGATACATCGACCGGGTGGATGTCTATTACCGGGAAAAGCGGATTGCGACCCATGATCGTCTGTGGTGCAAGGAAGGCGTGGCCTTCAATCCGGTTCATTATTTGGCGATTTTAGGGAAACCGGGCACTGGATTATGCCCGGCCCCTGGAAGATTGGAATCTGCCGGAGAGTTTCGCTCTTCTGCGCCGCCGCATGGAAGGCAAGGAAAATTTTCACGGCGAGGGAACACGGGAATTCATCAAGACGCTACGGCTTTTGGAAAAACATTCCATGGGCAGGGTCCACCGGGCGGTGAAGAAGGCGGTGGGAATGGAAATCTATACCCGCGATGCTGTCGCCCAACTGCTCTACTCCAGGGAAGATTTCAGACTGACGACCTTCAGCTTGGCCGGTCGTGAACACTTGCGGCGAGTTCAGGTGGCCCGAACGGATCTCTCGGCCTACCGCGAACTGATGGCGGTTGGAGGTGAAGCATGAGCACTTCAAGAACACCCTCCTGCTGGAACATCATCTCAAGAAACTCAAACTACCTACGATGAACCGCGAGTACGACAAGGTGGCCCAGCTCTGCCGCACCGAGCGCAGTGACTACCCACAGTATCTGCTCAAACTGGCCGAGCTGGAACTTCTGGACCGAGAGCGCCGGGCCAAGGAGAGGCGCATCCGGGATGCTGGTTTTCCCGTGCTCAAAACCTTGGACACGTTCGACTTCAAGGCTCAGCCTTCGATCAACCAGGAATTCATTCGGGAACTCATGCGGGGCGAGTACATCGACAAAAAGGAAAATGTCTTGCTGATCGGTAATTCAGGAACGGGCAAAACCCACTTGGCCACGGCCTTGGCCTTCCAGGCATGCTCCCAAGGCCGGGCGGTGCGCTTTTTCTCGTTACCGGCCTTGTAACCGAACTTTTGGAACGCCGGGAGGAAAAACATTGGCCAAGTTCCACCGGCAGTTAGCAAGGCAGCACCTGATCGTCCTGGATGAACTGGGTTACGTACCTTTCACCAAAGCCGGGGCCGAACTGCTATTCGAGGTGGTGAGCAAGGCCTACGAGCGGACCAGCCTGCTGGTAACGACCAACCTGCCATTCGAAAACTTGGTGGAAATCATGGGTTCCGAGAGGATGACGGGGGCTCTTATTGACCGTTTGACCCATCGGGTGCATATTTTGGAGGCCAACGGCCAAAGTTTTAGATTAACAGAATTGAAAAAAAGGCTAAGGCACAAAGACAAGAAGGATCGATAAAAGCTAACCAACGACCATACACCCTAAAGGCGTATGGAAGGCGGGGGGTGTCACACTTTGGACCGCCCACCGTCACACTTTTCGACCGGCGGGGACCAGTTTTAATGATACGAATAAAAAATTAGACATTAAAAACGGTAAAATATTATCTGAATAAGCAGGGATTTTATGAAAAACCTGCAGATGGCTGTCGCAAAAAGGATGGTGTGCAACATTAATCGGCAGGATTTTGCGGGTTAATATTTTCTAAAGTGTTAAATGTTGGCCTGGACCCTTTTTTCCACTTTAATATCCTAAAAGAATTCGAAGATACTGAAACGGCGAAGCGTTCGGGTCGTCATGACTTCGAACTAATGAGTTGCACACCATCCTTTTTGCGACAGGCATGTGCAGGCAATATCCAAGCTAAACGATTCATGCCCACTCCACTATTTTTATTATTCCCTAAAATGGGATAGCGTGGCTTCGAACATAAAATTGGAATGAAACCCAAGCTATCCAAACCAACGCTACCAATAGCCAGACGAAAATTACGGGCCTGTTTCCTTTGAAAAAACTCACAAAAAACCAAACCCCATTCACCAAAAACATCAAAATGAGTATCGGAAGACAAGTAAGGCCAAAACCTATAGCCGAATTAGTATCTACATAAAACTTTCCGTTCTCATACCCCGGCCAGGACCAGACCGAGAAAAATAAATAAGCGGCAAAGCCAATCGCGTTGATAGTGATCCAAACGCGAGACTTTTTTGCTGCTTCTGGCAACTCTGAAATTTTGAAAGCAAACGGTAAATCCATTTCGCACCTCACGGTTGATAGGGTTGGGGTAATACTCCATCTTTTGCGGATGTGTAGCCGTAACCCCAATAAAAGGAACTGGAGGATTGGTTAGCATTCGAATAAAGAGCGGCAAATCCAGTTACCGCTGTGAGCATTTCATCCAAAGTGTATCCCGCCCCTTCCATATAAATCCCTACCCCAAGGTTTGCCGCAATTCGAAATTCACCATAAAAAGGCCCGAAGTAACCCAGTGGTCTTTGAAAATCAAAATGACCTCCTGAAAAAATGGGGTCATTATCCATTTTGAGCCAAGCACCCTTTAACCTACTCTTCCCCGATGGCTTCCAAGTCAGCCAGGTTTTTTTTCTACCGCTTGCCCTTTTATCCGCGATGAATTGCGTTTTTCCGAGATAAAAGACCGACACCTCTCCATATTTCCCCGCCGCTTTCCCGGAATCGGCTTGATCCCAAGTCACGCCATGAAACAATGGAGTCTGGCCTACATTTTAGGTGATTCGAACTACTTCTTGGCCCGATAGATTTTTTTGGGTTCACGAACTACTTGTTGTTTTTCGTTGACGCTGACAAAAACCGCCTTGCCGTCTTTCATCACCGCGATAGGTATCCCCATGCGTCGGTGTTCCTCGATCGCGCCGGCTACCGCCATTTGCAGGGCCTTTTCGGCCTGCCGGCCTTCTTTGGATGGTTTTTTCTGGGATTTCATTTTCTCTCCTCTAACATCCCAACGATTTTAGCGTAGACTTCAGGAAGAATGACGTCTTCTTTTTCTGCGTGTTTTTCATAAACCATCCTGGGAACGGAGGATGAGTTATCGAATATCGCGCAATAATCCACCAATCCCATATATATAGAAAATAGGTTATTCAAACCTTTTGTGAATCGGCGTTTCACCACCTCCGTCGGCACGTTATGACCACCTAAACGCACGCGATTGGTAATACGCTTGAGGGATAAAGCCACATCCGGAATCCAAAGATAAAAAAGTTTTAAAACATAGCCCTTTTGCCTTAAATCCATGAACAATTTCACATAACCCCTACCTGAGAGCGTGGTTTCAAACCCAAAATCGGCCCTGCGGCGGACCTGCTCATGGATACCGGAGAGGAAAAGCCTCCCGGATTGCATGGCGGCCGCGTCCACGTTAAAGGGCGACAACCCCTTTGCGATCAAATCGGCGTTGATGAAGTTGCGGCAATCCGCAATTTTTGGAAGGAACTGGGTGGCGAAAGTGGTTTTCCCCGTGCCGTTCGGCCCGGCGATAACATAGACAGTGGGCCTATTTTTCATTTTAAATAAAGTTTAGCTTTCTTTTAATTTTGTAACCTCTGAAAAACTCAAAAATTTCACCGCCAAGACGCCAAGTTCGCCAGGAAAGTCTTTAATTTTCAACGAAAACCAAAAGGCGGAAGAACATTAAAAACACTTTTTCAGAGATTACATTTTATTATTCGCACTTTAGATTTATCTAACCGGCCAACATTTCCATATTGCTCCCTCCGCAAGGCTTCAACCGCCTCGATTCGTTCTTAAGCGGGCCGGCCCAGCCAATAGAGGGCATCGTCCTTGGGTGATTCCTCACCCACTTTCACTTTTTTGACGACTTTCTTCATGCCTCAACCCCTTTATTGGTGAACCATTATATCAAATCAGATTAACCGCCAAACACTTCGGCCCGCAACCGAAGTGTCGATGGCCAAAACCGCCAAGAACAGCAAAAGAAATAAAAGTCATTAAACCCTTTGTACCCAATTGGTTTTTTTGCCTTTCTTGTGCCGATTCACCATAAAAATTAATACGGGAATCGGTACTATACCGACCTCGTTAAGTAATTTTATTGAAGGTCGGCATGGCGAACTTTGCGTCTTGACGGTGAAAATGGTCTTCGCTTCGAAATTTTGTTAAGGACTCTTAAAAAAAATCTTTAACAGGATGCTGAAAAAGTCCGGGAAACGGACTTTTTCATATCTACGAACGAGCCACAAAGCATAAAAACCATATTTTTAGTGGCTCGTTCTATCCCATGGCTGTCGACAGGGTTCTGAAAAATACTTTTTCAGAACCCTGTTAATAACCCAACCGGCCAAGGCTCCTCCAGCAATGATCCAAACGCTGTTCAAGCGAGTGCGAAAGACGAAATAAGCGGCCACACCAGCGATGAGAAGAGTGGGCAGCTCCGTTAAGGAAGCCCTTCCCATTTGAAAAGTGACCAAAGCCATCAGGGCCAAGGAAGCCGCGTTAATCCCATCCAAGGCCGCCCCAACGGCGGGGTGGCGTCGAATCTGAGGCACCATCCAACCGCTTAGAGCCACTAAAACAAAAGCTGGAAGAAAAATACCAATCGTCGCGATGACCGGCCCGGGGGTGGCTTGTCCTACCGCGATGGTATCCAAAAGCTGTTGTTGGGTCAGCCAGTGCCAATGGTCTACTAAGTCAGTCTGGAGAAAAGCCAACAAGACATATCCGCTTCCGAACAAGACGAAACCAACCTTCAAGAAAAAGAAAAATAGCGAGGAAAAAGTTACGGTTGGGATCAGGCTTGAACCCGCCGTCCCTAGAATTCCGAATGCCCCTAATGATTTCCCTTGGCCCTTGAGCCGGGGTAAGGTCGCCGCCAAACCCGCCAATGCCAGTACCAAAAGGGCGTTCCATTGAAGGTAAACCAAGATTGCCGATAGAACCGCGAGGAGAACCAGATACTTGGTTTTCAAGGCCGTCTGGCCCAGCTTCCAGAGGGCCTGCGCTACTACCACCGCCACCACCGGTTTGACGCCATAGAGGGCCCAGGCCAGGCCCGAGACGATGAGGAAGGCGGGGAGAATGAAGCATAGGCCGGCAATCCATAGTCCGGGAACACCCGCCCGGACATAACCCAAGTGCATCGACAACTCGGTGGAAGTGGGCCCCGGAATCAGGTTGGAGGCCCCCAAGCGGTCGAGGAATTCATCCCGCGAAAGCCATTTCCTCCGCCGGACGGTCTCCTCTTCCATCATGGCAATATGGACCGCGGGGCCGCCAAACGAGGTTAGGCCCAGTTTGAGGAACAAACCCGCGACTTCCATTAGATGGGATGACCGGGGGGGAAATTTATTGTGTAGGTTCATTAAGTTCGGGCCAAGACTATTCTAAGAACACTTAAAAAAACAATAATTCCAGGCCTTTACCGCTTCTTTACCAAGCTTCTTCGTCACATCCTTTGTTCTAACGTGAAAATGAGTTATCGATATAATGTGGCCTGTCGTTTTTCCCCAATCCAAAATAAAGGTCAAAAAAATGGAAAAATTCAACTTGGATGGTCCCGCCGCGTTTGTGATCCCCCATTGGAGCCAGGGTTCCGAAATGGAACGCAAGTGGCTCGACGAGACTTTGGAGCGGATCCTGCTCCAGACCGACCCCAACTGGGTCATCCTGATCGGCGACGGCAATTCGCCCTCCGCTGAGGCCAAGGATTACCTGCGCAAATTGGAAGGCGAGTTCAAGGGCAAGATGAAGATCCTTTTCATGGATCATTCCGACGGGCCGGGCCACGCCCGCAACGTCTGCATTCAGTACGCCTACGAGCAAAAATATCCCTTCATCGTCTTCATCGACGCTGACGACCTGACCCACCCCTGGCGGGTGGAGGTGGTCCGAGACATCTTCAAGAAGAACCCCAACGCCGGGGTGGTTTACAGCACTTTCAACGTGATCAACGAGAACGGCAAGCCCACGCCCTACCACAAGTGCTCCCAGTCCATCGTGGAGATTCTGGAATCCCACAGTAATGCGCCCCAGGGCAAGGATGCCTGGATCGATATCTGCACCGAGGCAGGCTATACCAACCTCACCTCCACCACCTCGGTTCTCACCGGCATCGCCAAGGAAATCCCCTTCCCCGGGGAGAAGGCCAGCGAGGATTATTACGCCTGGCTTTGCTACTCGGCCAGCGGGGCCGAGTTCGTATTTACGCCCCTCACCCCCACCAACTACCGCATCCCCCAGAACACCCAAGGCTCGGCCTCGCGCAGCCGCGAGGGCGGGAAGTCGAAATTCTACGAGACCAAGTGCCGGGTGGACGCCGCCGGGGTGGAGAAAGCTATCGAACTGGCCCAAAAGCGCGGCGTCTTGGACGATGCCAAAGCCAACGATATCCGCGCGAAGTTCTATGTGAAGGAAGCCGTGACCATGTTCCGCGAGAACGAGATGGGCCTGGCCAAGATGTGCGTCGAGAACGCCGTTAAGCGCAACGCCGCCTTGGCGAATAAGCTGGTCGCCGAGAAGGGTTTGTCCAGCCTTAAATAGGTATACTTGGTAGTGCATCAGTTCGATGTCATTCCGAGGAGCAGAGCCGATAGGCTCGATTTGCGACGTGGGAATCTCAGTTCGCCTTTTGCATATCCCATAAAGGCTTATTTAAACTGGGGTTGCTTCGTCATAATCGTCCCGCTATACGCGGGACATTCCTCGCAATGACGACATAATCCAAGCTGACCCACTACCAATACTTTCAACGAGTTTAGGATTCCTTGTTTTCCACCGATCGATCCATCCTCCGTTCCTCTTTACCCTTCCTAGCGCTCCTTTTGGGGGCGGTTGCTCAATTTAATATTTCACAATCCACCGATTTTCCAAGTCCCTGGTGGTGGCTCCTTTTTTTCCTGGCGGCGTTCCTATTCACCCGTTCCCTCCCCTTTCCACTGGGATCAAAATCTTCCCCCGTGGATGGAATCACCGAAAAAGTTCTATTCTTTTTGCTGATGATCCTCGCGGCTTTTTTGAGGATTTACCGGTTGGACTCCGTCCCCCCGGGCATCTTTGTGGACCAAGGTTACGAGGGTTGGACCGCCCTTCGGATTTTGCATGAGGGTTTCCGGCCTACCTGGGAAGCGGGTGTCTTCCAAAACCCGGCCCTCCTCCTTTATCAGTTGGCGGCTTGGTTCTCCATCATGCCCGCCGGCCGTTTCACCCTTTATCTTTTCTTCGCCCTTTTATCCCTGGCCACCCTGCCCTTGTTCTACTGGACGATTCGAGAGTTAGCGGGAGCCCGGACCGCCCTCTTGAGTCTATTCTTCCTGGCGGTCATGCGCTGGAACATGACCTTTAGCCGCAACGGCTTCCCTACCATTCAAGTTCCCCTTTATATCTTCGGGACCCTGGCCTTCTTGTTATTAGGTTTGAGAACTGGGAAACGTTGGGCCTTTTACCTCTCAGCCGGCTTCTTTGGGCTCGGTTTCTATACCTACCAGGCCTATAAGGCCTTTCCCCTTTGGCTGTTGCTTCTGGGCCTATATGCCCTGATCCGCCACCGCCAAACCCTATTGGCCCGCCGGTATCAATTGCTGGTTTTTACCGCCCTGGCTTTTCTCCTCCTCCTTCCTTTTCTATCCCACAGCCTTTCCATTTCCGGTATGGGAAACCGGGAGGATTCCATTTCCATCCTCTCGAAAATCGTGGAGAAGGGGGACCTTTCTCCCCTCTGGGAAAACATCCGGGATACGGCCCTGATGTTCCATTGGAAGGGGGACACCCTTTCCCGGCACAACCTTCCCGATCACCGGATGCTGGACGATGGGACGGGAATATTATTTTTATTCGGTTGTTGGCTGGCTTTTTTCAATCTCTGGAACAAAGTCTCCTTCTTTGCCCTGACGGGCTTGGGGGTCATGACCTTGCCTGGAATCCTGTCCATCAATGCCGCCCATGCCAACCGCCTATTAGGCCTCACCCCCCTGGTGGCACTTTTGGCCGCCTTGCCCTTAATCGCCCTTTGGGAAATCGTCTCAGTATCCCCCCGCCCCTTTGTCCGGAAAGCCTTTACCGTTCTTTTCATCCTCACCCTGGGTATGATCGCCATCCAAAATTTTTCAGTTTATTTCGGCGATCAAGCGGCCAACGCGGACGCTTTCGAGCAATTCGATTCGGAAGAAACCTTCGCCGGGCAAAAATGCGCCCAATACGGCGCCGCTGATGATCTTTATTTTTCCCCCTATTACGATCAAACCTATAGCTTGAACTTCCTTAGTTATTCCCACCGGGAACACTTTCACTTTTTGAGGGTTCCGGAAGATCTGGGCGCGCCTTTGCATCCCTCCAACCGGGGAAAAGGTTTTTTCCTGGAATCCAACCGGGAGGGTCTTTTGTGGCTTCTCAGGAACCTCTACCCCCAAGGCAAGTTGGAAACCTTTTTCGACCCTAATGGCGAACTTTCCATGGGCCTATATCTGGTTCCACCTTCAGAGCTGGAGAAAAAAAGGGGCCTGCCGACGGATCGTTTGATCCCCAGGGGTTTGATCGGCTATTACTACAACAACCCCGGAACTTTGGATCCCCCGGCCCTGGTTCACCGGGACCCGCTCTTGAATTTTCCCAACGAGGGTTCCTTCCCCTTGAAGGCCCCCTTCATCCTTTGGAAGGGAAGCCTGGTCCTTCCCCGAACCGGAGTCTATGGTTTTTCATTTGGCACCTGGGGCCAAGCCTCCCTTTCCATCGATGGGAAGGAATGGATTCCCTCGGGAGGAACCAACGGCTCGGGTTTTCTTAAGGCCGGGACCCATTCTGTTCTTGTAACCTTCCAAAACCCGGGAGGCCGGGAAAATTGGTCCTTCAATTTTTACTGGCGTCCGCCGGGCCAAGAGAGGCTGATGATCGTCCCCAACCAGGTCTTCGGCCGATGGCCGTGAGCCCCCGGGACCTTTTCCCCCGGGAGCGGGATTGTGATAACATCCCTCCGTTGACCCCATCCCCTTTTCGGAGGCCCTGTGGATCCCAACCACTGGCTTATGTTTGACCAAGCCTTGGAATTTGGTTTTTACTTTTTCATCGGGGCCTGCTTTGGAAGTTTCCTGAACGTTTGCGCCCTGCGCGTTCCGGCGGGGCTCTCGATCATCCGGCCGCCCTCCCGCTGCCCCCAGTGCGGGCATCTCCTCGCCTGGCACGAGAACATCCCCCTCTTCAGCTTCCTGTTTTTAAGGGGCCGGTGCCATGCCTGCCATACCCCGATTTCCTGGCAATATTTCCTGGGCGAATCCGTGACGGGGCTTTTGTTCGCCCTGGCGGCCTTTCGTTTTGAGGCCGATCCCCTCCGGTGGGGGGGCTATTGGGCTTTAGCAGGTTTTTGCGTGGTTTTATCCTCCATTGACATGCGCACCCTGACCCTTCCCAACTCGGTGGTCTTCCCAATGATGGCGGCCGCCACCCTCTATGCCCCCTGGAACCCCTGGCTGGGAAACCGGTGGGATACCCGGCTGGTGGATATGGTCCTGGGCTTTCTGGCCGGGGCGGGCATTCTTTTCATTTTCGGCTGGCTGGGCACCTGGATACTGGGCAAGGACGCCCTTGGCGGGGGGGACATCAAGCTCTTGGGCGCCTTAGGGATGGTCCTGGGCTGGCAAGGCGCGTTGGACGGGCTCTTCCTCGGGTCTCTCCTGAGCGGTATATGGGGCGGGGGGATGATCCTCACCGGGCGTTTGAAAGCCAAGACTCCCCTGCCTTACGGCCCTTTTTTGTGCGCCGGTTGCCTGCTCACTACCCTTTGGCCCAACCTGGGCTTAAGTTTTTGGATGGTTCTTCGTTAGGTGATATAACCCATCTCCAACAATTCCGGGGGAAAAATCAGGCGGTCTCCGGCAACTTTCCCATCCCCAAGGTGAGCCATGGATGATCTGATCAAAAAAACCATTTTTTACAATTTCAAGAAACTTCCGAATGAAAACATCAAGATCAAGCCCTATTGCCTCTCCCTCGAGACCTTGAGCCGCATGTGCTGGTTGAAAAAATCCGCGGTCCAGGAAACCCTGCATTTCATGAAAATCAACCGCTGGGTGGATTTCACCTTTCCAGCGGGGCTGGCCTACCTGACGGCGGAGGGAATCCAGGAGATGAACCGGCTCAAACCGGAGGATTTCCAAAGGGTAGACGCGGAAAGGCTCAAGAGGTCGGTGGAGCATACCGCCCAGAAGGAAAAATACGCCCTGAGCCACGGGATTGACCCTAAAACAATCAAGTACGAGTTTGACGAGAAGTTCATCGAGGATGAGTCCTAAATTTCAACTCTCCTGTTGGATCCCGATTCCCCAAAGCGCGGGTTCTTCCCGGTGGAGCCCGTCCAAATCCATTCCATAACCGTAGACCCAAAGGTCTTGAAGACCTTTCGCCTGGAGGGCCTCGGGGGTCAGCTCCAGGTCCAAGGTGCAAAAATCCGCCACGCTTCGGTAGTCCTTGTGCTTGTTCAAAACCACCGCGGTCTTGATCGCCCCTGTTTCCAAATCCGCCAGTGCGTCTTTAACCGCCTGGAGGGTGCGTCCCGAATCCACCAGATCATCCACGAGCAAAAGGGGCAAGTTTTGAAATCGGCCCGTGTCCCAACCCTCCAACCTCACTTCCCTTTCCCGCAAAAGATGGGTGCCGGAAGTACCCCTGACTCGAACCACCCCCTCCACCAAACGGACGGATGGCCGAAGGGACAAAACCTGGCGGGAAAGGTCGGCCGAAAAGGGACGGCCGCCCTCGAGAACAGTGATCCAGCCCAGGGTTTCGAAAGCGCCCGACCCAATCCAATCACTGATAAGACGGGCAATCTCCGCCACGGAAGCCTGGATTTGATGTTGGGTGTAGAGGAGTTGGCCGGAAGGGTGTTTCATGGGTTCGCATTCTATCTCATAAGCCCGGCGCCTTCTTTACCAGTTTAATGAAGTGTTTAAAGGCCCCTTTGCGCTATTTTTTTCTGAAGTTGGATTGATTTTTTAACCCCCGGCTGTCAAATTGCGGGTCATGCGTTAATTTTGATCGATAAAAAGGAGCCGCCATGCCGAAGTATGAATTACCCCAGTTGCCCTATTCCAAGGACGCCCTCGCCCCCTATTTGAGCGTTGAGACCTTCGAATTCCACTATGGGAAACACCACCAGACCTACGTGGATAACCTGAACAAACTGGTCGCCGGAACCCCGGACGAGTCGCTCCACCTGGAGGACCTGATGCGCAAGGCCACGGGGCCCCTTTTCAATAACGCGGCCCAGCACTGGAACCATTCCTTCTACTGGAACAGCCTGACGGCGGATAAGAACCAATCCCCTTCCGGGGCCTTGGCCCAGGCCGTCGACAAGACTTTCGGTTCCCGCGCTGAATTCGAGAAACAGTTCACGGCCGCGGCCTTGGGACAGTTCGGCTCGGGCTGGGCCTGGCTTTGCCTCAACCCCGCCGACAAAAGCCTGGTCATCGAAACAACCGCCAACGCCGCTACTCCTCTCACCACGGGCCATCTTCCCCTCTTCACCTGCGACGTCTGGGAACACGCCTACTACATCGACTACCGCAACGCCCGGGCCAAGTACGTGGAAGCCTTCTGGAAGGTCCTGAACTGGCATTTCGCCGGAAAGAATTTCGAGGGCAAATAATCGAAGATAAAAAAAAGGGGTGCCGGGTTTCCGGCACCCCTTTTTTGTTTCGGCAGGCTTTTGGGTCGATCCGTTATTTTTTCTTTCCGAATATCCAAATCATGGGGACCAAAACCATCAAGATGATGGCCGGAACGACGACCACCCATCCGTCGTGGGGCTGTGCCATTTGCGGGCTCATTGGGATCTGGTTGGGCGTCGAGGGGTCGGCATAGGCCAGGACCACGAGATTCAAAATCCCCAACACCTTCATGAAATCCAACCATACGTTTTTCATATCCCAACCTCCCCTTGTTCCGTCAAAGAATGGCTCTTTCGACCCAGGTTATTATTCGGCTATCCGCTGAAAAAGCCAACCTCCTCCATAAAATTATTTTTCGGAAGCCTCCAAAACCTTTTCGATGCGGCGGTCCGGAACCAGCCATAGGGCCGCCACCGCGATATAAAAACCGTAGGCGATCCAGGATTCGACGAAGGAGAAGGGGATCGCCACGAGATACAAAAAAAGTGATAACTTTTCCTTGGATTGGTTCCCCACGGCCCGGGACAAGGCGGAGTGGGGGCCGTGATGCTTGAGCAAAGTCAGGTCCAAAAGGTAATAGGCCAGGGCCGAGAATAGTAGGTCGACCCCATAGAGGGAGACCGGAAGGGAGGTAAAACCGGTGTTCCCCATCCAGGAAGTCACGAAGGGGATAAGGGAGAGCCAGAACAAAAGATGCAGGTTCGCCCACAAGATCGCCCCATTCACCTTCTGAACCGCCTGGAACAGGTGATGGTGGTTGCTCCAGTAAATGCCCAGAAACACAAAGCTGAGAACATACCCCACCAGATTGGAAAGGACAGGTCGCAAGGAGGAAGCATCCATGCCATGGGGCGGGCGCAGGTCCAGGACCATGATGGTGATGAGGATGGCGATGACGCCATCGCTGAAGGCTTCCAACCGTCCCTTGCTCATTTGAACTCCCGAATCCTTGGTTTCCAATGCGGAAGGACTATAAGAAAGGACCGTCAGAAAAGGAAGTGGGCTTCACCCCGCGGGACCTCAATTCAGGGTCTGGTGAAATCTCTTGGAGGCGATCCCGATCGCGAAGATAGCCATCACCACCAATGCCCCCGCGTTGAAGGCCACCACCTGGAAATCGCCCCCCTTGAGCATGATATTTCGAAGCAGATTCACGAAATACATGATAGGGTCAAAGTAGGCGCAGTATTTCAACAGCCACGGCATGTTCTCGACCGGGTAAAGCACACCGGAAAGCTGGATGGCAGGAAAGATGAACAAGAATCCCGCCATGGAGGACTGCTGCAGGTTTTTCACGAAGGTCGAAAGGAGAATCCCCAAAGCCACGGCGTTGCACATGAAGATGAGGGCGCAAAGCATCAAAACCAGGAAGGATCCCCGCATGGGCACGCCGAACCCATAAACCGCCACCGCGATGACCAGCGGAAATTCGATCATTCCCAAAGCCACATAAGGAAGCGTCTTTCCCAGCATGATCTCGGTGGTGGTGGCGGGCGAGGAAAGCAGGGTTTCCAGGGTGCCCATTTCCTTTTCCCGGGCCATGGAGGAGGAGGAAAGGATCAGGGTGACCATCAAGAGGATCATGCACAAAACGCTGGGAACCATGAAAACCGAGGTCACCATTTCGGGGTTGTAGAGGTAGCGCACCACGAACCTCACCCGCGGGTTCTGCTTCGTCTGGGGATAAGCCTCCCCCAAGACCTGGCTCAGGGTCGCCTGGGTATAGCTTTCAATGGCCTCGGCCTTGGTGATATTACTTGAATCAATCAAGAGTTGAAGGCTCGCTTTTCCACGTCCCACCGCACGGGTGACTCCCTTCTCGGGGGCCACCAGCACCGCGTCAGCCTGGCCTGATTGTATCCAGCGGAAGGGGTCGGTGCCCTGGATTCCCTTGGCCGGGATGAACCATTTGGAGCTGTAGCACCTTTCCACCACCCGGCGCGTGAGGGTGTCGTTGGGCTGGTACTGGGCCGCCAGCTTGATGTTGCGGGTCTCGGTGGAAATGGCCACGCCGAAGACCGTCATCTGGATGATGGGCATGACGAAGAGCATGATGCGCATGCGGGGGTCCCGCAGGGTCTGCACCAGTTCCTTCTTGAAAAAACCCATGACGGTGGGGTTGAGTCTCATTCCACACCTCGAAAGGCGGTTGGCAGCTGGCAGTTCGCAGACCGCAGCCAAGCCTTACCTGCGAACTGCGAACTGCGAGCTGTGAGCTGTTTTCTCATGGTTCCACGTCCTTCTTGAACTTCCGCACCGCCACCGTCACGAAAAGGCACGCCATGAAAAGCATGGCCAGGAGGGGCACCGCCAGTTGGGACAGGTCCGACCCCCTCAGGAAACAGCCCCGGATCACCAGGACGAACCACCGGGCGGGAAAGAGCATGGTGAGGTACTGGAAAAAGGCCGGCATGTTCTCGATAGGAAAGATGAACCCTGACAGCAGGATGTTGGGAAGCATGCCCATCATCATGGAAAACTGCATCGCCAAAATCTGCTGGCGGGTGGTGACCGAAATAAGGAGCCCCAGGGCCATGTAGGAGGCCACGAAGAGGAAAGTGCCGAGGATGAAAAGGATGTGGCTTCCCATGAAGGGGATGCCGAAATAAAAGCGGGCGAGAAAATAAATGAGACTTTGGGCGGCGAGGCCCAACACCACATAGGGGGCCAGCTTGCCCAGGATGATTTCCACAGGATGTACGGGGGTGGAGAGTAGCATTTCCATGGAGCCGTTTTCCCATTCCCGGGCCACCGTCATGGCCGTTAAAAGGATCGAAATAATGGCCAACACCACCGCCGCCAGGCCCGGTACGGTGAACCACCGGCTGTTAAGCTCGGGGTTGAAGAGGTAGCGGGGCTTGAGGGTGACCAGGGGGTTCACCACCGTGTTGGCCAGCCTTAGGTTGGCGGCGGCCTGGATGCCGTCCATATAACCGCCGATGACCCCGGCGGTGGAATTGTCCGTCCCGTCGATCAGAACCTGCACGGGGGAATCCATCTGCGACACCACGTAACGGCCAAACCGGGGAGGGATGACCAGAACGGCCTTGGCCTGGTTGGAGTTCAGGGGCTCCGTGACATCGCCCACCAGGGGATGAGAGTGAAGTTCGAAATAGCCCGAACTTTCGAAAGTTTCCAATAATTGGCGCGAGGAACGGCTGTGGTCGCTGTCGTAGGTCGTCAGGTGGATGTCGTGGACGTTGAAATCCATGGCTAGTCCGAAAAACAACACCATCAAAAGGGGCAGCCCCAGCGCCAAGCTCAGCGTGAAAGGGTCCCTCCAGATATGCCGCACTTCTTTATAGGCGATGGAATAGGCGCGCTTGAGGTTGACGGGGTCTTTCATTTCGCCCCCTCCACCACTCGAATGAACACATCTTCCAGCGAGGGTTGGATGGGCTTGGCCTCGAAGTTTCCCGGACATCTGGACGCTTGCCTCGTTCCATTTCTTTTCATCGGCCACGATGGCGTGGTACCTCATGCCATAGGGCTTCACGGAAAGGACAGAGCCGTTTTGGCGCAGTGTTTCCAGCCATTCGGTATGGGCCTTATCCCGGGGGGTCAGCTCGAACAGGGGTTCGGGGAAAGTGCTTTTCTTTAAGTTTCCCGGGCTGTCCAAAGCCACGATCTTGCCGTCGCGCATGAGGGCGATACGCCCGCAATTTTCCGCCTCGTCCATGTAGTGGGTGGTGACGAAGACCGTTTTGCCCCGTTTGGACAGGCCTTGAATGATGGACCAAAACCGGCTTCGCGAGACAGGGGAAACCCCCGCCGTGGGCTCATCCAGGAAAAGGATCTCGGGGTCGTGCAAAAGCGACGCCACGAGGGATACTTCCTGCTTGGTTCCGCCGGAAAGCTCTCGCACCAGTTGGTTTCCCTGGTGACGGAAGTGGATGATCTCCAAGCCTTCCTTCTTGCGTTGCAGGAAAATTTCCTTCGGGGTCTTGTGCAGGGCCGCGGCGAATTCCAGGTTCTCATCGACGGACATATCGGGGTAAAGGGTGAATTTCTGGGACATATATCCCACTTTGGCCTTGATGGGTCCCAGCCCCTGTTGGGGGTCCAGCCCCGCCACCCGGACCTCGCCCGAGGTGGGCTGAAGCAAACCGCAGAGCACCCGGATGGTGGTGGTTTTGCCGGCGCCATTCGCGCCGAGAAACCCGAAAATCTCGCCCGGGTGGACATAAAAGGAAATATGGTCCACAGCCGTGAAGGAACCAAACTTCACCGTGAGATCCTTCACCTCGACCGAGTACCCCTTTCCTTGATCGATGGCGCTCATGAGGCCGCCTCTTGGGGCTTAGTCTCATTCTGGGTGTCATATTTGAGAAAAAGCTTCTCGAAACTTTCGACCTTTTCCATTTCGAGAATTTCCTTAGGCTCCCCAGTGGCTAAAAGCTTTCCCCGTTCCATCAAATGAACCCGGTCGCACCGCTCAGCCTCGTCCATGTAGGCGGTGGTGATGACGATGAGGATGCCTTCCGCCCGGAGGCGGTAGAGCATTTCCCAGAATTCCCTCCGGCTGATGGGGTCGACCCCCGTGGTGGGTTCATCCAGCAAGACCAGGTTGGGGGATTGGAGGAGGGCGCACATGAGACCCAGTTTTTTGTACATGCCGCCGGAGAGCTGGCCCGCGGGACGGTCCACAAATGGTCCCAACCGGGTGACTTGAAGCAGTTCCTTGCGCCTTGCGACGTAGGTTCGGGCCGGAATCTGGTAGAGATCGCGAAAGAAATCCAGGTGCTCGGAAATGGAAAGGTCGGCATAGAGGCTTTGCATCTGGGGCATATAGGCCATGCGGGCCCGGATGTCTTCCAGGGGAACGTCCTGCCCGTTTTCCTTGTAGATCACCTGGCCCTTGTCCGCTTTCAACAGCCCGATGAGGTGGCGTAAAAGGGTGGTTTTACCCGATCCCTCGGGGCCGATCAGGCCGTGTAAGAGGCCCGGTTCCAAGGTCAGGCTAACGCCCTCGATGGCATGGTTGGGCCCCATGTTTTTATAAAGGTTCCGGACTTCGATGGAGATTTGGGCTGCGGGCATAACGACTCCAATTACAAGTGGGCAGTTCGCAGTCGGCAGTTGGCAGTTGGCAGGTAAGTCGTAAAAGCTTTACCGCGGACTGCGAACCGACAACTTCGAGCTGGTGTTCATTTCTTGGGAATCTGGACCTCGAGTGTCATGCCCGGCTTCAAGACCCCATCCGGGTTGGGGAAGGTGACCTTGATGGCATAGACCAGGTTGGACCTTTCCTTCTCGGTCTGCACGTTCTTGGGGGTGAACTCGGCCTGATCGTTGATATGGGTGATCCTTCCCTCGAAGGTTTTACCCGGGTCTTCCGCCAGGCCGGCCTTCAAGGTGAGGCCGTAGGAAAGCCTGACCAGGTCGGGTTGCGGCACATAGATGCAGCACCAGACTTCCCTCAAATCCGCCAGGGTGAAGACCCTGGTGCCGGGGTTCACCCACTCCCCCGGTTCGTGGTACTTGGTTAAGACGGTCCCCGTCAGGGGCGAGGTGATGGAACACCATTGCACCCGCAGGTCCGCCAGCTGTTTCTGGTTCTGCAGGTGATTGAAGGTTTCCTTGGGCATGGAACCGCTGTTGAAGAGCTTCACGCCCCGCTGGAAATCGTCGTCCGCTTGGGATAGGGAGAGCTTGTAATCCTGTCCGTCGAGGGAGACCAGCAGCTGCCCCTGCGTGACGGCCTGGCCCTCCTCCACCGCCAAAGTGGAGATGGTGGAGGAAACCTGGGCGGGCACATCCACCTCAGTGGCTTCCACGGTTCCGGCGAAGGTGAATTTATTCTCAACCAGATGTCTCCAAATGAGGAAACCAGCGATCACCACCACAAGGATGGGAATGATGATTTTCAGTCTTTTCTTCATGACGTTCTCCTTTTTATTCAACTCACAGTTCGCGGCTGGAAGTTAAGACGTGACGACATTACTTCGAACTGCCATCTGCGGTCTGCGGACTTCCTCCCGCGAGGGAGGAGAGTACCGACAACTGCATCAGCTTTTGGATCTCATTCGTCACGGATTGCACCTTGGCGTTCAAGGCCTGGAAATTGGCCGTTTGGACTTCCAAGTATTTCGAGCCCCCTGCCTTATAGGAGACGTAGGTCAACTCGGCAAGTTCCCGTGTTTCCTCGACGGCGGCCTGATTCAACCTCTCCTGGTGTTCGATGGACCGAAGCGCGTCCTGGGACTTGTTCCAATCCAGCCAGAGATCGCTTTTGGCCTGGTCTAAATTCCTCAAAGAAGCTTGGGATTGCTTCCGTTTGGAATCGGAGTCGTCCAAAATCTGCCCCCAATCGAAAATCGGCATGGAGGCCGTGATACTCAGGGTGTTCTGCTGGATGGTTTCATTGATGGGCCCAATGGGGTCCTGGTATCCCGCTTGGGCAGAAAGGGTGATCTTGGGCAGCATTCCGACCGCGATCGAATCCGCCGCGAAACGCTCCGACTCGGCCAGGGAAGCGTAGGTTTTCAATTGGGGCACCGAGTCGTCCGGAGGAACCCCGGATTCCCTCCGAAGGACCTTTTGGGAATCTTCCGTCGAATCCATCACGATCCAAACGGTTGGCGGCGCCACCCCTTCCGGCAAGTTCCCTTTCGCGCGTGAATCAAAAGGCGCCGTTAAATCCGCCGCGGCCTCGGTTCCCGTCAAATCAAACAGGTCCCGCAAGGAACCGGCCAGGGCAGCCTGGGCCTGGCTCAGGGACCGCTGATAGTTGAGGACTTCTTGATGGGAGGAAAGCTTGTCCAGCCGGCTGGCCGCGCCGAATTGGTGTTGGTGGCTAATATCCGAATATTGGGCCTGGGCGACCTGGAGCGAATCGCGCAAAAGCCTCACCTGCTCCAGGTTGACCTGGGCCTGGAAATAGGCCATGCGAACCGCTAACCGCATTTGTCGTATGGCGCTTTGGTAGGCCTGATCCGAGGATTGGGCCATTTGGTCCAGGCTGTTGGCCTGGTTGTGGAGGGCCCGGAAATCCCATAGATCAAAGGACAGGTTCGCGTAAGCGCTCCAGTTGTTGTTGAACCCGAAGGGAATAGGAGGGGCCAAAGGGCTCACTTGAAGGTCGGGGATGGTCGTGTTGTAGAAATAGTTTCCCACCAACGAAAGACGGGGATACTCCGCTGCGCCCGCCGAATGGGCTTCACTGAGGGAGGAAAGGGCGGCCAGCCGTTCCGATTCAAGTTTAGGGGAATGGGCCAGGGCCGACTGGATGAAGTCGGCCAAGGAGATCCTTAGCGTCGGGACGTCTGTTTTCGGTTCCGCTCTTAAACCCAGGGGTAAAAGGACCCCTCCCAAGATCAGGCACCCCAGGACCCGGCCTAAAATCGAACTCATGGCCGCCCCTCCCCGGCCTTGGCGCCTAACCCCTTTAAGGCCATCTCAATGCGTTTTTTGAGGGCCTGGTCCGAAAGCACCAAAAGGTCAGCGCCTTTCAACAGGCCCTTCTGGAAAATCCCCTTGGCCACGCTTTCCGCGCCCCCCACGACCAAGGTGGGGCCCATAATCGCGGGCATCATGAAGGCGAAGACCTGGGGACGGGGCATTTTTTCGATGAGCCCCTCCTTCTGGCATTGGCCCACCAGATTCCAAAGGATCTTGACGTGCCGGGTCCCGTTTTGCTTCACAAAGAGAAGCACCTCCTGGTTGCCGTCGATGACGTCCCGGATCAGGCTGAGGGCCAGCTTGCGGTGGTCCCGGGCGAAGAGCCCCAGCGCCAAGAGGGCCTGCTTTAGCTTTTCCAGGGTGGAATCAGCCTCCTCGATTTTCAGGCTGAAGTTCTTGAAAAACTTCTCGTAAACATCCTGCATCACGGCCCGGTTGAACTGGTCCTTGGACTTGAAATGGTAGTGGAACATCCCCAAGTTCACCCCGGCCTGGGCGGCCACCTGCCGGATGTTCATCTGTCCCAGGCTGGTATTTTTCAGCATTTTCTCGGCCGCCTCGATGAGGCGCTGGTCGGCTTTATGGGAAGGGCGGGTCATCCTATTCCTCCAAAAAGTTATACGGTTGTATAGTTATACACCTGTATAGATATAACGCAAGTAAAAAATTCGAGGCCCTGATTGGGCAGGTTCGATTTTTCTCTCACCTAAGGATAGATCCGCGGAAACTCAATTTTGTCTATGGATCGTTAAATGGGGGTGGAATTATAGGATTGGGGAGGGAGAGGAATCAGCTGCGGCCATCCGAGGGATAACAAAAAAAACGAAAGTTAACGAATGGGAAACCCCGCCCCCCCATAGGGGACGGAATCGTCAGGAGTCGGTGTGGGGGTCATGAAAGGTGTTTCGGTCGGCTCCGGCGTCCCTCCCCCACTTGAGATCAGAGGTTGGTCCGACTTGATCAACTTCAGCCGGATGATGCAGTTGTTCTGGATGTCGGTGATATAGAGACGGTTCTTGGAATCGCAGGCCACTCCCCGAAATCGGGGGGGAAATGCCAGGCCCAAATTCTCATCGCAGGCCTTCCACTGGCCGATGAAATCGAACCGGCCGTTGAAAATTTCCACCCTTCCCGTCAAACCGTCAGCGACGGCGAAACTTCCGTTTTTGGTCATGGATACTCCGGCGGGTTCCTTAAACTGGAACGGCCCGTCCCCGTACCATCCTTCCACCGTGACGGGGGTATTGTTGACGGGGATTGGCGCCTCGGTCACAGCGCCTGAATCGGTGGTCACCGGGGACTGGTCGAAATAGGCGGGTCCCATATCGTTGAAGACTTGGATACGGAAATTGCCGGTATCGGCCAGGATGCCCTGGTCGATGTTGTTCAAGGCCATGCCTAAGGGGATGTTGAGCAGGCCGTTCTGGGTGCCAAAGGACCCCCAGGTGAAGTTGAACTTTCCCGTTTCGTTGAAATTGGAAACCCTGGAATTTCCAGAATCCAAAACCCAGATGTTTCCAAAATGATCCCTCGCCACGACCCGGGGCATGTTGAACTGCCGTTTTCTCACTCCCTGCCTTCCCCAGGACGACAAGACCAGCCCGTCAGAGTCCAAAACCACGATCCGGTGATTCAAGGTATCGGCCACATAGATCTTGCCGTTGGGAAGGGCCAGCACCCCTGCGGGATGGTCGAATTGCGGTTCATTCCGCCACACGGCGGAAGGGCCGTAGGACCCAAAAGTTTTCAGGGGTTGTCCGTCACAAGACCAAACCTGAATCCGGTTGTTCTGGGTGTCTGCGATGTAAAGCGTGTCATCGGAGCCCACGCAGATCCCCTCGGGGCCGTTGAGTTCATTGAGTCCCGTACCCTTGGAGCCAAACAAGGTGTCAAAGGTGTAAATCTTTTCCCCTACCCAGTTTTTTGGCAATGCGTAAGTCGGGGTGATTTGTTCGGGCAGGGGGGTAAGGACAGGGGTCGGGGTCGGCAAGGGGTCGGGATTGGGTTCCAATGCCCGTAACAAAGCCGGAGCGCTTATTAATAGCAGGCTCAACCAAAGCCAACAGTATAGGAAGCGAAAGGCGTATGACATGATTCCATGCTATCGGCGCCTTCAGGCTCCGTCAATGACCTGCTGATGGGTCAACAAGCCCCTTGGGGCCAAGGATTCAATCAGGTTTTCCAGGGCACTTCCCGCCTTCTCGCAGTTTAACTTATCCAAAGGGGGGAGCCTGGGCTTCTGCGATTTCCCGGATCATCACCACTGCGTCTTCCAGGTTATCACTGTAGTATTTCTTGCGGATCGCCACCATCCGGAATCCGCATTTTTCGTAAAGCCTCCGCCCGGCCTCGTTCCCTTCCCGGACCTCCAGGGTAGCCAATCGGGCCCCCTTTCGGGCCGCGAAAGAAAGAAAGTGATCCATCATTCTTTTTCCCAATCCCTGGTTGCGGAACAGGGGGGCGATGGCCAAAGTGATGATATGGGCTTCCTCCGGGGCTTCCCAATAACCGATATATCCGGCGAGGGATCCCCCTTCCTCAATCACGAAATAATTGGCTTGGGTGCGTTTCAACTCCTCCTCGAAAAGCTCCCGGCTCCAAGGCGAGGGCATGGATTGTTTTTCGATGGCTACGACCCTTTCCAGGTCGGCCAGGATCATGGGACGGAATATCATGGTTTTGCTTTTTTCTCATCCACGGCCGGGGGACGCAGATAAAGGGGATGCAATTGGTCCAGGGTGGGCCTTAATCCCGATTGCCATTGGCGGTAAGCGATCCGGGCGATACTCATGGCGCTGGGCTGCTGTTGGGCGTTAAAGGCGAAAAGACCGCGGGTGCCCAGGCTTTCACGGAGGAGTTTCTCGTATTTCAAAGCGCCGGGCCCCACGATCCAGGCCCTTTCCTGGATAATGGAATCAAGCCGGTCAATCCCGAGAATTTGGGGAGGCGTCACCGCCCGGAAGCCTCCATCCTCAATTTGGTAATGACCCACGAAACACTCCCCCCGCTGGGCGTCCACCAGGCAAAGGGCTTCTCCTTTAAGGCCGGCATATTGGAGGTTTTCCGCCAGGCCGTCCAGCGTTGGGATGCCGAAAGACAGGAGGTTAGAAGGCAAACACAAACCCTCGGCCGTGGCGATCCCGACCCGGATCCCCGTGAAACTGCCCGGACCGATCGAAACCGCCACCGCTGCCAGGTCCTGGGGATTAAGATCCCTGTCTTTTAGAAGAGTTTCCAGTGCGGGAATGAGGGTGACCGAGCTTTCCCAATCCGCCGGGAGATGGCATTCGGCCAACTCCTCGCCGGTAACCAGGTCCAACAAGGCGGCGCTTGAAATTCGGGTGGATACTTCTATGGCGGCCAGCAACGGACCAACTCCTCAATTTTTATTTTGGCGTCCGAATGGGTGGCTTCCACTAGGATTCTTCGGCTCTGGGAATCCAACGGCTCAAATTGAAGCCGGACCGCTTGGGCGGGCAGTAACTGGGAAAACTTATCTCCCCATTCCACCGCCACGACACCCCCTTTTTCCAGCCATTCCCCAAATCCAAGGTTTTCCACCTCTTGGGCTTTTTTTAAACGGTACCAATCAAAATGAAATAAGGGAAGCCTTCCTTGATATATGTGTTGAAGGGTGAAGGTGGGGGAAGTCACGTTTCCCTGAACTCCCAGCCCTTCCGCCAAACCCTTGACCCAAAGAGTCTTGCCGGCCCCTAAGGGGCCCGATAAGTTCCATATTTCTCCAGGCGAAGCTTTTTCACCGAGAAGACGGCCCAAAGTGATGGTTTGTTCGGGAGATTCGCAGAGAAAACTGGTGGTAAGCAATGGTTTCCCTAATTCGGTTTCTTCAAGCGGACAATAATTTCGAGTCTGCGGCTATTTTACAAGTTTCATAATTCGATCGAGAAAAATATGTTTTTAAGATTTTATACAACCTCTTTTGACTTTGGAATCCAACCGATACTCAAACCCAGCCCCATCGGCGCATAACAAGGTCAGAAAAAGCATTTTTCAGCACCCTTTCGACAGTCATGAGATAGAACGACCCACTTAAAATATGGTTTTTATATGTTGTGGCTCGTTCGTAAATAGGAAAAAGTCCGCCTCTGGGACTTTTTCAGCATCCTGTTAAAGCTCAACCCTTTCGGCCAAAATGGTCAAAACCTTTTTTCTTCAAGGGGGTTCTTTTTCCATCCCGGCTAATGAGGGTGATTCCCTTGGTTTTCGGCAACATCCGGCCGATGGATTTCACCGCCGTGCCGGTGGAACCGGATAATTGGACGGCGTTGGATATTTGGGGAATCGGAACGGTGAACAAGAGCTCGTAATCCTCCCCGCCCGAAAGGGCGAATTCGAGGGGGTCTAATTCCCTTTCTTCGCAATAGTGCAACAAGGCGGGGGAAAAGGGAATAGCTTCCAGATGAACCTCGGCTCCCACGCCCGATTCCTCGCACAAGTGGTACACCTCGCTGGAGAGGCCGTCGGAGATGTCGATGGCCGCACTGGCGATTCCGTCCAGGGCCAGGGCCCGGCCCACGTTGAATCGGGGCACAGGGGTCAAATGGCGCTTGATGAGAAGGGATTCCGCTTCTTTGCCCTTTTCCGAGGGGTTCTGGAGGGCGTGAAGCCCCGCGGCCGAATCTCCCAGGGTCCCGGTGACAAAAAGGGCGTCCCCTGCCTTGGCCCCGGAGCGGCGCAAGGCCTTTCCCTTCTCCACCTCGCCCACCAGCGCCACGTTGACCACCAGCTTGTCGCTTCCCACCGTGTCGCCCCCCACCACTTGGGCGCCGAAGGATTCGCCCCAGCTTTTTAGCCCGTCATAAAAAGCCTCGAGATCCCGGACGGGATAATGGGCCGGCACGCCCAGGGAAACCACCGCCACCGTCGGTTTCGCCCCCATGGCCGCGCAATCGCTGATGTTGACGGCCATGGTTTTAGCCCCCAATTCCCATGGCGAAATGGTCTTCAGGTCAAAATGCCTTCCTTCCACCAGCATGTCGGTGGTAATGACCATCTCATGACCGGGGGTGGGCTTGAAAAGCGCGGCGTCATCCCCGATCCCCATAAGGACATTTGGATTATTCGACTTCATGGCGGAGCGGATCTTTTCGATCATGCCAAATTCGCCCAAATCGCCCAGCGTGGAATTTCCGTTGTTGCCGGAGGCTGATTTTTTACGTGGTGTATCGGCCATTGATATCGATGTAACCATCCGTTAGGTCGCAGGTATAAACGGAGGTTTTCCCCTTTCCCAATCTTAACTCCACCAGGATATTTACGTCCGGACGAAGAAGTATTTTCTTGAGCCTCTCCCGCGACCACCCTGTCTTTTTTCCGCCATCATAAAGGCGGTAACCCCCGATGGCCACGGATGCCTTGAACTCATCCACGGCCGCTCCCGAATAGCCCACCGCCGCCAGGATCCTTCCCCAATTGGGGTCCGCGCCGAACAAGGCGGTCTTGACCAAGGAGGAGCGAGCGACCGCCATGGCGGCCTTTAAGGCGTCCGCGCTCGTCTTCGCGCCTTGGACGGTGACCGTAACGAATTTGGTCGCCCCCTCCCCGTCCCTCGCCACGGCCTTCGCCAAGTCCAGGCAAACGGATTTAAGTCCATCCACAAAAGCTCGATAATCCCTGCTCCTGGCTTTCACCGGCGGGTTCCCGCAGGCCCCGTTCGCCAGGACCACCACACTGTCGTTCGTTGAAACATCTCCATCGACGGTGATCCGGTGAAAACTACCCTCCACTGCTTCCCTCAGGGCCTGGTTGAGGAGGGCCCGTGGAATATTCACGTCGGTCAAAAGGTAAACCAACATGGTGGCCATGTTCGGATGGATCATGCCGGAACCCTTGGCCAGGCCCGTCAACCAGGCGTGCTTCCCTCCCGCCACGAGGGACCTAGCGGAAGTCTTGGGACAAGTATCCGTGGTGAGAATGCCGCAGGCCGCGTCCAGCCCCCCATTTCTCGAAAGTTTCAGGGCCGCTTGGCGAAGTCCGGAGAGCACTTTATCGAGCGGAAGCGGAACCCCGATGACGCCCGTGGAATGGGCCAAGACGGAAGTTTCGGGGATGGAAAGAAGCCGGGCCGCTTCCTTGACCGTCCTTTCTACATCCCTCATTCCCTGTTTACCCGTGAGGGCGTTGGCGTTTTTGGTGTTCACGACCACGGCCTGGAGGGGTTTTGCTTTTTTCAAAGCCTGTTCGGTGTGGCGGGCAGAGGCCGCCTTGACCCGGTTCGTCGTCACCATCCCGGCTCCTTGCGCGGGTAGGGTGGAAAAGATCAGGGCCATGTCCAATTTTCCATCGGCCTTCAAACCAGCGTTGACGCCGGAAGCCAGGAAACCCAAAGGGAGGGGGAGGCATTTTGATTTCATAAACCGGTTCCTTGTCAAAGGCCCCGAGGGCCGCTTTTTCCACCTTTATACAAAAAAGCCGCCCCTTCCGATACCCCTCCTTACTACTTTGACAGTTCCACCCATTCCTTTTAACATTGGTCGCCCGGATGACGATGAACCCGTTCCATCGAATGCAGGAGCAATCTTGAAGGAGTCCCATGCCCAGCCAGTCCCAGAATATGGATATTAAGGGAGTTCTCTTCGATTTGGATGGAACCCTGATCGACTCGAAAAAGGATATCGCCGCGGCGGCTAATGCGGCCCGGATCCACTTCGGGATGACCCCCCTTCCCCTAGAAACCATCCTGGGTTATATCGGCTGGGGCATCGAGCATTTGAACCGCCAAGCCATGGAGTCGGACGACCCGGCAAAATTGGCGAAGGGGTTGGAAGTCCTAAAATCCCATTACCGCGATCATTGTGTGGACCAAACAATCGTTTTTCCGGGAACCCGGGAGCTGTTGGAAAACCTTAAAAGCCGGGGATTTAAGATCGGATTGGTGTCCAATAAACCGCATGAATTCACCTTAATGACCCTGGAAAAATTAGGGCTTCGACCCTTTTTCCAAGTCGCCCTGGGCGAAGGCACTCTGGCCCACAAAAAACCCCATCCCGAGCCGCTACTGACTGCCCTCCACCAAATGGGAGTCCACCCCGAGGAAGCCGTCATGATCGGCGATTCCACGGTCGACGTGGAGGCCGCCCGGGCGGCCGGAATGAGGGTCGGTATTGTTTCCCATGGCTTTGTTCCCAGGGAGTATTTGGCAGCCGCCAACCCCGATTGGCTAGTTGATTCCTTGGCGGATTTCCTGAAGATATTGAATTAATTCAATACCCTGAAGGGCGGACTCTCCCTTTATAATCAACTTATGAAATGTCCCGAATGCGATTTGGAGCAGCCGGATCACACGGCCGTTTGCGCTGGTTGCGGATTGAACTTCGCCCTATGGCGCATCCATGCTGGCGAATCCAAACCCGCCCCGGCTCCCACCGAGGACAAAGATCCCATCGAGGATAAGTCTTCAACGGAGGGCAAAACTTCAGTAGAAGAAATCAGTTCCACCCCGGCACCCTCCACCCCCGAGGAACCTTCCCCAGCCCCACCCGCCGAATCTTCTCCAGGTAAAACCAAGGAAATCAATTGGTCCTTATTATCTTCCGTGGGGCTCGGACTGATCGTGATTTTAGGCATCGTGGCCATTCTTTTAATCCGCAAGTCGCCCTCTTCGAGCAATCCCGTGAACGTCATGATTCCTCCAACCATCCAAGCGACGGCCAGTACTTCGATGACCCCCGACTTGGGCACCCCTATGGCCTCCCCTTCGGTTGGGAATACGGTTTCCTCGGCACCTTCTCTTGAAACACCCTTGATCTCTCCCTCCCCCACACCCCCTTCCCCAACAGCCGAAACTCAACCTACCCCACTCCCGACGGAAACTACAGTCACCCTGGAAAACAAGACGGCTCCAGTCGCGACACTCGATTCTTCCGTTGTATCCCCCTCAACACCCAATACCAGTCCCGGTTTCGAAGCGGTCCCCAGTCCAACCATGGCGCCAAAAGATCTTTTGGAAACTTCGGAAGGAGCGGTTTCTCCCACCCCCACCGCCCTCTCAACCCCGGGGCAATAATTTTTTTGACCGGGCCGATTCCCAATCCAGCATCACTCTTTTTTTAGGCAAACCCCAGCTATAGCCTCCCAGGTTTCCCGAGCCGCGGATCACCCGGTGGCAGGGGATCAGATAAGCCACTGGATTGGCACTCACCGCGGAACCCACCGCCCTTCCGGCCTTTGAATGGCCGATCTTTTCCGCCACCTCGCCATAGGAACAGGTTTCCCCGGAGGGAATTTGAAGGAGCGCTTCCCAAACCTTGATTTGAAAAGAGCTCCCTTTCAGCAGAGTCTTCATGGGTTGGGGGGGAGAACCAAATATTTGACAGATCATCTCCTTGGACTTGTTCCCATCTTCCTTAAATTGAGCCTTGGGCCAATCTTTTTTCATTTTTAAGAAGGCTTCTTTCTTCTTCCCCTCCATGGGAAACCCCAGGTGGCAAATCCCCCTGCGGGTCAACCCCACGAGCGCCCAGCCAAAGGGGCTTTCGGAAAAGCCATAAGTGATTTCCACCCCCTGGCCGCCGGATTTGATTTCCCCCGGGGTGAGGGCTTCGGTCTTAACCATCAGGTCATGCAGCCTTCCCGGGGACGAAAGTCCCGCCTCCAAGGTGGTGTCCAGGACATTTAAGGATTGTCTCAGCCGTTCCCCTGCCAACCGGGATGTTAGGAAAGCCAGGTATGTTTTCGGGCTGATACCGGCCCAACGCTTGAACAGTTTTTGGAAGTGGAAAGGGCTGAGTCCCGCTTGCCGGGCGATCGTTTCCAGAGAAGGTTTATCCCGCAGGTGATCCTGAAGGTAAAGAAGGCTCTTCTCGATTCGGGTGTAATCTTTTTGCCGTAATAAGGGGTCTCTCATGGGAATCAGCATAGGTAACCCCGGTTTCAAGAGCCACCCGGAACTTGCGATAAATATATTTATTTTGGAGAGGTAGAAACCAAGTGGGAGGTAGTTCCCGGATTCTCCAAAGCCGGAACGGGTATCCCGAATCCGCCCATTCGCGCCACCCACGGGTCTTTCAATCCGACGGATTGGGCGGCCAACTTAAATTGGTTCAACGCATCCGTGGAATCCCGGTCCAAAGCCTGAAACATACCGATTTTCTCGTAATAATAAAAATCCGGGATTGAATTGGGTTGAAAGACCTGTTGCCGGTCCAAAAGATATTGGGCCAAATCCATATGGGAAGTGGACAAAGGATGATTAAAATTCAAAAAATCCGACTCGAATAGGGTTTCATCCTCTTTCCTCCAACCCTCCAGGATGCTCCGGTTGTCGGGGGTCAAAGGGATCATCCCAAAAAGGTCGCAATTGGGGATCGTGTTGGGCGGATTGAGTTGGCCGAATTTCACACCGGAAAAGGTCTTGGTTAAGGGGTTGGCCTGCCAATCATCGGTCACAATCGCAGCCCAAGAAGCTGCGGCCGGTGTAACGTCTGTATTGCGCAAAGCGTTAAAAGAGTAGGTCGTCACGGTCAGGTAACAAGGAAACCAAAAATCCTCCTGGAAATCGCAAAAAACCAGCCCCGGGCCGGACTGACGGTTCAACTCGCGCAGGGTTTCACAAGCCCTCATCTTTTCGGCGAATTTCGAGCTGTATTCCCTGTTGGCTACCCCCAGGGACACTTCCATATTGGCCGCATCCAGTATGACGGAGAGGAGTCCGATCCCTAACACAAGGGCCGCCCGAAATGTTTTATTCGGGAGGGACGAGTACCAAACCACAAAACCGATAGCGACCGTACCGAAGAAAAAAGGGATCAGCGGCACCACGTGGTACCAATTGGTATTGTTAGCGAAGAGGCAAGGGGAAAAAAGGCCGAAGAAACCGACCGCCATCCATCGGGGGAATGGGTGCCGGCGGCATCTCCACAATTCGATGAGCCCGATTAAAAACCACGATCCCATCAAAGGGTTCAAGAACCCCCCCCACTGGGAGTTATAGGCGAAATCCTTGGTCCATCCCGACCAAAGGAAATTGGTGACGTAATAAGCCGTTTGCTGGAAATTCCAATTCACCTGATCCGCCGAATGTTTGTTGAATACCAAGAGTTCCAGGTAATAACGGCCAAACCCCGCTTCCCAACCCGCCAAGAGGAGCGGCAAAAGGGAAAAAAACGCTGAAGCACCAAAAAGTACGAAATCGGTTTTCCCACGCGAGGGCCCCCGGAAAGCCCGCCAGCCCAAGGTCACGGCGATCAATAAGGCCACCAAAGGCCAGGCGAAATAAGTATAAAACCCCGTCCCGACACAAAGTCCCAAGCCCAGGGAGAGCCAATGGGAAGCCGAAGCCGATTCGCTTTTGAAATACTTGGCCAAAAGCCAAAAAGCGATGGCCTGCCACATTACCATTAAAACGGCTTGGTGGGAAAACCGGCCCATGAAGACCGGCCAAAAGCTGACGGACAACAAGGCGAGAAACAATTGGGAGAAAGGCCTGGAAAACCATTCCCGGGCGGCGAGCCAATAGAAAAGAACGCTCACAAAGGAAAAAAAGGCCGGGAGCAGCCACATATTAAAAAAAGAAACCCCGCCCATCCTAAACAGCCAGGAAAGGAACCAAATATAAAATGGGGGCATCCGGGAAGTATAGAAAAACGGAAACCAGGTCCAATGAAGGTTTAAATGGATGGCGTCGAACGCGTTCACCATCTCATCGGAGATGGGATAGGTCAGAAAAGACGTAAGCTTGTAGGTTCGGGCGATAACCGCCAGGGCCAGAAAGAGCGCGGTCCAAACCCCTGGGAAGGAGATGAATGATTTTTTCCATGGGACTTCTTCTTGGCTAGTGGAAAGGTTCATTGCCCAAAGATAAAACCAACAGCCGCCTCCCAAACCCAGGACCCCTAAAAAAACCTTTAACCCTTCGGGAAGGGGCGAATAGGCTAGGACGGCGTTGAGTAAAGCGAAAAAAATGAAATAAACTGAAATGAAAGTTTGCGAGATCTTGTTCTCAGGCATTTTTTTCCTGTCATAAAGAGATCCGGCTCATCAGTCGGCGGTTTTTTTCGATATCTAACAATGATACAAAGTTCGGTTCTATAAAAACATAGGATCTTACCGGCTTAATAAAGTGACCCAACCCTTCTTTCCGCCAAGAGCCGGTAATCCCTTCGGTCGATCGCTTCTTTCATCCGTTCCCTGTTTTGAGTGTAAACCGAATTTCCCTTGAGATCCGTTTTGAGGGCATAACCCAATTGAAAATAGATTCCTGAAATAATAAAGATCACCCCGAGAATCCGCCAAAAACGCTTTTCCGCCAGGTATTCCCAGACATAGAACGAATAAATCATGGCGAAGGGTAGGGCTTCGTAATAACGCTGGGAAGCTGGAGCCACCATAGAGAACCAGAAAAAGACGTAGATCACCATGACCAAGCCCAGAGTGGAAAACCTCACCGCATTCCAATCCTTATTTTTGCTCATTTTCACGAAACTGAAGATTAACAAAAGGATCGCCTGGAGGATTCCAGCGATATAGAGAAATATGCCAGGCAATAAAAGTAGGGGCGTACTGAAAAGATAATCCCACCTTTCATGGGTATGCTGACCAAGGAAGATAGGAAGTTCAAAACTCGAAAAGGACAGGAACCTCGCGATGATATTGACCAATTGGAATAGGTTCGCCCCGTTGAAAGAGCTCGAGAAAGCGTGGATATCCTTGCCTAGGCCGAAACCATAAACCCAATAGGTCGGGAGGATCAGGGCGACCATGGGCAAGGCCCCCAACAAACCGTATCCCAAGGCCGTCCTCCATTTCTTTCTTTGGGAATAAATGGAAAAAGCCCCCAAGGGGACGAACATGGTCCAGGACATGTGCAATTGCATGGTCCAAACCAATCCAAACCCCATCCAGACATTTGCCCAGGAATCCGACCAAAGGCCCAGGCTCAAGGCGGGGACTGATTCCATGAAACCCACCGTGAATAAAATGGCCCCCACCACCGCATAGGAAGGGTTGATGACCTGGGTGGAATAATGGGTGGTCCAAGGTGCGATGAAAAGCCAGGTGAAAACGAACCAGGGCGGAAGCTTGGGAAGACGCTTGCAAATGTACCAGCCCAGGAAACTAAAAGCCGACAAGGTCAGAAGGTTCAAAAAAAGATAGGGCGCTTCCGGAATGGGCCAAAGATGTAGGGGAAGGGAGATGAGCAGGCCTTCCAGCGCCCCGCACATCTGTCCCTGGTAGGAAGTGAATGTCATCATATCCGGCCCGTAAAAGGGCCAGGTCCCGGTCGTAAAGGCCTTCAGGCCGATCAAATAGGATTGGAGGTCGTCCTCCCCCACAGGCGAGGGGCAATGAAGGCCGAAAAAAAAGCGGAACATGAAGGCGGCTGTAAAAAAAAGGACTGCCCAAAAGAACTGGGATTTATGAAATAAAGGCGGTTGTCCCTGTTCCAAAGCGGTTTCCCTGATTAAGCGGATTGAAAACAGGATGAAGTTTACACCTAAGAAACAGGTCGCGACATAGGAAAGGATCCCAAAGCCTCCTCAGGGCCAGGGATTCCAATGGGGAAAAAGAGTCATAGCCACCGAAAGTAGCCCCAAAAGGATCACGAGGATGCCCGTGCCCCCCACCATCAGGTTGGCTTTCCAATCGTTCACTTCTTTTCCTAAAAGGGACTTGTCGTTCGTCAGGAGGAGTAGAAAGGTCAGAACGATGGGCAGGAGCAGCGCATTCCCAACCTCTACGAAGACCGTGATCGTCACCAAGGGGATATGCGGGATCAAAACGATCAAGGCGGCTAGCACCACCCCGACAGCGTAAAAACTGTAGAACTTCCGAGCCTGGGGGAAGCCGTGGTTCAAGCTGTGGGGCCAGCCGAAGGTCTCCCCGAAGGCCCAGGCGGTGGAAACCGCCACCACGAAGGCTCCCAGGAAGGAAGCGCTGATCAAGCCCACCGCGAAGAGGAGTCCGGCGTATTTTCCCGCGAGAGGGATCAGGGCCTGCGCAGCTTGGGCTGCGTCATCCACATTGACATGGTTGATGAACAATGTGGCCGCCGTGGAAATGACGATAAAGGCCATGATAATTTCGGTGATAACCGCCCCGATGGCGGTGTCCATGCGCTCGAAGGGAAGGTCGGCGGGAGTCAATTTCTTATCGACCACCGCGCTTTGCTGGTAGTAAATCATCCAAGGCATGATCACCGCCCCGATCAAACCGATCACGATCAGGATGAAATCCCGATCAATTCCTTGGGTGGAAAAGGAAAAAACTTGCCGGGCGACTTCCCCCCAATTCGGGTGGGCCAAAAAGGCCGCCGGGATGAACAGGAGGTCTACCAAACAAAAAACCAACGCGATGTATTCCGCCACGCGGTACCGGCCGGTCATGACCACCAGGATCAGTAATAGGGCTGAGACGGGAACCGAAAGAAAAGGGGAAATATGGGCCATGCGCGCCGCGCTCATGATGCCGGCGAACTCCGTCACCAGGGCGGCGATATTGCAAAGAAAGAGAACCGAGAGGGACACCCAGGCCCAGCCCATGCCGTACTTTTGGCGGATCAGGTAAGCGTGCCCCTTGCCGGTGATGGAACCGAGCCGGGCCGTCATTTCCTGGACCACATAAAGGGGGAGGGCAAGGACCAGCAACAAGCCCACCAGGCGGTAGCTGTATTGGGCGCCCGCGACCGCCGCAGTGGTAATGCTGCCCGCCTCTGTGTCCGCTTGCATGACGATTAAGCCCGGGCCCATGACCATAAGAAAACCGGTTAATCTCGACCAAGGATTATTTTTTTTCCGGACTGGAAGATCGGCAGTAAGGGTTTGCGCTTCAGCAGCCATTGTCCTCGGCTCCTGTGTAAAAGGGTGTTGAAGAACCCAAGTTAATCTAATTGAAAACCATTATCAATTAGAAAATAAACTTTTTCCCGGATTCTTTTCGGTTCACGGGATAAAAGTAATTCGGCGGGGGACTTATGTCATTTCCACGACGGATATAATCTCGACAAACTTAGCCCGGTCCGCTTTTGAGACTCCCTTGGTCTCCGGCAAACCGGTGACCCTCAGCAGGGTTTCTTTCCGTGGCAAGAGGATCTTGATTTCTTCCCCGCCCTTGAGCTCGTGGGAGGGCTTCAAGGGTTGGGTTCCAAGGAAAACGGTGCTTTGTTCGCAAAGCCGTTTGGCGGCCATGCGGGTCTTGGTCATCCCCATCAGTTTCAGAAAAAGATCCACCCGCAATTTTGATACCGCCTAAGATTTAACCTAATCTCCCTTGCCCAGGTAAAACCGGAACCCGACTCCGAATTCCAGCCCGGAGTAGTCGATGACTGCCTGGCTTCCATCCGCATTCTGGAGGGGAGAGGAATAATTGGGGGTTCCCGCCGTGACATTGGGCGTCAGGTTGTTAAAGCTCAAGAGTCGGTAGGCCAAGCCCAGATCGAGCGAGGTGTTCTTGGAGCTGTCCATGAAAAACTCCAAATCCACGCCGGCCTTGCCGCCAAAGCTGGAGGCGGAGGTGGTCATGTTCGAGGGCTCGGTTCCCGAGATCGTCACCCCGGCCCCCACCAGGAAGTAGTATCCACCGGCCAGGGAAAGGTCGAAATTCGTTCCTTCATCCAGGGGAATCAGGAGCTTGACTTGGAGGGCGGGCCCCAGGACCCCGCTGTTCCACAGTTCTATATCATTCGAGCCGTTCACGTTATTGACAGTTTCCACCGTTTTACGCAAATACTCGGCTTCAATTCCCACCTGCAGGGTCTGATCGAGGGCCAAATCCGCGGCGAAACCCAGCGCAAAGCCAAAGGGGAAATTCTGGTTGGTATTGGCGGAAGAACCGTAAAGATTGGAAAGGTCCTGGGTTCCATAGTTGATGCCGCTGAACTTCCCTGTCAGGGTCCAACTGTCCGGATCCGGGAGGGTGGGATAGACCTCAATGGGGGGAAGGTCCGAATCCTCTTCCTCGGGGGCTGCCGTCGTCTCCTCGGGAGGGGCGCTCGTTTTAGCGGCTGGAAGCGAAGAAGCCACCGTGAGGGAGGCGGGTTTAGGGGAAAGGGGCTTGGCCTTGAAGGCCACCACCTTTCCGTCTTCCATGATGTAAGCCTTGGCTTTTAACTGGTCGATCCATTGCTGGAGGGCGTCCGATTGCCCTGATTTTTCGAGATGGTCCTTGATACCGGCGGCAACCGACTTGTATTCGGCCGTCCCCTTGAATTCCACCTTAACTACATAATAACCCTCGGCCCCATGCACGATCCCCAGCCCCTTCTCCGGCATGCTGAAGATGCCCTTGGCAAGCTCCGGGTCCAGGTCGGAACGGTAGACGGTCCCGACTTCCCCCCCGTTGTCCCGGGTGCCCGTGTCCTCGGAAAATTTCTTCGCCTCGACGGCGAAGTCCGCGCCCTTTTTGATCTCCGAAAGGACTGACTGGGCCTGTTTCTCGGCACCCGCGCGCTTTTCAGCGGAGGCCGTCGAATCCGCGTTGAACAAGATGATGGAAAACTTAACCTGCTCGTAGTCTTGGGGATGCTGATGGTAATAGGCAGCGACCTGCTCGTCCGTCACGACGGCCCCCGAGGGAAGTTCCGACTGCTTTTCATGGAGCACTCTTCCAGCCTTGATGCGCCTAAGCATCCGGTCATGGGTCTCCTGCTTCAAGTCGTCCAGGGTGATGCCTTCCTTACGCAACCCCTCCTGGAATTCCTCGTCAGTGGGAAAATTATGTTTCATACCGTCGATTTCCCGGTTCACCTGCCCTTCCACGTCGGTGTCGGAGACTTCTACTTTCTCCCGGTCCGCTTCCTCCGCCAGCACCACTTCCTGGATGAAGTTGTCCATGACCTGCTTCTTGGCTTCCAGGTAATCCGGGGTCCCGGGCGGGGGAGTCTTCTCGTTTTTCATTGTGTATAAGGCTTCGATGGATTCCTCGACCTCTCCCCGGGTCATGGAGTCCTGGTCCACCACCAGCGCGATCTCATCGACCGTTTCCGCCGCCGCGGGAAGCCGTGTCGAACCTGAACATCCCAGGGCCAGTAGGCCCGCCATGAACCATTTATTCATCTTTCAATCCCTCCAGGGTGACCCCCACGATGGGGGCTAGGTCTTGATTGACCTTAATCACAGCGTTTTTCTTCAGTCCGGCCATCCACTGGTCGAACCTGACATCCTGTTCTTCCTTCATCAAATATTCCCGGATCCGGGGGGCGGCCTCCGCCAGCGTGCCCATGCGCTGAGACCTTCCCTCAATCCTCTGAAACAAATGGTATCCGTATTCATCGTTTAACGGCGGGGAAACTTCCCCGGGAGCCAGCCCCGTCAAGACAGCTTGGTAGTGGGGAGGCAATCGGTCCGCCTCCATCCAGCCCCAATCGCCGCCCTGGGCCTTCTCCACCCCGTCCGAAAAGGTGGCGGCCACCTTTGCGAAATCCTCGCCCTTTTTGAGGCTCAAAAGGGCCTTTTCCATGTCGATCTTCCGCCGCACCACCAAATGCCGGGCCCGGATCGCGGCCGGCACCCAATAATCAGACAGATGGGACCAGTAATATTCTTCGACTTCCGGCTCGGTCACCAGGACCTTGGAATTGACCTCCTGGTCCACAATCTTTTGGGCCAGTTTTTCCTGGAGCACCTTGCGCTTCCAGGCATCCTCGCTGACCCCCTCGGTTTTTAGGATGGTCCTAAAATCATCCGGAACCTCCACCAGGGCCTTTTGAAAGGCCTCGTCCAGGTCCCGCTGGGTCATCTTAAGGCCCACCCGTCGGGCCTCCTGGAGCAGGAGCTTGCGGTTGATCACCTGCTCGAAAAGTCTTCGCTTCACGGGCCGCATTTGACCCTCGGTCACGGCGCTGTAATGAATCTCCATCAGTCGGAATTCGTTGTCGAAGGTTTCCAGGGAGATGGGTTCGCCATTGACCGTCACGAGGATTTTGTCGGCCGGGACCCGGTCCGGGGACAGATCCACCAGGGGTTCTTTTTGGCAGCCGGCCACCCCCCCCACCAGAACCGCCACCCCAACCCAAGACCTACACAGCCTTCCCTTCGTCGGACCCCCCCCGAAGCCGAACAAGGGTCAATAGACCTTGACGGTTATTCCTTACCCGGTTTGGACGCCGCAGAGGGCGTGGCGGGTTGCGGCAGGGCGGGCTGATCCTGCAAGAGGGCGCTCGAGGTGGAAAGGTTGGTGAGGTATTTCTGGATCGCGTCTTCGTCTCGGGTGACCTTTTGGGTGGCCTCAAGCTGGCTCATTAGCTTATCCGCCTTGACCCTCACCCCCACTTGCTGGCGAATCTTCTCATAGGTTGGCGCGGCCTGTCCCTCCTGCTCCATCTGCTTTTTATAGGTAGCGTAACGGTCCTTGATGTCCTGCTCGCTGACTTGAACCATCGGCATGCGGCTGGCGGCGTAGGATTGGGCCAGGAGCATGTGCAGGTAGGATTCTTTATAGGTTTTTTCCAGGCGGTTGACGGTCTCCATGTCTTGGACCAACCGGTCCTTGATGTCCTTGATCTGGTTCCCAGCTTCGATGAGTTTATTCTTCGACATCTCGTCGAACTTTGGGTCAGAGTAATTGGCCGCCTTAGCCGATTCCAGGACCACCTGCTGATCAATGAGGCTGTCCAAGACCGCCTTCACCGCCTCGGAGTTGTTGGGATCCACGGGCTGGGGTGAAAAAACTCCTTTTTCGAGCAGCGGCTTCAACGCCTGTTGTTGTTCCGCGTCCGCCGGCAAACCTGAAGCCCAACTGACCACCAGACAATTGACCGGCGTGCCCTGCACCAATGCCAGCAATGACGGATCCAGCCACTGGCGAATTGTCTCGGCGATCTCCGGTGTGAAACTCTTTTCCTTCTGCCGCCTGGCGATGTCCAGCGGACCTGCCATCCATCGCATCGGCGTTGTTTGTGTGCCAATCATATGTGCCTCTCGATTTGTGGTCAGACTTGAGCTGCTCACGACAACTTAAACCAATCAAAACGCGGCGATTCCCGCGTCACATCCAGGATTATTATTTCGCATTCTATCAGCACCAGGGAAAGAGTCAAGCTCATATATTTGAATGAGAACGCCAGAAAGCTGGAGGATTTTCAATTTTAGCATTGCAAACGGGAACATTTCATTGCATTCAAGAAGCGAATGAATTCCACCGAATCGAAAGTTTGCCGTTCAGGCATCGCTGTGATTGTCGCCGGCGCGGCGGCTTTGCTCCTCGCGGCGTCCGCCGCCGCTCAAACCATCCGCTACGAGGCCCAGCCTGCCAACTGCAAGCTCAAGATGGAAGGCACCTCCACCATCCACAATTGGACGGTCGAAAGCACGAATGTCAACGGCTTCATCGAAGCGGACGCCAATTTTCCCGAATCCGCGCTCAAAGACCCCGCAGCCGCCAAACCCGCCATCCATGTGTCCATTCCAGTCAGCACTCTCAAGAGCTATGCCGACGCGATGGACGCGGTCATGCAGGATCACTTGAACATGGAGCAATATCCGCTCATCGAGTATCGCCTCATCGAGTTGAAGCCCAAGTCCGCCGCCGGCGCCGCCGGGCCGGTGCAATTTGACGCGCTGGGCGCGCTGACGGTGTCGGGCACCACCGTCACCAACACCATTCCGGTGACCATTGAGCGCGTGGACAAGACCAAACTTAAAATCGTCGGTTCCACGCCGTTGAAAATGACCGATTTCGATGTCGTGCCGCCCGCGCCGCGCATTTTGGGAATGCCGGTGATCAAAACCGGCGACGACATCAAGATCAGCTTCGAATGGCTCACGGAACAGAAAGCCGAACCGGCCAAGACCCAATAGCCGTTTCAAACCCCGTAGCAGCCGAGGTAACGAGGCTCGTTCAACTTCCGGCTTTCTTCCGCCTCAAGTTCATGGGATTGGTGGTGATGAGCGAAGATCATCGGTTTCGGCTTTGATTTTCAGGCGCATGGTGTAGTTTTTTCTCCACAAAGATGATCCTGGTTTTGGACAATTACGATTCGTTCACCTACAACCTCGTCCAGTATCTCGGCGAATTGGGCGCGGATTTGCAGGTGAAACGAAACGACGAAATCACGCTCGATGCCATCCGCGCATTGAAGCCGGAGCGCATTCTGGTGTCGCCCGGCCCGTGCTCGCCGCGCGAATCGGGATTGTCGAACGATGTCATCCGCACGTTTGCGCAGGAAGGCATTCCCATTTTCGGCGTTTGCCTCGGCCACCAGTGCATCGGGCACACGTTCGGCGCGGAAGTCGTCGTGAATTACCGCATGATGCACGGCAAGACCTCGCCGATTAAGCACAACGGAAAGGATTTGTTCGCGGGAATGCCCAATCCATTCACCGCCACGCGCTATCATTCGCTCGTCATCAAGCGCGACACGGTGCCGGACTGCCTCGAAATCACCGCCGAGAGCGACGAGGGCGAAATCATGGGCGTGCGGCACAAGACGCTGCCGATTTGGGGCGTGCAATTTCATCCCGAAAGCATCCTCACCGAGAACGGGCGGCAAATCATGCGCAATTTTCTCAAGTTGAAGTAACCGCGCCACGCGCTATACTCAAGGCTCATGCAAGTTTTTTTGCTCAAATCGAAAATCCACCGCGCCACGGTGACCGGCGGCAACGTTCAATACGAAGGCAGCCTCACCATTTCCGCCGACCTCATGGAAAAATGCGGCTTGCAGGAATATGAAAAAATTCTCTGCGGCAACATGGCCAACGGCGAGCGGTTTGAGACCTACGCCATTTGCGGCAAGCGCGGCGCCGGCGAAATCATCCTGAACGGCGCCGTCGCGCACCTCGGCAAAAAAGGCGATTTGCTGACCATCATGAGTTTTGCGGCGTGAACGAAAAAGAAGCGAAAAATTGGAAGCCGCGCGTTGTTGTCCTTGGCAAAAAGAACCGCGTTGAAGCCGTCAAACGCGGCGTGTGATTCGCTCCTGATTTTTATGGCCCGGTGATTCGCGCCGACGGCGCATCTGGAAAAGCGGCGCGGCCTTTGTCGCTTTCAGCGGAACCATGCACGGTGGCTTGCAATCCGGCGAGTTGTGGAAATTGCTTCAAGTCTTTCACCAGCACCACCGCCGTGTCGTCGGAATAAACCGGTTGCCAGCCGCGTTGTTTCCACAGCATCACCGCCCCGGCCATGTTCGGCGGCAGCAGGGCAAAATCCGCCTGCGCCAGATTCAACGCGGGCTGGCGGGACATCTCGGCATTGTAAAAATTCCAATGTGCGGCAAAAACATCGCGCGGATAGCAGGTGTCCAGCCGGCCATCAATCGAGACGCGGCTGTCCGGCAATTCCCAGATGCACTCCTCGCCCCAGTCAAAAAACACCAGCAGGTTGCCGTGCAGCCCGTGTTGCTTGATGAATTCCAGCGCGGCGACAGGATATTCCTTGCGCGGAACTTCCATCGTCCACGCGCGCTCCTTGTGCAGCGTGCCGGCGGCAAAAATAATTCCCAGCGAAGCGGCGGCGAGCAAAGCGGTTGAAATCTTTTGCACGGTCGCGTTGCGGAAAAGCTCCGCCAGGCGCGCGAAGGAATTTTGAATCGCTCCAGAACATCGGCGAGATGCGGCGGAACGAATGCAAGCGCGGCGATGCAAAACAGCGGCGTGTGGCGCGCGGAACGGAACGCCATGAAACCGAGCGCGCCGGCCACGGCCAATTCCCACAACGCGATGGGGCGGCGCGAAAGCAAAAAGCTGGCGGCGGCGATGGCGACGCACAGAAAAAAAGCCGCGTGGTCGCCGCTGAACTTGACGGGATTCCATTCCGCGATTTGCGGGCGCAACCACAGCACGCTTTCGGCTAGCCAGCGGACGAGTTCAAATCCGTAGGGATTCACAAGCAGTGCCGCAGCCGAAGCCACGCAGGAAATTGCCAGACGCCGTGATGACGCCGGCCGGCGACGGGCGCGGCGATGCGCGGGCGGAGAAAGTTCAGGCGCGACCCGGCGGCAAAAACTTTGCGCCGCCGTGGCAATGGTGGCGACGAACAGCAAAACGAGGCCGGCAAGCGCGCCGCCGTGGGTGTTTATCCATACGACAAAAAGCAGTGGCAGCGCAAACGCCCAGCGCCGTTGTCCGCGATGAATCGCGGCAAGAATCCACAGCTCGGCGGCGAGCGCGAGCGCGGTGAAGATTTGCGGACGCGCGGCGAAGCCGTAGGAAATTTCCACGACCGCCAGCGCGCCGAAAGCCCACGCGACGAGGCGCGCGCCGGGACTCATTTGCTTGCGGGCAATTGACAAGGCGATGCCGAAAGTCAGCAAGCCCACGACCATTTTCAGCAGCAGCAAGCCCGCGCCGCCGAGCGCGCGGTGCGCGAGCGCCAGCGCGACTTCGGCGATGATTTCGTGGTTGATCCACGGCTGGCCGTTCGCGGTCCACGAATACGGATCGGTGCGCGCGAGGTGGCCGGTGTGCAGAAATTCCTGGCCAAAGATGACGTGGCCCCAGAGGTCAATGTCGGTGGTGTTTTCGGAGAACTGGAAAACGGCGAGGCAAATCACGCAAGCAACAAATGCCCGCTGCAAAAGGGAGCTTTTCTTTGCTGGCGCGATTTTGGCTTGCGGCATGGCCGGAAAATACCCGTTGCCGCGCCCGACAAAAGATTTTTATTTTCGATTTGGATATACGATTTACGCGGTGTGTCGACCAAGCAAGCGCGCGTAAATCGTATATCGTAATATCGTAAATCAGAAATTCTTTCCCGACGGCATTCCAATCAATCACGTTCCACACCGCCTTGAGATAATCCGCGCGCTTGTTCTGGTATTTCAGGTAATACGCGTGCTCCCAGACATCCACGCCGAGAAACGGCTTGCCTTCGACGCCGGAGATGGCCTTGCCCATGAGCGGATTGTCCTGGTTGGCGGTGGAAACGATTTCCAGCTTCCCGCCGTTGGAGACGAGCCATGCCCAGCCGCTGCCGAAACGCCCGATGCCCGCCGCCTCGAACTTCGCCTGAAAATCGGCGAACGAGCCGAACGTGCTTTGATGGCGTCGCCGAGCTTGCCGGACGGCGCGCCGCCGGCCTTGGGCGCGAGAATCTTCCAGAAGAACGAATGGTTCCAATGGCCGCCGCCGTTGTTGCGCACCGGGCCGCGGATGTTGTCCGGCACGGACGCGAGGTCGCCGATGAGCGCCTCCAGTGATTTGGCCTCCAGCGCAGCGTTGCCGGCGATGGCTTTGTTGAGATTGTCCACGTAAGCCTTGTGATGGCGGTCGTGATGGATTTCCATCGTGAGCGCGTCAATGTGCGGTTCCAGGGCCTCTTTGGGATAGGACAGGGGCGGTAATTCATGTGCCATAATTTTAATTCCTTTCTCTTGTTGCGTTAAACGCGCAGCCAAGGTGCTTCAACGGCGGCGGAAAATCAAGCGCGGACAATGGAATTTCACCCTCTCCGCCAACGGAGTTGGGGGGAGAGGTGGCCGTGCATCGCGCTTACGCGAAACGGGCGTTGATGAAAATCCAGTCGTTGGAAGACTACGAACAGCGGGCAGCCGGGAAAGTTGAACAGGCGGCGTGAGCGCCGCCGGCATCATTGGGCAAGGGACACTTCCAATTCCTTGCCCTTTTGTTTTTTGTTCATGTCCTGAATCTGCTTTTCAACGATGCGAATGGCCTTGTCGAGCCAGTCAGGGTCGCAGCTCATCCGCTCGATTTCCACGGTCGCAAACCATTTGCGGACGTTCTGCGCGGGCCTGCCCAGCGGCTTGAGATGTCCGGCCCGCACCAGGAACGGCAGATAGTAATTCGGCCAGCCAAAAATGCCCGCAGCTTCTTCCATGCCCACGCACGCGGGCCGGGACCGGCCGTTTGAAGTTGTATGGCGATCCATAGGAAGGCTCCGGTTCATGCTCCACCCGCCTTTCCAGAATTGTCTGGCGGCGCAATCACAGCGGCCTCTGCAGCGTCCAGCAGCCCGCGCAACTGGTGCAGGCGGCGCGGAGCGGCGTGCAGAACATTGCGGAGGGCAGCCAGGCCAGCGGCACGTCCAAGAAAACGGAACTCAAGCTCACGAACGTGGCGCGGGCCAGCATGGAGGAGTTGCGGCTGGATTATGAGGATTATTTGATGCAGCGCGGTTTGGCGCAGTGGGCGCCAGAACACCCGGCGCTGATGCGCTTCAAGGCGAGGCGGTGCGCCACGCTGGAACAGGTTAAAGCCTGGGTGGAAGAAGAACGCCGTGGACAAACACCGACTGACACGGACAAACAAGGACGCGGAAAAACTGAAAGAAGTCCGTGGCCGTCCGTGAGAGTCCGTGCGCGTCCGTGCCAAGCTCGGCGGAACTCGTGGCCAATGCCGCGCTCTCGCTGCTGAATCTCGCGTGCTATCTGCTGGACAAGCAAATAGCCGCCCAAGAAAAAGCCTTCGTGGAAGAAGGCGGCTTCACGGAGCGCCTCTACCGCGTGCGCAGCCAAAGGAAAATCCGTGGCTAAGGCAAGGCGATGGTGGTTTGCATGAGTCGCCGCCAGTCCGGCTCCACCCTGTTCCCCGCTGCCTTTCAAAAATAGTTTATACAATTTTCCCGGTTGCGGTGTCTATCCAATGAAACCGGTGCTTGCGCACGGCCAACATTTTGACTGGTTCGAAACACTTTATAAGGCGAAGGCAGCGGAATTGATTCTTTATGGCCGCGCGCTGGGCCTGACCCACGGCGAGGCGGAGGATGTTTTGCAGGAAACGTTTCTGGTTCTGTTAAAAATGCCGCAACGTCCGCTGGAGCCGGAGCATTACTGCGTGCGCAGTTTCCGGAATCGCGCGCTGAATCATCGCCGTTCGTTGTGGCGGCGGTTGACGCGGGAATTGGAATCGCTGCGCTGGTTTGAAAAATCGCCGGGCGAAAGCGAGGCCGAGCGCGAGGCGATGGATTGTCTGGCCGCGTTGCCGGTGGAGCAGCGCGAGGCGATTGTGCTGAAAATCTGGCACCGGTTCACCTTCGAGGAAATCGGCGGGCTGCTGGGCATTTCGCCGAACACGGCGGCGGGCCGTTACCGCTACGGTTTGCAGAAAATCAAACGCGAATTAAAAGGAGCTGTTTATGGACGAGAACGAAATGAAATCACTGGAGAGCCGGCTGCGTTCCTGGCGTCCGCGCCGGCCGTCGGCGACGCTTAAGTGGCGGCTGTTTCTGGCGGACGCCGCAAATGTGCCGCGAATGCTCCGGGTTGCGGGCTGGCTGACGCCGACCACGGCCTGCGCGCTGCTGACGCTGCTGGTGCTGAATTCCGAAAACGCCGCCCCCGCCGGCGGCCACCGGCAGCCGGCCATCATGGCGATGTTGAGCAACCAAAGCTACGCGGTGTCCATGCACCAGCCGGCAGTCCGAGCAGAACAATTTGTCCGTCTTTACTTTTGATTGGACAAACCGGAGCGGTTCGGGTTTCATTGGCGACTTTCCGCAGTTCAGGAAGCGATGAACTGGCGAACACGATGAAAATCCAACAACCGACGAACGCAAAAAAACGGCGCCTCCACCCGGCAAGACGCCGCCGCAGAAACCGGCGGCCACAACGCCGCCGCCCGCGCCCGCAAAACTTCCGCCGCTGTTCCGCAAAATTGACTGGCTGGTGCTGATTGTCTGTTTCGCGGCGGTCTGGACGGCCTACCTGCTCACGCTGGCGCCGGACTTGACGCTGGAGGATTCCGGCGAGCTTTGCACGGCGTCGTTTTACGCGGGCATCCCGCATCCGCCGGGCTATCCGTTCTGGGCGATTTACTCGTGGCTGTGGACGGGATCGTGCCGTTCGGCAGCGTCGCATGGCGGGTGGAGGTGGGCGAATCGTTCGCGGCGGCGATGGCGTGCGGGCTGGTGGGGCTGATGGTTTCGCGCGGGAGCAGCATGCTCATTGAGGGCATCGAGGAATTGAAGGAGATGAACCGCAAATGGGAGGGTGCCATCTGCATTGTGTGCGGCATCGTGGCGGGTTTGCTGCTGGGCTTTGACAATTTCATGTGGAAGGAATCGGTCGTCATCAACCGCATTTCGGTGTTCGACGTGCCGTGGCTGATGGTGGTGGCGGTGTGCCTGATGCGCTGGATTTACGCGCCGCACCAGAAACGCTACCTCTACATCGCCATGTTCTTCTTTGGCGTGTGCGCGACGATCCACCAGACCATGCTCTGCGCCGCGATGGGCATTGAAGTGGCCGTGGCGGTGACCCAACCCAAGCTGGGCCGCAGCTTTTTCCTGGGCAACAGCATTGTGTTCCTCGGCGGGCTGATTTTGATGCAGTCCCAAACCATCCCCGCGCTGAACGGCTTGAGTCGTCGCTGCTGGGCATCTTCTATTTCGTCGGTTTTGCCTCCATTGCGGCATATGTCTGGCTCGCCATCATCACAAAAATCATTCAACGACTTTTGCCGCGATGGCGCGGTGGCGGCGGCGTTTGTTTTTTTGCGCCGTTCCCGGCCAGGGTTCCGCCTGCGTGGTGCTCGCCCTGATTGCGGGCATCGGCTTCGCGGTGCTCGCGTGGACACATGGAAGGAGGACCTGGCTGGCTGGTGGTGATTGTTTGCGGCGTGCTTTGGATGCTTGGCGTTTCGTTTTATTTTTACGAAGCCATTTCGGGCATGACCGATCCGCCGATGCAATGGGGTTATCCGCGCACGGTGGAGGGATTCTTCCACGCACTGTCCCGCGGCCAGTATGAAAAGGCCAACCCGACGGATGTCCTTACGACCCGGCGCACTTCCTCCAGCAACTGGGGCTGGTCATCAGCGGCCTGGCCGGCTCGTTTAGCTGGGTTTTCCTGTTTGTCGCGCTGGTGCCGTTCTTCTTCCTGTTGAAAATGCAAAAGCGCGAGCGGGCGTGGATCATCTGCCTGGCGGCGTTGTATTTCTGCGTCGGCATCATCCTGACCGTGTTGATGAACACGACTCCCGACCGGCAGTCGGCGGAGGAAAACAAGGTGTTCTTCACGGCATCCCACGCGGTGGTGGCCGTCATGATCGGCTACGGGCTGGCGCTGCTTTCGTCCTACATGGCCACGCATTACCGCAGCTTCCGCAGCGTCGGCCTCATGCTGGGAGCCATCACCCTGCTGCCCGCGCTCGTCGTGCTTTTCGACGGAGTCGGCACCACCTTTTATGGCGGCGTCGGCGCGATGACCTATCAAAAAACCCTTTTCCTGTTTTTGAGCATGGTCGCGGCGTTTGTCCTGGCGGCGCTGGCCGCGCACTGGTTCATGAAAACAAAAAAGACAGCGCCCCGGCGGATGACGATTTTCTGGTCTGGATGTTCGGCGGCACGGCGCTGCTTTTTCTGGCAATTGCGACGTATCTGGCTTTTTCCGGTGACGACCGGCTGGGGTTCAATCAGGTTTATGCGGCGTTGCCGCGCATCTTTGCGCCGAACCAATACAGTCTTCCGGTCTGGGGGGCGCTGCTGGTTGCGGGCATGGTCGTCGCTTTCATGGGCGGCCTGGCGATTTATCGCAACCGCGCCCCGATGCTGATTACCCTGTGCCTGTTCGCGGCCGCGCCGGTCTATTCGGGCTTGTCGCATTGGGCCAAGGGCGAGGAGCGCAACCACTGGTTCGGCTACTGGTTCGGGCATGACATGTTCACGCCGCCGTTTGTCGGACCGGACGGCAAGTTCAGCTACGACTCCAAGCTGCGCGCGCAGATGATGAAAGGACCCGGTGAAGGGAAATCTGGTTTATCCCGAAATGGACCGCAACACCATCCTGTTTGGCGGCACCGACCCCGGCCGGTTCTGCCCGACCTACATGATTTTCTGCGAAAGCTTCGTCCCGGCAAAAGACAAGCCGATGGACCCGGATTACGACCGCCGCGACGTTTATCTCATCACGCAAAACGCGCTGGCGGACACCACTTATCTGGATTACCTCCGGTCGCAATACTTCCGCAGCCAGCAGCATGACCCGCCGTTTTTCAGCGAGCTGCTGAAATACTGGCGCGGGCTGGCTCATGTTGAAGACAACTCGATTGTCCGCCTGTCCTCCAGACTCGCCTACAACCTGCTCGACGTGCCGTTCACCAATTTTGGCAAAAAAGTCGAGGACCGCCGCCGCGCGGAAGGCGTTTATCCGCCCAAGGAAATTTACATCCCGTCGCCCCAGGATTCGGAGACCAGCTTCCGCGCCTACACCGAGGATGTTGCCAATCGCTCCAAGCTGGGCCGGCTGCAACCGGGCGAGGACGTGCAGGTGGACCCCGTCACCGGCCGGGTGCAGGTCTCCGGGCAGACCGCCGTGATGATGATCAACGGGCTGCTGTGCCGGGTGATTTTCGACCACAACCCGACCAACTCATTCTACGTCGAGGAAAGCTTCCCGCTCGAATGGATGTATCCCTACGAGACGCCGTTCGGCATCATCATGAAAATCAACCGCAGCCCCAACGTGGCGCTGCCCGACGACGTCTATAAACGCGACCACGAATTCTGGAGCAAATACTCCGAACGCTTCATCGGCAACTGGATCACCTACGACACCAGCGTCCAGCAAATCGCCGACTGGGTGGAAAAAACTTATCTGCGAAACGATTACAGCGGGTTCAAGGGCGACCTGAAATTTGTCCGCGACGACGACGCGCAGAAGGCATTTTCCAAGCTGCGCAGTTCGCAGGCCGGCATGTATGCCTGGCGCCTGCAATTGCTGATCCCCAACCACCCATTGATCCGCAATACCTGATCTACCGCCCAAAATCCGACGTGGATTTTCAGCAGTTGGAGCAAAGGTATGGACCCGACACCGGCAAGGTGATTGAACAAGGCGTGGCAGGCCGGGAAACACAGCAATTGTATAAGGAGTGCGACTTCGCCTTCAAACAATCGTTTGCGTTCTGCCCCTACAGCCCCGAGGCCGTCGTCCGCTACGCCAACTTCCTCTTTCAATTCCAGCGTTTCGACGACGCGCTCATCATCGCCAAAACCTGCCAGAAACTCGATCCTTACAACGGCCAGATCTCCGGCCTCGTGGATCGGATTGAAGAAATCAAAAAGCAGATCTCCGGCAATGCCCAGGCAACCACCCAGTTGCAACAAATGGAAACCGAGGCGCGCGACCATCCCGACGACATCCGAAACCTGCTGATGCTCGGCGGCGCCTACTTCCAGATGCGCCAGACCAACAGCGCCATCGCCCTGTTTGACCGCGCGCTCACCAATCCGGTCATTTCATATGGCGAAGCCTCCGCGCTCGCCCAGTTTTACAGCAAAATGGGCGGCGATTATTTTCCCAAGCTCGACGCCGTGCTCCAAAAACTCATCACCCTCGCCCCCGAAGCGGTCCGCCCGGAGGCGTATTACGACCTCGCCGCGTTCCAGGCCATGACCGGCAAAAACAGCAACGCGCTCGAAAATTTGCGCGTGGCCATGGATTTGAACGCCAAACGCCTCCAGAGCGACCCCAAGTCCGGCGACCTCGCCGCCACCAACCGCTCCGACCCGCGCTTTGACGCATTGCGCAGCCTGCCGGAATTCCAAAAAATCCTCCCGCCGAAGTGACCCGCCAAATTGGCCAGTCGTCCGATCGGTTCAAATCACGGTTTGTCGGCAAGCAGCTTGGTGAGCAACGGTTCCATTTCCGAGGCCCACAGTTCGTAGCCTTCCGGCGTGAGATGGAGGCGATCCGGCCCCAGGCCCTTCCAACTGTCGCCAACGGGCGGCATCTTGGCGGCCAGATCAAGATAGAAAACGGTTTTGTCGTCGCCCAGCGGCTGGATCAGCTTGTTGGCCGCGGCCATTTTTTCCGCCGCGCGGGCGTTGGGCAGGATGCTGACGAGGATGATTTTCACCCCGGAAAAAGTCTGCTCGGTTTTTTCGACCACCGCCTTCACCCCGGCCGCAATGTCCTCCGGCGAATTTCGATTGTTGTTGGTGCCGATCAAAATGACCGCCACCCTGGGCTTGAATTCCTTGATGTCCATGTGGTCGAACCGCCAGAGCGTATGCTGCGTCGCGTCCGCGCCGACGCCGAAATTCAGCACATGCCGGTTCGTGTAATACTTGTCCCAAACCGACCCGCCGACCGATCCCCAGCCGGGCGTCGGCCTGCCCGGAAAATTTTGCGTGATCGAATCCCCGATGAAAATGATGTCGCAGGGCTTGCCCTTCATGGCCGCAACCTGATCCTCGCACGCCTTGTTCGAGGCATAATGCGACTTGTAATTGCTGTCGGAAGGAATCGTGGTCAGCGGCGCGTTCGTTTCGGCGGCGCGGGCCGACAGCAGCGACAAGCTGAAAGCAGCGATTGCAACCAGCGCAGTTTGTTTAATGAACTGATGGCGGGAGACTGTGGTTTTTCATAAGATGAATTTGAGTGTAATTACTTTTTTTTGGAGTTCTAGGTTTTTATTAATGGCAACGTGGTCAGGCGCAGATGCGTGGAGCCAGATTCCATGACTGGGAGGGACGCCGTGTCGGCGTCCCCTAATCGGTGACGGCAACATGCCGTCTCTCCCGGCTCTTCACCGCGTAGTTCAATTGGTGGCCGTCCGCAAGGACCTCCGGCAACGCTCCGTCTGAAAATCAAACGCAAAAACATAGCGCGGCTTAAGCCGCAACCAAATTTATTTGGACTGCGGTGGGACCTGCGACGTGAACCGCGACAGCGGAACGGCAAGCGCCAACGGCGGTTGGTTCCGGCGACTTATTAGGCCACTGCGTGATATTTTCTCTAATCATTGTCAATGGGCTGGCTTGGCGGTTTCACTGTGTCCATGTCGTATGTCGGCGGATAGTAAACAGAGATTGCTTGGTTTTTTGAGCCTTCAAGCTTCTGCGGCTTCTTGCCGTCAATGTAAATCTGCCATACATCTACACAAAGTGTCCCAGCCGGACCGTCGGGCGATGGCGGCTGTCTGTCAAACTGCATCCCAACAACCAATCCAGTATCATTATAAGTGTTATCAAAGGAAGTGCTTGTCCTTTTTATCCACGCGACCGCTTCGGTGGTGTTTGTGAAGTGGCGCTGGCATTCTTCGACCACAAAACGCTTAATGCCATCATGGTAAATCCAAGGCTCAACCTTTCCGGCCTCAAAATATCCAGGATTATACATTCCGAGGCTGCCAAGCCACCGCTTCTTGCGTGGATACATCATCACCGTGCGCGTGTCTCCTGCCCAAGTGTAGCGCCGCTCGAATCCTTTGCCAGCGGTCACTGTCATTGAACCGTGCGAATTGGTGAATGAGATACATGCCTTCCACCATTACCGCTTCGCACTGGTTTGTAATATCCGCACGCAAGGTGGCAGAAACCAATGTCAACATGATTAGGATGATGGTTGGCTTCATATTGTTTGTGGTCTAACGAAAAAAAGCTAACCACCGCCGACTCGCGGCGTGAACCGCGCCTGTCGCGCCGTAGTGAAACGAAGGCGGAACAGCGGAACTGACCGCGCCAACGGCGCTTGGCTCCGGCGTCATATCGTGTGAATCAAATCTTTCGCACATAAAACCGAAAAAATCAGAAAAATGATAGCGAATACGGCATACGAACAACAAACCGCAACAAACATAGCTGGACGAGTGGCAAACGCAAGCCTCAACCGGAGCTTATCTCACGCCGCTTGACAGCTTGCGCCGTAATGATAGAAAAGAAAATCATCGCCGCAAGTGAGACAACAAAACACAAAATGGAAAGTGCGATGGGCATGACGCCTAACGTAGAAAGCTGAGCCACCGCCGACGCGCGACGTGAACCGCGCCTGTCGCGCCGAAGTGAAACGTAGGCGGACAGCGCCATCAGCCTCTGCTCCTACCGGGCTGCGCCGGAGGCTTCGCCGAGTCGAGAGCTACGGCTTGACGGGACGGCGGTTGGCTCCGGCGAATTGTTATGCTGCGACATAAGCAATGATTACCATAATAATCGGCAAAAGTAAAACTAACCAACCAAGGATACAAACAATCACTCCTGGCGACGGTGAGTAATCCCAATGCTTCCCGCCGGCCCAGTGAAACTGCCCATAGCATCGGAAAACCAAATACACGCGAGCGGCAGAATCACAAATAGCAGAACCTTGCAACTGGCCTCTCCTCCGCCGGTAACGAACGCGGCGATAATGTAAATAACGGCGACCAGACCAGACAAAAACCGATTCTTGCTCATTGTGATAATCATAAGCAGCCTAACGAAAAAAGCTGAGCCACGCGGGAACTATGGCATGGCAAACCCGAACGCTCAACCGCAAAACGGAAGACGTCATCCGCGTTGGCTCCGGCGACTGGTCAGGCGGCGTCATGGCTTGTCTGCTGCTTTGACAGTCATCCGATTTGTAACCCCTGAACTGAAACAATAAGAAACAAACTCCAAATCACCGTCTGGCTTCGTGATAAAATCAACACGGTCAAACGGAGCGCAACTGGTGGGCTGCTTCATAAATCTCGCAAACTCGCCATAATTGGTGGGCCATCGCTGATGCGCCTGTCGAAAGATGTAGGCGTTGGTTTCGTCGCACAAAAACGGCATACCAGTGCCCCAATTGTAAGTATGCGGCTGAAACATGCCATAAAAAGGTAAATGACTTTTTACGACAGCGGCTAACGCCATGACCATGAACGTCACTCCGATAATCGCTCCAATAATCGCTCCGATGATAATTGCACTCTTCATAACACGCAGCCGCCTAACGCAGAAAGCTTAACCACCGCCGACTCGTGGCGTGAACCGCGCCTGTCGCGCCGTAGCAAAGCGAAGGCGGAACAGCGGAACTGCCAGCGCCAACGGCGGTTGGCTTCTGCGACTTGTTAAGCAGCATCATCTTGAATCATCCTTCGGCGAATGTGACCTTAGAATAATAACCGTGGTCTGGTCATCGTCATCGGTAAAATAAATACTGCCGCCATACTTGGTCAATCGGTAGTAACCGTTCGCGCCGGGATGTCCGCCCGCTGGCTGACCGAATGACTGATGCAGGAATGACTCAACTGCCGGAAAATCTCTCTGCGAAAGATGAATAATATAACCTCCGGCGTCTTCTGAATAGTGCCACTGGTCGGAAATCATGGGCAATCCATTGGTGGCAATCGGTGTGCCGCCAAACTGCACCGCAGTCCGCAAAACAAACTGCCCAACATCGCCGTGGCCAGCGGAGAAACGCTGATGCGCGCAACCGCAAAGAAAAGCCAGAACAAACAATGGTGTCCAAATCTTCATGCGCTCGATGCTGCATAACGAAAAAAGCTGAGCCACCGCCGACTCGCGGCGTGAACCGCGCCTGTCGCGCCGAAGTGAAACGTAGGCGGAACAGCGGAACGGCAAGCGCCAACGGCGGTTGGCTCCGGCGGGAGCCTGTGTGAAAACTCAATTTCAGGCCATCCAATCCGCCTCGGCAATTCGTCAAAATGCGTCATAAGTCAACTGGAAGCGAAGTTTTTCCGCGTCCCGGAGTTTTCACACAGCCTCGCGGCTTGTTAGGCGGCTGGTATTTCATATCTCACTTGGTCAACTTCGGCGGCTTCGGTGATGGCCACACCCAGCAGAACAAACCTATCACTCCCACCAAAATAATGGGAATCAAAAGTAGCCAGCTAATGCCACCGCCGACATCTAATGCAAACCCTCCAACATTGCCTTCCCACCAAAAATTAGAAGCAACCGGGTGTGAATCGGACATCCGCGCAACCAAGAACGACAAAGCTGCAACGGAAAACATCACTAACCCATACTTGCGTCGCTTAATGCTCATAAACGTGAAGCCGCCTAACGAAAAAAACTGAACCACCGCCGACGCGCGGCGTGAACCGCGCCTGTCGCGCCGTAGTGAAACGAAGGCGGAACAGCGGAACGGCAAGCGCCAATGGCGGTTCGCTCCGGCGGCTTAGGCCACTGGTCAATGTCACTGAATCTTGGCGTGAATCTCATCTGCTATCAATGTGTTCGTGCTGGCAAGCTGCTCAATCTGTGCAAGCACGGCTTTTGTGCGCTCGTCGTTTTGTGTCAGGCCCGCGTAAAAATGGTAATAAACTGCTATCGGCACCGAAAGCAACTGAACCGCATTGCTGCTCTTGCCAGACTCAATCATCTGGATCGCTCGAATAGCTCTGGCTGCGTGTTCCCGGTCGCCACTCTCAATCGGCTGCTGCATCGTCTCAACAACCTCGGCCACCTCATGGTCGGCGTGGCGGAGCGTGAGAACCGAACCCAATGCTAATCCGAGCAACAGAGCTACAAAAAATGTAATCAATGTTTTCATGCGCATAGTGGCCTAACGAAAAAAGCTGAGCCACCGCCGACTCGCGAAGTGAACCGCGCCTGTCGCGCCGTAGTGAAACGAAGGCGGAACACGGAACTGCAAGCACCAACGGCGGTTGGCTTCGGCGACTGGTTAGGCATCGGGTTAATGCTTCGTGTCTGTCTTGCTCTTCTTCGACTGTAATCTACCAAGCAACCAAAAAACAGGTGCAAAAATCGCAACATTCAGCAGCATGGCGATAATCCAGCCAACCAAAAGAACTACGAGGATGACCAGACACCACTGCAAAACCCCAAAATCCTCGTGGCCACTGTTCATCAGCGTCGAGACTGCAAGGAGCACTCCGATTGCCAGAACGGCAATGAATGGAGTGACGATGCTTTTCATGTGACGCCTCAACGATGCCTAACGAAAAAAGCTAAGCCACCGCCGCCGCGACGTCAACCGCGAAAGCGGAACTGACAGCGCCAACGGCGGTTGGCTCCGGCGACTTCCATGAGAAGGCAGTCAAGGTTAATTTTGCTGGCACATGGTTTTATTAGTCGGAAACCGGGACGTTGGCAAGGCTAAGAAAGGATCGCGCTTCCATCCGAACTCGCCGTCGCCAGCGGTTCACGGTTTGATCCGAAGTCCTTGCGGGAGGAGCGTGACCATCTTGTTATCGGGCTCGCCTTGCGGCGGCTCTGTCGCCGGACCGTCATCACTCCCAGATCAGCGTCCATGGTTTTCCTCCTAAAAGCGTTTTTGTTTTCGGGTTCAGGCCGGCACCATCACCAGAACGGGGCTGGCGGTGGCGCGGGGTTCGTAATCCGTGCCGTGTTTCCACAGGCTTAACAACAGCACGGCCAGTTTGCGGGCGACGGCGATGACGGCGCGTTTCTTTTCGCGGGCGCTGCCGGTGCCCGCCAGGCGCCGGCCATGTTCGCGCAGCGCGCAGGGCGGACCGAAGGGGCCCAGGACGTAATGCGCGGCGCTGACCAGCAGGCGGCGCATCAAACCGTCGCCGCATTTGCTGATGCGCAGTTGTTTGTCCGTGCCGCCGCTCTGGTCGCGGCGCGGACACAAACCCAGATACGCGCCCACGTCGCGGCTGCGGTTGAACCGTTGCGGATCGCCGATCTTCAGGACGAAGCACAGGGCGGTGAGCGGGCCCACGCCGGTGATCTGCTGGAGCCGCTGGGTGGCGGGATACTCCTTTTTGCTGCGCTGCACCAAGTCGCGTTCCATGCCCTTGATCTGTTCGGTCACCTGGACGAGCACGGTGATCAAAGGTTGAATCACCGGCAGACAATCCGCCGGGATGTCCGCCAACACGGTTTTGTGAAACGACTCGCTGGAGGGATTACACAGGGGATGACCGAGGCTCTTGAGCGTGAAACGGATGGCGTTGATGAGGTTGACGCGGGTGCGAACGAGGGCATCGCGGAGCTTGAGGCCGAGCAAATCATGCTGGGCCTGGGCGGAGCCGTGCTCGATGGGATGGAGCAGGGCCGGATCCACGCGGGCCAGCCGGGCGAGCATCCGGGCATCGCGCTGGTCGCACTTGCGCTCGTTGCGGGAGATGGCGTGGAGCTTGCGCGGGTTGGCCACAATGACCTTCGCCCCAAGTTCGGTGAGGTAACGGCTGATCCACGGGCTGTGCGTGCCGGCTTCCATCGCCACCGTGGCGCGGGGGAAATCGGCCAGCAACTTTGCCAGCGCGGGACGGGTGTTGGACAACGCGCCCTCACGGACGATCTCGCCGGCAGCATCCAGGACGCAGACGTGATGCGAGCGGTCACCGAGATCCAGGCCGAGGGTGAACCCGCTGACGAGGGCAGCGGGCGTAGTGAGAACAACTGACGGAGTGGTTTTAGTTTGTTGGTTAGTTTGTTTTTTCATAGGCAGAGAATTTAACCCATCTTTTACGACGGGCCTCTGCCTTCTCATCTAATCTTGTTAG
>CAWKIF010000169.1:0-10140 GCA_963849485.1 candidate division FCPU426 bacterium | reverse complement strand
GAGAGTGGGATTTGTTGGCTCCGACGGCCCCCGGATTGAAAAAGAATGTTCCGATCCCCGCAATCATCAAGCCCAAAAAATTCAGCTCACCCTACAGGGCGTCCAATTGAAGATCGCCTTACCCCATCCCCTGGGCCAAGGTGAAAAACTTTATCTAGCGGTTTTCGAGAATCAAAAGGTCACCCAGGTCTTGAGCGGGGAAAACGAGGGTAAAACTCTCGAGGAAAATTTCGTCGTTACCAAGTTGGAGGAGCTTCATTCATTGAGCTTGCCTCTACCATCCAACAAAAGTGGAATAGTTGTATTCGCCCAAGATGGAAACACCCTGGAAATCACCGCCTTAGGATCGATGGTCTTGAAATGAAATCGTTATGGACGGCGCTTTGCCTTTTCCTATTGGTTCTGCCCGCCTGCCGGTTTACCAGCCCCTACCCCGAGGGGACGGGAACCCTATTTATCCGCCAGCAAATCTGCGACCTGGGGGACTTCAAGACCCGGTTCTTCAGCCCTTCCCACAACCTCCCGGCGAAAGGGTTTCTTTCTTATGAAGCCTACCGCGACACGAATGATCCCAAGACCTACCTATTGGTCTTCCAATGCTCCAACCTTCGAAAGGCCCTGGAATTTATCCAATCCTCCGATTTCCTTGTGGCTTGCGTGGGCGCCGGCCTGGGCCTGCCCCTGGTCTGGGCGGGGGTGGAGGAAGGGACAAACCCCGGCCCAAACCCCCAAACGGGAGGCCTGGTGGTGGGTCGTTATGAATTCATGGAAGGTGTCCCCTGGCCCGGGATGGGGGTGGCCTCCGGCAGCCCCGTGAGGCACTACCGGATAGCCGGGCACCCCGGGTCGGTGATCGTGGCCCAAGAGGTGCCCGATATCCTCACCGCCGCCGATTTCATGGACTCCCCCGGGGTGAAAAAGGCCCTTGAAACCGCCGGGGTCAAACGCCTGGACCAATGGCAAGGAACCTTTTTGGAGAGGGGCATATTTTGAAAAGGGCCTTGGGCTCTAAGCCCCTAGAGTGGAATCGTTTCTTTTCCTACACCACCAGGCCCCATCACCCATTTCACTTCTTGAATTGAATTTCGGTAATGGCCGGTTGGTAGAGGTTCAACAATTCCTTCTTGCGGGCGTCCGACAGCAGTTTCGTTTCTTTGTGGTTCTTGTGGCGGCCGGACTCGTCCTGGGCCACGATTTTCGGGAAACGCGCGTCCGGGCTGTTATCCAATGCCAGCTCCCTCCCCTTCACCGTCAGCAGTTGGTAGAGGTGAAAGATCACCCGCTTTCCCTCCGGCAGTTTGAGATGGGGTTCCTGGAAATCGCAGGCCGTCAAAAGGGCGGTTGGCGCCTGGGGGCCCAGTTGGTAGGGGCCCCAGGATGGGAAATAGGCGTTTTCCACCATGAAAGCGCGGTAGTTTTTCTTATCCGATAAAACCACGATGAAACTGTCGTTTTTGGGGTTGAGGTCCGGCCGGTCCTCCCCCTCTTCCTCGACTTGCGGCGGGGCCCGGAAGGTCAGGATATAATCCGGCAAGCCGTCGCCGTTCAGGTCGGCGGTCACGAAATTCGAAAGCATCTTTCCCGTGACCGTGAACTGGATGGGTTTTTTCTTGGTGGATCGCGAGAACTGGAAAAGGATCGAATGGTTCTTCAGGTCCTTGGAATCGGTCGTCACCAGCCAGGCCGGGGCGTTCGGGTCGTCTTTTGACCCCATCTTTTGGGTCTGGGTCGTATCGGTCTGGGACGACTCCAGCGGGTCCAGGGCCTTGGCCGCGGTTTGCGTGACCTTCTCATCGTCGCGATAGGGCCCAAAATCCTCCGTGCCCTCCCCGTAATAGGCCCAAACCCGCAGGGGGAGAAGGACTGCCAAAAACGCGAATAAGGTGAGTTTTTTCATGGCGTTCCCTCCCCGGGGTTGGAAGCTTTGACCGGAAAATCACTTTCGAAGGCGGCTTGGTCGATTTTTTTGGTTCCATCCAGGATATGGATCAAATCCATCTCCCCGCCGTTGGGGGTCAGGCCCGTCAAGGTATAGACGTGCTGGGGGAAATAGTTCTTCGGATCGGGGATCGAGGACTGGTAGTGGACCTTCACCGTCCCGCTCTTCAAGGGGAAGGTGGCCCAATTGTCCTCCCCCTTCGAGGGGTCGTTTTCGTCGATTTCCTGGTCCGTCTCGTCCCAAAGCCTGAAATATTTCCATCCGGACGGCTTTTCGTATTCGGACCTTTTCATCAAATCGTCCTTTTCCGGCCCGGTCACGGGCACGAACTGGCGGCCGTCGAATTTCAAGAATTCGCGCGTCTTGCGGTCCAGGGAGACACAGAGGAGGTCCGGGCCCGAGGGAAAAATCCTCTTTTCCTCATGTCCCGTGAGGATCAATTGGGTCAAATGCCCCCCCTTGACGTCGAAGAAACGGGTCACGATGAAGGGTTTCCTTTCGATGAACTTCGGCTTCTGGGGCGGGAAGATGCCGTCATAGAGGTCGCTGACGGTTCCGAAGGACTGGGTGGTGGCCGTGAAAGCCAGCTCATCCTCCTGGTAAAAGGCTTCCAGGCCCTGGGTGGAGCTTGTCATGGAATAGGTGGGCACAAAAACACCCCAGGCGGTCAAACCCGCCAGGATCAGCGTGGCGTAAGGCAGGAACCGGTAGATGAAATGGACCAGGCGGGAGGTTTTGGACTTCAGGAATTCCCGAATCTGCGCCAATTCGGATTCGGTCACCAACCGCTTGCTGATCACCTCGAACTTAAAGCCCGACTTGAACAGCATGATGCGCTTTTTATCCTCATAGACCGATTGGATGTCATCCAGGTAGCTCTTGCCGTCCTTCTCCCCGACTTTGCTCAGGATCGTCGTCCCGTCGAAGGTGTATTCGATCATCTTGAATTGGTTCTTGAGGTGCCCGGTGTATTTCCCGACAAAAGCGAAAAATAAACCCACAAACAGCATGACGGCCACCAGCCGAAGGACATAGATCAGGAAGAGCACGCACCCGAACAAAACATTTCCGGTCAGGATCAGCGGCAGGCATTCCCGGTAGAAATTCATCCCAAAGATGCCGATCCAAATGAAAAGGACGGGAAACCTCAGCTGGGAATAGATCATGCCGACCGTGATATCGATGCTTTTGAGCTGGGACTTGATCGAGACCATAACTCACCGCCTAGAAAGGGCTAAAAGATAAAGCATTATAGCGGACAAGCGCGAAAGGGATGAGAAACGGTTTGTGGCAAAATCAAAGGGTATGGCCACCCGCACTGGGGTTGGAACGGTGGAATCTATTTTTCTTTAGACCGCCTGGCCCGCCGACCAGCCTGAGGACCAGGCCCATTGGAAATTGAACCCGCCCAACTGGCCCGTCACGTCCAGAATTTCGCCCACGAAGAAAAGGCCCGGCGACAGGCGGGATTCCATGGTCATGGGCGAGACTTTACGGGTGTCCACTCCCCCCGGGTCACTTCCGCCTGGCCGTAACCGAAGGTGCCTTCGGGGATGAATCGGTAGGCGTGAATATCCTGGGCAAGTCCTAAAAGAATGTCGTCCGGCAGATGGGTCCAGTCTCCCCGGGCCTGGGCATGCCAGGCGATGCGGTCGGCGAGCCGGTGGGGCACCCTTTGTGAAAACCAAGCCTTGAACTTTCCCTTCCCCCCCGCCGCCTTTTCCTGCCGCAATTGCCAGCAGGTGATATCGGCCTGGTGTTCGGGCACCCAGTTGATCTCGATTTCCTGCCCCGGTTTCCAATAAAGCGAGGCGTTGAGCATCACGGGCCCGCTAAGGCCCTTGTGGGTGATCATGAGGTCGTCTTCCAGGCTCCAGTTTTCCAGGGAGACCCCCACCCGCAGGTGGATCCCCGCCAGGTCCTTGAACCGTTCCATTTCCTTCGGAGCAAAGGCCAGGCCCACCAGGGCGGGCGAGGGTTCGACGATCTCGTGCCCGAACTGCCGCGCGATTTGGTAGCCCAGGTCGGTGGCGCCCAGCTGGGGCCAGGACAACCCGCCGGTAGCCACGACCAGCCGGGGGGCCGAATAGGTTTGATCCCCCAGCGTGAGGGTGTAAAGCCCTTCGGCATGGGTCACACCCGTGACCTTTTGACCGAGCAATAGTTCAGCGCCCTTGTTCTGGGCCCGCGAAACCATCAGTTCGATGATGGCCTTGGAGCTCTTGTCGCAAAAAAGCTGGCCGTCTTTTTTCTCGTGATAGGCGATGGATCGCGACTTGACCAGGGAGATGAAATCCTTGGGGGTAAAACGGGTGAGGGCATGCGAGGGGAAGGAGGGGTTCGTGGTGACGTAGTTCGCGGGGGTGACCCGCAAATTGGTGAAATTACAGCGCCCCCCGCCGGAAACGAGGATTTTGGGGGCCGGGCGTTGCCCTTGTTCCAGCACCAGCACCCGGCGCCCCCGGCCGGCGGCTTCCGAAGCGCACATCAGCCCCGCGGCCCCGCCGCCCAGCACGATTACGTCATAGGATTTCATGGGGCCAGAATAACAGCCCGAGGAACCGTGAGAATAGGTTTAAGTGTAAGCGGGGTCAGGCCCCTTTGCACACGAAGTAAAATTACCTGATCATTCAAAGCGGGACCTATTTTTGAAATGAACAGCCGTGTTAAACCCGATCTTTCCAACGGCGGGGATGACGGCCGCAATGCATGACCGCAACGACAACCGCGGCGTCATTGACTATCCGATAATAGACTCCGAACGGAAACCGATGAATAAGGGCTCGCCGGGTGTTTCGATGGACCAGGGGATACATCAAGGGGTTGGATTCAATTTGGGCGAGGGTTCCCAATACATCATCCAGGAATTCATGACCTAAGCCTTGTCGTTGCTTTTGATACCAACGAGCGGCATCCAGAAGATCCTCGGTCGCCTCGGGCCGAAGCCTGGCCGCAAAACTCAAATCTTGCGCCGAATCTCAGCGAGGATCTCAACTGCCGGACGGCCCAGGTTCCCATCCGACTCGAAAGCGTCAAGCCGCCTGTCCAATTCGGCTTTCTCAGCATCCGTGAGCTGTAAAACGCCTTGATCAGCCGCGATACTGTCCCAAAGTTCCTCGACGAGCTTGATTCGCTCATCAATCGGCATGTTCCGAAGTTTTACATTCATTGACCCGCTCCTATCAAAAAACCCACAGAAACCCTTTGGAAAATGGCACCACTAAAGTGATGCTAACCAAGCGCAAAAGAAACGTCAAGCGGATCATACCACCGCGATAAGTTGAGGAAGTCAAAGGAATAAGGGTCTTTAATTGTTTCTTGCGCTAGATCCGATCAGGGCGGGGCGGAGGCATCCAAAGCGCACATCAGCCCCGCCGCCCAGCACGATCACGTCGTAGGATTTCATGGGGTATCACTCGTAATGGGTCCACATCCGAATCACCTTTACCGACTTTATTTCCTTCAAAACTTGATAAACCAACCTATGCTGGATGTTGATCCTTCTGGAATAAGCGCCTTCCAAATCGCCGACTAGTTTTTCAAAAGGGGGTGGATTGCGGAAAGGATCTTCGGTTAAAAGGCGGAGTAGTTCTTCAACCTTCTCCCTGAGACCGGAAGCGGATATCTTTTTCGCGTCCTTGAGGGCCTGCTTGGTGTAGAACAGCCGCCAACTTACCATTTAATCTTTTTGGAGAGTTTGGAAACCGGGACGGCCAAGCCTTTTCGGATGGATTCCCTCATCCCGGGTATGGAAAGCAGGTAAAGGGTTTCTTGAATGGCCTTCCAATCCCCTTCCGAAACAAGGACGCCGTTGGATCTTTTCCCGGTGATTTGCACGGGTTCATGGCTTTTGGCCGTTTGATCCAATAGCTTGTACAGATTGGCCCGGGCCCGGCTGGCGGATAAGGTGGTCATGAGGTCCTCCAGGCACAACGTACCACATATCGTACGTTTTGTCATTTTCGGATTTAGGAAAGCTGGATTTGGACGGTTCGCTTAAAAGGGGTTTAGACGAACCCTTATATATGTTTTTTTTCGTTTGAGAGCCACCGGAACAGCCTTGAGTCGAGCGAATACTCAACGATTCTTATTATAGATATCCATTGCCTTGGTCTTGCGTGCGATGACATCCTTGACCTTCATAGGTTCCCCGCAGGCGCGGCAGTGCAAATGCTGTTCAACGCGCCCGCCGCATCCTTCATGCACAAAGGCAATGGGCGCGCCATGGGGGGCGGCCCATTTATCCCCCCACTCGGTCAAGGCGATAATGGCCGGCTTGAAATCAAGGCCCTTGGGGGTGAGATGGTATTCCAGGTGTTCCGATTCGCCTTTGGTCGCGGTCATCAAACCGTCCTTCACGAAACCCTCTAACCGGCTTGTAAGAATATTGGTGGAAATGTCGAGTTTCTGTTGAAAGTCGGTAAAACGGATCATTCCCGCGAACATCGCGTTACGGAGTATCAGAAGGCTCCAGCGTTCGCCCGCGATTTCAAGCGCGCGGGCCGCCGAACAGGCTTCCTTGTCGTAGGTTCGCCCTAACATTTCCTTAACCCCCCTCAATTAATTTACATTCAGTTTACCTATTTTACTTGCATCATGCAAGTCTTTGATGTACCTTTCTTTTACTTTCATGATGCAAGTAAAAAGAGCGTCAGGATAGGTCGAACAATAAATTTTAAAAAGGGGGAGTTATGAAAATCGAAGGAAAGGCCGTTTTGGTGACGGGTGCCAACCGCGGCATCGGGAAGGCGGTGGTCGAGGAAGCTCTGAGAAGGGGGGCGAAGCGGGTCTATGCCGGATCGCGCCAGGCTTACACCCATCCGGATGGTCGCGTGACGCCGCTGGCCCTGGACGTGACGGAAGAGGCTCAGGTCAAGGCGGCCGCCGCCGAAACCGGGGCGCTCGATCTACTCATCAACAACGCCGGCGTGGCGCAATTCGACGACTTGAGCGAACCCGCCGCCCTCGAACGGCACCTGGCCGTCAATCTCTTCGGCCCCTACGGCATGATCCAGGCATTCACGCCCCAGCTGACCCGTTCGAAAGGGGCCATCGTCAATATCCTTTCCCTGGCGTCCTTCGCGGCGATCCCGGCCCTTCCGGCCTACTCGATCTCGAAGTCGGCGGCACTTTCCATGTCCCAATCGTTCCGCGCCTATTTGGCCGGCCGGGGCGTGAAGGTTCACGTCGTACTGCCCGGTCCCGTCGACACGGAGATGTCCCGCGAGCTCAAGGTGCCGAAGGCCTCCCCGGAATCCGTGGCGCGTGCCATTTTCGATGGGGTGGAAAAGGGGGAGGAGGAGATCTTCCCCGATCCCATGTCCGGGTCCATCGCGGAAGGCTGGCGCGGCGGCGCGGTCAAGGCCATGGAGAAGCAGTTCTCGGCCTTCATGCCCGAACCCGTTAAGGCCTAACCCATGGGAAGAATCCAAGGGTGCCCCCGGAGCTATCCGCAGCCGGGTAACAAATGCCGGTGTCGCCCTTGCCAGTTTCCCTCCAATAACCGCCGTAAATTCAGATGACGGCTAATCACCCCAACCGAAGAAAAGGAGAAAACTATGAAAAACCAATTTTTAACCCACACCATCACGGTGGATAAACCCCCCCGGGAAGCCTTCGACGCCATCAATAACGTCCGGGGCTGGTGGTCGGGGCAGATCGACGGCAAGACGGAGAAGCTGGGGGATGAGTTCACTTACCAATACAAAGACCTTCATCGCAGTACGCAGAGGATCACCGAATCGGTCCCGGGCAAAAGGGTCGTTTGGACGGTTTTAGACAGCTACTTGGCCTTTATTGAGGATAAAACCGAGTGGAACGGCACCCAGGTCATCTTCGATATCTTCCCCAAGGAAGGAAAGACCGAAATCCGCTTTACCCATCAGGGCTTAAGCAAAAACAGGAATGCTTCGAACTTTGTAACGACGCCTGGGGCTCTTATATCAATGGAAGCTTGAAGAACCTGATCACCCAGGGCAAAGGGCAACCTAACAAAAGGGAAAAGGTCGAGGCCTAAGATACGAGGCGGGATCGGGGTGAAATCATAAAGATACAGATTCAATGTTCAAATTTCTTTTTTCACCCTGCCAACCCCTGCGGCGAAGTGCGCTTTATCTCCTGCTAATGGAAGATCTTATTAAGCACAAATGCCAACCTGATCCCAGCCTTCTCCAGTTGGCGGTCAACGATAGGCCTCATTTTATCGTAATAGTCTGGAGGCAGTGGCTTTTGGGAATAATCCTGGCGGCCCGGGCCCATACCCTTATAGATGGTTTCTTGGGCGATCCGGTAACTTTCGAAAGCCCATGTCTGTGTCAAAACCACCAGTTTTGACACAAGCCCTGACGATGCCGGTTCAATATAAAAACCGGCACGCGGGTTCTCTTCCAAAGCAGAACCGGGACTTTTCGTTGGAATCACCTCAGGTGGATTAAACGTTACAGAATAGGTTTCTGTGGTGTATTGAGCTAACTGACTTGCGGTATCAACCAAAGGATTGCCTTCACCAATTTTATTAATTTTATCCATCGTTGTTTCCGGTAATTCTGTCCACTCCTTCCGTTTCTCGGCCGTAATGTCTTTTTCCAGTCGCGTGGCTAGTTGCCGGGGGGATTCATCAGTATGAATCTCGATGAGGCCATCCCAAAGACGGTGAAGTTTGATCTTTGAACCCTTGAAGTTGACCAGCTTATTGTTGCCTCCTTGGTCGTTGTCATTCGCACAATGGAGGGGCATGTGAATATCGCCAATGAAATGGACAACGAATTTTAGGGCCTCTATACGTTTTTCTTTAGGTTGGGTGGGATCCCCAAGTATCCCTTCGAAGACCTGGAGCTGATGGATGATGCAATCGCCGTCCGGGCAATAATCCTGCTCGTCGTGGATGGTAATGTCTTTGCGGATGGGCAGATCAATGTAATGCCAGGGGCCTGTCTCAGGGCGTTCATGTTCGCTGATTTCATCTGCCCAATTTGAGATTCCGGGCAGATCCAGATGTCTGATTAACAAATTCGAATTGGAATATTCGGTTAAATCCTCCAGCTCTTCTTTCGCTACAGTTGAAAGATTATCTTGGGCAATATAGGCCACAACTTCATGGCCCACGGGGCCCCAACAATAAGCTGGTAAGGAAAAACCAAAAATCAGAATAAAGATAAAGAGACTATTGTGCCTATACCTCAAATCGCAGTCAGGCATTTGTTCCCCTACCTCAATAAACGGAATCAGGTCAGACCCCATAAACTCATGCATACTCTATTCGTCTTCTTGCGGAACAATTCTTTTATCATCCCGCTCATCCAGTACCCATTGGAGGATGGCTTTTTCCCTGACCATCCGTTTTTCTTCCCGGGTGTAATGGAGTGACTTTCCTAAAATGCTATCTATCTCAGAAATTCTTTCCCTTACTTGCTTTTCAGTCTTCATCATTACCCACCCTTCATACGATTAAACACAATAGTACCGCTTAATCTCGCCCCCGCCCTTTAAGCTCCTCGTTTTCGTTCAACTTTCCAAAGATCGTCGGGGGTGCGCTTTATAAGAATTCTGCTAAGTTTTGTCAGTTTAACGTTCGAAGAAAACATTTACCCACAATTTTTTGAAAATTTTCTGGAATTCAAAAGAATCCTGATTTAAATATTTGTCCAGGGTCAACAATACCTTCTTTGGGTATTGTCACACCTTAGTAGTACCTGTTGGCTTGAGGCCAACAGATAAGGGGAGGCGGGAATATCCGTCGCCCTTATTTTTTTCCCGCCTCTCAAAATATTAATTTGGGAGGTTTTTATGTCAGTTACTATCGAAGATGTTTTGGCTCTCCTGCCTGAGATGTTCCCCGGCGAACAAGACCTGCCCATGGCTAACATCCGGCCCAACCCGGATAACCCTGGGCATCCGACCGAGGAGAAAATCCTGGAAATGGTCAAAGATTTAAAGGCCGACGGATTGCTCAACGGAATTAAGGTGGAACCCGACCGGGCGAACCCCCTCCACGGGGGTGCCACCCTGCACCCCGATAACCCCCGCCTGAGGGGCGACGGCCAACCTTGGAAGCTGGAAGACTTCAATTTCATGGTCCTGGGCGGTGAACGCCGCTACCTGGGGGCCGACCGGCTTCAATGGAAGACCATAATGGGCGAGATCCTGACCCCGACTCCCAAAGAGTCAGTAAAACTGAACCGCCGGGACAATGAATATGTCGA
>CAWKIF010000168.1:0-11255 GCA_963849485.1 candidate division FCPU426 bacterium | reverse complement strand
TTAATGTTTATTGCTTCAACCGGTATTGCTGACAGACTTAACCGTTAATCAGGAAAAAAGATTCACCCTGTTTCAAAAAAAGAGAGGAAGTAAAGTTTGCAGATCTGTCACAATTCAAAAATTAGCTTCGTTTGTTTCGGGATGGCGGGCCGAAATGAAGAATGCGGCCGTACCAGCTCATTTCAATGCCGATCTTCTTCGGGATGCTTTGAAAGACATTGATAAAGCGGGGGTGTCGGAAGGATTAGTCGTATACCTGGTTGCGGTTACTGAATATCTTTTTCGTTTGAAAGTCGTTGATGAGGATGAAATTCAAAAAATATTAATGGACATTGAAACGGCTTTCACAGGGCAGATAGATGAAAGGATTGTTTACCACATCGTTAAAGCTTTAGAGCCTTCAATACGTAAAACGATCAAAGAGGAAGGAAGAATCCCCATAGCTTTTAATCCTTTTGGTAAAACCCTGAATTTCACTTCTTCGGTAATTTCAGCGGGAGAATCGATGGCTGCGCTTAAGGGTTCTCAACAAAATGAGCCACGAAAACGGATTGTGTTAAGTGAATTGGCTCCTAGAAAATCCGGTCCCCTCCCTTGGATCGCACCTTGGGTTGCAGGGAGCGCAATAAATGAGCTTTTAGCACGAAAGAGTGTTTCTGGTACAGGGTTAGCTTTTAATTTGGTGGTGGCATTACATGGAAAGGCCACATTCGAAGAAGGGGATTTCAGGAAGCGGGAAAAAAGTCTGAAGGGGGAAGCGCTAACGAAATTCATCAATCATTACAAAAAGGGGAATTGGATACTCATCTCTACAACGAGACGTTAGTTAAAAAAGAGAAATATCTAACTTGGGAAGAAATGATTTTTGCTCAATGGGAACCAGATGAATTTTTTTATTCAGGGCATTCCAAACATACGTTTTGGCATGATGAAAAATTGGTTTTCGGATTATTTAAAAGATACGACACTTCGGGCAAGGTTAAAGGAAACAAAGGATTGAAGAAAGGCAGGAAAAAATGAACGAGAAAATTTTTCATGCGCCCTTTATGTTCGGGTGTCCCAGTCCGAAACCAAGTTAATGTTGAATACAATTCTCTTGAGACACAAAAAGAAAAACTAGAAGCCTACTGCAAAAGCCAAGAAGGTTATGAGGTTTATAAAGTTTATGAGGATGGCGCTTTCTCGGCTGATTCCCTCGAACGTCCAGCTCTTAAAAGGTTGCTAGGGGATATTCAGGACGGGGAAAATTCAATAAGCGTCATCTGCCTATAAGATTCGACCGCTTAACCCGTTCAGTAAAAGACTTTCATTCTTTGATGGAAGTTTTTGACCCGTTACAAAGTCTCAGACTTTATTTCCACTACCCAAGCCATTGATACCAGCTCCCCCACCGGAAGGCTTATGAGGAATGTCTTGCTCGACTTCGCCCAATTCGAGAAGGAGAAATCGCACGCCGATAGAACCAGGGACAAAATGCACCAAAGGGCAAACAAAGGGCATGTGGAACGGTGGAATTATTCCCTTTTGGTTATAAAACCGAAAACAAAAAGTTGGTTAAGCACCCAGCAAGAATCCGAAACCGTTCAATTCATGTTTCGGCAATTTTCTCTAAGAACCGTCCCTAGCCAAGCTTGAGGGAGGAAACTGAAAACAAAGGGGTTTATGTAACCCGAAATTGGAAAGCCCCTGGAACAAGACGGCTTATTGATGGAATTTTGCGAAAACCCTGTCTATTGTGGAATCAATTCGATTCGGAGGATCAGATCGCCAAAGGGAGAGCAATGAAGCGCTGATTGAGGAATGCACTTTTTCGAGCCGGGAATCTCCAAGAAACAGAAGGTCTAAACTTCCATACCACAAAGAAATCAAAACTAAAACGGGAATATTTATTAAAAAGGGATTTTTTGAAATGTTCTAGATATGGAGTGCTTTTATGTCCCCTCCATTACACCCAAAAGAAAAAGAAGGATGGAACCCCAGATTTACCATATCGCCTATTACCGCTGTACCTAAAGCCCATGCATCAAAACAAAGAAGCTCTGTAAGGTTCGAAGTGTAAGCGCCGATGGTATTGAAAGGACGGTAGTTAAGTACCTTTCGGAATTGGCGAACAATGAAGCAGTATATTCAGGCCACAATCGAGGAATTGAACAAGCGCCTAATGCAAGAACTAGGGCCTAAGCAAGAAGAGGCTGACAGGCTCAAAAAGCACCTGGACGAAATTGAGAGGGAAATTACCGCCTATATAAAGGCCTTGGGGAAAGCCAATCTATCCCTTGAACGGTTAGAAGCGGAAGTTAGCCATCTTGAAATTGAAAGGAAAGAAATAGCCAAAAAGTATGAGGAAGTAAGGCGGGAGGTCAATGAACAGGTAGTAGCTGAATTTAACGCTGAGTTGGTCAAAAAGAACCTAAAGGACTTTAGCAAGGCCTTTAGCGGTCTTGCGCCGAGGGGACCAGGCAGAGGCACTTCAATGTATCCTCAAGGATGTCTTGGTTTCCCAAGATAAGCTAACCCTCGAAGTTTTTGAAATGCCCGCTTTCACCCCCGGTTCGCAAAATCGTCATGAATGGCTCCCCGGGTTGGACTCGAACCAACAACCCTGCGATTAAGTCGTGGATACCCCCTTTCTGGGGATGAATGGGGACCATGAGTACGCATCCCAGGAAAAGGACCCGATCCAGGCCGAATTGGGAAAAAAGCCCGCGAGTATCGAACCCCAAACCCCGTTATATGCTATTAATTCGATGACTGAGTAACGGAGGAATGAAAGGGGCAAGCTGAGGTATCCGCAGTCGAGACGGACAACCTCGATGTTGAGAAGATTTTTGGCCACACTTTGGCCTTTGAATAAAGAGCTTTGAAGAATACCGCCATAAAGAAAACTGAGGATCAGCCCAATCCAGGCACTGTTTTCTCCTGGTCCGGTATCAAATATCTGAAAAATCCAAATCAGCGCAAAACCCAACAGGCCGAGAAGAAGTGTATCCAGGAGATCCGAAAATAAACGGAACCAGAAGCCGATAATCATAGGGGACTCCCGCTTAAAATAATTTCGACTATATCGACCAAAACAGAATACCATTATTCAGGTTTTTTTATTTCCCGATCATTGGCTGTGTCTTGTTCAAACTCTCTTCCAGGAGCCGTTCGATGCCCGAATTCAAGAAAGCTTACGTGACCGTCATGGTGGACGACCTCGACCGGGCGGTGGAGTTCTACAGCGGCCTCCTGGGGCTCTATGAGGATCTGCGCTATGGGGACAGCTGGGCGGAAATGACCATGAAGGGTTTGACCATCGGCCTGCACCCCAAAAAGCCGGGGGCCCACCCCGCGCCCAAGGAAAACCACCTTTCCATCGGGTTCGAAGTGCAGGACCTTAAAAAAACCGCCCAGGAGCTGGAGGCCAAAGGAATCATCTTCCACTACCAGGAAAATGAGATTAATCTACTGGCATTCTTCAAGGACCAGGACGGAACGCCCCTCTACTTGATCCAGCTTCACTGAGGCATGGAAGGGTCAGGCCGATATCATTCAGTGATGTTTTAAGGAGGCTTTATCTCATGAGAAAACAAGCCGTAAAGAGTGCGAAGTCATCCCAGTCAATGACGGTTTTCGGGGTCGGTCCCAGGTTCGTCTTCCTCTCTATCCTCTACGCCTTGCTGGTTTACAATTTCACCGCCGCACGTCCGGGAGGCTACCCTATCCCGCATCTCCCCATCCCCGTGAGGGTCGTGCTAGGGGTCCTGTTGATCGTGGCGGGCCTTGCCGGGTGGATCCTATCCGGCCTCACGGTCATCAAGGGCTTTAAAATCAACAAGCTCTGCGTGACGGGAGTTTACAGCCTTTGCCGCCATCCCCTTTACGCCAGTTGGGCCCTCCTGATCGTCCCCGGAATCGCTTTTCTCACCAATAACTGGCCGGCCTTCACCATCCCCTTGATCATGTGTTTCTTGCTGGTGATGCTGGTGGGGGATGAGGAAAGGTGGCTGGAAGCCAAGTTCAAAGGAAAATACCAGGCCTACCGGAATCACGTTCCCCTTCTATTGCCGTTGGGAAAATTCCGCTAAACCGAAACTCAACCTATCGACCGCCTCAAATCCGCCAGAGAGAAAACCATGACCGAAGTTCCGCTCGACCTGCCCATTGACGAAAAAGAACTGAACCTGGTGGACGGGTTCCGGCAAAGCCGGAACACCTCCGTTCTCACCATCCTGTTCACCGACATCCAGGGTTTCACCAAGCTCACGGAAGAAAAGGGGGACGGTTTCTCCAACGAAATGCGCCGGGCCCACGACGCCCTTTTAGTCCCCGTGATCGAGAGGGACGGAGCCGGGCGGGTGATCAAGCATATCGGCGACGCGATCATGGCCGTCTTCTCCGAGCCTTCCACGGCGGTGGCCCGGTGCCTGGAGATCCAGGAGGCCCTGCGAAAGTACAACGCCTCCCACCCGGAACAGCCGCCCCTGCTGGTTCGCATCGGTCTGCACATGGGCCAGGTGACGGTGGAAGACAAGATGAACCTGGATGTCTTCGGCCGCCACGTGAACCGGGCCTCCCGGGTCGAGGGCCTGGCCGGGGGCGGCCATATCTACCTCACCTACAGCGTATTTGACTCGGCCAAGGGCTGGCTTTCGGGGAAGGCCCAGGAAGCGGCCTGGGTTTCCCATGGGCGTTACCGGGTGAAGGGCATCGACGAGCCTTTGGAAATTTACGAGGCCTACAAGCCCGGAGGCGTCAAACCCCAGGCGCCCCAGGGCGCCAAGAAACAAACGAATTGGCCCAAATTCCTGCCCGCGGCCGGCTTGGTGCTGGCCGGGGCCCTGGTGGTTCTGGGGCTCCTGGCTTTCAAATTCACCTCGGTGACTTTCGAGGATCTGGGTGTCCGCACCGACACCACCGATGTCATGCTGGACCATAAGACCCGGCTTCAGTTTGAAGGGGAGCCGGGGGATCACCTGAGAAAATGCCTCACCAAGATCGAGCCCGGCAGCCACCTGATCTATTACGACGTCAGCTACGTCACCCGCTATTACTCCCCCCTGGTGGTGAAGCGGGGGTGGAACGTTTTGCGCCCTTCCTTCGAGTATTACGGCCTTCCGGGCTTGCAAGGGAACACCAGCCATGAGACCCGCGGGAAAAACGAAGAGACCTTTTCCAACACCAACGACTACGCCACCTACGACGACGCTTTTGTAAAGCACGACCATAAGGCGAATCTAACCTTCACCGTAAAGTCCGCCCAGGGCGGGCTTGCTCCCGCAATAAACCCTTCGAGTGCCTCGGGGCGAAAGGGCGTCAAGAAACACCATACCCTCTTTTGGACCATTGATTGGACGGTCAACCTGGACGGGAAGGATATCTCCAAGGACAAGCTGATCGTGGAGCATGACCCCGAATCTTCAGAGGAAACGGAAGTGAAAAAAGACCTTTGGGGCGACCAACGGCACCGCTATGTATTGACCTACATCCTGAACGGCATGAGCGCCCAGGTCGAGATCCAGGCCCAATACTCGGAGTACAAATAAATCCTAAGGGTCTATCCTGCCTGGGAGTTCCCGTATTTTGAATCTGCTTAACTAACTTTAGCCGTCTTTTTCCTAAGAAATAGGCGTTCGGAAACGGGCCGTGAAATTTCAGATGCGGTTTGTTTTCGGGGAGAAATCCACTAACATCATTCCCACTGATCGATTCAAAGGGGGAAAGATGGCCTTTCTACCGATCCATCAAAAACATTTAACCAAGTTTTTTTATCTTCCTTTTCTTGCTCTCGTCGCCGTGGTGATCGTAAAGATTCCCGCCTACGCCCAGGATCATTCGGGGAACGATCCCGCCACCGCGTCCGACCGGCCCACCTTGACCCGCGCCATCAATATCGACGAGGCCTCGGTCAACAATTCCGTCTATGTCACCGGTTCCATCGACAATAGTTTCGCGCAGGGACATTCCATCAACCTGCAGGCCGAAGGCATTATTCGGTTGGATAAGGATTGGGGGCTGGATCTGTCCTTTCCCCAAATCCTCCTCCAGGAACCAATAGGACAGACTTCCGCGGCTTTAGGGCCCATCGGGGCCGGATTGCGCTATGTGTTTGGAAAATTCAGGAACCGGGAAGCTGATTCGGCGGGGATATTCTCCGTCGAAGCACAGGGATTTTATTGGGCTACGCCCAACGATCAATATTCCGGGGGTGGGGAGCAGTTATACCCTGCAAGGACTGGCCGGGGTGCGGTTCGGGAGGGTTTATCTGCAGGGCAATTACGGCTACAGCGGCGCCTTCGACCAAAATTTCCAGAATAACATCTTTGCCTTCAGCGCCCTGGGTTACGCCCTGGCTTCCCACTGGGCCCTTCAGGTGGAAGCGGATTACACCGGGGATGTTCTTCCGGACAACGGTGGAATCGATAGCCAGTGGGTTCTGGTTCCCCAACTGGGATTCAAGAATGACGGCTGGCTTTTGGAGGTGGGGGAGGCCTTGAACCCCTCCCAAGCGGGGTCCAGCACCGATTTTGTCCTCGAAAAAGACTTCTTTTGACCATTTATTACCCAAAGGTAACTTGAATGAAGGCCACCCGGCTATTTAGAGTTAACCCGGCCGAATGAAACCGACTGGAAAAAGGGAAACTATGAACCGTTGGGTCATCTACTTACTTTTATTATCAGGAACTACCTGCGTTACGGCCTGGGCGGATTCGGGCGCCGGCGCGAAAACCACGGGTGGAACCCTGGCCGGGACCTTGACCGTCACCGCGCCGCCCCGTAAGACGGCGCCCTCTGCCCCCGCGAATGACGATGATGACGGGCTCTATCAAAACAGCGCCCCGCCCCCCAAGCCCTCCGTGAGCCTGCCGGAAGAGGTGGTCCTCTACCTGAAGAAAGTGCCCGGCCGCTACTCGCCCCCGGCCCAGCCCGTCGCGCTGGACCAGAAATTTCTCCAGTTCACCCACCGGGTCCTGCCCCTCTTGAAGGGAACGACCGTGGCCTTTACCAACCATGACCCGGTCTACCACAGCGTCTTCACCAACTCCCAGGTCAACCATTTCCACCTGGGCCGGAAATCCACCGGTGAAAAATCATTCGTGACGCTGACCCATCCGGAAATTCCCATCCGGGTCTACTGCGAGATTCATTCCTCCATGCGGGCCTACATCCTGGTTCTGGACAACCCCTTTTTCACGACGGTGGGCCCGGGAAAAAAATTCGAGATCGACGGCATCCCCCCCGGAACCTATACCTTGGCGGCCTGGCACGACTACTGGCAGCCGGTGGAGCGTAAGGTCACGATCCGCAGGGGGAAGGCTACCCAGGCGGACATCACTTTGGATAAGGTGCAAAATTGAGCGCCCGAGTCAGAAAGGGCCTGCGACTCCGGGATAAACTGTTGATCTCGGTGACGGTTTTGGTTGTGCTCTTGGTCTCGGTGGTCCTGGCGACGCTTAACATCAGGCTCCAGGCGGACACCAACCAGACCCTGGACAGCGACCTGAATAAGACCCTATCGGTTTTCAAACGCCAGGTGGATGACCGGCTCCTGAGCTTGCGGGCCAAGGCCCGGTTCATCGCCGAGGATCCCCGCCTCAAGGCCGCCATCGACGTATCCAAACCCAACGAGAACACCACTTCCGAGGTCTGTTTGAACCTCAACGAGATCGCGCGGGAAAACCTGTTTCTCGTTACCGACAAGCACGGCAAGCTTCTTTTCGATTCCTTCCATATTCCCGAGGCGATCCTGGCCTTGAGGGAGGGTCGGGAACCCGACCCTAAGAAAATGGCGACGGCCGCGCCCGTCTTGGCCGATAGCTGGCCCAACGTTCAGGAAGCGCTTCAGGGAAACCTGGCCAGCGGGGCTTTTATCTACCCCCTGCCCCTGCAGGATAAGAACGGGAAGGAAATCAAGAAGGCCTTCCAGACCGTGACGGTTCCCATCCAGATCCAGGGCCAGATTCTTGGAACCTTGATTTTGGGAACCCCCCTGGACGACGCCCTCGCCAACCAACTCAAGCAGATGACGGACAGCGAGGTGGCCATCAATATCGGGCAGAGGGTTTATGCCTCCACTTGGCCGGAGGAACAACGGCCCCAAGTGGAACAGGGCTTGGCGGCCATGGGCGGCGACCCGGGGGAAAGGGCCTCCGACGATCGTTCCATCCGGCTCGGGGACGAGAATTACCGGTTCCTCTTATCGCCCTTCACCGACACCCGCCAGCAACCCATCGGGAATTACGTTATTTTGCGGTCGGAGGACAAGGCCCTCCAATTCCAGAGGGACATTCAAAGGTCCATCGTGATCATCGGGGTCCTGGGAGTGCTGTTCGCTTTCGCCATGGCCCTGGTCATCGCCCAAAGGATCACCCAACCCCTGACCGGCCTCCTTCAAGGGGTGCAGGAAATCGCCAAGGGCAACCTGAACTTCATCGTGCCGGTCAAGTCCCGGGATGAGCTGGCGGTCCTGGCCGACGCCTTCAACCAGATGACCCAAGGCTTGAAAGAGAAGGAGAGGGTAACGAATATCCTGGGGAAATATATTTCCCCGGAAGTGGCGCGAAAGGTTTTGGAACAAAAAGATGGGGTGGCCCTGAAGGGCGAGCGCCGGGAATGCGCCGTGATGTTCACCGATATCCGGGGCTTCACCGCCATCAGCGAGAACGCCCCGCCGGAGAAGATCGTCGCCGACCTCAACGAGTATTTCACCCTGATGGTGGACCTGGTCGTGAAGTACGAGGGCACCCTGGATAAGTTTATCGGGGACGCCATCATGGCCGTCTGGGGAGCGCCCATCCCCTTCGAGGACAAGGAATTCCGTGCGGTGAAGGCGGCCCTGGAAATGCAGCAGGCTCTGGGCCAACTGAACAAGTCCCGTATCGACAAGAACCTGGTGCCCCTGACCATGGGGGTCGGGCTCAACTCGGGAGTGGTGGTCTCGGGGAACCTGGGATCGGACAAACGCACGGACTACACCGTCATCGGGGAGGAAGTTAACCTGGCCTCCCGCCTCTGCTCGAAGGCGGCGCCGGGCCAGGTACTGATCTCGGAGGGCATGTACCGGAAACTGAAGGGGCTGGTGGAAGTGAGGGCCCTGGAACCCATTTCTTTGAAGGGCTTTTCCGAGCCCGTGAAGGTGTATGAGGCCCTACGAATCCTCTCCCCTACCTGAGTCTGGTACAATCGGAATGAAGGGAGACCAAGATATGAACTTTGCCAGCCCCGATTGGAAGGTCCAGTTCCACGACGGAAAACTCAAGACCCCCTTCCGACATTACACCGCCATGGTCGAGGGGATCGTGGTGGAATTATCCATGGGTTTTAAATGCCGGCCCGGCTATGCCTTCATGGTGATGAAGGTTTGGGCCTCTTCCCCCGACGAGGCGATGGACCTGGTGAAAACGATGTGCGAACAGGTCGGTTTCCATTGGCGGGGGCAGATCCATGTCTTTGTGACGGACCCCGCCTTGCCCCCTAAGAAACATCCCTACGGATACGATGTGGATTTCACGCCCTTCCTGGAACCCAAAACGGGAAATAAGGCATAATTTTTTCTCGACTCTCGCTTTCCAATATAAAGAATCGGAATAGTGACTGAAACCGGCTCTTGATTCGGGGTTGAACCTTATATAATCGAAGCTGTTGCCCGCCCTGAAAAGCGACTTTAATAAACCATTCCCCGAGGGAACCAATCATGTCGAATAACCGCACCAGCCTGATGGATGCCATCGAATTGAACGGCAATTGCAAAGCCTCTTATGTCCATACCCAACCTGTCCGGATCATTTTGGAAGGCAAGGTGCTTTGGAAAGGGCGGGTGGAGGTGTTTGACCTCAAGGGCCACGCCTTTTCCAAGCGGGCCTTCGGTTGGACGATTCGCCACAAAGAAAAGAAATCCGAGAATATCATTGTGATGGGGATCCCGCCCCTGGACACCCCCTTGATGGCCGTAAAGGCTTTCCTCGCCAGCCGGAAACTCTACTAGTTCAAAAACAATAAAAGCCGGTTCGGGGTTCCCTGGACCGGCTTTTATTGTTTTCGGTTTCATTAAGACTATTCAATCCCGCCGGGTAAACCCCCTTCTAGGCAGTGGGTCACCGGTTCGACTCCGGTCAGGCGCACCATATTTTTCAACAGTTTTACAACTTCACTTCCTGGCCGGCGCCCGTCCGTGTCATATCCGTGTCAAACTGCCTCTCAACCTGTAGCAGCGCGTTCACCCGGTCCTTCCGGTCGATCCGGTTGTACCGCTTGAACATCGCGTAGGTCTTGTGGCCCGATATGGACATGATGACCGAGTCGCTTACACCCGCCTTTCTTAGGTTCGTCACCGCGCAATGCCTGAGATCGTGGAACTTGAAGTTTCCGATTCCCACCATGCGGCACGCCCTCAAAAAGGCGCTCTTGACGCTTTGGATGCGCTTGCCTTTATGGGTGAAGACGTAAGGGCTTCCAAGGGTCTTGGGCGTCCGTTTCAGGAGGTTTAATAAACCCTCCGTCAAAGGAACTTCCCGTTTCTCCTGGGTCTTGGTGTCCGCGGCTTCCAGGTTGACGACCTTGTTTTGAAAGTCCACCTGTTCCCACCGCAAACCCAAAATCTCCCCCTTCCTCATGCCCGTCCAATAAGCCAATTGGACTATGGCACTCAGCCGGGGCGCGCAATAACCCAAGAGCGCCTCGTATTCTTCCGGCGTCAGGGTGCGGTCACGGGATTCTTCCCGGAAGGGCCGTACCCTTTGGATCGGGTTTTTCTCAATCAAATCATTGAGGACCGCCCGATTCACGATAGCCTTGAGAGTCCCAAGGTCCCGGTTCAGAGTAGCGTTGGATAACGCCTTTCCGTTACGGCCTTGATTCAAGGCTTGGTTTCCGGCCTTCTTCCGTTGGGTTAAAAAGCCTTCCACAATGTCCGGCGTTAAGCTCCTCAAGGGTCTGTCACCAAAATAAGCCTTGAGCCGCTCTACCATCTGGATATCGTTCTGGTGGCTTTTCCTTCTTGACTCGGAATAAGCCAGGAACGAATCCGCCGCTTCGTCGAAGGTAACTTCCGGCTTTTCCACGGCCAAGAACTTTCCCGCCATCATTTCTTGCAGATGTTGGGCCAGTATCTTTTTGGCCTGGGAAACCGGTATTACACCCAATCGAACCCGCTTGCGCTTCTTCAATCCTCCCTCATGATAAAGTAATCCAGGAAATACCCCTTTTCGTCCTTACGGAGAAATTGGGGCAATCCATGAACATTAGGTCTACTCATGCGTCCCTCCTAATGTCCC
>CAWKIF010000167.1:0-10538 GCA_963849485.1 candidate division FCPU426 bacterium | reverse complement strand
GATAATATTGATCTAGGAAATTCCGAAAAATTAATTTTTCACAATGAAGAAACATCTTACACGTTTGATGTTTCTAAATTTTCTAACACATCAGATTTAAAAGGTAATGTTATTGGCCCAGGACACATTGACTTAATAATTAGTTTTTCTTTCAAAGCCGACGGAGTGCCTTTTTATACATTTACGACTTTAAAAAGATTCATTGGAGATAAAAGTATAGAAAATAAATATATTTGGAAACCGTATCCTTTAAATTTCCAAGAGGAAAAGGACAAAAAATAATGTCAATTGGAAAATATTTATCACTTGAAGAAGCCCGTAAAAAGAAACTCTTGATCGCTTTGCTAAAGAACATCCTTCTGAAAGGCGATATGGGAAAGCTTTTGAACGGCATTGAAAACGTGGCCTTTAATCGACCTCTTAAAAAGCCCTCAAAAGGCGGTCGAACATCAAAGAAGGCATAGAGCGCATATTGTAGCGGAATTCAAACTCGCCTAGATATTTTGACATATGCTTTTGGGAGACGTGAACGTGAGTACCTTTAATGGAGCGCTGAACTGGTAACCAGCAACCCTCCACGCTGTTGACGGAGTAGGGGCCTTTGACGTATTGCCCTTTTCCGTGATTAACAACACCGTGTTTAAATCCGTTCTGGCAAACCGTGTTGTAGGTTGGGAGTTCATCGGAAGAGATGGTGCTACCCGCTTCAACCTTCTCGTTAATAATTGGTTGAAGGGTTTTGCGGCGAACGTTTGGCACTACCTTAGTCATAACATTTCCGCCACGTTGAACCATTCCGAAAACGACCGTCTTGCCACTGGCTCCACGTCCACGCTTCCCCTTGCGCTTCCCGCCGATGCACCTCATCAACTTCAACGTGGCCCGAAAGATTGTCGTCTCCGTCAACTTCGCCCATGTATGTGCGGATTTGATCGGCCATCCTCCAAGCGGTCTTATAAGTGACGCTGATTTGGCGTTGAATCTCTTTAGCAGGGACGCCGTGGCGGGTAGCGGTGAAGAGATACATAGCGTAGAACCACTTTTGAAGCGGAGTTTTAGAGTCTTGAAAGATCGTTCCAGCCATTGGGTGGATATGATGACCGCACCAGGAGCAAGCATAGGCGGGTTGATTGGCTATGCGGGAAAACTTGCCTTCCTTTTCGCACTTGGGGCATTTCGTGGTTTCGCCGTAGCGTGTAACCATAAGATGATCCAAGCAAGAGTCGTCATCCGGGAATTTTTTCATAAAGTCGAGAACGTTGTTCATGTGTGCTACCTCCATGAACACAAGTATAGGCCTTTTGGTTACTTATGTCAAGGGGATAATCACCTTGTTTTAAACCCTATTTGTCTTGCCGTTCTTGGCGCCTTGGCGTCTTGGCGGTGAAATCTGTCTTTGTTGTGGGTTTGCGCCTTGGCGGTGAAATTTTATTTTCAGGCGTCCCGGCTCTCGCCGCTGTTGGCCCTTTGCATGTCGTGATCCACCATCCGGGCCACCAACTGCTTCAGGGAGGTCTCGTTTTTCCAGCCCAGGACCTTCCGGGCCTTAGAGGCGTCGCCCTTGAGGTAGTCCACCTCGGTGGGCCGCAGGTAGCGGGGGTCGAATTTCACGTGCTTTTTCCAATCGAGCCCGGCGTAACGGAAGGCCTCCTCCAAGAACTCGCGCACCGAGTGGGTCTGACCCGTGGCGATGACAAAATCATCCGGCTTCTTTTGCTGAAGCATCATCCACATGGCCCGCACGTATTCCTTGGCGTCGCCCCAGTCCCTCTTCGCGTCCAGGTTCCCGAGGAAAAGGTCTTTTTGGTGGCCCAATTTGATCCGGGCCACGGCGCTGGTGATCTTGCGCGTGACGAAGGTTTCCCCCCGCCGCTCGCTCTCATGGTTGAAGAGGATGCCGTTGGAGATATGCAGCCCGTAGGCCTCGCGGTAGTTCTTGGCCGACCAGAAGGCGTAAAGCTTCGAGACCCCGTAGGGGCTGCGGGGGTAAAAGGGGCTCTTTTCGTTGTAGCCCTTGGGGGGGCAGTCCAGCCCGCCGTAAAGTTCCGAACTGGCTGGCCTGGTAAAAGCGGGCCTTGGGCAGGCTTCCCGCATGGCTTCCAGCAGTTTGATCGTCCCGACGCCCGGTGACCTCCCCGGTGTATTCGGGCTGGTCGAAAGAAACCCTCACGTGGCTTATGGGCCGCCGAGGTTATAAATCTCGTGCGGCTTGATCTGTGAAAGCAGTTTGAAAAGGCCCGAGGAATCGGAAAGGTCCCCGAAATGCAGGAAAAATCGCCCCCCTGGGCGTGAGGGTCCTGGTAAATATGGTCGATGCGGGCCGTGTTGAAGGAGGAGGCGCGGCGCACCATGCCGTAAACCTCGTAACCCTTCCCGAGAAAAAATCGGCCAGCCAGGAACCGTCTTGGCCCGTAACACCGGTCACAAAGGCTTTTTTGCGTTTCATAGTCCACCTTTCGCGCCCCATCCTAACAATTGGCTATTAACCCGGCAATCTCAACTTCGGGAGTCTATTCAGGGATGGGATTTGGATTTCTTTCTTCCAGGTTTCGCGGGCGAGGGTTTCGTTGAATAGCGGGCGGGTGATTCCGAGAGGGAGGGTTCGACCGACCCGTCCCCCGGCAAGACTTGAAAGCCCAAACGGCGGGCCGCTTGGGCCTGGGTTTCGTCTAGGGTCAAAAATGGGAGGGCCGCAGGATTGCCCGCGAAATAAAGCGCGCAGGCGAGGTGCCAGAGATCGGCCCCTCTTAAATAGACCCCATGGGAGATGATCTGTTTGATCTCCTGGGTCAGGGCCCGGTCCGGATGAATCCACTTCACTTTTAAAAGGGCCCTATCCACGGCCTGTGGTTCCAAGCCTTCCCTTGAGGCCGCGCTTCGAATTTCCGCCTCCAGGAGATTGGAAGCAAAAAGGTTTTCCACACCCGATAAGACCGTCAATAATTCAGAAGATCCGGATTCTTCAAACAATATGGCGGTCAGGGCGGATGTATCGAGAAATACGGATTTCAAAAACGGTTCCGGTCCTCAAGAAATCGCTTCAGCGCGCCGGGGCATTTCTTAATCGGGCGGATCTGGGAAGGGTCGGCGTCCGGGGCGTATTGGATCACCCCCGACCTTTCGAACATCTCGACTCTTTTCTCGAAGGAGGTCTTCTCTTCCATCGGGACCACCCGGGCCACCTCCTTGCCCCGGTCGGTAATGATGACCGACTTGTTGTCTCGAACCTGGCGCAGAATCTCGCTCAAGTGGGTCTTGGCCTCATAAATGGAGTATTTATTCTTCATGGAAAAATTTTACACTACTTGGTCAAGTTGGTCAAATCTACCCCTGAATTACCACTTCCACCGCTTAGATCTCATTTTCGATATTACCTGTCCACGATCACCGCACCCAGCGGGGGGGTTGGCGCTCCCCCTGCACCCTGCGCTCAATGTTCTCCGGGAGACAGGTCGCGGACACCGTCCGGGTCCGGTTAAACCTCCCCGCCAAAATGCCGGAGGGTCTCCAGTAAATCCGGGGAAACCCGGCTCGACGGTTTCTTTCTTACGGAACTGCACTCGCAGGCCAGCGCCTTTTCATGGAGGGTCAAGACATCGCCTTTCCCGGAAAAGGTCAGCGGCCAAAGGATGCACACCGCCGGTTTGACGCTCCCCCGGGGCAATCCCAGGTTCTCCTCGACCGTGTGCAGGGAACACCGGATCAATCCTTGGGCCTTGTAGGCGAAAACGCAGAGGCCGTTTTCATGCGTATCAATGGAGAATTGGCCCTTCTCCGCCTCCTCAAAGACATGGACGTATCCCTTTTCGGTTTTGAGATGAGGGCAGAGTTGGGCCGCCTCGGGCAAAAGCGGGAGGATCCGGTTGAGTTCCGCCTCACTCACGCACACGTCGAACATGGCGCAGCAGCTCTTCGCGGCCGTGGGGCAGCCTTTGCATTCGTGGTCGATCGAACAGATCGCCTTCAGGTCCAGACGCGGGGGTTGGGGGCCGCCGCCTCTCCGAGGGCTACCGCGCTTTCGGGGAGACTTATTCATTTTTTTGCGTTTTTCCGTGATGCACTTCCCCCGACCCAACCGTTTTTATCAACGATCACCGCGCCAAGCGGGGGCTGGGTGCTCCCCGTCGTGGACAGCCAAAGCTAGTCAAATTTTCCGGTCTTATTCAAAACGCTTTTCATTTTTTTATCTAAAGTCCAAACCTTTGCATTTGAATCACGGGCGGAAATGATCAATACCGCGTCTATTAACCCAATCCCATGATTGAGCCATTTGTCTTGGGAGGATACTTCACCCGCTTTTACCCAGGCTCCTTGCGTCGGACTTTTGGGCAGATTACCCCATAATTCCAAAAGGACGCGTCTTTCACGATCGTCCTTAACACCTTGAAGAAGCTCACCGAAAACAGGTTCAATGGCGAGAATTTGGCGATCCTCGAGCAATGGGTCCAATAGATCAAGGTAAGGCTGATGTCCCCTGAGATATTCCACCCAAACGGAAGTATCAACCAGGATCATGATTTTCGATTAAGGGCTCGGGTGCGGGAGGCGGAAAAGTCTTTTGTGAAACTTAGAGGATGTGAACGAATAGATGCTTTCAATTCCCTGATTTTTTGCTGTTGGTTCCATTCCGACAATGCCTTGACAAGCGATTCGGTGAGGTTTTTGCCTTTGGCAAAACCTTGGACTTCCTGGACAAGTTTATCGGGCAAGAGCGCGGTGACTTTCACGGCTTTATCATACGATGGTCCATCGTATAATTCCAGCCCCTATTGGGTCGTCCACGATCACCGCGCCAAGCCGGCCTGTCACTCACCCTGCGCCCTCAGGGCTTCGGGTGACGGGCCGGCCTGTCCCTCGAAGCTTGAGCGAAGTGGGAAGCCTCTATGCACAGGGAGAGGGCTGGGGTCTCCCCGTCGTGGAGAATCCTTAACTTTTTATAAACTCGCGCAAGCCTCCGCCGCGAGCCAAAACACCCTTTCCCGGACGGAAACCTGGTGAAGCCATTGGCGGGTGTCATAAACCTCCCCGCTTAAGTCATCCCCGCTGTAGGGGATTTGTCCGCACTGTACCTTTTGGTATTTCCCAACGGCAAAAAAAGCCGCGCATTCCATTTCCACCGTCACGCAGCCTTCCTTCCGGCGCAGGGCGGTTTTACCGGGGGTTTCACGGAACAGGCCGTCGGTCGTCCAGGTCTTCCCCAGCGCGAAGGGAACGCGGTGTTTTTTCAAGGTTCTTTGTAGGGCGAGAAGGGCCTTGGGATGCGGCTGGACTTCCCTTCCGGGAGGCAGGTAATGGTAGGACGCCCCTTCATCCCTCACCGCCGAGGTGGGCACGACCAGATGACCCAGCGTCAGGTCCTTGCGAAGGGCCCCCGCGCCCCCGCAGGCGATCAATTTCCTCGCGCCAATGGCGATGGCTTCCTCCATAAAACCCGCGGCGAGTGCCGAACCCACGCCCGGATGCATGACGGAGATGTACCTACCCTTGCATTTGATCTCGTAGGCGGGATTGAGCCCGAATTCCGACCGGAACACCGCGATTTTGCGGGCCTTCTGTTGGCGTACCAAGGTGCCGATGACATCCTGAAAGAAGCAAAGGACGACCCTCTCATGGAACTTCCGGCCCTTGAAATGGTAATTGGCCCGGGGATGTATAAAAATTTCACGGGAGGGGTCGAATTCAAGGATGGGGCAGCGTTTTCGAATGGGTTTTCAATCAACCTCCTCTGAGTCCCGCTATTTTCCATCCTGCCTTGTCCCCTCCAGGCCCCCCCCTGTGGACAAAATAGGACCGGATTTTGAAGGGGGTCACGGCCCCTAATCAACGGGCCATGCGGATTTTAACGCCTAATGAGCGGCTGACGGTCCCTAACGCCTTATCCCGGGTCCAAAATTCACGTTGATCCGAGAAACAGGAAAATAATAAATGGGCGTCCACCCAATTAATGCCTTTACCGTAAAGGCGGTGCTTCTCAACCCAGTCCATGACTTCCGGATTTAAAGCCGGAACCAGGCGGGGCAGTAATTGGAGGTCATGCAATATTTGGCTTCTGTTTTTTAAACGTCCCAGGGCCAGTTCCCCAATGATAAAAGGGTGGGTCAGGGCTTCGTCCTTTTCCAAAAGGGAGATGAGAAACGCGTCCGGGGAATGGAGGTGGTCGATCCAGACCGAGGTATCGACCAGCATCACGCTTGAGCGGCCCGCCGCCTTCGGGGAGGCGCTGAAGCGCGGGGATCGGTTCCGCCCATGGCCGCGAGCCGCTTGGCGGCTTCCCGGCGGATGAGGGACTCCAGGCCCATACGCACCAGGGAGGTCTTTTCGGTTATTCCCGTCAATTGGCCGGCTTCTTTTATGAGCTGGTCATCGATGTTTAAGGTTGTTCTCATATGCATCAATATGCCATTTTGATATGCATGTATCAAGAAGCGATTTCGGGGATCTTAAAAGCGGTCCTAAAATCCGGAAGGGGTCCCACTGTTCCATTTTTCAGTCACGTTGATAATGTTTAACAGGATGCTGAAAAAGTCCCAGAAACGGACTTTTTCCTGTTTGCGAACGAGCCACAACACATAAAAACCATATTTTAAGTGGCTCGTTCTATCCCATGGCTGTCGACAGGGTGCTGAAAAATACTTTTTCAGCACCCTGTTAATTGTCCACTCCGGGTCCCGGCCATAAAACAATCAAAACGAAACTAGATTTGAAGCCCTTCCCCTAAACCTTTAACAAAGGCTTCCCCCGTCCCCGCCCAATCCAATTCGGTCGTAACCACGATTTTAGGGTCGTTGAATAGTTTGATGATCACTTTGCGGGTCAGCATCGACCTTTGCCTGGTCAGGGTGCTGAAACCGTACTGAAAATGGGCGGTGGTCCCCCAATTTTCGTCCAAGGAAAATGATTTGTTGCCGGGGGAAGGCTGCTCAGATAACAGGTTATGAACTTTATTTTCCTCAAGATCCCGGAAATCGACAAAACCCTCGAAATTCAAAAAGACACTCGGCTTTTTCAAGTAGTCTTCCAAAACCCCGGCGGTGGCTTGATCGATTTCTTCCCGAATCGTTAATTGATTTCCAACCAGGGACAAATGCCAGGGGGCGCCTTTTAACTTGGGGAAAAAGGAATCGGCCAGGGTATATCCCGGCGGGGCGAATATTTGAAGGCTTTGCGACATGGTGGTTTCCCGCCGGGCCTAGGGTGGTTGACTCAACATTCCATTATATTCAGGCTCAGGCCCCCGCCCTTTATATCTTGTCCGCGATCACCGCGTCCAGCAGGCCTGTCACTCACCCTGCGCCCTCAGGGCTTCGGGTGACGGGCCGGCCTGTCCCTCGAAGCTTGAGCGAAGTGGGAAGCCTCTATGCACAGGGAGAGGGCTGGGCGCTCCCCGCCGCGGAAAGCCACAACCGCTCATTTCATTTCGCGAAAAGTCTTTTTAACGTATCAATGGCCGCTACTAATGAGTGTGAACCACCCTCAAAGGGTTGAAACCCGTAGCGAATGTAAAACTCCTCAGCCTTTTTGTTTTTGGCATCGGCGATCATATATTTCGCGGCCACCGATTGGACAGCCGCGACCGACCGCCGGATGGCATCGATCAGTAATATCTCTCCCAATCCGGTTCCTTGCCATTGTCGGTCGACGGCAAGGCGTCCCAATCGAACCGCGGGAACCGGGTACTCCGGGAGGTTTTGACGTTGGGATTCCGGCAGCGAATGCAAATCCACCTGAGCCATGCTCAAGGTGTGATAACCGGCCGCGACCGGTTCTCCCTCGAGGGGGATGAGTACATAGGTGCTTCCCAAGCCCTTGCGGTGATTCTGGCCCGCGTATTTTTCCAGGTAATCGTTGAGTTCGGAAATGCCGCGATCAAAAGATTCGAGGCCCGGTTTTTCCGTGATGGGCACAAACTTCCATTTGGGGCCTGTCATAACGGAAGATTAGGATATTTCTTTTTCGTAGCGCCGAGCCGCCGCTTTAAGCTTTTTGTTTGGCGCGGGAGGGTTTTCCAGAAGACTTAGGAATAAGTCCACGTCCCGTTGAGGCGGAAAATAGGTTTTAACCCGGATCGCGTTTTCCTGGGCCGCATGGAGGGAACGCGTCACGAGGTAGGAACTCAGGCTCAAACCCTGAGCCTGAGCCGCTTTTTCCAGCAATCGTTTATCCTGGGGTCTTACCCTCAGTTCGATGCGTTCTTCTTTATTTTTCAGGGCTTTCGTCATGATCACACCCTCCGCACCCAATATACAATATGTACGGAACAATACCGTACAAATTTATTTTCCCAGTCACCGCGCCAAGCGGGGGGCTGGGTGCTCCCCGCCGGGGACAATTAACGAAGCTTGTCCTTCGGTTCCGGCTCGGCTTTGGAAGCCTTTCCCATGGCCCTCAGGAATTTCGCCTTGCTTCCCCGCTTTGCCCGGAGGCCTAAATATTCATCCGTCATCAAAGCCGATACTTTTTCCGCAAGGGCCAAAGTGATCATTTGATTGATCGAAACGTGCTCCTTGTCGGCCATTTCACGAACAGAACGGTGAAGGGTGTTCGGCAGCCTCAAACTGATTGCGCTCATTTTCGTCCTCCTAAAATCGTCAAGAATTCCCGGGGAGAATAAACCTTTAAACCCCAAGCCTCGATCCCTTTGAAATCCCGTCTGTTAAAAGTAACAATCCCACTCGCTTCAGAAGCAACGGCCAATTCCAGGACCATGTCATCCCCTGGGTCTTTGAGACACGGCCTCCAAAGATAGTGCACTTTACAATGCCGCGCTTCGGAGCAGAGATAATCCAGAATATCGTCCTTTTCATCGGCTGAAAGTTTTATGCCGCTTTCTGGATTTTTAATCGCCGCCTCGTACTCCAACAGCAAAGACACCGACAATTGGACTTGAAACCGCTTGTCGCCTACCGCCAATAACAAGCAATGGGAAGCCCCCAAACGCGATCTTAAAGCCGAAACAAGAATGTTGGTGTCCAACACAATTCGCAATGGTTTCACGATGGTATTATATATGATACCAATAATTGATCAAACAAAATTTCTACCCCATTTGCTTTATAGATATTTTCCACGACCCCTGCCATTCGCTTGGGCGGTTAGGATCCCCGCTGGGGACACCCTTAGGCGTGAAAAAGCGGGCGGTCGAACCCCACCCCATGCAGGGCGATCCGCCCCAAACTTCCCCAGAACTTCACGAGCTCCCTATAAAAATCCGGGCTCTTCCACCATTCGTTGGGAACCGGCAGGGTGGCGTAAGGCACCACCGAAACGTTCGAATTTATCAAATAGAGGTCCGTTAAGAACAAGGCGCGGGGCAGTTGGTACCAGGGCAGGGCCAGGACCACCCGGCGGGCATTCGACTTCAAGATCAGGGGGGCGCAGTAGCGGGCGTTCTGGTCGGTGGTTTGGGCCCGTTCTTCCACGACCATCCGGTCCCCCAGGTGGAGCGACTTTTCCAAGGCGGCCTGGGAATAATCCACCCCCGAGAAAAGAAAGAGGGGCAGGTTCCCCTTCCGGTCGAGGGCACGGATGAAGTTCAGCCGGTCCCCCCCGCCGCTATAGACCACCACCATATCCACGGAGGGGAAGGCGCCCGAAAGGGCGTTGGAGTAGACCCAGCCGTAATCGCCCAGTTCCATCATGAACAGGAAGAAGAGAGCCCCGAGGCTCCCCAGGATCATCCGGTGGGTGGGTTTCATGAGTACAACTGCTTTCTAAAATCTTATTTTTCACCGCGAAGACGCGAAGAACGGCTTTAACAGGATGCTGAAAAAGTCCTTATAACGGACTTTTTCCTATTTTACGAACGAGCCACAAATCATAAAATCCATATATTTAGTGGCTCGTTCAATCACATGGCTGTCGACAGGGTGCTGAAAAATACTTTTTCAGCACCCTGTTAAGGATGGAAAGAACAAAAATTTTAGTTTTTTTAAATCCAAAATCTTGATTTTGCTTTTCTTAGCCCCTGATCATTGGGTGCGGTCCCAATGATCTTCGCGTCTTCGCGGTGGAAATTGCCTTTGTTCGTGAAGATTTTTCTTTATTTCCACAACCCCTCGGCGTATTCCCTTTGCATGGCCTCGTAGGCGAGCTTCAAGCCCTCGTCCAATGAAATCCTGGGGGCCCAGCCCAGCGCCCTCAAACGGCTGATATCCAAAAGCTTGCGCATCGTGCCGTCTTTCTTGGTGGTGTCCAGCGTGATTTGGCCCTGGTATCCCACGGTCTTGGCGATCTTCCCGGCCAGCTCGCGGATGGTCAGGTCCTCCCCGCATCCGATATTGAGCATGTCGGTGCCCTGGTAATTGAGCAGGATATGAAGGCAGGCGTCCGCCAGGTCGTCGGCGTGGAGAAACTCCCGTTTCGGGGTGCCGGTTCCCCACATGACGACCGTGGGGCTGTTTTTCTGCTTCGCCTCGTGGAACTTGCGCATCAGGGCCGGCAACACGTGGGCGTCCTGGAGGTTGTAATTGTCGTTGGGGCCGTAGAGGTTGGTCGGCATCACGGCGATGTAGCGCACCCCGTACTGGCGCCGGTAGGCG
>CAWKIF010000166.1:0-12899 GCA_963849485.1 candidate division FCPU426 bacterium | reverse complement strand
GAACATATAACACTTTGATGTGGCAATATTCTTATTAAAAAAAGAAGGCAGGAATGAGTTCTAAGGCGAAAGATGTCCAAATGGGAGTCGGGTCGAGCGTTGTGGGGAATCGATGCTAGGCCATAAATAAGCGGGTGATGGAGGACAAAGCGTTTGCTCAAAAGATTGATAAGTGTTAAATGTTGGCCTGGCCCCTATTTTCACTAGCACCTTGTGGGCATCACCAACCACTTCCACCAGCTTGCGCTTTCTTTTTTCCAGGTCCATTCTTCCAGGGCATTCATCGTTGACCTTTTCCTTGCTGTATTCGCGTAAGTCAACGGCCTTACCCAACGCTTCATATATTTCTTTGTTCTTGCTCAAGGGCTTGAGAATCTCGAATATCCCTTTCTTCACCAAAGTCACCATGGTGGGAATGGGAAGGTCGGCTAGGACATGGGTGGCGTCAATGCGTTGAATTTCATCTTTCTTGACCAACCCCTGCTTGATCAGATGTTCAAGAATCGTGTCGAAAATCTCTTTTTCACGGCTGTTTTGAAGAAGACGCTCTCTGAAATCACCCAAGGAGGAATGGTCGAAGGGTCTTTCATCCAACCTTAGCCCAAGGGCGTACTTGATCTGGATATCGAACATGCAGGCCGTTTCCATCTCCCTGTCGGAAAACCCCCTATAAAATTGAAGTATCGTCGCTAAGGCCAAAAGGGAAGGGGAAATAGGGGGGCGTCCGTTGTCACCGCAATACATACCATCCAGGTCAGCCTCATTGATCAATGGCGTAACCATTTCCCTGAATTTGCGGTAGAAGCTATCCTTCGGGATCAACTGCTCCCAGACGTAATCCGCATCGTAAAAGCTTCCCTGATTTCCCGTCGCTTTGAGCATTTACACCCCCTATCGATTTCTCAGAATAGACCCCTTTAAAACTCCACTAATGTATAGCTTTTTTTAAAAGTACTAAAATTTCATAAATACAAAATATGACGATGAGTAACGCAACTATTTTCGTATAAATCGTATACATCTTTATCATTTTTTCATTGCGGTCTTTAGGAAGAAATGGAGAAGGCTTAAGATTGAAAACAGCAAGCGCCCGGGCAAAAATAAATCCCAAAATTCCTAAAAAAATACCAATTAGGCCGCCGATAATAAAATTTGTATCGTGATCATTTAGCCCCATCATAGGAAACACACCTCCCTTAATTTATTAACGGTCAACAGCACCTCATTGGTTAAAAACATTTGGATTTATTGAATAACTAATTGGTAGTGGGGGCCAGCCAAAACCGATACCTAATGACGCCCCATTTGGATCAACAACAAATCCTCCGCGTTTCCCAATTGCAATACCAAAGGATCCTACCACTTGACTCATACTCCCAAACATTGCCGAGTTATTAAAACCAACGTGAAGAAAAACATCTCCACCATACACTTGTGGCACTAAACTTGTTTGATCCGGCACAGTATTGCTTCCAATTAATTCATGGGATGCATTTACGCCCAATAAACTGATATCAGCACCGACATAGACTCCCTGACTAGCTGGATCGGGTGTCTCGCCTGGTGCGTTGTAATCGATAAATTGGGAATTTGATGGCACTACAAAGTTTTGTAAACCGCCTGATGAACTATTAGCACATAAACCGAGAACATCGGTAAATCTAAGAGGGTTGTTGTTCGCGTATTCGTAGAGATTCAATGAAGGTTTTCCGACACTCTCGCATATAGCCATAAAGTCCCTTTTTTTCAGTCCACATTTCGAGGTATTATAACTTCTCAGGTGGATTAGTTTTTGAGGGGCAGTTCAATATCTCTGGCCCGATTGGGGAAGGAATTAATTTTCAATGATTCCATGGAAACGCACATCGCTTATATTCCCGTGAAATATTGTTCGTAGCCTAAAATGGAATTTGCAACAAAAAAATTTGGCCATCTTCTAATACCAAAACTTAACTTCGGAATTTCTCATGTCTCTAAAAGTTTTCGATAAGTTTAAAAAGTTGTTTTCCTTGATTAAAAAACACCCAATTATTTTCAGTTTTTTCAGCTCATTAATTTGGTTCATTTTCAGGTTGATGATGACCAACAGTCTTATTTATTTTTACATTTTTCTTTTGATCTGTTTGGGATTGATTTTTCAAAGCTTCTTTTCAGAAGAGTTGGAAGAAAATGAACTTAACATTAATAAAACGGATCCTTCAATTCATTCTGAAAAAAACTCACAAAATAATTTTCGCCGAAATAACAAAAAAAATCTGATTTTTATTTTTGTGATTTCACTTCTAACATGGAGTTCGGCATTTTTGCTCCTTTCTCTCAAGTGTGAAAAACCCACATATATTGTGGAAACATTAGATATTCCCGAAGAATTAAAGAATATTGGTTTCACGAAAGATGGTATTTCAAAAATGATAATTGATGATATTAATCGTTACACTTTTCGCATTGGGACTTCATGGGCCGCAAATAAATTATTTGAGTCCCATTTAGACACTCCCTCACTTACTATCACTGAAAATTATGAAAAATTAAATTTTCACACTTTAAACCCTATAACTAGCCCAACAGCTCCGCCACTTTCCATTAATGTAAAATATGCACACTTCGAACTATCCGATTTATTAAATTGGATTTCTTATAGTTTTTCTAAAAAAACATTAATTACAATTCAATGTATTAAAAATTATGAGAACAACAAAAACTTTAATCTCCATATAACTTTAGAAAGAACTGACTCTTATCCAATGGGAATTGATTTATCACAAAACGATTCAATGGAAAGACTGGTCGAAGATGCCGCCGTTTCCATAATTGCAGAGTTAGGTGCATATGAATCTGATGATGCAATCGCAGAATTTAATAGTGGTAATATTTTGGCCCATTTAGGGGAAACGGCACAGGCCATTTCACATTTTCAAAAAGCAGCTAAACTTAAACCAGAGTTAAGTGATATATATGTTAATTGGGGTTTTTTAGAAGCTGATAATAATAATTATGAACAGGCTATAACATTATTCAACCAGGCAATTTCTATTAATAATAATGGTTACGCTTATCATCACTTGGGAATGGTTTATTTTCTTCAAGGCAAATCTTCAGAAGCGATAAATGTTTTCCAACAGGCGATAAGTATTAACCCCAATAACGCTTATGCTTACTTGGGTTGGGGTTTAGTTTCACTTGCACAAAATAATTACGATGAAGCAATCTCTAAATTTAAAAAAGTCATAGAAATTGATCCGGGCAGATTTGACGCTTATGCCAATTGGGGAGGTGCTCTTTTTCAAGAAAATAAGTTTCAGGAAGCGATAGAAAAATCCAAAACATCTCTCGCTCTTAATCCCGATCAACCAAATATTTATATCAATATTGGTAATTCATTATGTGCTTGGGGTGGACAATTTGTGAATAACGGCAACAAAAAAGATGCCCATGCCAAATTTGAGGAAGCAATTACGAACTATAAAAAATGTATAGACAGTAACCCGAATAGTTTTTTTGCTTATTTCGAATGGGGGCACGCACTTTTGTTAAATGAGGAGTATTCGAAAGCAGAAAGGGCATTAATAAAAGCAATAGAACTTAATCCTGATGATTCAGATTCCTATTGGCTTTTGGGGGATGCTCGAAAAAATGAAAAACAATATTCGGCAGCAATAAAAAATTTTAAAAAAGCAACAGAAATTCAACCTCGGAATATTTATGCTTTGAGTGATTGGATTGTAACCTTATTCAAACAAAATAAAAGAAAAGAGGCCATGGAATTATATGAACACGTTAAGAAAATGGGTCTAGATCCAACAGAAATTAATAAACCTTTTTATTTAAATGTCAAATAAGTATGCGGGGTGAAAAAAAGAAATCCCACTACTGTCTTAACATCTATTCCCCGTCACAATTAAACTTTTCCAATGTGAGGACGATTCGCCCTTAAAACTCCTCCCCGGTCGTAAGCCTAGGTCTTCTTGGCCGACCTGTCGCCGGACCTGGAAAATTTCGAACTCGGCGCACCGCCGGATAGGAAAAGGGATAGTTATCCACTGAGGCCTTCATGATCCAAAAATATATTTTTTCTTTGGGTTGATTTTTTAAATCCCTTTTTTCTCTGACAATCCGGCCACAATTTAAAATTATTGACATCTTTTCTACAGGTTGTATATTCCGAAAGAACAGGCCCCAAGCACTAACACTCCTTCCCTGAAAACCGAAGTTGGAGGCAGGATGACACCCGTGAGCAGTCCCTCCTCCGCCGAAGTAGAAACCGAAGTCGCCCAATCGCCTTTTTACGACCTTCTCCAACAAATTCCCCTTCAATGTTTCGAGAAAGAACGCCTTCTCGAATCTGAACTTATCGGAGTGCAGGTCTATCCTGAAAAGTTCCTCATTGTCCTGCGCGTCAAGATGCTATCCAGCATCCCTGTGGCGACCTACGCCCTGGTCAACCAGCATCTGAAGGAAAGCATGCCCGGGGTTCAGCGGGTGGTCTTGGATGTTCATTATTCGAAACCGGAAATTTCACTGGCCGAATACCTGCTGGCCCACGAGAAAGACCTGATGTTCTGCCTGATGGAAGAGTCGGACGTGGCGGAAGGCTGGTTTACCCACTACCGCATGGAGGCCGGGGAAAACACCCTCTCCTTCCAGGTGCCCCACGAAGTGGCGCGCGGCCAAATGGACCGCAAGCAATGCATGAAAATCCTAGCCGACCTGTTGAACGAACGCTGCGGTTATAAGGGCCCCATCGAACTTTCCATTAACCCCGACATCGTGCCCAAGGCCGCCTTGGCGGTTGAAGAAAAACCCTCCGACTTCGCCGCCCCCGCCGCGCCCCAAAGCGTAGTGCTTTACGGGCGCAAGGTGACCGAACCCAACCAACCCCTCGCGGTGACGGATGAAATGAAGGGTTTCGTGGCCCAGGGCGAGGTGATCCAGTACGACCAGCGCCAGACCCGAAGCGGCAGGCACATGGTCAAGATGACCCTGACCGACTATTCCGACTCCCTCGATGTCCTTTTCTTTCACGAGAATGACGGTAAGTTCAAGGGCGGCATCAAAGAGAGGGATTGGCTGAAGGTGCGGGGCGACCTGCGCTTCGATAGCCGGGACGCGAACGAACTGATACTGAATGCCCGTGATATCACAAAGATTCCAGCTCCCGAAACCCGCATGGACCGGGCGCCCGAGAAGCGGGTGGAACTGCATTGCCACACCCAGATGAGCCGCATGGACGGGCTTTCCAAGATCGACCGGCTGATCGAAACCGCCGCGAAATGGGGCCACCCCGCCATCGCCATCACCGACCACGGGGTGGTTCAGGCCTACCCCGACGCCATGACCGCGGTGGATAAACACAACAAGGGGGCGGAAGAAGGCAAGAAGATCAAATTGATACTAGGCATGGAAGGCTACCTGGTGGACGAGTTCCGCAAGGAAAAGGGCATGCCCATTTACCACATCATCCTTTTGGTGCAGAACAAGGTCGGGCTCAAAAACCTCTATAAGCTGGTTTCCGAGAGCCACATGAAATACTTCTACAAGAGGCCCCTGATCCCCCGGGAATTGCTTCAAAACCACCGGGAGGGCCTGATCCTGGGTTCCGCCTGCGAGCAGGGGGAGGTTTGGCAGCACCTGTTGAACAAGTCCAAACCCCTGGAGGAAGTGGCCCAATTCTATGACTACATCGAGATTCAGCCTTGCGCCAACAACGAGTTCATGCTCCAGGACGGCATGGTCAAGAGCATGGAAGAATTGCAGGACCATACCCGCGCCCTCTTTGAGGTGGGGAAAAAGCTGGGCAAACCCGTGGTGGCCACCGGAGATTCCCACTTCATCGACCCGAAGGACGACGTGTACCGCAAGATCCTGCAGGCGGGCATGGGCTACGGCCTGGAGCGCCAGGCCCCCTTGTATTTCAAGACCACCGACGAGTTGAAACAGGATTTCGCTTATTTCGGCGAGGAGACGGCCCATGAGCTGGTGGTGACCAACCCCCGCAAGATCGCCGCCATGATCGAGAACGTCAAACCCCTGCCCACCGAGACCCTTTCACCCATCTGGGAGGAAGCGGACGGGGAACTGCGCAAAATCGCCACCCAAAAGGCCCTGGAGCTTTATGGGAACCCCCTGCCCGAGATGATCGGAAAAAGGCTCCAGAAAGAACTGGACTCGATCATCAACAACAAGTTCTCCACCCTCTACGTGATCGCGATGAAGCTGGTGAAAAAATCCCTCTCCGACGGGTACATCGTGGGAAGCCGGGGAAGCGTGGGAAGTTCCTTCGTGGCCTTCCTGACCGGCATCACCGAGGTGAACCCCCTGCCGCCCCATTACCGCTGCGGCACGGGGCACCACCACGAGTTCCCCCCCAACCCGGCCTCCACGGCGGGCGTGGACCTGCCGACCAAGGATTGCCCGAAGTGCGCCCAGCCCATGGACCGGGACGGGTTCTCCATCGCCTTCGAGGTCTTCATGGGCTTCAAGGGCGACAAGATGCCCGATATCGACCTGAACTTCTCGGGCGAGTACCAGCACGTGGCCCACAAATACGTGGAAGAACTTTTTGGGAAAGATTTCTGCTTCCGCGCGGGCACCATCTCGGCCGTGCAGGACAAGATCGCCTTCGGCTTCGTGAAGAAATATTTCGAGCAGGCGGGCAAGACGGCCCGCAACGCGGAACTGAACCGCATGGTCAAGGGCTGTTCCGGGGTCTCCAAGACCACGGGCCAGCACCCGGGCGGCATCATCATCCTGCCCAAGAACATGGAAATCACCGACGTCTGCCCCGTGCAGTACCCCGCCGATAACAAAGACGGGGACGTGATCACCACCCACTTCGACTTCCGGAGCATGCACGATTGCCTGGTGAAGCTCGACATCCTGGGCCATGACAACCCGACCAGCCTGAAGCGTTTGGAAAACCTGACCGGCATCTCGGCCCTGGGGATTCCGTTAAATGATGAGAAGACCATGAGCCTCTTCTCGGGCGTGAAGGCCCTGGGGCTGAAGGATAAGATCGACAAGGACCTGGGCACCCTGGGCGTGCCCGAGTTCGGCACCAGTTTCGCCATGGACATGTTGAAGGACACCCTGCCCACCCGTTTCGAGCATCTGGTGCGGCTTTCCGGTTTGGCCCACGGGACTGACGTGTGGCTGGGCAACGCCCAGGACCTGATCAAAAAAGGGACCGCCACCCTCTCGACGGTCATCTCCACCCGCGACGACATGCTCAACGACCTGATGGCACGGGGCATGGATTCGGCCCTGGCCTTCAAGGTCATGGAGGACGTGCGCAAGGGGAAGGGCCTCAAACCCGAGTATGAGCAGGCCATGGCCGCGGCCAAGGCGCCCGGCTGGTACATTGAAAGCTGCAAGAAAATTAAATACATCTTCCCCAAGGCCCACGCGGTGGCCTATTGCATCATGAGTTTCCGCATCGCCTGGTTTAAGGCCCACCATCCCCTGGCCTTTTACGCCGATTATTTCACCAACAAGGCCTTCGGCTTTGACGCGACTGTAGCCTGCGACGGGTTGGGCCGGGTGCGGGACCGCATCAAGCTGATCCGCACCATCGAGAAGCCAACGAACAAGGAACTGGACGAGGCTTCGGTGCTGGATGTGGCGGAGGAGATGTACGCCCGGGGTTTCCGGTTCCTGCCGGTGGACCTTTATAAATCCCAGGCGCGCCAATTCTCGATTGAGGAAAGCCAGGGGGAGAAGATGCTACGCCCACCCTTGATCGGCTTGCCGGGCTTGGGGGAGACCGCCGCCGATTTCATCCTGGAGGAAAGGGTTAAAAGCCCCTTCAGTTCCATCGAGGAGATCCAAGAGCGGTGCGGGGTCAATAAAAACGTGGTGGAGATCCTCAAGGGTCATGGCTGCCTGAAGGATTTGCCAGATTCCAAGCAGGTTTCACTTTTTTAAATCAAATCCAAACTTAGAATCTGTAACAAAACCTATTTCACCGCCAAACACTTCGGCCCACAACCGAAGTGTCGATGGCCAAGTTCGCCAAGAAAAGCAAAAACAATCAGGGTAAAGGATTTTAAACCTTTATTACCTTAGTAGTTCTTGGCGTCCTTGGCGTCTTGGCGGTAAATATTGTCTTTTTGGGTGGGCCCTTTCTCCTTGCTTAAACCCCTTGATTTTGATAAAACAACTACGCAATTTAAGGCTAACCCCCATAAAAGTGGGCCTTTGAAGGCCCACTTTTTTTTTCTAAATTTATGGGAAAACGCCTTATTTTTTTAGAAACCAACGGCCGCAAGGCCGTTCGTTGTTTATGGACGAGGTGACCCGTGGGTTTGGCGGATCCGTTGAAATGGAGCCAAATTCGAAGCCTGGCGGAAGAGGTTGTCAAAGACCACTTTCTTGAGCTTTTCGACCTGGAAGTCCGATCCCAGGGCGGCAAAAGGGTCCTTTCGGTGGTTTTGGACAAGCTCAGCGGCAAGGTTGGGTTGCAAGATTGCGAATCCGTCAGCCGGGAGTTGGAAAAGCGCCTGGATGAGCTGGATGCCTGGGAAGGGGCCTATCTGCTGGAGGTCTCCTCGCCGGGGTTGGACCGGCCCCTCCGCCACGCGGGGGATTACGCGAGGTTCGAGGGCCGGTTGGCCCGGATGACCTTGTCCCAGCCCCTGGAGGGGACGGTGAGCTTCGAGGGGCGGTTGAGCGGGGTGGAACAGGACCAGGTTCTGGTCCGGGTGGGGAAGGAGCGGCTCCTGAGGGTGCCGATCGCATCCATCAAAACGGCGAGATTGGTAGTTGAGATTTGATTAAGTTTTAAGTCCTTAGGTTTAAGTTGAAGAAGCTAAAAACTAAGCACTCAAAACTTAAATAACGACTTTCAGGGGATTTTGTTATGAGCAACGAGCTGGCTTTAGTCATGAGCCAAATCGAACATACCAAGCGCATCGACAAGAAACAGCTTGTCGAGGCGATCCAGGCCGCTTTGTCCTCGGCCGCCAAGAAGATTTTCGGCGTGGGCCAGGAAGTGGAAGTGGAGTTCGACGAGACCGACTACGAGTTCCGCGCCTTTTACCTGAAGGAAGTGGTCCAGAAGGTGGAGGACCCGAACCTCCAGATCACCCTGGAAGAGGCCCGCAAGATCGACAAGGACGCCGAGCTGGAGGGGGTCCTCAAGATCCGCATTCCCCCCGAGCAGTTCGGCCGCATCGCCGCCCAGACCGCCAAACAGGTCATCGTTCAGCGGGTGCAGGACGCCGAGCGCCAGAGCGTATACGACCAGTTCAAGGAAAAAGAGGGCGACCTCATTACGGGAAGCGTGCTCCGCTACGAGGGGCGCAACGTCATCATTTCCCTGGGGGATACCGAGGCCCTGATGCCCGCCAAGGAACAGGTGCCCCGCGAGCGTTATTCCACGGGCGAGCGCATGAAGTTTCTCGTCATCGAGGTGCGCAAGACCCTGAAGGGGCCCGCCATCATCGTTTCCCGCGCCCATCCCAATCTGGTGCGCAAACTTTTCGAGTTGGAAGTCCCCGAGATTTACGAGGGCTCGGTGAAGATCGAGAGCGTGGCCCGGGAAGCCGGCGCCCGCACCAAGATCTCGGTGCGCGTGGTCAGCGACGACCGCATCGACCCCGTGGGAGCCTGCGTGGGCGTCAAGGGCATCCGAGTCCAGAACATCGTGGACGAGATCCGCGGCGAAAAAGTCGACATCGTTCCATGGGACGAGGAACCCAGCACCTACCTGGCCAAGGCCCTGTCCCCGGCCCGCATCGCCCGCATCGTCCTGCACGCCGACACCGAGATCCCCTCAGCCGAGGTCATCGTGCCCAACGACCAGCTTTCCCTCGCCATCGGCAAGAAGGGGCAGAACGCCCGCCTGGCCGCCCGGCTGACCGGCATCAAGATCGACATCAAGAATGAGGAACAGCACGCCCAGGAAGAACGGGCCCGCATGGACGCCCACTTTCAGGAGGTTTCCGAACAGACCGCCGTGGAAATCGCGGAGGCCAAGGTCGAGGCTCCCTCGGCCGGCGCAGCGGGACAGACGGACGAGGAAAAATCCGGCGCGCCCCCCGACGAGATTGACGAAGGCTCGGTTGAGTCCGCGGCGCCTCCCGAGGCGGTCGAGCTGTCCAAGGGAACGGACGGGCTGCCCGTGATTCCCCCCTCCCCGGAAGTCGCCCTGCCGGCGGAACCCGGCGTTGAAACGGAAGGAATTTAACCGCTCATGGCCAAACGTATTTTCGAATTCGCGAAGGAACTGGGGCTCCCCAGCAAGGAGATCCTCGACCGCTGCAAGAAACTGGGGTTCAACATTCCCAGCCAGTTGACGCTGGTGGACGATAAGGTCCAGTCGGAAATCCGCCGGGACCTGGGGTTGGCCGACTTGCAAGCCGCCGCTCCTTCCGGGACCGCCGCCCCTTCCGCGCCCGCCGCCAAGACCCCCCGCTCCGCCGCTCCCAGTGCCGTGAAACCCCTGACCAAAAGCCCCTCCCCGTCGCCAGCCTCCTTGGGGGCCACCGCCACCTATCCGACCCTGGCCCCCAGCAAGCCTGGCGCGCCACGGCCGGGTGCTCCGGCTTACCGCCCCGCCCAACCGGCGGCCAAGAAAACCGGGCCCAAGCCCCATCAGCCAAGGGCGGCCATGGTTTGGCGGCGGGACGCCCCAAGTCAGCCGCGGCGCTGTCGGTCAAGAACGAGCCCGTCGAGGAAAAGCCCCAGTCGGAAGACGGGTCCGCCCCGAAGGTCCTCACCAAGATCAAGGTCACCGAGGGTATCACCGTCGCCGAATTGGCCCAGAAACTCAACGTCAAGGCCGGGGTGCTTATCAAGGAAATGCTTGGATCTTAAGATCCTGGCCACCATCAACCAGCGCCTGGACATGGCGGTGGCTGAGACCCTGGCCTCCGCCCACGACGCGGTCGTGGAAGTGGTGCCCCTCTACGGCGCCGAGATGTTCGAGGACACGCCGGACGACCCGAAAGACCTTCTGCCCCGCTCCCCGGTGGTGACCATCATGGGCCATGTCGACCATGGGAAAACCCTGCTCCTGGACGCCATCCGAAAAACCAAGGTGGCGGAAGGCGAAGCGGGCGGCATCACCCAGCATATCGGCGCTTACCAGGTCAAGCAAGAGAAGGGTACCATCACCTTCCTGGACACGCCGGGCCACGAGGCCTTTACGCTCATGCGCGCCCGCGGGGCCAAGGCCACCGATATCGTGGTCCTGGTGGTGGCGGCGGACGACGGCGTCATGCCCCAAACCCTGGAAGCCATCGACCACGCCAAGGAAGCCAAGGTGCCCATCCTGGTGGCCTTGAACAAGATCGACAAGCCCGAAGCCAATCCCGGACCGGGTGAAGACCCAGTTGGCCGAGCGGGGCCTGCAGCCCGAGGAATGGGGCGGCACCACCATCTTCGTCGAGGTGTCCGCCAAGAAACGCCTGAACCTGGAAAAACTTCTGGAAATGATCCTGCTCCAGGCCGAAGTCCTGGAACTCAAGGCCAATCCCCACCGCGCCGCCAAAGGCGTGGTGCTGGAAGCCCGGTTGGACAAGGGCCGCGGCCCGGTCGCCACCCTGCTTGGTGGAAAAGGGAACCCTGAAAGTCGGGGACAACCTTTTGGCGGGCAATACCTACGGCCGCGTCAAGGCCATGCACGACGACCTGGGCAAACCGGTGAAGGCCGCCGGGCCCACCATGCCCGTGGAAGTTCTGGGTCTTTCCGACGTGCCCCGCGCCGGCGACGTCTTTTACGTGGTGACCGACCCCAAGGTCGCTCGCGAGATTTCTTCCCGCCGAACCGAGGCCCAGAAGGACAACCGCCTGGTGGGCGCCATGAAACACATCACCTTGGACAATCTCTTCGAGCAGATCAAGGAAGGGCAGATCAAGGAACTCAAGGTCATCGTGAAGGGCGACGTGCAGGGTTCCGTGGAGGCCCTGACCTCCTCCCTTGAGAAGCTTTCCACCGAGAAGGTGGCCCTGCGGGTCATCCGCAGCGGCGCGGGCAATATCGTCAACTCGGACGTGCTGCTGGCTTCGGCCTCGAACGCCATCATCGTGGGCTTCAACGTCAAGGTCGACTCCACCGCCAAGGAAACCGCCGAGAAAGAAGATGTGGACGTCCGCATCTACAAGATCATCTACGACGCGGTGGAGGACGTGCGCAAGGCCATGGAAGGCCTGCTGGAGCCCACCTACCGCCAGGTGGCCCTGGGCCGCGCCGAGGTACGCCAGGTTTTCAACACCCCCAAGGGCGCCATCGCGGGTTGCATGGTGTCCAGTCTGGCAAGATCACCAACAAGGCCAAGATGCGTGTCCTTCGCGGCGAGGAAATGGTTTTCGAAGGCGCGGTGAGTTCCCTCAAGCGCTTCAAGGACGACGTCAAGGAAGTCAACAACAGTTTTGAATGCGGAATCGGCATCGAGGGCTTCGAGGATGTACAGGTGGGCGACCAACTGGAAGCCTATGCCCTGGAAGCGGTCGCGGGCAAGCTGGAATAACCTCGAACAAGTTTAAGTTCCCAGTTTCCAGTTAAAACAGGATAGGCCTTTCACAACTCCCCCCTTATAAAAATGACATCACTAAAAACTGGTTCTGGTTGGGAAGCATGGTGATTGGGCTAATAAGTGTGGAACTCCACTATCCAGAAAGCGGGTCCCTCAAGACGAAACGGAGGACCCTTCGAAGCGTGACCGACCGCTTGAGGCCCAGTTCAACGTCTCGGTGGCCGAGGTGGAACACCAAGATCTTTGGCAGAAATCCGTTTTGGCGGTCGTGACGGTCAATACCGACCGAGCCCACGCCGATTCCACCTTGTCGAAGATTTTGGATTTACTGGAAAGGGAAGGGGACCTGCAAGTGACCGGAGTCCAGACGGAGATTCTTTAACAGGTTGCTGACCCCCATGTTTCCGTATCCAATATCAAGTAAAG
>CAWKIF010000165.1:0-6221 GCA_963849485.1 candidate division FCPU426 bacterium | reverse complement strand
ATGTATTGCTGGGTTATTTAACCCATCCTCACACTTCCGCCGGCCGGGTCCCCCTTCCCGCCGCCTACCGACTCTATGTCGATAAACTCATGCAGGCCAAGAGATTGAATCTGGAGGAAAAACGCCAGATCGAGCGGCAATACCAGGTGACCCGGGCGGAAGTGGAAACCGTCATCCGCCACACGGCCCAGATCCTTTCGGCCATGACCCGGCTCGGCAGCCTGGCATTCTTCCACGTGCCGGAGGATGTCTCGCTCGACCATTTCAAACTGGTGCCTATCGACGCCCGAAAACTCATGGTCATCCTGGTGCTGGATCACGGATTGGTGAAGGAGGAACTCGTCCGTCTCGACACCGCCGTCAGCCTTAAGGAAATCACACAGATCACCCACCTATTAAATTCGCGCTTCGCGGGGAAAAGCCTGACGGACCTGAGGTCCATGCTGATGAAAGAGGCCGAGACGGTCAAAAAAACCCGGCTTTCGATCGTGGAATCCACCTTGCGACTGATCGACGAGGCGCTCGATTTCGGAAAACAAGTCCAGATGGAAGGCGCCGTCCAACTGGGCGAACAGCCCGAATTCCAGAACGCCGGGAAGATGGAGTGTCTCTTAAAAATTGTAGAGCAAAAGGCCCTGCTGGCCCGGCTCATGAGCGGGTTTTCCGAACCAGGCCTTTGGCCATCCAGATCGGGCCGGAAATACAAGAAATTTCGCATGAGGGATTTTTCAATCGTAAAGATCCCCTTTGCCTGGGAGGGGCGGGTGGTCGGTTCCCTGGGCGTGCTGGGCCCCACCCGGATGGATTACGACCGTGTCGTTTCCCTTGTCAGCCATTTGGCGATGGCCCTGCGGGAAAATCTTATTCGATTGGAGAGTTAAGAGATGATTCCCTTGAACGCTGACGAGAACGAACCCGAGGTGGAAATCCTTTCCAGCTCGGCGGAAAAAGAGGAAGACGCCCCCGCGGCCCCGGCAAAAACTTCCCCCCGGCTGGAAGGGGACACCACCGGCGAACCCCTGGCGGAGGAGTGGAAGAAGAAGCACGACGAGATGAAGGATAATTACCTGTGGCTCGCGGCGGATTTCGATAATTACAAGAAACGCACCTTGAAGGAACAGGAAGAGAATCGTAAATTCATCGCAGCGGAACTGATGAAGGATTTCCTGGTGGTGGGGGACAACCTGGAAAGGGCCCTGTCGGCCCTTCCCGTGGACGACCAGGACAAGGGTCTCCTGAGCCTCAAACAGGGGGTGGAACTGACCCTGAAGCAGTTTTACGCCCTGCTGGAAAAGCACGGAATCAAGAAGATGCAGGCCATGGGGGAAAAATTCGATCCCCGGTTTCCACCAGGTCCTGTTCCAGGAAGCCAACGGACCAGGTTCCGGATGAGACGGTGCTGGAGGAACTGCAAAGCGGTTACGTGATCCACGACCGGGTGCTTCGGGCGGCGCTTGGTGAAGATCGCCAAGAACCAAAAGACAGTCGACAGTTGACAGTTCGAAGTCGACAGGAAAGTCATACCTTAATGATGGCATCGACTGCAAACTGCGACTGCTAACTGAATTTAGAGGAGTAACGAAAATGGCAACGAACAAAGTCCTGGGCATCGATCTGGGAACGACCAATTCCTGCATGGCGATCATGGAGGGCGGAGAGCCCAAGGTCATCGCCAACGCGGAGGGCGCGCGAACGACCCCCTCGGTGGTGGGTTTTTCCAAATCCGGCGAGAGGCTGGTGGGCCGGGTGGCCAAGAACCAGGCCATCACCAACCCCACCAACACGGTTTTCTCCATCAAGCGTTTCATGGGGCGCAAGCTCCATGACCAGGAAGTGGAAATGGACCGCAAGCTGGTGCCTTACGGCCTGAAGGAATCCTCCAACGGCGACGTCCGGGTCAAGATCGACGACAAGGAATTCTCGCCCCCCGAGATTTCCGCCATGATCCTGCAAAAGCTCAAGGCGGACGCCGAAGCCTACCTGGGCACCACGATTTCCGAGGCGGTCATCACCGTCCCGGCTTATTTCAATGACGCCCAGCGCCAGGCCACCAAGGACGCGGGCAAGATCGCGGGCCTCGAGGTCTTGCGCATCATTAACGAGCCCACCGCAGCGGCCCTGGCCTACGGGTTGGACAAGGATAAGAAAAACGAGAAGATCGCCGTGTACGACCTGGGCGGGGGAACTTTTGACATCTCCATCCTCGAACTGGGGGACGGGGTTTTCGAGGTGAAATCCACCAACGGGGACACCCACCTGGGCGGTGACGATTTCGACCAGCGAATCATCCAATGGCTCGCCGAGGAGTTCAAGAAGGACACGGGGGTCGACCTGAAGAACGACCGCATGGCCCTCCAACGCCTCAAGGAAGCCGCGGAAAAGGCCAAGATCGACCTTTCCACCACCCAAGAAACCGACATCAACCTGCCCTTCATTACGGCCGACGCATCGGGTCCCAAGCATTTGAACATCAAGCTGACCCGTTCCAAACTGGAACAACTGGTGGGGGACATGGTCGACAAGACCCTGGAACCCTGCGGCAAGGCCCTGAAGGACGCGGGCTTAACCGTGGAGGAGATCCATGAGGTCGTGCTGGTGGGCGGCATGACCCGCATGCCCCTGGTCGTGAAGACCGTGAAGGATTTCTTCAAGAAGGAGCCCCACAAGGGCGTGAACCCGGATGAGGTGGTGGCCGTGGGAGCCGCCATCCAGGGCGGGGTCTTGAAGGGGGAAGTCAAGGACGTGCTGCTCCTGGACGTGACGCCCCTTTCCCTGGGAGTGGAGACCCTGGGAAGCATCATGACCAAGGTGATCGAGCGCAATACCACCATCCCGGCCAAGAAGAGCCAGGTTTTCTCCACAGCCTCCGACAGCCAAAGCACGGTTTCCATCCACGTGCTCCAGGGCGAGAGGGAAATGGCCTCGGACAACCGCACCCTGGGCCGTTTCGACCTGGTGGGCATCCCCCCCGCCCCGCGGGGCGTCCCCCAGATCGAGGTGACCTTCAACATCGATGCCAACGGCATCCTGCACGTCGCCGCCAAGGACCTGGGCACGGGCAAAGAGCAGTCCATCCGCATCACGCCTTCTTCCGGCTTGTCGGAAGATGAGATCAAGAAAATGCAGAAGGACGCCGAACTGCACGCCGAGGAAGACAAGAAGAAAAAGGAAAAGATCGAAATCAAGAACCACGCCGACTCCCTGGCCTACCAGATCGAGAAGGACCTGAAGGAGCATGGGGACAAAGTAGACGCCTCCATCAAGAAGGACATCGAGGAAAAGCTCGAGGCCCTGAAGAAGGTTCTCCCGGGCGATGACGCCGAGGCGCTCAAGAAAGCTGCGGAGGAGTTGGCCCAGGCCTCCATGAAGCTGGGGGAGGCCATCTACAAGGCGGCCCAGGAAAAGAACGCTCAAGCCGGGGCGGCCGGGCCCAACGCTTCGGGTGACGCGCCCAAATCCGATGAAGAAAAAGCCAAGGATGGCGCCGTGGACGCTGAGTACGAACCGGTGGATAAAGATAAGAAATAAGTTTTAGGGTTAAGTTTTGAATTAAAAGGCGGTCATTTGACCGCCTTTTTTTATTCCAGGCGTTGACTGTCTGCGGGGTGGAATGAACCGATGGGTATCGGGTTATCCGGTGATATAATCCACCCGATTTCTTGTCCCCAAGCCCCTACTTCCATCACCATGAGGATTAAGTGCCCTTCAAAAAAATAGCCATCCTGGGTTCCACCGGTTCCATCGGGCTTTCCACCCTTCAAGTGGTCCAGAAGCTCAAACCCCACTTCCAAGTGGTGGGCCTCACCGCCTACCGCAATGTCAAGGAACTGGCCCGGCAGATCAAGGCTTTCAAGCCCAAACTGGCCGCCATCTCGGATGAAAAGTTCTTCGAGGAACTCAAGAGTTCTGCAAGGGAACCGCTACCAAATTTTAACGGGACAAGAGGGCCTGGTGGCGGTGGCCGCCGAATCGGGAGCCGACCTGGTCGTTTCAGCCATTGTGGGGGCGGCGGGTTTGAAACCCACCCTGGAGGCCATCCGAAAAGGCAAGGACATCGCCCTGGCCAATAAGGAAACCATGGTCATGGCAGGGGATGTGGTCACCCAGGCCGCCCGTAAGTCCGGATCCAAGATCCTGCCGGTGGATAGCGAGCATTGCGCGGTGTTCCAGTGCCTGCAGGGCTGCCCCGACCCCCAGGAAGTGCACCAGGTTCTCTTGACCGCCTCGGGCGGTCCCTTCCGGAAACTGGACCGGAAGCAATTCCACCGCATTACCCTTCAGCAGGCTCTCCACCACCCGACCTGGCGGATGGGGCCGAAGATCACCATCGACTCCGCCACCTTGATGAACAAGGGCCTGGAGGTCATCGAGGCCCATTACCTTTTCGACATGCCCTACGAAAAGATCGGCATCGTGGTACACCCGGAGTCCATCATTCATTCGATGGTGGAATATATTGACGGCTCGGTCCTGGCCCAACTGGGAACCACCGATATGCAGATCCCGATCCAATACGCCCTGACCTACCCCCGGCGTTCCTTCAGCCCGGTGAACCGGCTGGACCTGGCGGCGATCCAAAGGCTTCATTTTGAGCGGCCGGACCGGCGCGAAATTCCCCTGCGTGGACTTGGCCTATGAGGCGGGAAAGAAAGGGAAAAGGCTTTCCGGCGGTCTTGAACGCGGCCAACGAAGTAGCCGTGGCCCGGTTTTTAAAAGAAGAAATCCGCTTCGTGGATATCCCCAAAATCATTGAAAAAACCCTGAAAAAATTCCGTCCCCTGACAAACCCCAACCTCGATGCTATATTGAAGTCCGACCGATGGGCCCGTGAGCTGGCCCTGGTGAATTGAACCTGTTTTCCGGAATTTCCATCCCGATTGAATCCGTTTCCATCAACGCGCGAATAAGGAGTTGTTATGCCGATTGTTGTATTGGGCTGAGGCGATCGTCGCCCTGGGGTTTATGATCTTCATCCATGAGGGGGGGCATTACCTGGCCTGCCGCCTCTTTCGGGTGGATGTGGAGGAGTTCGCCCTGGGGTTCGGGCCCGTCCTCGGCAAAAAGCAATGGGGGGCCACCCTCTACACCCTGCGGGCCATACCCTTGGGGGGCTTTTGCAAACCCAAGGGGGGGGGATTTAAGCGGCGAGTCCGCCGAGAAGATGTACGAAAAGACCCCCGAGCCCGGCGAATTCCTCTACGCCTCCTGGTGGAAGAGGGTGGTGATTTTCCTGGCGGGCCCGGCCATGAATTTTTTCTCGGCGGTTGTGTTCCTTTTCATTCTGCTCCTCATGGGCATCAAGACGCCGGTAGAAGAACCCGTCCTGGGTTTTGTCCAGCCCCAAAGCCTGGCCTACCAGTGCGGTTTCCAAAAGGGGGACCGCCTGTTGAAGGCCGACGGCAAGGACATCAAGAACCTCTATACCGACCTGGACTCGGTTTATGAAAGGTTTTCCAAGGATCCCCGCTCCACCGCCATCCTCACGGTCGATCGCGCCGGGAAAACCCTCCAGTTGACCCTGAAGAATACCTCGAAGAACCCGAACGCCGAGATCGGCTTTTACAGCTACAGCCCATCGGTGATCGGCTCGGTGGCCCTGATGACGCCCGCCCGGAAAGCGGGGCTGAAGGACAACGACAAGGTTTTAAACGTGAATGGCCAAAAAGTTTCGGAGTGGAACGAGCTGGCCTACGTATATTCATACGGCACCCTCCGATCCCGTCAACCTGGTTATTCTCAGGGGGGACCGAACCCTCCAGTTCAGCATTGAGCGGATTGAAAGCGGTATGAGCCGAAACAAGGCCATCGGCATTTCCCCGCTCGATTCGGGCAAATACGACATCCAAAAGGTGGGTGTGGATGAGGCCTTCGTGGGGGCGTGGCAGAGGGCCGCCGGGTTCTCGGTCATGTACCTGGACCTGTTGGGAAAGATGGTCACGGGAAAGATATCCCTTAAGGACAACATTGGAGGGCCCATCTCCATCATGCGGGTCATGTACCAGAAAGCCTCGGAGGGGTGGGACGAGTTCATCAGCATGGTGGCCACCATCTCGCTTATCCTTTGCCTGATGAATCTCCTGCCCTTTCTGGGCGTGGTGGACGGGGGCCAGGTGGTTCTTTGCCTGGTGGAGGGCGTGATCCGCAAACCCGTGTCCGTCAAGTTTCAGGATATCTACCAAAAGATCGGTTTTGCCCTGGTGTTCACCCTGATCCTTTTCGCG
>CAWKIF010000164.1:0-13015 GCA_963849485.1 candidate division FCPU426 bacterium | reverse complement strand
GCCAAGGCCAGTTCGGTGGCGCCCAGTGCGTTTTTCACCTTGATCTCGTTCACGTCGTGGTCGCCCCGCACCAGGACCGCCACGGGCTTTCCATCCGCGAGGAAGATGAGCGTCTTGATGAACTGGGCGGGAGGCAGTTTCAAAAGGGCCCCCACTTCTTCCACGGTGTATTTGCCGGGGGTATCCACCGCGACAGCGGCTTGCGAAGTGGCTTGGGCCACCGGCGAGGGGGTGGGAACCCCCGTTGCCTTTTCCATGTTGGCCGAATAGGAGCAGGCCGGACACCAGGCGATGGCCGCTTCCCCGCTCTCGGCCAAGACCATGAATTCATGGGTAAAGCTGCCGCCAATCAGGCCCGAATCGGCCTCCACGGGCGTGAATTCCAGCCCGCAACGCTTGAAGATGCGCTTATAGGCCTCGTACATCTTCCAATAGGTGACATCGGAGGCGGCATCATCCACGTCGAAGGAATAGCCGTCCTTCATCAAAAATTCCCTGCTTCGCATGACACCGAAGCGGGGCCGGACCTCGTCCCTGAACTTGGTGGCGATTTGGAAAAGGTTCTGGGGCAGTTGTTTGTAGCTCTTGAGTTCCCGGCGCACCAGGTCGGTGATGACCTCCTCGTGGGTGGGTCCCAGGGCGAAATCCCGCTCGTGGCGGTCCTTGACCCGCATCAGTTCCTTGCCGTACTTCTGCCAACGGCCGGTTTCCTGCCACAATTCGGCGGGGGTCATGATGGGAAGCAAAACTTCCTGAGCCCCGGCCCGGGCCATTTCCTCGCGGATGATATTGGAGGCCTTGAAGATGGACCGGAATCCCAGGGGCAGGTACTCATAAACGCCGGATGCGACCTTGCGCATCAGCCCCGCCCGCAGCATCAGCTTGTGGGAGGGTATTTCCGCCTCGCCGGGCGTTTCTTTCACGGTGGGAATCAAGGCTTGGGATACTCGCATGAAAGAACCTCATGATTCACCGCCAAGACGCCAAGGACGCCAAGGACGGATGGATTTTGAAGTCTAACAACCACGACTTTCACCGCGAAGACGCGAATACCGCGAAGGAAAACATGGGCGTTAGAAGCCTACAAAAAAGCGCGGAGTAAAAAGTAAGGCCACGGTAAACCGTGGCCTTACGAAAGAACATTTTCTTCAAAGGAGGGGTTTCATCAAGGATTATCTGAAGGTTTTCTTCGCGTCTTCGCGGTTAAAACGCCTTTAAGCCTTCGCTTTTTCCATCTCCGCCGCTTTTTTCCTGATCTCGCTGATCAAATGAGGCACCAGTTCCTCCTCTTTCAGCCGGGTCTTGATCTCGCCCTTTTCGATAATGACCCCATGGCCCTTCTCGGAACAGATCCCTAAATCGGCCTCCGCCCCCTCGCCCAGGCCGTTCACCACGCAGCCCATGACCGCGACGCGCATGGGAGTCTTCATGGTCAGGGTGGCGGTTTCCACGGCGTCCACCATGGATTCCAAGTCCACATGGCAGCGGCCGCAGGTCGGGCAGGCCACGATATCTACCCCTTCATTCCGGTAACCCATGGAACGCAAGAGGTGGGTGGCCACCTTCACTTCTTCCACCGGGTCGGCCGTAAGAGAGACGCGGATGGTGTCACCGATGCCGTCGGCCAGGACCGCCCCGATGCCCGCCGCGCTTTTGGTGATACCCTGCATCTTGGTGCCCGCTTCGGTCACCCCGACATGGAAGGGGTAATCACACTGCTGGGCCAGGAGACGGTAGGACTGGATCATGGTGGGTACGTGGGAACTTTTCACCGAGATGATCATATCGTGGTAGCCGAGGGATTCAATAAAGCGGATGTGCCGCATGGCCGATTCCACGATGGCTTCCGGTGTGGGGTGCCCGTGCTTTTCCAGCAGGTCTTTTTCCAGGGAGCCGGAATTGACCCCCACCCTCATGGCCACGTGGTGTTTTTTGCACTTTTCGACCACCTGGGCCAGCCGGTCCATCCCCCCGATGTTGCCGGGGTTGATGCGGATCTTGTCCGCCCCCGCATCCACCGCCCCCAGGGCGATGGAATAGGCGAAATGGATGTCGGCCACCAAAGGTACGTTCATCTTGGACTTGATCTTGTCCAGGACCTTCAGGGATTGCTGGCTTTCCACCGTCACCCGGATGATCTCGCAGCCCGCGTCTTCGAGCCGCTTGATCTGGTCCAGGGTCTCTTGGACGTCGTAGGTGTGGGTATTGGTCATGGATTGTATGGAAACAGGGGCATCGCCCCCGACTTGGACCTTCCCCACCATCACAGGACGGGTTTTGCGGCGTTGGATTTCGTAAAACAATTCAGGCATGGGATCTCCCCTTTCAGGAAGGCATCTTAGGCTGGAGAGGGAAAGGTTTTCAAGAATGGGCCTCATCGAAACGGGCCAGGTTAAAACACGCCCTATAGGCCGACAAAACATCGGGTGTGCCTGAAAAGAGGGGGTACCGCCTTTTAACGGAGGACCAGAATCTTGATCACCTGCCGGTAGGCAAAGCCACCGTTGTATTCCTCAATCACGGCGTAATAGAGCCCGTTGGAAATGTTTCCAACCCTGTTCCAATCGAGCGAGTAAATCTGGCCGCCGAAAGCCGCGGAAAGGTTGTCATCCTCAAAGATCTTGCGATAGGACACCGTGTAGAGTTTCAGCTTCACTTTTGAGATCGCCAGGTTCACCCAATAGGCAATGTGGGAGGGAGAGTTGTCAACAACCGGATTGGGATAAAACCCCGACAGGGCAGGGGTGGGAGAGGGCGTTGGGGAGATCGTGGGGGACAAGGTCGTTGTTTGCGTCCAGGTGGGGGAAACGGCGGCTGTATTCGTTGGGGTGGGCGTGTTGGTAGCCGTCCCCGTGGAAGATGCGGTGGAAGTGGCCGACGGTGTATCGGTGGTCGTGGCTGTCCAGGTCGAGGTTCCCGTGGCGGTATCGGTGGAAGTCGCGGTCATTGTAGGCGTGGAGGTGAGGGTGCAGGTATTACCGAAGCTGTCCGTACAGACCGTATTAGTCGTAGTCGCGGTGGAGGTGGAAGTCTCCGTTGGTGTTCCGGTGAAGGTGGGTGTATCCGTAGGGGAACAAGTCCAAGTGGAGGTAGATGTGTCCGAAGGAATCGGAGTGGCCGTCAGGGAAAAGGTGGGCGTTCCCGATGGCGCCGGGGTACCGGTTGGAGTAGAAGTGCCAGTAGGCGGGAGCGTAAAGGTGATCGTTGGTGTTTCAGTTTCCGTTGAAGTAAAGGAGGGACTGGGTGTCGCGGTGGGGGTTCCCGTACTGCTAGAGGTTGCTGTCGCGGTGGGGGTCTTGGTCGATGTGGGTGTCACGGTAGAGGAAGAAGTCGGGGTTCCCGTCACTGTCGGGGTGCTGGTCACGGTATTGGTGGGGATTCCGGAATTGGTGAATTGGATAACATTGATGGAATAGGGCCCGAAGGTCATGGGGAAAGAAGAGGCGGGGACACTGACGCTTCCGGCGGTAGGTGCCGTATCCGGGCTGGCGTAGTAAGTGGCGGGCGACCCCGAGGAAGTCCACACATAGTTGGCGCTGCTGAAAGTCCAGGTGTTGGCCGTGACATTGGGGGTGAAGGGTAGTCCGGTAATCCAGGTGATATAGGAGTTGCTGGGGTCCTTGTTCACGACCATCAAGGAAGAGACATTATCGGGCCGGTTATCCAGATAGGCGGCCAAAAGGGTGCTCGCCCCGTTGGCGGGGGCGACGGAGGTGGAGATCAATTGGTGGGCGTTGGTATCGGCGTTGATGGCCCAATCGTTGGTCATCATTTGCATGGCCCAATAATTCGCCCGGGGCTGGTACTGGTAGGCGCCGGCCGCGGTTTGCAAATAACCCTGGTCGCCCGCCGCCAGGGTGACCGCCGTGCCATTCAATGTGTCCCATAAGTTGGTATTCCCGTGGCTTCCAAAATAATGGATGAATTCTCCCAGCCAGTTGGCCAGCCAAAGTCCCGTCGGCAATTGGTTCATGAGGATGGGCGTGGCTGGGCTGATGTTGAACTCGCTCATAATGACGGGAATATTCGCGTTGACGCCCGCCGTGGTTTCCCAACTGTTCAGGCTGGAGGCGAAGGCGGCCACCTGGGAAGAGGTGTTGATTTCCACGGCGGTGGCGGTGTTCCCGTAGTTCCAGGGATACCAATGGTAATCGAGGGCGCCCAGGTCACCGGTAGCGCCCAGGGTTTGTAATTCCAATAGGAAGCTCTGGATGAAGGGGAGGCCATCGTAAGCGTTCGAACTGTCATAGGGCCCGCCGACGACAGGTCCCGTCACCAGGATGGCCGGGTCCACGGCCCTCATGGCATTGTAGAATTCGATGAAACGATAGGCATAATCCTTCGCGTTGGTGGGGCCCCCGCATTCCCAGATGCCGTCCTGCTCGTTACCCACCTGCCAATACTTGATGCCATATCCCATTTGGAGGTTGGCGTAATTCACCCAACTAGCCGCCTCCGAGGGAGTCCCCGTTCCATAGTTGACCGTGATGAGAGGGATGGCGGACGTCACGGGTCCCGAACTAAAGGAATGGGCATAGGTCATGAAGGAAGCGAAGTCCATGGAACCCGGCGGGGAGGTTTGGTAGCGTTTGGAAGAGGCCGGGTCCGTGCTGGAGACCACCACCTTGTTCTGGGAAGTGGAGGCCGTATTGGTTCCAATCAGGCTCGTCCCGTTGTAGGCGTAGGCTTCAGCGATGGAATAGGCCCCAGCGGCTCCCGCCGAACTGGCGGTCATCAAGACACGGATATACCGGGTGGATTCGGCGGTGGTGAAGGTAATTGAAGTAGTCCCGCCCGTTGACGCGGTGATATTTCCACCCGCGAAATCGGACCAACTCCCCTCGACGTTGTTTTGATAGGGCGTCACATTGTCGGCGCCCGTCCAATACTGAACCGCAAAGGAGGCGGCATAAGGCGTTCCCCAGATAATGCTGACCCCCGAGACGTTCACCGTACTGGACCCCCCGGTTAAATCGACCTGGACCCACTGGTGGTTCGGAAACTGGGTATCCGCGTCGGAAAGCCAGCGGGTGGAGGTGTTTCCGTCCGTGATATAGGAATAGGGAAATTCCCCGCTATTGTTGGAGCCGGTCGTTCCCACGTAGGTCATGTTCGCGTCAAAGCCGGGGGTATAGTTAGCGCCCGAGGGGACCCAATGGTTGTTGGAATCATAAGATCCCGTGCTGTTCCAATGGTAAGTATCGGAAGAGGACCCTCCCGGGTAGCGCAAGAAATAGTTCCCCGCTTGTTTCACCAGGGCGCTGACGGCGTAGTTATTCGTTTGGCCGGTCCAATAGGCCGTGTTGGCCCCGAAGATACTGACCGGAATAAAGGAAGTCAGGGTCGTCGCGGCGTTGACCGTGATGGTGGCCGGCAAGGTCTGGGCGCCTGCCAGGAGCGGCAACCCCAAGTAAAGCGCGAAGAGCGCGAGATTTCGGTGAATCAGTCTCAATTTGTTTCCTTCGTAAAAAAAAGAAAAAGCCGAAGAACCCTCCGGCTTTCTTGAGCCACTGAATGTTTGTGCAGAAAGTATGCCATAAGAAGACGCAACAAACGTTTTGAAAAGAGTGAAATCGAAAAAAAATTCCATCCGTTGAAAGCGCTTTAGCGGGAAATTCCGACAATAAAGGTGGATTTTAAACTTATCGAAATTTTATTTTTTCAGGGGAAATTATTTTTTTCACCAATCGGCGGAAAAACGAACCATGACTCTAACAAGGGTTGACGACAGATGCCCGACGGCATCTGTCAGGAAGAATAAAGTCAGCGCAGTATCAAAACCTTCATGACTTGCCGGTTGGTCGATCCTCCGCCCTTCGTTTCAATCGTGAAAAAGTAAAGTCCATTGGAAAGGTTCATGTTATTAATTGGGACCTGATAAGTGGAGTTGCCAGGAGCTGTCGGGAGCCCGTCATCCTCGAAAACCTTCCGAAAAGCCACGGTATATATTTTCAGAGCCACTTGGCTTTCTTGCTGGCTGTTGGAGTAGTTGAACTTTAGCGGTTGGTTGGGATTCGGGTCGTTCTTGTCCGGCCAGGGGTTCGGCCAGACCAAGTTCACCACTCCCGGAGTCGGGGTGATGGTGAAGGAACTGGTGGGAGTCGGCGTCAGAGTAATGGTCGGCGTTGAAGTTAGGGTAAAGGTAACGGTGGGAGTGCAAGTGTGTCCCATCCCGTCCGTGCAGGGGGTATAGGTGAAAGTCGGCGTGGGCGGGCAACCCGAGGATGGCGGGTTCGCCAGCCAGTTCTTCACATCCGTTCCCCAGGCATTGGGGGTGAAATTCGAGGGGGAATCGGTATAAAGGTTCGGGCAGGAATTGGATGTCATGGACCATGCGGTTCCTCCCACAATTCCCGAGGTACCCGCCATCCAGGCAAAAAAGGGACTATCAAAAATTCCCGTGTCCGGTGGGGAACAAACTCCATCCGGTCCGTATTCGCCAACAAAAACCGGATAATTGGCAAGAATGGATGACGGGACATCTGTGTTCCAACTGCCCGTGTCAAATCCATCGTTGCTTCCATAAATATGAGCGGCATACAGGACCCCATTGCCCAGGTTCGTCACGGAACCCGCGGGAAGGCCTGCCAGGTTGGCGCACCAATGCAAGCCGCCCATGAGGCATAAGTTATTGGCGCCCGTGGATCGGACAGCGTTCAAAAGCGCCTGCATCCCAGGGGTGGAGAAAGACGCTCCGTTTAAAACTCCGCCTTTCAACCAAACGTTGTATCCACTACTGTCATCCGAGCCAGGGTTGTCATTTCCCATGTCATAGGGTTCGTTATAGAGGTCGAACAGTACCGCCGGATTATTATTAGTCCAGGTTTGACCGGCGACCGAACTCCAAAAGGTGATCGCGTTGGCGTCGGCCATCGGCTGTTGAGCCGTACCATGATCGTTTCCCCATCCGGCACCGCAAGGAGCCGTCGGTGAGGATGATTCCCCGGACCAATGAAGGTCAATAAGAACATAAACATTGTTTGCGCTGCAATAATTCACAATGCTTTGAACGATCCCCTGATAAGTACTTGTGACGGCCCCCCCACAACCAAACCAAAAATCCTGGTTCAAGGGCAAACGGATAATGGTGGAGTTCCATCCCGTAACCGCCATTTGGGCCACGCTCAAGAGACTTCCGGGCCAGCTTCCGGAAAATTCCGACGATGAAAATTCCAATCCATCCACATCCACGCCGTTCAAATGCATGGTGCATCCGGAGCTGTTGACGATTTGATTCCCCTGGACGTTTAAGGGGGAGATTTGGCCATATACGGGGATCAACCCTAACGCGAGGCAACCGCAGAAGAGACCCCACAGGGTCCATGCGCGGATAAATCTCAAAGGCTGTCGCAATGGTAAAATCCTCAGGGCTAAAGTGTGGAATAAAAAGAAGACTTCAGGCGGGTTAGAGTTCTTTAAATCCCATCCGCAACATCTGTTGGGAAAAGATACCACGAACTTGAAAAGCAGTTCCAATGAATCTTGTCCGAAAGCGCTTCTATGGACTGGCAACCTCTCCCCAACCTCTACCGGGGGTGTCCCAAGTCCTCGTCAGAGAGTTTATAATGCGGCCATGTCCCGCCAACCCCGCCAACTGGTCCTCGCCGCCGGAAGCTTGGGAGACAGCCTCCTGACCCTCCCCGGCTTGCGAGCTCTTCAAACCCTGGGACCGGTTACGGTGGCGGGCACCTCCCCCTTTTTGAATCTGGGCGCTGAGCTCTTTGGCGTTGAACAGATCCTTCCATTGGACCCGCATCTTCAAAACCTGCTGAAGGAAGCGGCTCCCTCCCCGGACAACCACGAATTCTTAAAATCGTTCGACCAAGTTTTTCTATTCTTCAAGGAAAAGGATGAAAGGCTGATACAAAGAATTTTCAATCTCACAGGAAAACCACCATTGGTTCCCTTGCACCCCTTTGACGATTTTCTGAAGACCGCCCGTTGGGCCGGGGAATATTGGCTGGAAACCACGCTTCAAACCCCGGTCCGACCCGATCACCCCCTTCTTCAATCCAAACTCATGATCCTGGATCACCACAGGGAACGGGGCAAGCAACTCATGACGGGGATGGGCTTGGCCTCTCCCCTGGTCATTCATCCCGGAAGCGGGAGCCGCGCCAAGAACGCCCCCCTTTCCTTCTTTCAAAGGGCGGCCCAAAAGGCGGTCCAGGAATCGGGCAAGCAGGTGTTGGTTCTCTGGGGGGAAGCGGAGGAGGAATGGTTGGGGGAGATTCAAGACGCCTTCAAGAAAATGAAAGGCGTCCGGGTGGCGGAGAAGCCCTTCCCGTTAAAGGATTTGGCCAGTCTTTTAACCCAGGCCTCGGCCTATTTGGGCAACGACAGCGGGGTCACCCACTTGGCGTCCGCCTGCGGGGCCCGCACCTTCGCCGCCTTCAATTCCACCGACAGCCGGAATTGGAGCCCTCAAAACGACATCTTCATCCTGCAATGGCTCCAGGGAAACCTGGGTTAAGTTTAATAACTGTATTTGTTCAGCCTAAAAAGCATCTAACGCAAAGACGCGAAGACGCAAAGAAAACCAAGATTTTTTGGTTTTTTTTGTTTATAGAAACAAGCCCTTCTTGGCGGCTTTGCGTTGGCCGTTGGTTTAGCGGGTCCGATACTAAAATTTTATTCCTGAATCTTTCCTAATACTTCATTCGGCATAAAGTCAAATTTATCCCGGCCCGGCGGTTTCCAGAGCAAGCTGACGGTCGCGACGGGGGATCCTTCGTCACGGTAGTAATAATCCAACTGGTGCCAACCTGGTTTTAAAACCCCTTCCCAAAGAGGGTTGTCGGAAAAGTCAACTTCGTCTTTTCGATCCACCAAAATCCTTCCCCGGGAGGTGGCGAAGATCGCGCCCCAAAGGCGGTAGAGACCGCCCCGGTCGGCCAGAAACTTTCCCGTCCAATGGATCAAGAGGGGGCCTCCGACCCCCGGCAAATCCCGATAATTGAAGTTAAGAATAGGGTCCCAACGGTTTAAAAAGGGTTTCCGATCCGACTCTGAATTCCGGTAGTCTCCCCAAAGACCCCTGGCCACCAGGGGGTTTCCCCTAGGAATTTTGATTAAGGCCTTGGCGGGCACCTGATAGGCGTAGAGGGTCACATTCCCCAGCGGATTCTGAAAGGCTTTTGAAACACCCCCCGGATATAGACTTTGGAGGAATTCGAGGGTCCCCAATTTGAATTCATCCAACACAAAACAAAAATCCGTGTCTTTGGGGAAATTTCCCGGTTGAGGCAGATGGGTGAGATCCAAGGGATGCATCCCTTCCCAATTTGGATAGGTCAAATATTTGACCGTGGGATGGGCATAGAAACGGCTGGTCATGAAGCTTTGGGTTCCGTGAGGAAGCCCCGCGATCAACGATCCCGCCCGGGACTCGGGCCAGGAACAATCGTTGACGCAATCGGGGTCGTGTGCCTGAACTTGAAAATACAAGTAATAGTTCTCCAAACCCGCCATCGAGAGCAAGCCGACCGATATTGCCAAGACCGCCCGATGGAGGGCGGGGGAGGGGTGAGTGGATTTCAATTTGTTCGAAACTTCCGCGAGAAACAAGGCGGACAGATAGGCCACAAAGGGGGTCGCGCCCAAGAGCCGGCCGAGGTTCGATCCGCTGACGGACAAAAATCCCGGTAAGCACATGATCATCAATCCGGCGAGGCCGATAAAAAAAGGCTTTTCCCGAACCCGCCGGAGCGCGTAAAAAAATCCAAGGACAAAAAAAACTCCCGTGACATCATCCAGGATCCGATGGTGTGAAAAATCGGATTGGCTGTTCCCATCGAACATCTTGTGGTTGAACACCAGAAGAAGATCCCGGGCGTTTTCGAGGATGGGCCAGAGGCTCTGTTCCGCGTGGATGCGGGCGAGAAGGGATACTTCCGGTTCCCGCCGTCCCAACTCTCCCGTATGAATCACCCATCCCACGAGAGGCAAGGCGGTGAGGACGGAAACCAGCCAAAAGACCGCCCAGGATTCCCTGTTTTTCTTGAATCCTTCCCTGTCGTGAAGGATCTCGAAAATCATCAAGGCCAAGACCAATAGCGGCACGGCCTTCAGGGACTGGTAAGAATAGAGGCCCGCCCCCAGGGCCAGTCCTCCCAGTGCCGCCCCCACCGGCTTTTGTTTCCCTAAGGCGTAATAAAGGCCCGAAAGGGCAAGGGACATGAAAAAAACCGTCTGTGACTGAAAATAGACCTGGTGGGCAAAGGCAAAATTCCACCTCATCACGGCGAGCAGAAAAAAAGCCAGGAGGGCCGGGAGGGGCCCGCTCCAGTGCCTAAAGGCAGCGTACATCCCTACGATCCCGGCGGTTGAAAGAAAGACGTCAAAGTAGGCGAAAACTTCAGGCGACTCCCCGAAAATCTTGAACCATCCCGCCGCCATGTAATAGATACACACTTCCGGCACGTGGAGATGGAGGGCTTCCAGGGAAGGCCGCCAATGATCGTGAAGGATTCTCAGCGCCCCGCAGGCAATCTCAGCCCGGTCGGAGAAAATACCTGTTGGATAATGATTGGACCCCGAGGCCCTTAAATAAATCCCCAACGCCAGGATAAGTAAAAAGAAAAGGCTCTCTAATAAGGGGGAAAGGGGTTCATCCTCGGAAGGCAAGGCAGCCGGGGTGGAGGGAAAGACCTTAAAAAGAAGAAAAACAGCCATGGCGTAAAAAGCCAGGCCGAGAAACAGGAAGAGGCCTTCCCCGCTTTGGGCCATGAAAAACTGGCCGGCTCCCCCCAACCCGAGAGGAGCCAGGAGACCCAACCCCAAGCGCGAAGGGGAAGAAAGGTTCCCCATCCTAGGCCCCGCGGGCATGGAATTACTTGCGGGTTTTCTTGCCGGCGGTTTTTTTCTTTCGGCCTTTTCCCTCGAGCGCGGCCACCAGGGCCTGGCCGATCTCGCCGGGTGTGGAAGCTACGACGATCCCCGCGGCCTCCAGGGCCGCGATCTTTTCCTTGGCGGTTCCCTTTCCTCCCGAGACGATGGCGCCAGCGTGGCCCATGCGCTTGCCCGGGGGGGCGGTGGTCCCGGCGATAAAGGCCGCCACCGGTTTTTTCATGTGCTTCTTCACGTAGAGCGCCGCTTCTTCCTCCGCGGAACCGCCGATTTCCCCGATCATGATGACAGCCTGGGTGCCCTTATCCTCATTAAAGGCTTCCAAGGCGTCCAGGTGGGTAGTGCCCACAATGGGATCGCCCCCGATGCCGATGCAGGTGGACTGGCCCAATTTCAGCGAGGTGACCTGCCAGACCGCCTCATAGGTGAGGGTGCCCGAGCGGGATACGATGCCGATCTTGCCCGGCTTATGGATATAGCCCGGCATAATCCCCACCTTGGCCACGCCGGGGGTGATGATGCCCGGACAGTTGGGGCCGATGAGGCGGGTTTCGGGAGTTTGCTTCAACAATCGGTTGACCTTGGCCATGTCGTTGGCCGGAATGCCCTCGGTGATGCACACGATCAGCCCGATGCCGGCAGCCGCGGCCTCCAGAATGGCGTCGGCGGCCATGAGGGCCGGCACGAAAATCATGGTGGTGTTGGCCCCGGTCTTTTCAACGGCGTCCTTCACCGTGTCGAACACTTGGAAGCCCTCAACCTCGCTGCCGCCCTTGCCCGGGGTGACGCCCCCGACCATCTTGGTGCCGTATTCCCGGCAGGCTTTCGAATGGAACAGCCCCGCCGAGCCGGTGATCCCCTGGCAAATCACCTTGGCTTTCTTATCGAGATAAACGCTCACGCGGGCACCCCCTTCGCGGATTCCACCACGGCCTTGGCCGCCTCATCCATCGTGGCGGCAAAACGATACTGGAGACTGGACTTGGACAGCAGTTCCTTGCCTAGTTCCACGTTGGTTCCTTCCAGGCGGATGACCAGGGGCAATTTCAACCCGACTTCCTTGGCCGCCTCCATGATGCCCTGGGCGATGACGTCGCATTTCATGATGCCCCCGAAAATGTTGACCAGGATGGCCTTCACCCGGGAGTCGGACAGGATGATCTTAAAAGCCTCCGTGACGGCCTTGGCGGTGGCCCCGCCTCCCACGTCCAGAAAGTTGGCCGGGGAGCCCCCGAAATGCTGGATCGCGTCGGCGGTGGCCATGGCCAGCCCGGCGCCATTGACCAGGCAGCCGATGTTGCCGTCGAGGGAAATATAGGAAAGGCCGTGGCCGGCCGCCTCGAGCTCCCGGGCGTCTTCCTCATCGGGGTCGCGCCATTCGTTGTATTCCTTGTGCCGGGCCAGGCCGTTGTCCTCGAAGGAAACCTTGGCGTCCAGGCAGTGCAATTCGCCGCTCTTGAGGACCACCAGGGGGTTCACTTCCACAAGCGAAAGGTCCAGTTCCATGAACATGCGGGCAAGCTTCATAAATAAGGAGGCCCCCTGATTCACCTTTTCCTTGGGCAATCCCAGGGAAAGGTAAAGCTGGCGGGCTTGGTAGGAGTGGAGCCCCTCGATCGGATCGATCAAGACCTTCTGAATGGCTTGGGGTTTGGTGGCGGCCAATTCCTCGATCTCCGTGCCGCCTTCGGCCGAGGCCAGCATCACCGGGCAGCGGGAGCCCCGGTCCAGCACCACGCTAATGTAGAGCTCTTTGTCGTAATCCAAGGCGGGTGTAAGGAAAACCTTTTTGACCAGCTTTCCCTGGGGCCCGGTTTGCGGGGAAACCAGGGTCATGCCGAGGATATCGCTGGTTTTTTGCTGGAGTTCCTCTTCGGTCTTGGCCAGTTTCACGCCCCCAGCCTTGCCGCGGCCCCCGGCATGGATCTGGGCCTTCACCACCCAGGGACCCTGTGGGAATTTGCTGAGGAAAGTCTCGACTTCGGACAGATGCTTGACGAGCAGGCCTCCCGTCACCGGCAGCCCATATTGGGCGAAAAGTTCCTTGGCCTGATATTCGTGTAATTTCAAGAGTGCGCCTCCCGCTTTAAAGTCTTTACCGTATCGTCATTAAGGAACCTGGCTGTGCACCTTCTCCAGGATCCAGCCCCATATATCGTTCCCCACC
>CAWKIF010000163.1:0-43058 GCA_963849485.1 candidate division FCPU426 bacterium | reverse complement strand
TGATCGCAAGTGAAAGCTCTTTGCGAGCGAGCCGGCCTTTTGAACCCACGGGTCGGAGTCTTTTTTCGACTGCATCTGCCAAAAGCATTTCCCCGCCATCCGATTTGCTGCGAATTCCCATCCAGCGATCTTCCACCGCGGGAGCAAGGGGACCGGTGAGCCGCGATAACGACACGCCATGCCTGATGACATTACCCTTGTTGTCGAGCAAAATTGCCAAATTGCCCCGAATCATCGCCGGTACTGTCAACATTCGGATTTCGGGTACGGCGAGTTTCACCGTCGCGTTGTCCTCACGCTTTCCAGGCCCACCGTGGGCCACCGTTTGGCCGCGTGCGCGACGGGGGCCCAGGCCCCCAGAGGCCAACAGGACGCAACACTAGCGCAAACGTGTGCGAACGTGGGGCAACAAAGGGCATTGTCGGCGGAGACGCTGGCCTTCCTCTTGGCCGCGCAGATGCGAATCTGTGCTGTTGAATTCTCAGAATATCGAGAGGGCTTTTCCGCCGGAGAGGTTGGCCTTCTGTCGTGGCCGCGCCGAGGCGTCCGTCTGTGCCGTTGAATTGTCAGAATATCCAGAGCGATTTTCGGCGAGGGCGTGCGCGACGGCCGGAGTCGATTGGCGCCGCGCGGAATGGAGAGCGCGGGAGGCACTACGCGTCACGAACTCCCGTAGTCCGGATGATGGCGACGATAGTATCGCGGATCGAAGAGGGAAGAGTGGGCCACGCGTCGATTACGCTGGCCAGTTGCGGGTCGGCAGGAGGGGTTTCTGGCGTGAGTGCTGCGCCTTGTGCTGCGCTTGTTGGAGAAATGCTAGATTTCTCGGGGTTCTTGGGGTCTTCGTCTAGACTCGAAATCAGGTGCCGGGCAACCGGTTGAGGGTCGAATCCCTTGCCCTCCGCTTGTTTGAACTCTAGGCCACGTATAGACTTGCGTGGCCTTTTCTTTGCGCCATCAGGCCATCGCTGAGCCTGATTTTGCCCAAAAATGTAGCCAATTTGTAGCCAATCGCGTCTTCCGGACGCTACGGACGCCACCGGACGAACACGGATGCCAGCGGACGGGCCTTTTGAAGACTTGCCCGTACGGAGGCAGGCATCGGCGGACGCAAAAAGACGTGGACGCGTCCTATAACGCGGTTGCCGATGACAGAGCCTCGCACCCGCCACAACTGATTTCCTTTCTAGCCAGCAATCTGGCAATCGACTCTGCCGGGGGCTTCTCGGCGGATGGTCGTTATCGCACGGGGCGATGAGTCCGGCCGTGGGGCGCGCGGCTCGCTCCCTTCACGCCGTCGAATGCGCTTCGATGCGCCGCCGAAGCACGTTGGGGACGGAGCAGAACTGCCAGAGGAGTGTCGCGCCGATGCGTACAAGGTCGCCCAACTCGGGACGCGCTTCTGATCCGCGCCGCTCACCGGCACCAATCGTAATCCAAAGGCGAGGGCATCGCTGCCGCTGAGGTTCAGGCAAATAGGTTCGACTGAACCGGCGGGGCGTAAATCGTAATGCGCCGTCAGGGCGGACCTAGCCGTCAGCATTCAACCAAGCCCTAGGCCGGCTAAATCATTACGGCTCGTTACACCGAAGCTGATGGCACGCAGTATTGCCTTAATGCGATGTTCGACGGGAACCTGGCAGGGCTGCATTTCAGAAAGTTCTCAACAATGGAGGGGCTACTAAATGCAAGCGAACTGTTCTTAGCTTGCTGGTCCAGAATCGCTCGATGAAGGGCAACAACAAAGTGCGGTGCGTCACTGTGTCTGGTGGGAAGAGGCGAAACAGCGTCTGCATGACGGCGAGTTGCGGTTGAAGGCATCGCTTGGCGCCGTGAAAGGGCGTCCGATGTACGCAAGGATCGCCACGACGTGGTCGACGGACCGTCGCGATACGAGTTTCCGAGGTCAATGATTCTCGCCCCACGCTTGTTCCTGGAATATTCGGTCCACCGTATCGGCGAGTGCTGTCCAGAGAACCGGGTCGCTAGCTGCGCTGCCCGCTTGGCGGCAGGCAGACGCCAGCAACTGCCCCTGCGTGATCCCCTCATTCACACTCTCCAGAATCCTCTGTCCCACCCAGCAAGCGGCAGGGAGGACTGCGAGCCGCGCGGTCCTCCTCGATCATTTCGCGATCCGCGACCGGCAGATCACGCCAAGACGCCGCTAGATCAACACTTCCGTCAATCACGTCTTCCATCTGCTTCGGCTGAACACATGGATCGCATGCCAAAACCGCAAGCCGGCATCTATCGCTTCGGCATACCTGCCCGACGTAATCAGCCGTGATCATGTCGCGGCCAATTACAGATTCAGTTGTGCAGAGCCGAGAAGAATTCCGTCAGGGACGACACTTCGTGGAGCCATTTAGCCGCAGCTTGATCGTCGCCCGCCGCCGCAGCGTACTGTGAGAGCATCCAAATCACCACTCGCACAGCGGATGGTCGGTACAACGCAACCCTGGCGGGCGCGGTGCGTAGGAATACGCCTCGGACCGGGGCAGTAAACTCCTCTCCTGACTCGGTGGAATCCGGCGGACGACCGCGAGTTGCCATCGAGGTCAAAGAAGCTGGTCTGATGGACCGAAAATGACGAACCAAATCTTTCATCTGTCGGAGTCATCGCGGCCCTCGAACAGCCGCTCGGCGGCTCGGACCAGATTGCGAATGCATCGGTCGCGCCTTGGCTGGTCGGGCGAAGGAAGATCGCTGATGTGAGTTCCTGCGCCGCCAGCTGCCTCGATTGCCGGAATACTCTCCTCGGACCTCGCGATTTGTACGGCCTTTTGGGCGTATTCGATGCTCTGGTAACGTCGACGGCACCAAAGCACTGGCTCGCCGCGAGGAGAACCATCATTCGCTCGTAAGTCGTTTCACCCGCGGGTTGGGAAATTGCCATTTCGAGCACGGAGGCGTGCCTCAGCATGACGTCCCGCAAAGGCATACTGCTGGCCAAGCATTCCGGCCACAATGAAAACCGTGCGCGGATCCGCGTGCAAGCGACCAATCGCCTCAGTCGCGGTCGGGACCGCATTTTCGAGCCGCCGCAAGTGTTCCCCGTGGATTGCTAGCAGAGTGCGAACCGCTGTGCCTCCGAGATAACGGACCCCATGTTCCGCGCCCTGACCCGGAGATCATCAACCGCAGCGAGCACGCTCGCCCAATGCCGCTGGGCTTCCGGCTTCGCCATTTCCGTGAGGCGAAGGCAGCTTCCAAGAGCCTCGCAGAAACCATGGCATCTTCTCCTGTGAGTAACCTTTGCCGCCGTTCTGCGGGAAAGCGGCTCCACTATCGACAACCACGCATCGAGCCGGGCCGGAGTAGTTAGCTGTTGCGAGACCAACCAGAGAACCTCGTCCGCGGTTCGTGTTTCACGAAGAGACGCGTCTCACACCTGGTCTGCTGCGTGACGCTCGGGGAGAACGCTCGGCCAATGTAGCGGAGCGTTCGGTCAGGGTCGGCGCTCCGCCAAATGCACTGCCGCGAAACCTGCCACTCCCGTTACCGCCAGTGCGTGGTCCTCGGGGTCGCACGTCCATCAGTCGGTCTAGTTGGCAAGTACGAAGTCGATACGACGTTTGTGTTTTGGGACACGGCTAGTTGCTGGCCGCGCAAACATCAGTCTGATGTTCAAGTCCATGCCGTCTGGCAACGGGGATTCAGCCCACATGGCGTCCAACAGGCCAATGTCGGTCCCAGCATCTAGGGTTCTCGCCTGGTCGAGGAGGAAAAGAAGTGCTTGCCGCGCGGTTGAACGCCTCAGCTTGGAAAAAGTAAAGGATAGCCTGCTGCGCCCTGGTGCATCCATTTGGCTTGCCGGCCACAATGAGGTTGCTTACCAAACAGAGATAACACCCGATCTTAGTCGCGCTGCCCAGGTTGTCGCTGCCAATACGACGGACCAAAGGAGAGACGATGAAACTCCGCTCGCCGTCGCGCTGGACCCGGCACCGAGTAATCTGTTCAGTTGCTCTCTTGGTCGGTCTACCGCAGGTGCGACCTCTGCCATACCGCCTCTAGCACCTCGAACGTGAAAACGTTGGTCGATAGCGTCACCCGATAAAGTAGTTCTCGCTGCTGGTCGGCCAGGTTGCTCATAATCCGATGGAGCAGTTCGTCTGTGATCGACTCCGCGTGCTCTCCCCGGAGCAGGCCTTGATCTCTGAATGCTAAACCGCCACCCACGCTCGCGTAGGTAGTCGGCGGCGAGGCTAACGAGCAGCGGGTGGCCCACGGTCGAAACGTGTGGATCAGGCCAGCGCCGGCGGTTACAGGCTTTCCGGGATTCGTATGCCGCGAGAGTCTCGCGAACCTCTTCTTCGGTAAGCATCGGCACCGGCGGTAGGGCGAACTCGCCTTCGTCCAAGCCGGAGGCAAGCCTGTTAGGCGGTTGGAAGTGACTTGTTGAGACAATGCGAACGCCTGCGTGCTTGCAGGCACTCGCAGGGCTTCCCCGAGCGCTCCGTAAGCGGTCGGTGCCGCTCATTCGCGGCAAATCATCCTGAACACAATCAGCTCGCCACAGCCGATACGCTGGCAGGCCACGACGTATCGCCCGGAGTCAGCTTGAGGTCGGATTTCCCGCACAGCGAGCTCGATAGCGCTATCGAGCGTGGCACACGCCGCCACAAGTTCCATGTTGTGGCCAAAACATATCCAACCGCCAAGTTCCCCACTCGCGTAATCAGCAGGACAGCAAGTTGGCTTTTGCCTGTGTCCGACGCAGCCGTCAGAGCCGTCCAGACGGAACGCGTCAAGCCCTCGGCAAGGGCCCTGTATCACTTCGGCTCGTTGGCTCGGCGCCGAGTGCCGGCGGAGGGGCGAGATCAACTGCTAGGGTCCCCCGCAACAGTGTCGCGTGAATCCCTTGCGTGGCCGGCGCGATCTGCGCACCCCTTCGCTCATGGAGTTCGCCGCGGGCCTCAGATCGTTGACCCTCGAGCTTACGACGGCGAAACACTGTGTCAGCCGAGCCAAGTGTGGCACGGTCAGTGCCCGACAGCGTGGCGGCCGACAACTGCTTGCCGATAAGTTCGGAGCGAGTGAGTCGCTTAACCCCCGGCTCGCAGAGCCGCTTGAAAACAAAGAGGAACAATCGCTGGTATATCTGCTCCGCCTCTGCCGCGTCCGACGCTAGGCTTCGCTCGGTGGCAGCCCAGGAGTTCTGGCGTGATTGTACGTGCGCTGGTTGCCGATGTACTCCACTCGAAATAAAATGAACAAAAAGCTGGGATTGAAAACCCCTATGGACCAACGCACGATCTCCAAGGAAGATCTCGTTTGCATCATCCGATACCTATTTGAACTTTGCAACGGCAAGGGCGAAAAGGATGACATCGACCACTTGGGGAACCGCCGGGTTCGCACTGCGGGTGAATTGTTAGAGAACAAACTGCGCCTCGGGTTCACCCGCATGGAAAGAGCTGTTCGTGAGCGCATGTCCATCGTGGACATGGACATGAATCCCATGCCAAGCCAATTGATTTCCACCAAACCTATCACGGCAGCCGTGAAGGAATTTTTTGGAACCTCCCAGTTGTCACAATTCATGGATCAAACCAATCCTCTTGCGGAACTCACCCATAAAAGACGTTTGTCGGCCCTCGGGCCTGGCGGTTTGAATCGGGAAAGAGCGGGATTTGAGGTTCGCGACGTGCATCATACCCATTACGGCCGGGTTTGCCCCATTGAGACCCCGGAAGGTCCGAATATTGGGTTGATTGCCTCCCTCTCAACTTATGCACAAATCAATGAATACGGTTTTGTGACGACCCCTCTCCGGCGAGTCGAGGGGGGAAAGTCTCCAAGAAAATTGAGTTTTTACCCGCCGACGACGCTGACAAGTTTATTATTGCCCAAGCCAATACTCCGTTGGATGAAAACAACAAATTCACGGGTGATATCATCGCCGCCCGATCCAAGGACGATTTCCCTTTGGTAACGGCCAACGACATTCATTACATGGACGTGTCCCCGCGGCAGCTTTTCTCCGTAGCGACCTCCCTCATACCCTTTCTGGAGCACGACGACGCCAACCGCGCCTTGATGGGGTCGAACATGCAACGGCAAGCGGTGCCTTTGATCCGAACGGAGGCTCCTTTCGTTGGAACTGGCATGGAATACAAAGCCGCCTATGATTCTGGGGTTTTGGTCATCGCTAAACGCGATGGGGTGGTTGCGGGAGTTTCTTCGGATGAGATCATTATTTTCGCCGACGAAGAAGAATCGACCGGTTCAGTGGACATCTACAAATTAACGAAATACAAGCGGTCCAACCAGGACACCTGCATCAACCAACGCCCCATCGTGAAAAAAGGGGAGAAAGTCCGCAAGGGAGATGTGATTGCTGATGGCCCCTCTACGGATCAGGGGGAACTGGCCCTTGGCCGTAACCTGCTCGTGGCTTTTATGCCCTGGAGAGGTTTTAACTTCGAGGATGCCATCATTGTCTCTGAAAAATTGGTCCGGGAGGATTACTTCACCTCCGTCCATGTTGAGGAATTCGAATTGGAAGCCCGCGACACGAAGCTAGGGAAGGAGGAGATCACCCGGGATATTCCAAACGTGGGCGACGAAGCGTTGAAGGATCTGGATGAGGATGGCATTGTCCGAATCGGGGCGGAGGTCGTCCCGGGCGATATCCTCGTCGGCAAGGTGACTCCTAAAGGCGAGACGGAACTGACCCCGGAGGAAAAGCTGTTGAGGGCCATCTTCGGCGAGAAAGCTGGAGATGTCCGGGATGCGTCCCTAAGGGTTCCTCCTGGAGTTGAAGGGAAGGTCATAGACGTCAAGGTTTTCAAACGCAAGGAGAAGGACGAGAAGATCAAGGGCCGGGACGCTTCCCTGGTCAAAGCGATTGAAAAGGACTCAGCCCATCAGGTTCGGCAGCTGGAAAAAGAGAACGAAAGCCGGATCGAGGCCTTGAAAATACAATTGGAAGAAAAAACCCAAGGTTTGAACAAATCTGAGAAGGCTGAGTTGGAAGAAAAAAACGATGAGGAAGTGAAGCGTCTCAAGGAAGTTTTGGAAAGCCGAATTCGCGACATCGAACGAGAGAAGAACAACGAGATCGAGAAGGTCAAAAAGGGCGATGAACTACCCCCGGGAGTGATCAAACTGGTCAAGGTTTACATCGCTAAAAAGCGGAAGCTCTCAGTTGGGGACAAAATGGCGGGACGCCACGGCAATAAGGGTGTTGTTTCCAAGATCGTTCCTATCGAGGACATGCCATACCTTCCCAACGGGAGGCCGGTTGACATCATACTGAACCCGCTGGGTGTGCCATCTCGTATGAATGTGGGACAAATTTTGGAAACTCACTTGGGTTGGGCGGCTGCGGAGGGGGGATACCATGTGTCTTCCCCGGTTTTCGACGGAGCCCGCGAGGAAGAAATTCGCAAGGCTTTGAAGGACCAGTCGCTCCCTGAAACTGGGAAGATTACCCTTTTTGACGGGATGTCCGGAGAGGCTTTTGACCAGGAAGTAACTGTCGGTTACATTTATATCCTTAAATTGGCACACTTGGTGGACGATAAAATCCACGCTCGTTCCATCGGTCCATATTCTCTGATCACTCAGCAGCCCTTGGGTGGGAAGGCCCAGTTTGGCGGCCAACGTTTCGGCGAAATGGAGGTCTGGGCATTGGAGGCTTATGGCGCTGCCTATACCCTGCAAGAATTATTGACCGTTAAGTCGGATGATGTGCAGGGTCGAACCAAGGTTTACGAGTCGATTGTCAAAGGCAAAAACTCTCCCGAACCGGGGGTACCCGAGTCCTTCAATGTTTTGGTCAAGGAACTGCAAGGTCTTTGTCTTGATGTTAAATTATTGAAAAATTCCAATTAGGAGGGGACCTCATGAGTCAATCAAAACCTACCGCCCCCGAAGAAAATGCTGAAATGATTGTTCCTGAGCCTATGGAGGCACCTGCGAACGTCATAATCACGGAAAAAAAGGCCGCCCTAGAAAACTTCCTCAGGGAAACCCAGCGGTTTGACGCTATCAAAATCGGGCTGGCTTCACCTGAAACCATCCGTTCATGGTCCCACGGAGAAGTCAAAAAGCCCGAAACGATCAACTACCGCACGTTTAAACCTGAAAAAAACGGTTTGTTCTGCGAAAAAATTTTTGGACCCACCAAAGATTGGGAGTGCGCTTGCGGAAAATACAAGCGCATTAAATATAAGGATGTCATTTGCGACCGTTGTGGAGTCGAGGTCACCCAGGCTAAGGTTCGCCGGGAACGGATGGGTCATATTGAGTTGGCATGTCTCGTTTCACACATTTGGTATCTCAAGGGTGTTCCTTCCCGAATGGGTTATCTTCTGGAGATGTCCACGCGCAACCTCGAAAGGGTTATTTATTACGAATCCTACGTCGTGACCGATCCGGGCAAAGCCCCGGCGGATGTCGGCCAATTGCTGAGCGAAGATGAATACCAAAAGTTGAGGGTCGAATACGGTGCTTCCCTCAAGGCGAAGATGGGGGCGGAGGCGGTTCGGGACATGATCCGCGCCGTCGACTTGGAGGATTTGGACAAGAAACTCCGGGTCCAAATGAAACAAACGACCAGCGAGCAGAAACGCAAAACCCTGATCAAGCGACTGAAGGTCATTGAGAGTTTCCGAAAAAGTGACAATAAGCCCGAGTGGATGTTCCTGGAAGTGTTTCCGGTCATTCCGCCGGAGCTTCGGCCCTTGGTCCCGCTGGATGGCGGAAGGTTTGCCACCTCCGACTTGAATGACCTGTATCGCCGGGTGATCAACCGTAATAATCGCCTGAAAAAGCTTCTTGAACTGCATGCTCCTGAAGTGATTGTCCGCAATGAGAAGCGTATGTTACAGGAAGCGGTGGACGCTCTTTTGGATAACGGTCGCCGAGGCCATGCCGTCCGGGGTCCGGGAAACCGCCCCTTGAAATCCCTCTCGGACATGTTGAAGGGAAAACAAGGCCGTTTCCGCCAGAATCCTCCTGGGAAAACGTGTTGATTATTCCGGACGTTCGGTCATTGTCGTGGGCCCCGAATTGAAGATGCACCAGTGTGGATTGCCAAAGAAAATGGCTTTGGAGCTGTTCAAGCCTTTCATCATCAAGAAGCTCGAAGACCGTGGTTATGTTCATACGATCAAAAGTGCTCGTAAGATGGTCGAGAGGGTCAAGCCAGAGGTTTGGGATATTTTGGCGGAGGTTATACGGGACCATCATGTTCTTTTGAATCGCGCCCCAACCCTACATCGCCAGGGGATCCAAGCATTCCAGCCGGTTCTCATTGAGGGGCGGGCGATTCAAATCCATCCCTTGGTTTGTACCGCCTTTAACGCGGATTTTGATGGGGATCAGATGGCGGTACATGTGCCTTTGTCCAGCGAAGCGCAGATGGAAGCTCGTTTCCTGATGCTTTCCACGAATAACATCAACTCAACTTCGAACGGTCGACCAATTGTTACGCCAACGCAAGATATCGTCTTGGGATCTTATTACCTCACTAAGGAAAAGCCCGGTGATTTGGGAGAGGGTAAGATCTTTTCAAATCCCCAGGAAGTGATTATTTCCTTTGAAGAGAAAAAGATAGGCATTCACGCCAAGATCAAGGTTCGTTCCAACGGCAAGCTGATCGATACGACGGTGGGCCGGGTTCTTTTTAACCAGATCATTCCAAAGGGTTTGCCCTACGTGAACCGTGTGATGACCAAAAAGGAATTGGGCGACTTCGTGGCCTTGTCCTACGAAAAATTGGGACAAGATGTTACGGTCAAACTTTTGGATGACATCAAGGATGTTGGCTTCAAGTATGCCACCCGGGCTGGAATTACGGTTTCCATTGACGACATGAAAATTCCAAAGGATAAGCCTGAGATATTGAAGCGTTCCTACCGTGAAGTGGCTGAGATCGAGAACCAATACAAGAAGGGGATCATCACCGCTGGAGAGCGTTACAATAAGGTTATCGATATTTGGACCCATACCACGGATGAAATCGCAGAGGTCATGTTTGAAAACCTTAAAAAAGATATCCACGGTTTCAACCCGATCTACATGATGGCTGATTCCGGAGCCCGTGGTTCCAAAATGCAGATCCGTCAGCTGGCTGGTATGCGGGGTTTGATGGCCAAGCCCCTCCAGAAAATCACTGGATCGATCGGCGAGATTATCGAGTCGCCTATTACGGCCAATTTCCGTGAGGGTCTGACGGTGCTGGAGTATTTCATTTCCACCCATGGCGCCCGTAAGGGTTTGGCGGACACCGCCTTGAAAACGGCGGATGCGGGGTACTTGACCCGCCGGTTGGTCGACGTGGCTCAGGAAGTCATCATCAACGCCGAGGATTGCGGAACGGTCAATGGAATTCGGGTGGGGGCTATCAAAGAAGGCATCGAAGTTATCGAGCCCTTGAAGGACCGCATTGCGGGCCGCATCGCGGTTGATAACGTGGCTAATCTTCTCACGAGCGAAGTCATCGTGAAATCCGGACAGGTCATCACCGAGGATATTGGCGAGAAACTGGAAGAAGCGGGTATTGAGCAGATCCGGGTGCGATCTGTTTTGACCTGTGAGTTGGAGCGGGGTGTTTGCGCGAAATGTTATGGCGTCAACATGGCGAACGGCCGCCTCGTTCAGATCGGGGAAGCTGTGGGAATCATCGCCGCCCAATCCATCGGGGAGCCTGGTACCCAGTTGACCCTTCGGACCTTCCACGTCGGGGGCGCGGCTAGTCGCGCTTTGGAACAATCCAAGATCGAATCGACCAAGAACGGTCGGGTGCGGTTCCATAATCTTAAACTTGTGGAGAACCGCAACAAGGAATATATCGTTCTGAATCGTAACGGTGAAATTTCCGTATATGACGAAAAGGGCCGGGCCATGGAAAACTTTGTGGTTCCCTTCGGTTCCACCCTGAAAGTTAAAGAGGACGGAACAGTAAAAGACGGGCAGCTGTTGGCCCATTGGGATCTTTATAAGGTTCCTATTTTCACTGAAGTGGGCGGGACTATTAAGCTGCAAGACGTTATCCGGGGCGTGACGGTTCGTGAGGAAATTGATGAATCGACAGGTTTGATGGAACGCGCGGTGATGGAATACAAAGATGAAAACCTCTCTCCTCGCTGTCTGATTCTCAATCCCGAAACGGGCGAAGCGATCAAAAGCTATCGTCTTCCCACTGGTTCTCTCATCAACGTGATAGATGGGGATAAAATCATGGCTGGGGATGTTCTGGCGAAGATTCCGCGGGAAATTTCAAAGACCCGTGACATCACTGGCGGTCTGCCGAGGGTGGCGGAACTTTTTGAGGCCCGTCGGCCTAAAAATAACGCGGTAATAGCGAAGATTAGCGGTACTGTCACTTATGGGACCGCCTCTAAGGGTTACCAGCGCATTATATTGAGCAACACGGAAGGAAAGAAAACGGTCGAAGAAGAATACGCTATTCCTTACGGTAAACATATGAATACCCATGAGGGGGATTTTGTTCGTGCCGGGGATGCCTTGACTGATGGAGCGGTGGACCCGCACGACATCCTGGAAGTTCAGGGTGAGGCGGCGGTTCAGGAATACTTGCTCTCGAAAGTCCAAGAAGTTTATCGGCTACAGGGTGTTCGCATTAACGATAAGCATATTGAAGTTATCGTTCGTCAAATGATGCGAAAAGTGGTCATACAAGATCCGGGTGACACCGAATTCTTGCCCAAGCAACAGGTAGATAAAGCCAGGTTTAAGAAAGAAAACGACAGGGTGTCGGATAAGGACCAAAAGCCGGCGACAGCTAGACCCATCCTGTTGGGGATCACGAAGGCTTCCCTTGGGACTGAAAGTTTTATTTCTGCCGCGAGTTTTCAGGAAACCACCAAGGTTTTGACTGAAGCCGCCGTTTCGGGAAAAGTTGATGACCTGAGGGGTCTTAAAGAAAACGTCATCATGGGTCATCTCATTCCAGCGGGAACGGGCAGCCCCAGTTATAAAACCTTAACGATCACGGTGGATGAGCCCGAGGAAGCGTTGCCGGTGGGAATCACCTCAGCACCTCCCGCATCGGAGATTATCTTGGATGAAGGGGATTTCAAGGGCGAAATAGAGCTTTCAGATAAAAAAAGCCTTGACCAGCCCTAAGCCTTTAGGTATCTTACCCGTCCGCGTTTGAACAGCTTATTGGCTGAAAAGTGAAGAAAATCCTCCTTTGAAAGGGCCGATGGGCTTTTTCAAATGGTGAGCAAGAGGAGGGCTTTGCTTGGCGATTCACCCGGGAAATTTTCCCGGAAAGTTTCGTTATTAACCATTAGGCAAAGGCGGAGCTCACTGTCTTTGCCTTTTTTGTTTTTAAGAGCTACCTGGAGGAAGATTTGCCGACCCTCAATCAATTGGTCCGATTTGGACGTGAAAAAAGCAGGCATAAAACCAAATCCCCTGCCTTAAAAGCCTGTCCCCAGAAACGGGGTGTTTGCGTCAAGGTGGCGACCATGACCCCCAAGAAACCTAATTCGGCCCTTCGCAAAATCGCCCGTGTGAGGTTGACAAACGGCATGGAAGTTACCTGTTATATCCCTGGAGTAGGACACAACCTCCAGGAACATTCTATTGTTTTAATCCGGGGGGGCCGCGTTAAGGACCTGCCCGGAGTTCGATACCATATCGTTCGCGGAACATTAGACTCCGCTGGGGTTGCTGATCGTAAACAGGGTCGCTCTAAATATGGGATGAAACGCCCGAAAGACGCGGCTGCAAAGCCAGCCAAAATATAAGGAGATAAAATGCCCCGCCGAAAAGTTGCCGCCAAAAGGGAAGTCGAAGCTGACTCCCGGTATAACAATAAGCTGGTGACCAAATTCATCAATTCCATGATGTATCACGGCCAAAAAATGGTGGCGGCCCGAAGTTTTTACGGTGCGATGGATGTTTTAGGGCAAAAGCATGGCGAGGGAGCTCTGAATGTGTTCAAGACGGCTATTGATAACGTCAAACCCGTTCTGGAAGTCAAGTCCCGCCGAGTGGGAGGAGCCACCTACCAAGTACCGGTCGAAATTCGTCCTGAACGGCGCACCTCATTGGCTATTCGCTGGATCTTAACGGCGGCTAGGGCTCGAAAAGAAAAGACGGTCGCTGAAAAATTGGCTGCTGAATTTACGGATGCCTTTAAAAATCAAGGAACGGCCATAAAGAAGAAGGAAGACACTCACAAAATGGCCGAGGCGAACCAAGCTTTTGCACATTATCGCTGGTAATTTTGAGGTAATACATTGTCACGACAAATTCCACTAGCTAAAACCCGAAACATCGGGATTATGGCTCACATTGATGCCGGCAAGACGACCTTGACTGAACGCATCCTTTATTACACGGGACGGACCCACAAGATCGGAGAAGTCCATGACGGCACGGCCACGATGGATTGGATGGCCCAAGAGCAAGAGCGGGGCATTACCATCACCTCTGCCGCTACCACCTGCTTTTGGCAAAACAATCGAATCAATATCATTGATACTCCGGGCCACGTGGATTTTACAATTGAAGTGGAGCGTTCATTGCGTGTTTTGGACGGTGCTATCGGTGTTTTCGGCGCGGTAGAAGGGGTTGAACCTCAATCCGAGACTGTTTGGCGCCAAGCCACTCGTTACGGAGTTCCCCGCATAGCCTTTGTCAACAAAATGGACCGTGTAGGCGGTGATTATTTTGCGGCCATCGAAGCCATGCGCAAACGTTTGAACGCCAATGCCCATGCAGTAACCCTGCCGGTAGGTGAGGAAGACAAATTCGATGGAATCATCCACCTCGTGGAGATGAAGAGGTATCGTTGGTTGGATGATTCTTTGGGTGCAAAGTTTGAAATAGAGGATATTCCTCCTGAATACTTAGAGCAGGCCAAGAAATACCGCCATGAGCTAGTCGAGGCTGTGGCTGAATATGATGATGAGATTATGCAAAAATACCTTGATGGTCACGAGTTGACGTCTGAGGAAATCGACCGATGCATCCGCAAAGGGACAATCGCCAACAAATTTAATCCCGTTTTCTGCGGATCGGCCTTTAAAAACAAGGGTGTCCAACCTTTGTTGGACGCGGTGGTGAATTATCTGCCCTCACCGATTGACATTCCTCCCGTCAAGGGCCACAACGCAGATACGAATGAGGAAACAAACCGGGAAACAAGCGATGAGGCTCCGTTTTCAGCGCTTGCTTTTAAGATCATGACCGACCCGCATGTAGGAAAACTAGTTTATTTCAGGGTCTATTCCGGGACTTTGACGACGGGGTCCTATGTCTATAACTCCACCAAAGGAAGCCGGGAACGCGTGGGACGGCTCTTGCAAATGCATGCCAACAAGCGCGAGGAAATCAAAGAAGTCCATGCGGGCGATATTGCGGCTACGGTTGGTATCAAGGCGATAACGACTGGGGATACCCTTTGCTCAGAGGAAAAGCCAATTATCCTGGAACGGATGGTTTTTCCGGATCCCGGTTATTTTCATTGCAATTGAGCCCAAGACCAAAGCGGACCAAGAAAAAATGGGAATGGCCTTGAGCAAGTTGGCTGAGGAAGACCCATCCTTCCGCGTTAAGACGGATGAGGAGACGGGGCAGACGATTATCGCTGGGATGGGCGAACTCCATCTGGAAATCATCGTGGACCGCATGATGAGGGAATTCAATGTCCAGGCAAATGTGGGCAAGCCCCAGGTGGCCTATCGGGAAACGATTCGTAAGTCCGTTGAGGCGGAAGGCAAATACATCCGTCAAACCGGTGGACGGGGCCAATATGGCCATGTTTATATCACCATGGAGCCTCAGCCGCCTGGCAAAGGCATTGAATTTGTCAATGCGATCGTAGGGGGGACGGTTCCTCGGGAATATATTCCCGCAGTGGAAAAGGGAATTAACGAAGCCAAGGATACAGGTGTATTGGCTGGGTATCCGGTGGTTGATTTCAAGGTGACCTTGACTGATGGTTCTTACCATGAAGTAGATTCCAATGAAATGGCATTTAAAATCGCTGCTTCCATGGCTTTCAAAGAAGCGATGAAAAAAGCCGACCCTATTATTTTGGAACCTGTAATGGATGTGGAAGTTGTGACGCCGGATGATTTTATGGGTCCAGTGATGGGCGATCTTCAATCGAAGCGTGGCAAAATTGAAGGCATGGAATTGCGGGGAACGATGCAAACCATTCGTTCCAAGGTTCCCTTGTCTGAAATGTTCGGTTATTCGACAAATTTGCGTTCCATGACCCAAGGTCGGGCGACCTATACCATGCAGTTTGCCCATTACGAAGAGACGCCTAAGTCGGTTCAACAGGAAATTATCGCAAAAGTGAAGGGCTGAATTTAAAACCACCCTATAGGGTGGATGAGGAGGTTTGTCTATGTCGAAGGAAAAATTCGTACGCTCGAAGCCGCATGTGAATATCGGGACGATCGGCCACGTCGACCATGGGAAGACCACCTTGACGGCGGCCATCACGACGGTGTTGGCGAAAAAAGGATTGGCGACGGCGAAGGGATACGCGGATATCGACAACGCGCCCGAGGAAAGGGAACGCGGGGTCACGATCAATACGTGCCACGTGGAGTACCAGTCGGACAAGCGGCATTACGCGCACGTGGACTGCCCGGGCCACGCGGACTATATCAAGAACATGGTGACGGGCGCGGCGCAGATGGACGGAGCGATCCTGGTGGTATCGGCGGCGGACGGCCCCATGCCCCAGACGCGGGAACATATTCTTTTGGCCCGCCAGGTGGGAGTGCCCTACATCGTGGTGTTTTTGAACAAGTGCGACATGGTGGACGATAAGGAACTGCTGGAGCTGGTGGAAGTGGAAGTCCGGGACCTGCTGACGAAGTACGGGTTTCCCGGGGACAAGACCCCGATTATCAAGGGGTCGGCGACGAAGGCGCTGGAAGGCGACACGAGCGAGATCGGGGAAAAGGCGATCCTCCAGCTGATCGAGGCGGTGGACAGCTACGTGCCGGAGCCGAAGAGGGACGTGGACAAGGACTTTTTGATGGCGGTGGAGGACGTGTTCCTGATCACGGGCCGCGGGACGGTGGCGACGGGCCGGGTGGAGCGCGGGCAAGGTGAAGGTGGGGGACACGGTGGAAATCGTGGGAATCAAGCCGACGCGCGAGACGGTGGTGACGGGCGTGGAAATGTTCCGGAAGCTGCTGGATGACGCGCAAGCGGGAGACAACATCGGGGCCCTGTTGAGGGGCGTGGAAAAGAAGGACATCGAGCGCGGCCAGGTCTTGGCGAAGCCCAAGTCGATCACGCCGCACAAGAAGTTCAAGGGCGAAGTGTACGTATTGACGAAGGAGGAAGGGGGACGGCACACGCCGTTTTTCAAAGGCTACAAGCCGCAATTCTTCTTCCGGACGACGGACGTGACGGGAAGCGTGGAGTTGCCGGGCGGCACGGAGATGTGCATGCCGGGGGACAACATCACGATGGAAATCGAGCTGATCGTGCCGGTGGCGATGGAGAAGGAACTGCGGTTCGCCATCCGGGAAGGCGGCCACACGGTGGGCGCCGGCGTCGTCACCGAGATCTTCGAATAACAACGAATATTTAAGAAAAGGCGAGGGGAAGAATGGCCACGGCCACGAGTCAAAAAATCCGAATCAAATTGAAAGCCTATGATCATCGTTTGTTCGACCGTTCCACGGTCGAAATTATCGAAACGGTTAGGCGCACGGGAGCTATTGTTTTGGGGCCGGTACCCCTCCCGACGGAAATCAACCGCTACACGGTTCTCCGAAGTCCCGCACGTGGACAAGAAGTCAAGGGAACAATTTGAGATTCGGACACACAAACGCTTGGTCGACATTGTGAATCCCAATCAAAGAACGATCGATTCACTCATGAAACTCGATCTACCTGCTGGGGTTGATGTCGAGATCAAGTTGTAAGGAAATGACCATGAGCGAGAATATACAACCCTTACTTGGCAAGAAATTGGGACAAACGACTTTCTTCGAAGAGAATGGTAAAGCCACCCATGTCACGGTTTTGGAAATTGGGCCTTGTGTGGTGATTCAGAAAAAAGCCAAGATAAAGAAGGGTATAACGCCCTCCAATTAGGATACGGCGAAAAGAAAGATAAGCACACCACTAAGGCGCTTCAGGCCCATTTTAAAAAGTCGGGGGCGACTCCCAAATCGGTTTTGCGTGAAATTCGTGTCCAAGATGTTTCTCCTTTTCAAGTAGGTCAGGCGCTGACCGTTGAAATTTATAAGAATGTCCAATGGGTGGATGTCACGGGTGTCACGAAAGGCAAGGGCTTTCAAGGGGCGGTTCGACGTCATGGTTTTCGTGGGGGCAGGGGTTCCCATGGAAGTATGTTTCACCGGGCACCGGGTGGCATTGGGGCCTCTTCAGATCCCTCGCGTGTTTATCCTGGATCACGGATGCCGGGACACATGGGAACGGATCAAAATACCATTTTAAATTTAAAAGTCATCAAAGTGGATTCGGATAATAACCTCCTTTTTGTGAAGGGGGCTGTTCCTGGCGCAGAGGGGGGATTGGTTTCAATCCGTCCCAGCGTGAAGAAGCAAAGTAAGGTGAAAGCAAATGCTTAAAACAAATCTATTTGATCTGAGCGGTCAACCCAAGGGTGAAGTGGATCTTCCGGAATCACTTTTCGGTGTGAAACCCCGAGAGCACCATCTGTGGCGGAGCGTTACAACCCACCTCGCTAATCAACGCCTCGGTACCGTTAAAACGAAGCGTAAAGGAGAGGTTTCCGGTGGCGGAAAAAAGCCCTTTAAACAAAAAGGAACAGGAAACGCACGCCAAGGATCCATCCGGGCTGTTCAATTTGTCGGAGGAGGTATCGCGCATGGTCCCAAGCCCCGCGATTACTCGAAGGCGCTTCCTAAAAAAATGAAGCGTCAAGCATTAGCCGAATCTCTCTCGGATAAAGCAAAACAAGGCAAGATCTTAGTGGTAGAGAAAATGCAATTTGAGACTCCGAAGACCAAACAAGCGAGGCTCTTCTTGAATAGCTTGGGTCTTGAAGGTAAAAAATGCCTCTTGGTTTTAGATCAAAACCATTTACCGACCATCAAAAGTTTTAGAAACCTTCCGAAGACTAAGGTTATATTCCGGGAAAACCTGAACACCTATGAGATTGTTAACCATGAATTTTTGGTGCTAACCCAAGAAACGCTGAAACAATTGGTAGTGCCGACCGCTTCGAAGTTGAAGGAGAAGGCATTATGAAAAATATTCATGATGTCATAGTTCGTCCATTGGTCACGGAACGCAGCACGCAAATGAAGGAAAAGGGGAAATATTCCTTCGAAGTTCATTCCAACGCGACCAAACAGGAAATTAAGAATGCAGTTGAGTTGATTTTTAAAAAGGAAAAGGTGGAAGTTTTGAAGGTCAACACGACGAATGTCCCGGCAAAAGTGCGCCGCTTTGGCCGTTTCCTCTCGAAGGGTTACCGTTGGAAAAAAGCGGTGGTGACCCTCAAGCCTGGTCAAAAACTTGAATTTTTTGAGGGAGCGTAAACATGGCGATTAAGGCCTATAAACCCACTTCTCCCGGTCGCAGGGGAATGACATTTATTACCGGGGAAAACCTGACAAAAAAAGCTCCGGAAAAATCTCTCGTGGAACCCCTTAAATCAACCGGAGGCAGAAACATCTATGGTCGGATCACTAGCCGGCATCGGGGCGCGGGGCATAAACGACAATTCAGGTTGATCGATTTGAAACGAGATAAACCCGGGATGACGGCAAAAGTCGTTTCACTGGAATACGACCCGAACCGATCCTCCCGAATTGCTTTGATTCAGTATCTGGACGGGAATAAGAGGTATATTTTGGCTCCCGAGGGTTTAAAGGTCGGGGATCAGGTACTTTCTGGACCAGGTGCAGACGTGAAACCTGGGCACGCAATGCGCTTGAAGGATATCCCGTTGGGGTCGATGATTCATAACATTGAAATGCGTCCAGGCAAAGGTGGCCAATTGGTTCGCTCAGCTGGAGCCGTGGCTCAGTTGATGGCTAAAGAAGGCGAATTTGCGACGGTTAAATTGCCGTCCGGGGAAATGCGATTGATCCATTTGGATTGCATGGCTTCGGTAGGACAAGTAGGAAATTTAGACCATAACAATGTTACGATCGGAAAAGCCGGGCGCATGCGCTGGATGGGGGAAAGACCCCAATCCCGTGGTGTGGTTACCCGTCCGGGGGATGGTCATCCTATGGGCGGCGGTGAAGGCAAGAGTTCGGGAGGACGGCATCCAACAACTCCCTGGGGCAAACCCACGAAGGGTTATAAAACGAGACAGAACAAATTAACCGAAAAATTCATTGTTAAACGCCGTAAGTAACTGCCGAGTTAGGGAAAGGGCAAGGGAAAAACATGAGCCGATCGTTAAAAAAGGGACCCTATGTGGATTCCAAGCTTTTAAATGTCATACAAAAGATGAATCGTGGAAATGAAAAAAAAGTCATAAAAACTTATGTACGGCGCTGCTCCATCCACCCCGAAATGGTTGGACATACCTTTGCGATTCATAACGGTAAAAAGTTTATTCCTGTTTTCATTACTGAGAACATGGTTGGTCATAAGCTCGGTGAGTTTGCACCAACCCGCACTTTCAAGAGCCATGGCCAGGTGAAGAGTGAAAAATCAGTGGCTTTGAAGTAAGTAGTATTAGGAGAGAACATGCAAGCACAAGCCGTATCTCGTTATACCAGGGTAACGCCACGCAAGGCCCGCCAAGTGGTTGATTTGATCCGCCGAAAATCAGTGACGGAAGCTTTGAATATTCTTGCGTTCACGAAAAAAAGGGCCGCAGGTGAGTTGTCCAAAGTGTTGAAGGCCGCCGTGGCCAATGCTGGCCAGAATTCCAGAGTCGACTTGGAAAAATTAAGAATTCAATCCATCCAGGTGGATGGTGGCCCCATGATGCGCAATACCAAACGTTTTATTCCTCGGGCCATGGGACGAGCCAGCGCTCTTCATCACCGAACCAGCCATATCAAGATGGTTGTTACGGACGAGGGGAAATAATCTTTTTCAAAATAAGGTTGGGAGGGTCTTTTGGGACAGAAAATTAACCCGATCGGATTAAGGGTCGGAATTATCCGCGATTGGGAATCGTTGTGGTTTAACGCGCGTAAAGCTAGTTATACCCAAACCTTGCTTGAGGACATTGAAATACGCAAATTCGTCAAATTGCGTTTAAAACACGCTGGTATCGCGAAAGTTGTTTTAAAGAGAAAAGGGGAAACGGTTGAAGTCGATATATTCGCTTCACGCCCTGGTATCGTCATTGGAAAAAAAGGGTCTGAAGTCGACAAGTTAAAAGAGGAACTTCAAAAGTTTACGAAAAAAGATGTTCGAATCAACATTAATGAAGAAAAACATCCAGAAACAAATGCCCAACTCATCGCGGAAAACGTGGCTGGCCAGTTGGAAAAACGCGTAGCTTTCCGTAGAGCTATGAAGAAATGCATCCAAAGTGCTTTGGATGGCGGTGCAAAAGGAATCAAAATCATGTGTTCGGGGCGCTTGGCGGGAGCGGAGATCGCCCGTACGGAATGGTATCGTGAAGGCCGGGTCCCTTTGCATACTTTAAGAGCCGACATTGATTTTGGTGTGGCGCTAGCGACTACAACCTATGGAATCATAGGCATTAAATGCTGGGTCTTTAAAAAGGAAATATTCGGCGGGAAAGACAAGGTCGTAGAAGAAGTTCCTTCCCCCAAGCCGAGGCCGTCGCACCGGGAACGACGTCCGGCAGACCCTAAATCTCAAAAGCATTAAAGGCGAATTTAAAACGAGGAAATCGAAATGTTAATGCCTAAAAGAGTCAAGTACCGCAAAACCATGAAAGGGCGCATGCGGGGAAAAACAAAAAATGGCGCTGCCTTCGCTTTTGGTGAATATGGCTTGAAGTCGTTAGAAGCTAGTTACGTTACTGACCGCCAAATTGAGGCCGCCCGGGTGGCCATTAACCGCCATATGAAGAGGGTGGGAAAGCTTTGGGTAAGGATATTTCCCGATAAGCCGATAACGCGTAAACCTGCCGAAGTTCGTATGGGTGGAGGAAAAGGGGCCCCGGACCATTGGGCCGCGGTAGTTAAACCTGGAAGAATTCTTTTTGAGGTGAGCGGTTGCCCGGAACCGATTGCAAAAGAAGCTTTTATTCTTGCCTCGCACAAGCTTCCGGTGAAGACCAAATATATTTCCCGAGCTCAGGGAGGTGTCTCATGAAGCCAAAGGAAATACGTGATTTGAATTTGGAACAACTCAAACAACAAATTATTAGCAAGGAAGAGGAGCTCTTTAACCTGAAAATCCAATTGTCCACCAAACAATTGGAAAACCCCATGAAGATTCGTGAGGCTCGAAAACAAGTCGCTCGATTGAAAACGATATTCCAGGAAAAAGAGAAAGGCCCCAAGGCCTAAGATCAGAAAGGTTGAAAAGCCGATGGCAGAGAAGCGTAATGAAAATCGAGTCAAGACGGCGGTGGTTTTAAGTCGAAAAATGGATAAAACCGCCATAGTTTCCATTGAAAGGGTCGTTAAACACCCCCTTTATCAAAAGTTAATACGCCGTCGAAGTAAGTTTAAGATCCACGATCCGAAGAATGAGACGAAGAAGGGGGATGTGGTCCTGATTGTGGAAACTCGTCCCATCAGCGCGGACAAGCACTGGCGCCTTTTAAAAGTTGTAAAAAGGGCGGTGGAGATTGAGGAGGCGAAGATATGATCATGCCTCAAACGATGCTGAATGTGGCCGATAACAGTGGAGCCACCAAAATCATGTGTATCCATGTTCTGGGAGGGACCCGTCGCCGGTACGCAGCCATCGGTGACATCATCGTCGCCGCGGTCAAAGAAGCGATTCCTGGGGCGGGAGTAAAGAAAAGCGAAGTGGTTAAAGCGGTGATTGTTCGACAAAAAAGGGTTTTTGCCCGGCCGGATGGTTCTAACATCCGATTCGACGAAAACGCAGCTGTGATTATTAATGATCAGCTGGCCCCTCGCGGAACGCGCATCTTTGGGCCAGTGACCAGGGAATTGCGTGAGAAAAATTTCATGAAGATTATATCCCTAGCCCCGGAGGTCCTTTAAGTCATGCATGTTCATCGTGAAGATATGGTATTGGTGAGGACGGGAAAGGACCGCGGCAAGAAGGGTCGGGTGATTCGTTTATTCCCTAAGACTGAAACCGCTTTGGTTGAGAAGATAAATTTGGTGAAGAGGCATACCCGGCCCAATCAACAGCTCCCCCAAGGGGGGATTTTGGAAAAAGAATCACCGATTCATATTTCCAATCTCCAAGTAGTTTGCACCAAATGCGCCAAAGCCACACGCATCGCGCACAAGACGCTTGCGAATGGACAGAAGGTTCGTTCTTGCAAGAAATGCGGCGAAATTCTGGATAAGGAAAAGTAACGATGGCTACGGTTTCAAGCACGATTTTAAAACAAAAATACTTCAAGGAAGTCGTCCCGGCATTGATGAGTAAGTTTGGGATCAAGAATATGATGCAGGTCCCGAAGGTTGAAAAAATTGTCATCAATGTGTGTGTTGGAAAAGCGGCTTCGGAAAATAACATTAAGCTTTTGGACATGGCGGTTGATGAAATGACACTTATCACCGGCCAAAAACCCTCTATCACTCGCTCCAAGAAGGCCATTTCCAACTTTAAACTTCGCGCAAACCAACCCTTGGGCGCCAAGGTTACTTTGCGGGGGGATCGAATGTATCAATTCATGGAAAGACTTTTTATGATCGCTCTGCCTCGGATCAGGGATTTCAGAGGCGTCCCTACCCGTTCATTTGATGGAAGGGGAAATTACACCTTGGGTCTTAAAGAACAGATCATTTTTCCCGAAATTAATTTCGACAATGTCCAGTCGATCCACGGGATGGATATCACTTTTGCGACCAATGCAAAAGAGGATGAAAAGGCTAAAGAATTATTGAAACTCATGGGCATGCCCTTTAGGAATTAGGAGAACGAATGGCGAAGAAATGCTTGGTTAACAAACAAAAGTTGACGCCTAAATTCAAGGTACGGGCTTATCACCGATGCAAGCTTTGCGGGCGGCCCAGGGCCTATTTACGAAAATTCGGAATGTGTCGTATTTGTTTCCGTAACCTCGCAGGGGAAGGCAAAATTCCCGGTGTGGTTAAGGCAAGCTGGTAAGAGGAGAAATCAAAATGGCCATGTCAGATCCAATCGCAGACATGTTGACCCGGATTCGCAACGCGAACCATATGTACAAAGAGAAGGTGGATGTGCCCTTTTCAAAGTTGAAATTGGAAATCGCCCGGATCCTTTCAGAAGAGGGTTTTATCAAGAATTATAAAGTGGTCGAGGAAAAGGGAAAGGGCGGGATGATCCGAATTTCGATGAAGTATGGCGAAAAACGGGAAAGAGTTATATCCCGTATTGATCGGATCAGCCGATCTGGCCGCCGAAATTACACCGGTAAAACCACAATCCCTAAAGTAATCGGTGGCTTGGGTATTGCCATTATTTCGACCTCTAAAGGGGTTTTAACCGACCAGCAGGCCCGCCAACAAGGCGTGGGTGGAGAAATCATCTGCCTCGTACATTGATCGTTTAAAGAAAGTTGAATTCATAGGAGAAGTCATGGCTCGTATTGCCAAAAAACCTGTAGATCTACCACCTGGAGTAAAGGTGAAAATGGAAGGAAATCTTCTGACGGTAGAAGGGCCCAAGGGTACCTTGTCACAAGAAATTCTCCCAAGTCTGAAGGTTGAAATGATGGATAAGCAATTGAAGGTTTCAATCGCTGAAGGTGCCCAGGGAGAAACGAAAAAGGCGGGAGCTCAACATGGTTTAATCCATGCTCTTGTCAAAAATATGGTGGTGGGTGTCACAACCGGTTTTGAAAAAAAACTGGAAATTCAAGGTGTAGGTTATCGAGCTGCGTTGGAAAAGGGAAAACTGTCCATGTCTTTGGGTTTTAGCCATCCTGTCGTGATGGATTTACCAAAGGGCATTCAAGTGGACATCGAGAAACAAACCCTCTTAACTGTAAAGGGCATCGATAAATACCTTGTTGGGGAAACCGCCTCGAAAATTCGTCGGGTAAAACCACCTGAGGTATATAAGGGCACTGGAATACGCTATTTGGGTGAACGGGTTCGCAAAAAGGTCGGAAAAACCGGAGCGACTGGTAAAGCCGGCGCTAAGTAATAATTTAGGAGTGATCGAATGCAGTTGCAATCGCAGCATCATAAACGCAGTCACCGACACGCACGAATTCGGAAAAAACTTTCCGGTTCGCCTGAACGTCCCCGTTTGGTCGTTCATCGAGGTGCTAAAAACATCACTGCTCAAATCATTGATGATTCCAAGGGTGTCACCTTGGCGGCAGCGGCGAGTTTTGACCACCAAATGAAAAGCCAATTAAAAAACGGCGGGAATATTCAAGCGGCTAAGGCGGTTGGAGAACAAATCGCTAAATTGGCTAAGGAAAAATCTATTAGCCAGGTTGTTTTTGATCGGGGTGGTTATATCTTCCACGGGCGGATCAAAGCCTTGGCGGAAGCAGCCCGTGCCAACGGCCTTAAATTCTAAAAAGGAATACCATGGCTCGAATTGACGCTTCTAAGCTTGATTTGAAGGAAAAAGTTGTTCATATCAACCGTGTCGCCAAGGTGGTGAAAGGCGGCCGGCGGTTTAGTTTTTCCGTCCTGGTTGTGGTCGGAGACGGGCATGGGTATGTGGGAATTGGGACTGGGAAAGCAAGCGAGGTTCCTGACGCTATCCGTAAAGCCGTAGATGATGCGAAGAAAAACTTAATCCAAGTCCCGCTTAAAGGGGTGACGATTTACCACGAAGTTCTGGGGGTGTTTAAAGCATCCAAGGTGATGTTAAAACCCGCTGCTCCAGGAACGGGGATCATCGCGGGTGGCGGCGTTAGAGCCGTTTGTGAGTTGGCGGGAATCCATGATGTATTAACCAAATCGATTCAATCCGATAATGTTTTTAATGTTGTTCAAGCAGCATTAAAGGGTTTGAGCGGGATTCGTTCCCCGGAAACCGTCGCCGCTCTGCGGGGCAAGACGGTGGAAAGCATGACAGGTCCGGTGAAATCATGACTGAATTAAAAATTAAATTAGTGAAAAGTCTAAATGGACGTCTCCCCCAACATAAGCGCATCGCTGAGGCGTTGGGCTTGCGTAAAATTCGTCAAACTGTAGTTAAACCGGATACGGTGGTCATCCGGGGGATGCTAGAAAAAATTAATTACTTAATCCAAGTCGAAAAGTAAAAAAGGCTTAATCATGAAAATTTCTGAATTGAAACCGAAAGCTGGTTCCGTCAAGCGACGCAAAATCGTTGGAAAGGGGCCCGGTTCTGGCCATGGTAAGACCGCCACTCGTGGAAACAAAGGACAGAACTCCCGTACGGGCGGGGGCGTTCGCGCAGGGTTTGAAGGCGGACAAACGCCTATTTATCGCAGGCTCCCGAGACGTGGGTTTCAGAATTCCAGGAAAGAACATTATGAGGTAGTTAATGTCGGGGATTTGATGGTTTTTAACGCAGGAACAAGCGTTACACCTCAACTGCTGATTGAAAAGGGCTTGGTTAAAATGGGTGAATCTATAAAGGTTTTGGGTGAAGGGGACTGTAAGGTTTCTTTAAATGTAAAAGCCCACGCCTTCAGCGCATCTGCTCTTGAGAAAATCAAAGCTGCTGGTGGAACGACGGAGGTTTTGTAAGTGTTTTCGGCCTTTGCAAATATCTTTCGTGTGCCTGAACTTAAAAACAGGGTCATATTCACATTTTTAATTCTCTTGGTCTATCGGATCGGTATTCATATCCCGATCCCAGGAATTAACATTTCTTTCCTAAACCAGTATTTCTCTGGTCAGGGTGGCGGAATCCTTGGATTTCTGAACCTATTTTCGGGAGGAGCTTTAAAACAATCGTCCGTTTTTGCTTTAGGGGTCATGCCTTATATCAGCATGTCGATTATTTTACAGCTCCTTACGGCTGTCATTCCCACACTTGAGAAGTTATCAAAAGAGGGCGAAACGGGTCGAAGGAAAATCACTCAATACACTCGTATTGGAACGGTCGGTCTTTGTATTATCCAGGGAACTGGAACAACCTATTTGTTGAAGTCGTTCGGTGAAAACGCGGTTTATCACTGGGGATTGGGTTTCCAAATTATGACAGTCCTGGCCTTGACAACGGGTACGATCTTCATCATGTGGTTAGGGGAACAGATAACTGAATATGGGGTTGGAAACGGGATTTCACTAATTATTTTTGCCGGAATTGTAGCGGGACTTCCGGGACAGCTTAGAGATACTTTCCGATTGGTCCGCATTCATTCGGTTAGTTTATTCGCGGTTTTGTTTTTCATTGCTTTCACAATTGCGACGATAGCCTTTATCGTCATTCTCCAGCAAGGAGCTAGGAAAATTCCGGTTCAATACGCCACTCGTGTGGTTGGACGGCAAGTATTTAAGGGACAATCCACTCAATTACCGCTAAAAGTCGATTATTCGGGTGTAATCGCGGTTATATTCGCCTCGTCTATATTAGTTTTCCCAGCTCAAATCGCGAAGTATGTACAGGGTGTCCTCACCGACAGGGGGTTGGATCAAAGTTGGGCTTATGAGTTGATGGATTTTATCGCTCGTAATTTCGCCCCAGGCGCATTTATTTATTACGGTCTCTACTCGCTGTTGATTGTGTTTTTCTGTTATTTTTATACCGCCATCGCTTTTAACCCGACGGATTTGTCTGAAAACATGAAAAAATATGGTGGGTTCATTCCCGGAATCAGACCTGGACAACAAACCGCAGAGTTCATTGACCGGACTTTGACTCGTATAACTATCTGGGGAGCTTTAGCGGTATGTGCTGTTGCGGTTTTGCCAGAGCTAATTACGCGTAACTTGAACATTCCAATTTATTTTGGTGGAACATCCCTGTTAATTATTGTCGGAGTAGCCCTAGATACAATGAAACAGATTGAATCACACCTACTAATGCGCCATTACGATGGATTTATGAAAAAAGGCAGGCTGAAGGGCAGGAGCGCATTCTAATGAGAATCATCTTATTGGGAGAACCTGGTGCCGGAAAGGGAACCTATTCGGCCGAGTTGATAAAAAAATTTTCCATACCCCAGATTTCAACAGGAGATATGCTTCGGTCCGCGGTTAAAGCCGGAACGGAATTGGGTTTAAAGGCCCAAGAATTCATGAAAAAGGGTGCATTGGTTCCCGATTCTGTTGTCATCGGATTGATCCAGGAAAGGATTAAACTGGATGACGCCCGACAAGGATTTATCCTGGATGGATTTCCTCGGACTGTGCCCCAGGCAGAAAGCCTGGAACAAATGCTCCATGACCAGAAAATTCAATTGGATGGTGTCATAAAAATTGAGGTGGGCCACCAAGTGTTGATTCGTCGTTTGACGGGTCGCCGAGTATGCCCCAATTGTGGGGCCACATTTAATATTGAAACCATGAAACCTAAGGTTGCGGGTATCTGCGACAAATGCGGAAAAGAACTGATTCAACGAGCTGATGATAAACCCGAAACCATAGAGAACAGATTATCCGTATACCGGAAAGATACCGAGCCCTTAATCGCCTTTTATGAAACTAAAGGTCTTTTAAAAAGGGTTCCTTGCGAGGATATATTTGACATTTCTTTTCCCCGGATACTCCAAGTCTTGGATCAGGTGGTCAAACGATCGTGATAACGATCAAAACCGATTCGGAATTGAACTTGATGCGGGTGAGCGGAAGGGTAGTTGGGGAAGCGCTTTTAGAAATAGGGAATAAAATTAAGCCGGGGGTTTCGACTGCGGAATTGGATCGTTTCGCGGCAGAATACATAAAAAAAAATGATTGTGTCCCGGCGTTTCTTGGCTATCACGGATACCCAGCTACAATTTGCACCTCAGTCAATGAACAGGTGGTGCATGGGATACCTGGAAAAAGGTTTCTGGAGGAAGGTGATATCGTCGGAATCGATTTAGGCGCTTTTTATAAAGGCTATTGTGGGGATTCTGCACGAACTTTTGCTGTTGGAAAGGTCTCGGGAGAAATACAGAAGCTATTAGATATCACTCAAAAAGCCCTGGAGATCGGGATTAATCAAGTCAGGGTGGGGAATCGAATTTCCGATATTGGGAATGCGGTCCAGTTGTTCGTCGAAAAGGCGGGTTTTTCGGTGGTGAAGGATTACGTGGGGCATGGTATTGGGAAGGCGATGCATGAAGAACCCCAAATTCCAAACTATGGGTCTCCGCACCAAGGCGCACGAATCGTAGAAGGAATGTGTCTGGCTTTAGAACCCATGGTTAACGTGGGTGTGGATGAAGTGAAGGTTTTAGAGGATGGCTGGACAGTTGTGACGAAAGATGGTAAATTCTCCGCCCATTTTGAGGACACCATCGCAGTCTTGGCCGAGGGGCCTCAAAACCTGACCCGGGTCGGATAGTTCCTCGGGATGGAGGCTTATGGCCAAGGAAGAAGCGATTTCGGTCGAAGGAACGGTCATTGAGGCCCTTCCAAATGCCAGTTTCCGAGTTGAACTGGAAAACAAACACGTAGTTCTAGCTCATGTTTCCGGGAAAATGAGAATGAACTTTATTCGTATTCTTCCGGGTGACAGGGTAACGGTTGAGTTGTCCCCCTATGATTTGAATCGGGGAAGAATCACTTATAGGTTCAAATAAAAAGCTGAAACGATAAAGATTGAGCGAGGATTTAAAATGAAAGTTAGATCATCGGTAAAACCGATTTGTGATAAATGCAAGGTCATCCGCCGCAAACGTGTGGTTCGGGTCATCTGTATCAATCCCAAACACAAGCAACGCCAGGGTTAAGAGGAGATTTATGGCACGCATAGCTGGAGTGGATATTCCCAAGGAAAAAAGGGTAGAAGTGGGGTTAACCTATATTTTTGGGATTGGGCCTAATTTGTCGAGGAAGATCTTGGCGAAAGCCAATGTGAATCCAGATGTCCGGGTGAAGAATCTGAAAGACGACGAGGTTGCCCGGATCACGAATATCCTTAATACAGAGAACGTTAAGGTGGAAGGTGATTTGCGACGAGAAATAACGATGAACATCAAGCGTTTGATCGACATTGGAACCTTTCGCGGAAGCCGACATCGCAAGGGGCTTCCCGTGAGGGGTCAAAGGACAAAAACCAATGCCCGTACCCGCAAGGGCCCGAAGAAGACTGTTGGAAGCGGCCGGAAGAAAGAAGAATAGTTTAAAAAGTTGACCGTGATATTGACGGGAATTGAAGGAGATGAGAGTGACTGATAAACCGGAATCAAAGGAAGTTAAAGCTGAAGCTCCGGCTTCCGATAAAACTCCTGTTGCTTTGGGCCCCAAAAAAGGAAAAAAGGCACCTCGGAACGGAGTCGTTCATATCCAGTGTACTTTTAACAATACGTTGGTCACTGTGACCGATCCCCGGGGGAACGTTATCGCTTGGTCTTCCGCCGGTTCAATGAATTTTAAGGGTAGCCGTAAATCAACCCCTTTCGCCGCTCAAGTCGCGGCTGAGACCGCTGGTAAGAAAGCTGTCGATGCTGGGATGAAAGCAGTAGAGGTATATGTGAAGGGGCCAGGTTCCGGACGGGAAGCCGCCATCCGTGCTATCCAGACTAGTGGCCTCGTCATTACAATGATAAAAGATGTGACCCCTGTACCCCATAATGGATGCCGGCCTCCCAAACGCCGGCGCGTGTAAAGGAGCTTCTGAATGAGTGATCAGTCCGTTTGCCGGATTTGTCGGCGGGAGGGGATGAAACTTTACTTGAAAGGTACCCGTTGCGAAACGGACAAGTGCGCATTTGAACGACGCGGTTACGCCCCCGGCCAACATGGCCAGAAGCGTCGGAAGGATACCGAATACGGCTTGCAACTTCGTGAAAAGCAGAAAGTGAAGCGTATTTACGGTGTTTTTGAAAAACAATTCCGTCGTTACTTTGTTATAGCCTCCCGTAAAAAAGGCGTTACGGGTGAGACCCTTCTCCAATTACTTGAACAAAGGCTGGATAACACGGTTTACCGCATGGGATTTGCGGAATCACGAACCCAAGCCCGCCAAGTTGTGCGCCATGGCCAAGTGTTAGTGAATGGAAAAAAAGTCGACATCCCGAGTTATACCTTGAAAGCCGGGGATAAAGTTATGATCACGGAAAAGTACAAAGAAAACGTGATTTTGAAAAAATCTTTGGAACAACTTCAAAAACGAGGAGTTCCTGAATGGTTGGAAATAGATACCGACACATTGTCAGGTGTCTTTAAGAAAGTGCCGACCAAGGAAGAAATTGCCTTGCCGGTTGAAGAACAACTCATTGTCGAATTGTATTCCAAGTAAAGATGACATACCCACGCAGGAGGGATCATGCAAATCGGTAACGTTCAGATTCCAAAGTTCCTTGACTATGAAAAGGAAACATTAAGTCCGACCTACGGAAAATTTATCGCAGAACCATTTGAGAGAGGCTATGGCCATACCATTGGGAATTCATTAAGGAGGATTTTGCTTTCTTCCATTTCCGGTGCGGCAGTCACCTCGGTGAAGTTCGAGGGCGTTTCTCATGAGTTTTCTTCTATACCAGGAGTGGTGGAAGACACGACGGAAATCATTTTAAATTTAAAAGAACTCAAAATTAAAATGTACGGCTCGGGCTCCAAAACCTTGCGACTGAATGTCAAGGGGGAGCGTAAAGTTACTGGTGCGGATATCCAGATCGATTCTGATGTGGAAATCCTGAATCCACAGTTACATTTGGCGACCTTGACCGAAGATGACGCTCTTTTGGATGTCTCCATAGAAATCGCGGAAGGTCGGGGTTACGCACCTTCAGATAGAAATAAAAAAGAAGGCCAGTCTATCGGCGTGATTCCGATCGATTCGGTTTTTACCCCGGTCTCCCAAGTGAAGTACTCCGTTGAATCCGCCCGGATTGGACAAATGACCGATTACGATAAGTTGATCATCGAAATTTGGACGGATGGAAGAATTCATCCCGAGGATGCCCTGGCCCATGCCGCCAAGATCATGCGGGATTCAGTGCAAATATTTATTAATTTTGAGGAAGAGCCCTCGGCCCAGGACGACGCAGTTAGCGAGGAAGAGGAAAGACTCCGTGAATTGTTGAGCGAAAGTGTTGAGGAACTAGAGTTGTCGGTTCGCTCGGCCAATTGCTTGAAGACGGCCAATATCAAAACGATCGGGGATCTGGTTCGAAAAACAGAAACAGACATGCTGAAATACAAAAATTTTGGCAGAAAATCCCTTAACGAAATCAAGGAAATCTTAGGTGGAATGGGTCTGTCCTTTGGGATGGATGTGGATACCATTCTTGCCAAAGGAAAAGCCCCCGCTCTTCCCCGAGTGGAAGCTGCAGTTTAACTCTAGGGAACCGACAGGAGAGAACAATGAGGCATAGCGCCCATCATGGAAAATTAGGAGTACAACCAGCCCATCGAAGAGCCATGGTCAGGAACATGGTGACCTCGTTGTTGAAACACGAGAGAATTAAGACCACAAAGGTTCGGGCTAAGGAAGTCCGCCGTTATGCAGAAAAGATGATAACAGCGGCTAAAAAGGAAACCCTGGCTGCAAAGAGGGAAGTATTGGGTTTTGTGCGGGAGAGGGAGGTTGTCAATAAACTTTTTAAAACATTGATCTACCGATACGCACAAAGAAAAGGGGGGTATACCCGGATCTTAAAATTGGGGTTTCGAGCGGGGGATGGGGCCGAGATGGTATTTTTGGAATTAGTGGATCGGCCCATTGAAGAAAAACCAGAAGAACCAACCACGAAAAAGAAAGCAATAAAGGGTAAACCTGAAACGGAAGTTTCGGATAAAACAACTACAGAAGCCAAGCCCACCAAGCAAGCGGTGGTTTAAGGGATCCATTACTCTAAACCTAGAATCAAATGAAGCTGTAATTTTCTTTGACCGCTCCCAAGCAAGAACGTAAAATAAGGCTATTATGACCATCAAAATTATGCGCTTTTCATTGGCCTTAATTGGATTTACATTTTTTTTGGCCTCTCCATTTGTATTTGCCCAGCAGTCCGATCCCGGGCTCTCGGGAAGCCTTGAAACGAACCATCAATATTATTTTTACAAGGATCCAAATAAGGCCTTTTTGCTCGCCTTGTTTCCAGGTCTTTTAATACACGGGTATGGGCATTTTTACGCAGGTGATAATCTGACAGGGGATATGTTGTTGGGAGGAGAGGTTATATCAGTTCTGTCAGTAGGATTGGGCGCCCTTATTAAATCCGATACTACTGACTTTTCAGGTGGATTATTGGGTGATGCAAATAATGCGAATTCTGTTGGTACCAACCTGATCTGGGGTGGAATCATCGCTTTTGGCGGGTTTTGGATTATAGATATGGCCCATGCACCGATCGCCGCTCAAGATTACGATAACGAACACGGGTTAAAACCCATTGTTTACCTTGAAAATGACCATCCGATTTTAGCTCTTGCCTGCAAGTTTTAATTAACACATTAAAAATTAGAATTCCTCATTATTAACATCCGCGTCGTATTCCATCATCAAGTCTTACAACTGAAGTTGAAGCTAGAAGTGGTTTATTGGAGAATATTATTGTTCGGAAGCTTTTTCAGGAGGTATTCTATGCTTCATAAAATCATTGTGTTTTGCTCGATTCTTATGTTGGAATCACTTCTATACGTCTCAGCTGCGACCTACAACTTCCAACAACCCGTGTCGGTGACGACAGGTAATTCACCACGTGGTCTCATTGTGGGACATTTTGTAGCAAACCACCTCCCATGCCTGGCCGTAGCTGATTTTGGTTATCCTACTTTTATTGGTCAATCGACACCACAAAGCCTTCTTTTAGGACATACCGGGAAGGTCCAGGTGTTTTCCCCTTCAGCTAACGGCTTATCTCCTCTTTCAGAAATTCCTGTCGGGTGGAGTCCGCGTGGGTTGGCCGCGATCCCGAACAGCTTGGGTCAAGATGATTTGTTGGTATCTTGTTATGATCAGGGTATCGTCCAAATGTTCAGATGGGATGGTTTCCAATTCCGTAAGTTAGATGAGACCGCGGTTCTTTCCAAACCAGTGGGAGTCGGCTATGGAACAACGAAAGCGGGTGATACACCCTTTGCGGTGGTGGCTGAATATGGAGCGAATCAAATTTCTATAATTGAATTAAAGAACGGAAAGTTTGGCGTTCGATATGATTATCCTGTTCCTTCCGGACCGACCCAAGTGGCTACCGGGGATATCCATGGGGACGGTCGATGTGAAATAGTGGTAGCTTGCCTCGGAACGGGACAATTGGTTGTACTGAGTCCATCCAACAGCACACCGAACGATCTCGGCTCGTATACCATTAGTGAATCCTTGAGCCCAGCCCCTGGGGCGGATCTTTCTGATCTGCGCGTCGTGGATTTAAACCAAGACGGGCGGATGGACTTGGTCGCTACTGATTTTGCTAAAAATAAACTTTGGGTTTATCTTCAACAAAAAGATGGGTCACTCGCCCTTCAATCGGCTTTAACAACAAGTGGTAATCATCCCAATGGGTTGACAGTCGTCCGGCTGGATTCGACCGGAGCCCCTTTAATTGTGGTTGCTAACCGGGATTCGGATCTCTTGGATCTTTTTGAGTGGAATAGCAACTTATTCCAGCTTCTTCAGACTTTAAAAGTTTCATCCGATGAGAACACGAATTTTGGTCCTGTGGAAGTGGCTGCCATGGATAGTACGGGAACAGGAACTATGGACCTTATTACGACACATATGAGAACGAACTCCATCAAGGTGTTTGACCAGACGCTAATCCCGACACTAACGCCCACCCTAACCCCCACACCTTTATCAAAGCCTTTGGTTGATAACCATTTTATGAGTCAAACAACCTTCTTTTTCCCAAACCCGAGCCGGGACGGACATATGACATTGGCCTTCAATCTGCCCTCCCCGCAGAACGTATCATTGAAAATATTTGATATCACCGGCGCCCTTGTTTATGCTCAATTATTAGAAAGCGGACAAACCCAAACCGGACCCAATCAATTTCAATGGAACGGGATGAACCAAGCGGGTGCAAGACTTGCGAGCGGACTTTATGTTTATAAAGTCAGCGTTGGGAACCAGACAGTAACCAAAAAATTTGCCATCATTCGGTAACCGCTGGTTCCCAAACCGCCAATTTAAGAAAGGGAAGGAATCTGGCTGATGGAAGCGGAGTCATCCTTTTTGAAGATTTGGTTTGAATTTTTATGAGCGCCTTTCGTCAGACGATACCCAGCAATTTCGAGGGCTTGCTTCCAACTACCGAACTCCCTGCGAGCGGCTGAATAGAGAGCCAATCGGTCTCGGTAAGTTGTTAAAAGATTTTTAGACTCTGCCAATCGAACTTGTTCTAAAACCTCTTCTTTAGACCACTTGGTAAGTTTTTTACGGCGGCGTGCCTTGCCAGCTTCCAAGATTTGATCGTAATTGATGCCGGCTGCTTTTACCGCATTAGCCCAACTCGAGAAATATCGCCTTGAACAAGCAGCCGTGAAAAGCGGGATGTAATTTCTTGAAATATTGCTTGCGGATATATCGATGGATTGTCGTTGCAATTCCTTTATTGTTTCCACGATTTTTTCTTTAGACCATTTTTGTTTCATCTCGTTACTCCTTTGGGTGTTTAACTACAGTATCTTGCTATATGCATTAGAATCATAACCTAAGCAATATTACGGTATATTATGATATGTTATGAATAAATGGCTTTTAATTGTTAGTAATATGAATATTTATAAAAGATGTTAGACAAATTAAAACTAACATAAAGGTTGAAAAACAAATTATGTGGCAAATCATCATTCTGAAAAAGCTATTAAAACTGAATAATTGCCTTTAATGTTTATCGTCCAAAACAAGTCAAATAAGTTGGAAAAGGGTTATAAACGTGAGGATTAAATGGGTTCCTGTTTTTCAGGGATTAGTTTTTCTGTTTCTATCTTTCACCCTTTATTGTCTTTTTATTATCAATTTGCCCCTATTTGAAGAAACCCATGGACTACTGGCTCTCAATGAATGGTCGGATCTTACTCAATCCTTTTCTATTAAAGGACTGATTACCGCTTCGGCCCTATTAGTAAGCATGTTAGGAATGCTCATGGTTGATTCCATTCCTAGTCTTCCTCCGGGAATCATTGGAAACTTATGGACGCTAACTTATTTTTTTCTTTGGGTGGATACGGCAACCGCCCTTTCCAGAGAATCCCATTCACTGTCTTTCCTGGTAATTTTAGTTTTAGGTGTTTTTTGGATCAGAGGTTATTTCCATATTCTCGAAATCATAGGATATGTGAACCACTTACCAGAAGACCCGTTGTCTACAACAGTTGGTTGGGTACATCAAGGTATCTGGGGTTGGATGGGTTTTTATTTTGGACTTTCCTTTTTATTATTGTTCCAAACCATTCATTTCACGGGTCAAAGAATACCACTTGCTTTCGGAGCCTACTTCCTTTGTTTTTTGAATTACTTGTTGATCCTTCATATCAGGAACTCATCCGGAACGAAAATTGATAAATTTTCTAAAATCGCAAGGTGGTTTTTTTCTATTTGGTTTATTTTATTAATTTTAGGATTGTTACTCACGTTTTGGCGTCGCTAAGTATTCTAATAATTATGATGGGTTAAGATTTTTAATAAACTTTGAATCGAGTGTAATTTGCGTTGAATTAAAATCATGTTTTGAAGATATTTTGATTAAACTCTCGTGTTGTAAGCTTATGAAAATTCTATATTTGATGGAGGAATGATTTCATGATCTGGCAAACCATGTTGATCCTTTTATTGGTGTTATGGTCAATTGGCAAAGGTTGGCGTTTTTTTATAGAAGTATCAGAAGAATTTAAGATCATTCAAACATTGGAACCCTGGTTTTGGTTTTTTTTCTTAAACGTTTTTTTGTCATTTGTGACGGGTGCGTTTGAGTATCGTTTCCTCTTTTTGGGTTTTCTATTACAGGTTATATTGAGCGCTTGGTTTGCTATTTCCTTGGCCTGGATCATCCAATCTTGCCCGCACAAACATTGTTCGATCCAACGCAGTTTGTTCACTCACGGGAAAAACCTCAGGTTTTGCGCGCGTTGTGGGACTAGACTTTCAAGGGAAAATCATTCGGATCCAATAAAAATAAATCACCCAGGGATGAACCTTTTTCAAGTCCCTCCCGCGCTTCTTAAATATGTTCTTTTTTGGATGTTCCACACTTTTCTAACTCTCTTAGTAGTTTTTTTCTCCCTGCGAATTGTAAAAAAACCTGAACTTCAAAATGACGTAGCTCTTTTAGCCTTGATTTTGATCGTCTTGTTACCTTTGACGCTTTTTTTGATTGGAAGGTTTAAAAAAACTTTCAAGCGCCGTGAAGGTTTGATTTGGTGGGAAGATATCCGAGCCTTTGGCCTTTTTTGGATCATATTGGCCATTTTATTCTTCATTGTTTTTCAATGGATTTAAAGTTTAATGAAACCCCCGAAATTATGGGTTTAATATGGATTCAATTAATCTATATTGGTCTTGTTTTACCCTACCCTTGACAGTGAATCGGTGGAAGGGTATATTTCGACATCGGTAATTTTAAGGAGTTTTTCATGGTCTTCGGAATCGCAATCACCTTAGTGCTTTTGGTACTGGTACTTGTATTGCGTCCGGAGGCGGTTCGCTCCTAACAGACGGCTACCAAGCTGCGGAGCCCCGCCAAGGGGGTCTGCGGCTTTTTTGTTTTAAGCCCCGGTTTTCCCCCTCCTCAAGGCTCTTTCGACCTGGTCCGTAAGGGTCCTACCCCTAAAAGTCGTTAGTTTCGTGGGGTTGTTAACCACTATTTATCACTTGAAAAGGTGAATTATTGTAAAATCTAGCGCTTTCCCCCTCGGGGAAACGCCATTGGAGGAGAAACGATGAAACATCAAAAACCTAAGCTCAAGACCGGCGCCCAGATGGTCGTGGATATCCTGGTGGATGAAGGGGTGGAAATGGTCTGGGGACTCACGGGAGGCGCCGTTCTACCAATATTCGACGCTTTTTACCAGAACAGCGACCGCATTCGCCTGATCGATACCCGGCACGAGCAGGGCGCCATCCATATGGCGGAAGGTTACGCCAAATCCACGGGTAAGGTGGGAGTCTGTATCGCCACCTCCGGTCCTGGCGCCACGAACATCGTCACTGGCCTAGCGGATGCCTATATGGATTCCGTTCCCCTGGTGGCCATCACCGGCCAAGTCAATTCTTCCTTGATCGGCACGGACGCCTTCCAGGAAGCGGATGTGGTGGGTATCACCCGTTCCTGCACCAAACACAATTACCTGGTGAAAAGCGTCCAGGAACTGCCCCAGATCCTGCGCAACGCCTTCTTTATCGCCCGCTCGGGCCGGCCCGGGCCAGTCCTGGTGGATATCCCCAAGGATATCGCGGCGTCTGCGGCGGAAGTGCCCCTCCCGAAACACGCCACCATCCCGCTGTCGAAATTCGTGCCCGAGATCGATCGCTCCCAGCTTGACAAAATGGCCGAGCTGATCCGCCATGCGAAGCGGCCCCTGATCTACGCGGGGGGAGGGGTCATCAACGCCGAGGCTTCCGAGGCGCTCTACAAATTCGCACGCAAGACGAACATTCCGGTCACCCTGACCTTGATGGGCCTGGGAGCCTATCCGGCCAACGACCGCCAGTTCATCGACATGCTGGGCATGCACGGTTCCTACCGGGCAAATATGGCCCTGACCCATTGCGACCTGCTGATCGCCATCGGCAGCCGGTTCGATGACCGGGTGACGGGCAAGCTGTCCGAGTTCTCTCCCCTGTCCAAGAAGATCCATATCGATGTGGACCCGACCTCCATCGACAAGAACGTCAAGGTGGATGCCCATGTGCTGGGCGACATGAAGACAATCCTGGAGGTCCTGACCAAATCGGCCGGCTCCCACGATTACGACGAGTGGTACGATCAATTGGATTCGTGGCATGGGAAGCATCCGCTGGCGTTCAAACAGAACCCCAACAGTCCCATCCTGCCCCAGTTCGCGGTGGACGAGATCTACCGCCTGACCAAGGGCGACGCTATCATCACCACCGAGGTGGGCCAGCACCAGATGTGGGCGGCCCAGTATTACCGCTTCAACAAGCCCCGCCGCTGGATCACTTCAGGGGGCCTGGGCACCATGGGATTCGGGTTCCCGGCGGCCATCGGGGCGGCCTTCGCTTATCCCGACGCCACGGTCATCGACATCGCCGGGGACGGCAGCTTCCAGATGACCCTGCAGGAACTGGCCGTCGTGAAGCAGCACAACCTCAATGTGAAGGTCATCATCCTTAACAACAAGTTCCTGGGGATGGTCAAACAGTGGCAGGATCTTTTCTTCAACAAGCGTTACGCCTCCACCTCGATCCCCGCCCAGCCCGATTTCGTCAAGTTGGCCGAAGCCTACGGCATCGCTGGCTACCGGGCGGAGACGCCCAAGGACGCCACCCAGACCCTGGAAAAGGTCTTCCGTTCCAAGGATCCCTGCATCGTGGACCTGGTGGTGGACGCGGAAGAACATGTGTATCCCATGGTTCCAGCCGGCGGTTCTGCCAAGGACATGGTGCTGTCCAAAGAAGAGGACAGGGCGAGAGTCATGGCCCAGATGAAGGCGACGGTCCGCGCTAAAGGAGGCCGCAAATGAGGCATACCATTTCCGTGCTGGTCCACAACCATAGCGGTGTCCTGTCCCGGGTCTCCAACCTCTTTTCCGCCCGGGGTTACAACATCGATAGCCTGGTGGTCGGAGTGACGGACAATCCCAAGGTTTCGCGCATGACCATTGTCGTCCGCGGCGATGACCGGGTCATCGATCAGGTCGAAAAACAGCTCAACAAGCTGGTGGATACTATCAAGGTGGTCGACTTGACGCAGGACGATTTTATCGCCCGGGACCTCGCCCTCATTAAGGTGAAAGCCGAGCCAGAAACCCGCAGCCAGGTCATGGAGATAGTCCAATGTTTTGACGGCAAGATCGTGGACGTGGCCCTGAAAAGCTTCATCGTCGAGGTTACGGGCAAAGAAAGCAAAATCAACGGCATGATCGAGCTTTTGAAGAATTACGGCATCATCGAGATGGTTCGCACTGGGGAAGTGGCTATTTCCCGGGGCAAGAAAGTTCATGAGGAAGTGGAAAAAAAGGTCAAGGTGAAGGCAGGGACGGCCGGTCAGTCTAATCTTTAGACTCGATGGGGGCCGGCGAAGGGAAGCTAGTTGAAACGCTTATAACGCTTACGGGCGAAACACATTAAGGAGAATGACATGGCGAAGATCTATTACGAGCAAGACGCGGATCTGAATGTTCTAAAGGGGAAGACCGTCGGCATCATCGGCTACGGTAACCAGGGCCGCAACCAGGCTTTAAACCTGAAAGATTCGGGGATCAAGGTACTCATCGGCGAAAGGGCGGAAAAGCCCATCCAACAGGCGCGGGCAGACGGCTTCGAGGTCACGGACGCAAAGGAGATCGCGTCCAAGTCGGACATCATCCAGATCCTGACCCAGGACGACCTGCAGGCCAACATCTACAAAACCGACATCAAGGCGAACCTCAAGGCCGGCAAGGCCCTCATGTTCTCCCACGGTTTCAACATCCACTTTGGCCAGATCATTCCACCTGCGGACGTGGACGTATTTATGATCGCCCCCAAAAGCCCGGGCCACTTGGTCCGCTCAACCTATGCGGAAGGGAAAGGGGTACCTGCTCTGGTGGCCATCCACCAGAACGCCACCGGAAATGCGCTCAAGATCGCCCTAGCCTACGGCAAGGGCATTGGTTGCACCCGCGCCGGCATCCTGGAAACCACCTTCAAGGAAGAGACTGAGACCGACCTCTTCGGCGAGCAGGTGGTGCTTTGCGGCGGCCTGACCGAACTGATTCGGGCGGGTTTCGAGACCCTGGTGGCCGCTGGCTACCAACCCGAAGTGGCTTATTTCGAGTGCCTGCATGAGGTGAAATTGATTGTGGATCTGATTTACGAAAAGGGCATCTCAGGCATGCGGGATGGGATTTCCACCACCGCCAAGTATGGTGACATCACCCGGGGACGACGCATTATCACTGACAACACCCGTCATGAGATGCAGCGGATACTTGCTGAGATTCAATCCGGGTCCTTCGCCAGGGAATTCATCCTGGAAAACCTGGCCAACCGCCCGGTTTATAACGCCCTCTTGAAAAACGACTCTCAGCATCTGATCGAGAAAGTGGGCGCCCAGGTGCGCAGCATGTTCAGTTGGTTCAAAAAGTAGAAGCTGGAAGGGAATAGGCGGCTGGCCGGGGCGGTTGATCCGCCCCGATGGGCTTCCGGTAGGGTAGAGGAGGATTCGCCGTGAGACTGCCATTCATGCCAGAAACCTGGACCATTGCCCTCCCCGTCCTGGGAACGGGTGTGGTTTTATTGGCCTGGGGCTTGGAATCGAAAAGCCCCTGGCTCACGGTTTTATCCACTCTTGTGTTGGTGGTCGCTGTTTTGGTCCTGAATTTTTTCAGAGATTTTGACCGCCGACCCACCCATCCCTTGGGCCCCCGTGAAGTCCTCAGTCCCGCCGACGGAAAGATCGTGGTGCTTTCTGAGGCGGTTGAAAAGTTTTACACCAAGAAAAAGACGATGCATATCGCAATATTCATGAACCCCCTGAACAATCACGTTCAGCGGGTTCCCTTCGATGGGAAAGTCGTCAAGAAGGTTTATCATCCTGGAAAATTCCTGGCAGCCTTCGATGACAAGGCTGACCTGGTGAACGAGCAGTGTCATCTGTTGATGAAGCTGAACGGGGGCAAGGGTTTCAAGTCCCCCGGGCTGATTGTTTTGAAACAGATCGCAGGGCTTTTGTGTAGGCGGGTCAAAACCGATGCGGAACCAAAGGCCATCCTGAAAAGGGGTGACCGGTTTGGCCGGATCCTGTTGGGTTCCCGGGTGGATTTGTTTCTGCCCAAGGGGTTCAAACCTTCCGTCAAACTGGGGGACCAGGTTCAAGCCGGCGTTACGGTATTAGGAGAGTTCTGACATGGCGGCGCCAAGAAGGAAAATGATTAAGGAAGAGGGGGTGGAAAAACCCGTCGCCTCGCGCCTGCGCAAGACCATCTACCTGCTGCCAAATATGTTCACGGCGGCCAATATGGTGCTGGGCATCTGGTCCATTACCTGGGGCATCAACGATTCTTTGACCCTGTCCCTTTTCCCGCAGAACAACAGCATCCCCTTTGTCTGGCCGGCTCGGCTTATCGTCATCGCGGCTTTCATGGATCTCTTCGACGGCATGGTGGCCCGCGCCACTCATACCACTTCCAAGTTTGGCCAGGAATTCGACAGCCTGTCCGACCTCATCAGCTTTGGCATGGCACCCGCCATCCTGATCTACCTGTCGGTTTTACGTTACATGGGCTCTTGGGGCCTGTCCATCACCTTCCTGTACGTGGTCTGCACCGCCATCCGCCTGGCCCGGTTCAACGTCCAGGCCCAAATCGAAGAAAAAACCTCATTTATGGGACTACCTAGTCCCGCTGCCGCGGGCATCCTGACCAGCTATGTTCTGCTCTCGCGTTGGAGCGGTTTTTATGACAAGGGCGTTGTTATGAACAAGGTCATGGGCTGGTACGAGGAGAACCTGAACGCTATCGAGTTATACGGCGTTCCCATCTTGACGGTTATCATCGCCTTGGTCATGGTTTCCACCCTTCCCTATCCTAGCCTGAAAAAGCTGAACCGCGAATTCATCAAGCCATGGACTCTGGCCTTTATCGGGGTGGTCTTGATCGCCTTAGTCGGGGCGTTTGAATTCTCTTCCTTCGCCCTGTTAACCACCTACCTCTTCTGGGGAATCATTAAGTTTCTCACCAAGAAGAGCTTGGGCCGACTTAGTAAGCCTGCCAAGGCCAACCCCAAAAGCTAACCCCTGGTCCATCCAAGAGATTTATCACCCTTCAACCGAAAACGAGGTCTTCCATGAAAAAGCAAAAGAGCATTAAGGTCTCCCATCGCCCTACTGCCGACGAACGGGTCTACATCTTCGACACCACCCTGCGTGATGGGGAACAGGCCCCCGGGGCCAGCCTGAACACCGCCGAAAAAATGAAGATCGCCCTGCAGCTTGAAAAACTTGGAGTAGATATCATCGAGGCGGGTTTCCCGGCTGCGTCCCCCGGCGATTTCGAGGCTGTGGAAAAGATCGCCCGTGCCATGAAAAAGACCATCGTGGCCGGTCTCTCAAGGGCCATGCGTAAGGATATCGACGCCTGCGGCAAGGCCCTGAAGCACGCCAAGCGCCCCCGCATCCACACCTTCATCTCCTCCTCCGACATCCACCTGAACTACCTCTTCCGCAAGACCCGGGAACAGGCCCTGGACGCGGTGGTGGACTCGGTCAAACATGCGTGCCAATTCACGGATGATGTTGAATTTTCAGCCCAGGACGCCTCCCGATCCAACCTGGATTTTTTGTGCCGTATGGTCGAGGCGGCTATCAAGAGCGGAGCCAAGACGGTTAACGTTCCCGATACGGTGGGTTATGCCATCCCCACCGAATACGGCCATATGGTGGCGACCTTGAAGAATCGGGTGCCCAACATCAACAAGGCGGTATTGTCCGTTCACTGCCACAATGACCTGGGGTTGGCGGTTGCGAACTCGCTTTCGGCCATAAGAAACGGCGCCCGGCAGGTGGAATGCACCATTAACGGTATCGGGGAAAGGGCGGGGAACGCCAGCCTGGAGGAGATCGTCATGGTCTTGAAGACCCGCCACGATCTCTATCCCTACCAAACTGGGATCAATACCAGGGAGATCTACAAGACCAGCCGCTTGGTCTCGACACTGACGGGTTTTATGCTGCAACCCAACAAGGCCATCGTGGGCAACAACGCTTTCGCCCATGAGAGCGGGATCCACCAGGACGGGATCCTCAAATACCGCCAGACCTACGAGATTATGACTCCCCAGGAGATCGGGGTGCCCGAAAGCCGCTTGGTTCTGGGCAAGCATTCGGC
>CAWKIF010000162.1:0-82492 GCA_963849485.1 candidate division FCPU426 bacterium | reverse complement strand
TGCAAACACCAACACAGGTCGCACGCATCACTTATGGCGCCGACCCATTTCCCGAGGCGCAACTGGCCGCCTCTTATATCCGCGCCAATTCCTCGCCGGACGCACACGTGGCCATCCTTGGCTCGGAGCCGGAAATTTATTTCCTTTCCCGGCGTCATTCCGCGACCGGTTATATTTACACCTATGGCATGATGGAGCCGCAACCGTTTGCCCGGCGGATGCAGGATGAAATGATCCACGAAATCGAACCCAGCCGGCCGGGATTCATCATTTTTGTGGATGACCTCATGTCCTGGTGGCGCTATCCCAATTCGGACCTTAAAATTTTCAATGGTGGGATTCCTATCAAACCAATTATACCCTGGTCGCCATTGCCGACGTGCTTTCGCCCACGAAACAGTCTATGCCTGGGGAGCGGAATGGTGAAGCGTTATGGCGGGGCTCACGGCAGGCGCTGGAAATCTATCAGCGCATGACCAAGGCGCCCGTCTCCCCAGCCCAATCCCGGCGCGACGAAGTAATTTTGACCGTCATGACTGCGTCTTTTTCCAACCCCGTTTTGCGCAAGGCGTGTTGGATGTGGCCCTGGCGCTCACCGCGGCGGCGATCCTGTTGCATTTTTTTTCCCTGACCCAGGTGGGCGGGCTGTGGCGCGACGAAATTGCCATCGCCAATATTGCGCGACTGCCATCCTGGGCGGAAACCTTCCGGGCGTTGCCGCACGATCATTGTCCGATTGTGTTTCCTGCCGTGGTGCGGGTTTGGACGGCGTTGGGGTGGGCGCAAACCGATGCCGGCCTGCGGGTGCTGGGTTTGGGCATCGGTTTGTTCCTGCTGGCGTCCTTCGGGCGGCCAGCCGGATGATGGGCAAAGGTCTGCCGCTGCTGTCGCTGGCGATCGTGGCTGTGAATCCGGTGGTGGTCCGTTATGGTGATTCGATCCGTGGTTACGCCCTCGGCATCGCTTTTATCGTGCTGACGATGGGGTTGATCTGGCGTTTCATCGAAGCGCCGGGGATGGGCCGCGGATTGTTGGCGGGGGTGTTGGCGGTGGTGAGCGTGCAGACGCTGTATCAAAATGCATTTTTTCTGCTGGCCATGGGCGTTGGTGGTGTGGTCGTTTCCCTTCGCCGGCGCCAGCCGGCCAGGGCCGCAGGAGTTCTGGCCATCGGGGCGGTTGCCGCGCTTTCGCTCTGCCTTACGTCAACCCCATCCGTCAGGCGCAAAGCTGGTGGGTGGTCAGCCAGACCGGCACCAGCCTGGAAATAACCCTGGACCGCCTCTCCAGACTGAACGGCCGGTTTTTCGGGGTCTGGGTGGCGGTGGCATTGTTGGCCGTGGGCTTTGGCCTCGGGCGGGCGGTTCTGGTGCCGGGGCGGGACCCGGTCCGTGAGAAAGAAGATTGCCGCTGTTTGGAAGCATCGCCCTGGTGCTGGGCGCGGTGGGTTTCGGGGTGTTTATTAAATTGACCGGCTTGCTCACGCAACCTGGTATTACCTTCCGGCCTTGTGCTTTACGGTGGTGTGTTGCGATGCCATGTGTCGCGGATGCATCCGGCCGCCAGGATTGGCGTGCTGGTGCTGGCGGTGGCGATGCTGATCGTTTCGATTTCCCCGTCGGCGTATGCGGCATTGCGCTGGCGGCAGACCAATGGCGACCTGGTGGCCGCGGAGGTGGCCCGGAACGCCGGCGCCGAGATCTGGTCGTCGTCCATCCATGGTATTTCGGCCTGACATACGGTTATTATTACCGGGGCGCTGCCAAATGGACGACGCTGCCGCCATTGGCAGATTATCGGTTTCATCGTTATGATTTGCTGAAGGAAGAACTGGCGACGACCAACGCCATCGCTCCCGTGTTGACTCAGTTGGAAGCCGTTCTCCGCGCCGGGCATCGCGTATGGATTGTGGGCAACATTTCCGCGCCGCCCTCAGGCGCTCCGGTTCCCGCAATCCGCCGGTGGCTCCTCATGGTTCTTTGGGATGGTCCGATCAGCCCTAACCGAGGCGTGGGGCAATGAAGTCGGCTATTTCCTGACAACACATTACCAATGCCACGTTGGTTATCGATCCGGCTACCAACGCCATTCCGATTAATAGCAACGAAAGGGTGACGCTGGTTGTCGTTAGCGGTTGGCGAACCAATTCACCTTAACTGCGGTTTGATGTTCAGCATTGTCTTTCATATGGCGGGCGGGCATTTAATTCAATTCATTAATTAACGCGTGAATGTTCATCCAACCAACTGCCAAACTGCATCTCCGAAGCGATTGCTAAAACTGGAGGTGGAAACCGCTTTGGCGCTGGCGGGCACAGCGTTCTCGGCGTTATTGCTGGTGCTTACGGCGATGTGCGCCGGGCCGTTATGGCGTGATGAAACCAACTCCATCAACATGGCGCAGATGCCGACCCTGAAGGAGCTGTGGAACAATCTGCCCTGCGAGTCGTTCCCACCTCTCTGGCTTTTGCTTCTGCGCGGGTGGAACTTTCTCGGCATGGCGACAGCGACGCGGGCATCCGGGTTCTGGGACTGTACGTGGGGCTGTTCTTCCTCGTTTCGTTGTGGTTGTGCTCGCGTTGGACTGGGGGTCGCGCACCGATCCTGAGCGTTGCGCTGCTGGGAAGTCTGCCGGCGTTTATCTTCATCGTGGGGGCGAACCGGGCCTATGGTCTGGCGAGTTGCCTGTTGGTGATCAGCTTCGGAATGATCTGGCGAATGGTGGAGCGTCCGTCGAGGTCGCGGGGACTTTGGGCCGGTCTCGTTTGCATCCTTTTTGCCCATTGTGTTTATTATGACGTGATATTCCTGTGCGCGATGCTGGCTGGCGCAGCAATGGTAACAATTCGCCGACGGCAGTGGAAGACGCTGGGGGCCTTGGTGGGAATCGGTGCCGTATCCGGCGTATCCATGATGACATACTTGCCCATCATCCGCCGGGGTTCAGTTTACGTGCCGATGGTCCGGGAGCCATTCTTCAATTTCTCAACTTTGTGGGATAAACTCGGCGAAGCCGTAACGGCACGGAGCAACGCCCACCCCGAAGGACCTCATGGTCCGGAGATCTGGCTTTGGATTGTACTTCTGTTGGGCGGAACAGTTGTGGCACTCGTGATGCAGCGGGCACGCGAGCGCCAGGCGCAGAACCAGGAGGTTGCCACGGCGACCACTGCCCGGGTCCGCGCCGACCTGGCACTATTCTGTGCCGTGAGCATGCTCCTCGGGGCGGCGGGGCATCTGGCTTTTCTGCTCAGTTTACATTTTTTGACGCAACCGTGGTATTACGTTGAAATGTTCACTCTCTGCGCCATTTCACTGGATGCAATCCTGGGGCCGAATCGGCCCCGGCTGCGCCCGTGGGGGCTGTTCCGCATCGGATTAATGGTGACGACGATGGCGTGGTGGGGCGGATCTGCCTGGGAGGAAGCACACGTGAGACGGAGTAACGTGGATCTCATTGCCGCCGCGCTTGGCCAACAAGCCGTCGTGGGTGACTTGATTGTAGTCCAAGAACCGTGGGTAGGGGTCACGTTCGACCGCTACTATCGTGGCCAAGCCCATTGGGTGACAGTGCCACCGATTGACTCACACAAGGTGCATCGTAACGATCTGGTATTGGAAAAGCTGAACAGGAGGAGTCCCATGGCTCCCGTGCTGCATGAGATTACCGACGTCTTGCGCCGCGGCAATAGTGTTTGGGTAGTAAGATATATAAACGCGGTGGATCTCAGGCAATTGCCGCCGCCTCCGCCCCCGCCGGACCGTCAACCCGACGGTGGTTACCGCCATACATGGGTTACTGGAGTGCGCAATTTTCGATACTGCTGCTGGATCATGCCCGGCAGAAGCAGATTATGGAAATACCCGTGGGTGGCCCCGTGAGCCACCTTGAGAACCTCACCGTACTGCGGTTCTCCAGGTTACCGATCCAATGAAGATTGACCAATATTTGGCTGAAACCAGCACGATTCAGATTGATCCGGTGAATCATTGTGGGAACGTTCCACCCGCTGGTTCATCGTCACTGGCATGTGCTCGTTCAAGATGAAAAGGCGGCAGTCTTCAAACTGCGACATTTCATCTGTCTGGCGCCGTTCTCCGGCGGCGCAGATAACTTCGAGCCAATGAACGCAACTTTCGGGGATGGTAAGGCAAGCAAAAGACGGGGACGCAGCGCAGGGGTTAACCAGGCGACTGGACAGAAAGAAAAGACATGGAAAAAACCGACAACAATCTCAAATTGGGCTGGCTGTTCTGGGCGGTGATGATCGCCGGCATTGTGGCCAACACTCGCGCGGACTCCGAGAACATCTCCGCTTTCCTGTAAGCCAGCGACAGGTCGAGAATCAGGCTCTCATCCCGCGGCGCCTTAGGGAGCCGCCGAATCACCGCGTCGTAATCTCCGGCAGCAATCAGTGCCCGGGCCAGCCCATCGAGCGCCTTCGGAGAGGACGGCTCGATTGCGAGCCACGATTTGAACGACTCAACTGCGCATTCAGGTTGGGAGTTCTTGGCGAACCAGTTGCCCATCGCCGCATAAGCTTCGGCGCTGGGATGGTCGTGGATGCGACCCTCCAATGCAGGCGGTCCAATGCAGGTAGCGGCGGATGCGGATACGGATACCCCCATACAAGCCACAAGCATCAGCCAGCGCCCGGCGCGCTCCCTGGTCTGTACCCACAATCGACGAAACCCTTATGACCTGTTAGTCCCCCACCGGTGGTATCGACCCGCAGCAGATGAAACTGTGCCCCATTCATCGGATGTTTTTGTCCGATGAGTGGGAGCCCGCAGAACACCATGGCGTCCTGTTTGGTTGAACGTGCATTTTTGTTTCTTCCTAGGCGCATGGCTATCAGTCCCCGAGCATACCCGAGCGCAAGTCGACCGCGCAACCAATCCTCACACCCGCCAAAGGCCGCCGAATCGAATGCTTATTCCGGCTCCCCTCGCCAGTCGCACACAATCTCGCGCCGCTGCTCCGAACTTTCCACGGCCCACTCCAGCAATCGTGCCACCCGCCACGCATCTCGGGCCGCCACCGGAGCAGGCCCCGTACCCAGAAGCGCATCGCGAACCCCAGCATAGTAAAGGCGGTAGTCACCTGGGATCGGCGCAACCGGCCGAGTCACCATTCCGCCGTCCACGTCCACGCTCAACGTGCCCCAGTTAGCCGCCGGTTCTTGACCCCAGTCCGCGTCCCTGATGCGGGTAACCTTGTTAAGCGCAGCCTCCTGCGGGTCGAGACCCAATTTCAAGTAATTGCCCCTGGCGCCGCGTAAATGAAAGCGAGGCCCGGGCGGTGACGAAAGGCTGTTGGCCCCTAGAACCACCGTGTATCCGGGATAGCGTAGCCGAATCGTGAACGCGTCGTTTGCGCGCGCCCACTCGCGTTCGCAGCGCACATCGGCGGCCATCGCCTCAGGCTTGCCGAACAGCGCCAGTGCCTGATCCGTAATGTGCGTCCCCAGATCCAGCAGAACGCCCCCGCCAACCGACGGGTCTTCCTTCCAAAGCCGGTCAGACGGGGGATTGGGTCGCCAACGGTCGAATCGTGACTCGAAGCTAACCAGGCGGCCCAGCGAGCCTTCGTGAAGTAGTTTCTGGATCGTCAGGAAATCGCTGTCCCATCTGCGGTTAAAGAAGGGAATCAGGTGAACATTCCGCGCCGCGGCGAGCGAGATCAACTGGGCGACTTCAGCCGACGTTGTGGACATAGGCTTATCCACCACCACGTCCTTGCCGGCCGCCAGAATCTGCCGCGCAACCTCGAAGTGGGTCCCGCTCGGGGTGGCCACAACAAACAGACCAAGCGACGAATCCCCCAGCATAGCTTCAAGCGAGCGGTAGGTTGTAATTCCCGGGTATCGCTGGATGGCGTTCGAGGAACTGCGCTCGACCACCGCCGCCAGCTCCAACCCCTCGACCGAAGAGAGCAGCGGCCCATGAAAGACCCGCCCCGCCATACCGAACCCCACCAAACCCACGCGAATCATAAGAAACTCTCCGACAGCCGCTTCAACTAACCCTAAAGTTTATACCGCGTCTCAGCCAGCCGGTAGAGCCGCCGCCATACCAGACAATTCATGGCAAACAGCGTCAGCAAGATAAAAATTGTCGCCAGCAGCAGGATGGAAAACGCCGGCTGTCGGCGGCGTCAATTTGCGTGCCCAGTCCAATGGTTTCGATCGCTCAGTCATCCGCGCTAATGCCCTAGAACCGATCCAACTCCGCAAACATCTCACTCAGCACCACGCGAATCGGCGTCTCCGGCACGGTTAGTTCGCCTGTGTGGACCTCTTCAAGTCCGGTGGAAGTATATTTATATGCGATCCGCGGGTTGGTATCGATGATCCAAATGTTCTCCGCACCGAAGAGACGATACTCGGCGGCCTTTTTCTCCATCGCGCCAAGCGAATCTTCAGGCGACAGAATCTCGACCGCAATCATAGGCGGCTGCGTGACATAGCGCTCGAATTTTTCTCCCGCCCGCACCACAAGCACATCGGGAACCCGGAAATTCCTGGCCTTGGTCTGCGTGCGAAGCTCGGGAAAAACCTCAACACCCCACTCCGCCCGCTTGATTGCGAAAAGCACCGTGAGATACCGCTGAAGGATGGAGTGATCTTTCTCGCCCAAGTTTCGCTCCTCGATCCGTCCATCCACGAGTTCGCGGTCCGGGCTCCAGCTCGTCCGGAGGTATTCCCGTACGGTCCAGAGTTCTTCGGGGTTGGGCAGAGTTGCCATGAACCGATTATCGGCGCGCGTCCCAGGTCTGGCAAGTTGAGAGTGGCGGCACGTGCATGGTACCGCTCTCTCCGAACGGTTTCTGCGAAATCCGCACGTAATCCATCTCTCGTTATCAACGGATCGACTCAACCGGACGGGTCTCACCCCTCAAGCTTGTACCGCGTCTCCGCCAGCCGGTAAAGCCGCCGCCATACCAGCCGATTCATGGTAACCACCATCAGCGAAATAAAGATCGTAGCGAGCAGAATGATCGGAAACCGCCCCGTGTCCGTCGCGGAGCTGATCTCAGAGCCCAGGCCAATGGTTTGCAGCGTGCTGTCTTTCAGGTGAGAGTATTCGGCGTAGACCGAGGCGTTCCACGCTCCTCCGGATGCCGTGACCATTCCGGTGATGAGGTAGGGAAAGATTCCGGGAAGAATGAGTTTCGTCCATCGTTGCCACCGCGTGAAGTGAAACAGCGACGACACCTCACGCAGATCGGAGGGGATGGACATAGCTCCGGCAATAACGTTGAACAGGATGTACCATTGCGTGCCCAGCAGCATGAGCGCAATAGAACCAATCCCCAGTCCGCCGCCAATCTTGACCAGGCCAATCAGAATAATAGGGAAGAATGCCGTTGCAGGGATGGATGCCAGCACCTGAGCCGTGGGCTGCACAATGCGCGACAGACGCGGATTGAGGCCGATGGCGACGCCGACCGGAACGGTCCACAAAGCGGAGATGAGCAAGGCGGCATTGACACGCCCGAAGGTGGCGCCAGCGCCTTCGAGCAGCAGCTTCATGTCAGGCCAGGTAACCGTTTTGAGCATCACGATGGCCTGCAACGCTCCCCAGCCCACGACGCCGACTGCCGCGACGGCAAGCGCATACAGTGCGAAGGAGGGACGGTTGGTTTTTCCTCGTGAACGGGGTGGACCACCCGGCACTCCAGGGTGCGGGAAAGCCTGCGATAAATAGGCTCTTCAATGCCTGCCCAGCCACGGCTGGGAAGGGAACTGAGCAAGTTGGAACGCCGCAGTAGAGCCAGAATCGGCGAACTGACGCGATCGGCGGACTCCACCGATTCAAATTTGAACTTGTCGCTCCAGGCAATCAATGGGCGCCACACCAACTGATCGGTGGCGACCACGATCACGATCACCGTGCCGATGCCGCATCAGTGCCCTGTAATCGCCGGAATCGGTGGCCACTTGGAGGTAGCTGCCAATCCCTGGGAGCTGGTAGGTGTAATTTGCGAAGGGGGAAATTTCGCAGGCGATCAGCGCGAACCATCCTCCGGCGACGGAGACGATCGAGTTCCATACAGTCCGATCGCCGCGTACGGCATCTCAAGCTGCCAGAAGCGCTGCCAGGCGGAGTAACGGTAGATTCGCGAGGCCTCAACCATCTCCCGGGGGATCGACTTGAGTGAGGAATAGAAACTGAAGGCCAGGTTCCATACTTGTCCCGTAAAAATGAGCAGGATGACTGCCATCTCGATTCCCAACTGGTGCCCAGGAATCAGCGCGACCATGAAAAGGACGACTGGAGGCAAAAAGCTTAGCACGGGGATGGACTGCAGGATGTCAAGTACGGCCACCATCCAGGGTTCGATTCGCCGATTGTAGGCGGCAATATAGCCGTAGGCGATGGCGAAGATCAGGCTGAGCAGGTATGCAATTCCAATGCGCACGATCGAGTAGAAGGCGTAGACCGGCAGGGCGCTGATCGAGTGAGAGATATCGGCGATCGGCGCCGGCTTGCTCAACCAGTACTGTGCCCGTGCTGACGATGGCAAAGAAGATTGCCAGGCCACATGCAGCAACGCCCAGGTCGATGAGAAATGGCCGGTGCGGGTGGTGACGACCGTTCTCGCGAGAGGGTGCTGAAGGTTCACTGGCATCCTCACTGTCAGCAATCTCCTCTTCGGGCGCGTCCGGCAGCACGAAGCGGCGTCGCCCCGCGTCAAAATCGAACAGCTCCGCGTAACGTCCCCAGGCCACCGCAGTCTCCATCTGCCGCAGGCTTTCTTCCTCGCTGAACTGCTCGTCGATCATGTCCAGGAAAAAGTCCTCCGGCACGGTGTGGTCGCTCTTCGATTCCAGCGCGCGCCGATCTGACGCAGCAGCAGCACGTGCTCCACGGCGGCGTCGCGGAACAGCTCTTTCTGGCGGAGAATTTCGGAGTTGGCAAACTCTGTGCCGCTGGGCGTAATCGCCGCGTCGCCTTCGTCAATCTTCAGGAATCCAAGCAGTTGGGCCGCATCCACAATGGGCAGCAGATCGTCGATCTCGAACGCCAGGTCGTCGGCCAAACGGTAAATATCGTCGCGTCCGCCCTTGTCCAGAAGCAATTCCAGCAGGCCGGCCATGCCGCCGGGGCGCGCATGCGGCAGCATCTGGTAGTGCATCTGCCGCTGATCGCGAACCCGGGCGCCGGATTTGATGACCGGGCGCGTCGGTGGGAGCCGTGTCGGGCTTGGTAAGCACTTTGTAGATGTAGTCCACAAGGCTTGTGAACGGTTCGGATTTGCGATCCCGCGGCTGCGCCAACTGCACCTTGAAGTCGGTGCGGATGTGCCCGGGGTTGCGTCCCAGTACAATAATTCGGTCGGCCAGCAGCACTGCCTCTTCAATGTTGTGCGTAACAATAAACACGGCCTTCGTCGGCATGGTCTTGTTGGCCCACAACTCAAGAAGTTCGCTGCGCAGGTTCTCCGCAGTCAAAACGTCCAGCGCGCTGAAGGGCTCATCCATGAACAGCACTTCGGGTTCCACCACCAGCGCCCGGGCAAACCCCACCCGCTGCTTCATCCCGCCGGAAGTTCCTTGGGATACGCGCCTTCAAATCCGTCCAGTCCAACCGTGTCCAGCATTTTCATGCTGCGTTCGCGGCGCTCGTTCGGGCTTACGCCGCGGGCCTGCAACGGGGCCTCCACGTTTTCCAGCACCGTAAGCCATGGAAACAACGCAAAACTCTGGAAGACGATCGAGACGTTGATCTCCGCATCGGCAATCGGCTTCTCGTGCCAGTAGACCTGTCCGGCCGACGGGGTGGAAAGCCCCGTCAACATGCGCAACATGGTTGACTTGCCTGACCCGGAAGGACCAAGCAATGCCAGAATCTCTCCCGGCACAACCGAAAGGTCGGTGGACGAAATGACCTGGATCCGGTTCGCGCTGGGCTGCGCATAATACTTTTCAATATGTTCGGCGCGTATGATTGCCTCGACAGTTGGGGCCGGGGCCGGAGTCTGGCCCGGTGTAGGGATAACCGCTTCCTGCATACGAGATTCTCCGGTTGGGGTCCGCCTTGGGAAATTTTGCGGCCGGTTGTTGTTTTCAAGTGTATGATTGCCGGATTGCTGCCAGATGAATTCGTGCCGGCTGCAACCAGCTTGTGATCTTCTCAAAGGCAACTGCAATTGTCTCGCCGCACCTGGGTTCGCCCCTTGAACGCCGGTCGCTAGTCTCCGAACCGAGCGTATCATCCCAGCAATACGGTGCGCCAGAAAAGCGCTGCGGCGGCCATTTGAGCTTTCTTCAAAGCCGCCAAGTCTCGTACACTATCCCTGCGGACAAAATGCAAGCGTCCTCCAGAAAATGCGTCCCTGAGAGTATGCCGGAAAAAAACGCCAAACCCAAGGTTCTTGTTGCCGACGACGAACGGGTGATCGCCGACACGCTGGCCATGATACTCAACCAAAGCGGCTTCAATGCCCGTGCCGTTTACTCCGGCGAAAAAGCAGTGGAACTTGCGTCCACTTTTGAGCCCGACATGCTCATCTCAGACGTCATCATGGACGATCTGAACGGAATCGACGCGGCAATCCGGATCAGGGAACTGCTGCCGCGAATCAAGATTCTGCTCTTTTCCGGGCAGGCCGCCACCGCCGATTTGCTTGAAAAGGCCCGCACCCAGGGCTATGAGTTCGAGATCCTGGCCAAACCCGTCCACCCCCAGGACCTGCTGACCAAACTGCGCGCTAACGGAACACCTCCCTCGAGTGCGAAATTCCTCTCCGGTTTGTCCCATCTTTGCTGTCATCATGAGCATCTTGACCCGCCCCCAGCGGGTTACGCCTGAAATGAACATTCCGCACCTTAAAAAAACGCCCCGGAGGGGCCGAAGGATAATAGCCCAGGACAAGCGAAGCGCAGTCCTGGGTACAAGCCCAAAATCAGCCTCGAGCCCAGTAGGGGCGCGGTGAAATGGCCCGTGTTCCTCTGGAGGGAGCGAAGCAGTCGGGCCTCCTCGCAACTGGATCGCATTCCTTCCTAAGCTCGCCGCCCCTCCATTGCCCGCGCCATCGTCACCTCATCGGCATATTCAATGTCGCTGCCGGCAGGCACGCCCGTTGCAATTCGTGTAATCCTTACCCCGCCTTCGCAACGCCGCCGCCAGCCAATTAGCTGTCGCCTCGCCCTCCAGCGTCGGGCTGGTCGCCAGAATCACCTCGTCCACCTCTCCCCGCTCCACCCGCGCCACCAGCGTCCCCGTCCGCAGCTGGTCCGGCCCCACCCCGTGTAGGGGCGAGAGTGTGCCGTGCAACACGTGGTAGACCCCCTGGTACCCGCGGCTCCGCTCAACGGCCGCAATGCTGGTCGGCTCCTCCACCACGCAGACCAGGCGCTGGTTGCGCGTTGGGCTGGCGCAGTAGGCGCAAGGATCGACGTCGGTAACGTTGTTGCAGATGGAGCAGAGACGCAGGCTCCCTTCAGGCCGCGCACCGCTTCGGCCAGCGCCGCCGCATCGTCGTCCGTCGAGCGCAGGATGTGAAAAGCGAACCGCTGGGCGCTCTTGGTGCCCACGCCGGGCAGCTTCTTCAACTCTTCAATCAACCGGGCCATCGGTTCGGCGTAACGTGGTCACACATTGCGTCTCCTAAAGTCGTGCGATAGACGATTCCGGTGAACAAATCGCCATTCATGAACCCTTTGCCCCACGCGTCGTCGAAATCCGCCGTAGGCTTCTTCGCCATGGCCTCCTGCTCGCTCTCCCGGCCGCTTTCAGGGCAGCCACCTTGTCGCGAACCGCGGCCAGAACGTCGCGGTATTTCTGGAGATCCGCCTTTGAGCCAAGCGGGCCATGCCCGGGAATGATCTTTGTGCCCTGGTCCGCGATAGCCAGGGCCTTCTCCGCCCCTTTGATCATTCCTCCGATATTTCCGCCCGTTGCTTCGTCGATGAACGGATACCGGTTGTTAAACCATATATCGCCGGTGTGCAGAACATTGGCGTTGTGGAAGTGAATGTAGATGTCTGTGTCCGTGTGCGCCGGATCGAAATGCACCAGATCCAGCGAGTCCCCGTTGTGCCAGGCATGCATGGACTCGTCGAATGTAATCGAGGGCAGAGCCGCTGCCGGCGAGGCTGGCATGACGATTGAAGAAGGCAATCTCCTGCGCCGTGGACATCCGTTCCCGCGTCTTGCGGTGGGCAATAGATCGCGAAGCCTGCCGCGTGCAACGCCTCGTTACCATCCGTATGGTCGTAGTGCCAATGGGTGTTGATCAGCTCATCGGGAGCGTCGTGGCTCACCTGAGCAATTGCCTCGCGAATCTTCGGCGCCGCCGTTGCAAAACTCGAATCGACCAGAATGTTGCCCTCAGGTCCAGTCTGCAGCGCCATATTCCCGCCTACGTTGTTACTCAGCAGGTACACATTGTCGTAAAGTTTGGTCGTTGTGATCGGCGCACTCAGCGCCGCGGCGCGTCCCCGCACCACCCGGTCCGGCTGCGACGGAGCCTGGCCTTCATCCACCGCGGCATCATAGCCGCCGCCCCGGCCGCCAAGCCCAGTTGCAGAAACCCCCTGCGATTCAATCCCTCAATCATCGCCTCGCATCCTCCACTCGAATTATGACTTTCTGATTCAATCTCAAGAATGCCGGGTGCCCCAGGTCTCGCCTTTGAGACCTGGGAAACTACAATCCCATCCCAAACTGAGGGTGCCCCTGGTCCCTCGCCTTTGGGGACCTGGGAAACCATACTTCCACCCGAAACTGACGGTGCCCCTGGTCCCTCGCCTTTGGGGACCTGGGACTAACCCCCAAATCCGCCGCCCGCACCCCTACCCAAGCCCGGGAATCTTCAGCCCGCCCAGCATCCCCTGCACGTTCGACTTGAATTGCCTCATCCGCCTTGCGCCCCGCCTCGTTCACAGCCCCCACCACCAGGTCTTCCAGCATCTCCACATCCGGCTTGTCGCCGCCGAGGCCCACCACCGCCGAGGGATCGATGCGCATCTTCAGCAGCTGTTTCTTCCCGTTCATGGTCGCAGTCACCGCGCCCCCGCCGCTCGATCCCTCCACCATGGTCTCGCCCAGTTTGCGCTGGACTTCCTCCTGCATCTGGTTGGCCTGCGAAAGCATCTCCGAGATCTTCAGTGGATTGATCATGATTCGTTTACCTCATGATCAGATGACCGTGAAAATCTACTTTCGCAGATCCACCACGCTGCGCACCTCAGCCTTGAAAATCTCCTTCGCCCGCTGCACCAGCGGATTGGCCAGCGCAGCCTCCTGAATGCTGCCCGCCAGCGGCGCAGCACGGCAGCCGCCGTTGCGCAGCCGCCGCCCTCGCCAGGAACCACCAGAAACCGCGTCGGCTGCGCCCAGCCGCTGCAACTCCTGCCGGATAATCTTCTCCGCCGCGGCATTCACCGTCAAAGCCAGCATCTTCTTGCCGATCCCGGGTACTTCAATGCGCAGGCTCGATCCCTCAAGCGTCCATGCCGCCGGAGCCCAGCAATTGGGCGGCCGAACTGTGCCCGCCCGCAACCAGCGCCGATCCCAACGGCGTGACGCAGAGATTCGATGCTCGGCGCGCCACTAAGAGAGGCAGCAGCCTCAGGAGCCTTCGCCGAAGCGCCTTCCGTCACAACCTCGGTAGGCCCAAACCCCGCGCCCTCCGTTCCACTAACAGGGAAGGGCGACTCGCCCAAAAGCGGGCCTCCGTTCGCCGAAACTGTTGTCAACCCCACCCCCCCGGGGTAACCGTCGTAAATGAAGATGACCGGTTGTGGGACTTGGGGATGGGCGGGGGTGGAAATGCCCCCCAGGTCCCACCGGTCGCAGACCACGTGCAGGGGCATCATGGCGATGGTGCCGTGCTCGGCTGCGTGCAGGCCGCCCATGAAATGGAGCTTCCGGTCGGTGATCTCTCGCTGGATAGTTTCGGGCAGGACCATCCAAAGAGCCTTGGTCTCGAAGGTCTGGGGAGGAAGGGTCAACGGATAGGTGGAAACCAGCCCCTGGTCCAAAAGCCGGTGCACCTCATAATTGATGAACCGCTGGGTGATCTTCACCCGGCCGAACCGGATGGCGCATTGGGCATTGAGGGGCCCCAGGGGCCTCCGGTTTTCCTCCTCCAGGATCTCGGTTTCCTCCTCGTAATTGACCTGGGTGTAAAAATCCACCGGCTCATCGGTCACCAATATTTTATGCTGTTCCCATCTCAGGTCCTTCACCACGTACTGGATTCCCTGGTGCAGGTAGACCGCACCCGGATGGCAGTCCCTAAAGGCCCTGGAACCGTCGATGGTGCCGACCAACTCGCCCGTGTCCTGGCGGATGATGGAGTACCCCGCTCCCATCTCCCGGATGCTCACCCCCCGCTGGGGGTTCCGGTCCGTCACCAAGTATTTTCCCCCGGCCGCGGTCTCAAGCACCTGGCCCTCCCGGGCCATTGGCTCAAGGCACCGGCCGAGCAGTGGCCCATAAAAGAGGCCGTCCCCCTCCCGGGTCAAGGGTAGCTCCGAGGCCGCGCAACGCAGATGGTTTTTCGCGATAATTTCGTTCTCAAACCCCACCATGAGGGATTCGGGTTTCATCGCGAATAATTTTGCCGGATGTTTCATCCAATACTGGTCCATTGCGTCCGCCATGCCGACGAGGAAGACCACGGAAGGGACTTCCCCTCGTCCTACTCGCCCCGACCTCTGCCAGGTAGAGATCATCGTACCCGGGTAGCCCACCAAGATACAGGCATCCAGCCCGCCCACGTCGATACCGACCTCCAGGGCGGAGGTGGAGATGACGGCGTTCAATTGGTCCTTGAAGAGCAGGGCTTCGATTTCACGCCTTTCCTCCGGCAAATAACCCGCTCGGTAGCTGCGAATCTTGGAAGACCACTCGGGGCGGGCTTGCTGGACCCACGTGCTTATTAATTCGGTGGTCTTCCGCGCCTTGGTAAAAACAATCGTTTTAAGACCATGGTTCAGGCACTCCACCAAAAGGTTGACGGCTTCGGTATAGGGGGAAATTTCCCCTGGGTTCCACAGGACAAAGGTTTTCGGATTCTGGGGAGCGCCGGACTCGGAAACCACCTCAAATTCCAACCCCGTTAATCCCCGAAGGAACTCCTCCGGATTTCCCAGGGTGGCCGAGCAAGTGATGAACCGCGGATCCGAACCATAAAACCGGCAGATCCGCCGGAGACGCCTAACGACGTGCGCCACATGGGAACCAAAAATTCCCCTGTAACTATGGGCCTCATCGATCACCACTGTTCTCAAATTCCTGAAAAACTCCGCCCAACCGTCGTGATAAGCCAATATTCCCAAATGGAGCATGTCGGGGTTTGAGAGAAGGATGTGGGGGGGAGTTTTCCTGATTTTCGCCCTAACCCCGGTTGACGTGTCTCCGTCATAGATTTCAGCACTGAAGGCGGGAATCCGGTTGGCTTCAAACCGGCCCTTCCATTCCTGGAGATTTTTCAGTTGATCCTGAGCCAAGGCTTTCATGGGGTAAAGAAACAGGGCCCGGTTTATTGGATTTTCCAAAATCCCAGCGAAAACAGGCAGATTGAAACACAATGTTTTTCCCGATGCCGTGGGCGTCGTTACGGCGACGTGCTTTCCCGAAAGCACGCTTTCCAAAGAACGGGCTTGGTGGATCCAAGGCTTTTCATATCCCGATTTTTCAAGGATTCGAACAAGGGTTGCCGAAAGATTGGACGGCCAGGAGGAAAATCGGGCGGGTTTCTCTTTAAATACTTCCACGTGTTTAATCTGGTCCCGGGTATTTTCCTTGGATTGAAGGTTGGACAAGATATTGAAAACAGGGGATTTATTCATGTCGGCGGGGACAGAAAGCATAAGTGAATTTTATGATTTATCGGATCAAAAACCCACTTTAACAAAAATTTTACACCGGAGAACCCGAACAAAAATAAGAACTACTTAAAGTTATAGAAACGAAAGCCTTTTGCTTAATATCTGACGATTAAGCTTATTTCGCCATTTTAGTATGTTAAAAATCAAAAGGTTTCTTGGCATCTTGATTGCATTGAATGAATTGAGGAGTTAAAGCATGGAAGAGATTCGTTGTGAAGAGGTCAGAAAAAAACTTGAAGAATTCGGGCTAGCTTTGTTGTTTCCACCCGAAAAAGGTCGTTTTGAACGGCACCTTTTTTATTGTTCCGATTGTATGAACCAATTGGCCGCTCAAGCCGCCCTTGCTGAAAAAGTCGAGTTATTTTCATTTTCCTGAAGAAGACCCTTCCGATACGAGCCCTTTTCAAAAAAGCTCAGACCCTCATGGGCATGATCACGCAAAGATAATCGTTGTCCCCCTTGGGACGAATAATGCCAGGACTCAACGGTTGGGTAAGCTCCAGTAAAATTTCTTTTGTTCCAACATTTTTCAAAACGTCCAATACATATTTAGAGTTATAGGCAATGCTGATTTCTTCCCCTTTGTACACTATGTCTATTTCTTCCTTAGCTTCCCCCATATCCGGAGTTTTGGAAGAGATCGTTAATTTAGATCCCTTGGCTTGGTAACGGATGGAATTGGACTTTTCAGATGTAAGGATGGCAACCCTTCGAGTCGCTGCGGCTAAATCCTCTGTAGAAGCCTCTATTTTTTTGTCGGATTCCTTTGGTATGACTTGTTCGTAGTTTGGAAATTGGCCCTCAATGAGCCTAGAAACAATTTCAACCCCTTCGACAATAAACTTAATTTGATTGTCCGTGGCCATGATCTCAACAACTTTTTCTTTTTCTTCCTCGTCCTTTACAGTTTCAGCTATGACTTTTGAAAGCTCGTTTAATGTTTTTGTTGGAATAATCACGCTACATTTATCATCGCTTTTAGAATCCAATTTTTTTTGAATAAAAGAAAGCCTGTGTCCATCCGTAGAAACCATCCGGACTTTACCGCCCTCGACTTGAAAAAAAACACCGTTTAACACATAACGTGTTTCATCATTGGAAACTGCAAAAATGGTCTTACGGATCATTTCTTGCAAAAGAAGTGCTTGTATTTTAAAGGATCTGTCCTTTTTCACTTCCGGTAGGATTGGGAAATCATCTTTTGGTAAACCATGAATTTTAAAATTAGACTTTTGACAAACCAAAATAACTTTATGGCTATCATCGATCTCAATATCAATGGATGCGTCAGGTAATTCTCTTATGATATCGGCTAATTTTTTAGCATTTAATGTGATACTTCCTTTTTCAACTACCTCAGCGGGGACGCTGCATCGAACTCCCATATCCAGGTCGGTGGCAACAAATTCAAGTTTTTTCTCCCGAGCCTCTAAGAGTACATTAGCCAATATGGGCATTGTATTTTTTGCGGCTACAGCACTTTGTACTGTTGATATTCCCTTTTGAAAATCAGAACGGTTCAGCACCACTTTCATGAGAAGCTCCTCTAGCTTTTTATTCATAAGACTTTAACTGAAAGATATTAAAATTTAAAAGGAATTAGTAGTCTTAGTAGGCATCCATAAATAGTGGAAAAGTAGTTAATTTAAAAGATATTTAAAGGAATTTGAGTAATTTTATTTGTGAATAGTTTGTGGGAAATAAGAGCGTCATCAACAGGCTAAGTATCATTCTTCTGTTTATCCCCAATCATCCAGAAACTATACAGGCAAAGTTTTATTTATTGTGAATAGAAGAGGGAAAAAGAAAAAAAAGATTTAATTTTTGTAACTGTGGAGCAATCTTTGAAATATCGGTGGATAAATAAAGGGGGATTATAGGTTAGAGAAAGAACGATCCATCAATTGTTTTTTTAAGGAGTTGATTTCAGCTAACAATGCAATATCAGAAACGAGAAGATCTTCTATTTTTTCATAGGCGTGAATGATGGTGGTGTGATCCTTACCTCCGAATGCGGCGCCAATTTCACTAAGGGAATGAGAGGTCAGTTCTCTCGAAAGAAACATGGCAATCTGTCGGGGAAAGGCGATTTGTTTTGTTCTTTTTTTAGATTTCATATCTGAAAAACGGCAATTGTACCTTTCGGCGACGGTTCTTTGAATGTCCTCAACGGATACCCGTTTGTCCTCGTTTGTAAAAGTGTCTTTTAATATTTCCTTGGCTAAATCTATAGATATTTCTTGGTTAGTAAGGGAGGCGAAGGCAATCACCCGAAGCATCGCGCCCTCCAGCTCTCGGATATTCGCTTTGGCATGATTGGCAATAAAGGCCGTTACGTCGTTGGGTACGAGAATACCCTCGTGCTCGGATTTTTTACGCAAAATGGCGATTCGAGTTTCCAAATCAGGCTCTTGGATATCCGTGACGAGTCCCATTTCGAACCGGTTTTTGAGACGGTCTTCCAGCTTGATTTCTTTGGGATGGCTATCCGAAGTGGCCACAATTTGTTTCTGGGCCTCATAAAGGACATTAAACGTGTGAAAGAACTCTTCCTGAGTGCTTTCCTTCCCCTCCAAAAATTGGATATCGTCGATTAATAAAACGTCAACTGTCCTGTATTTGTTGCGGAAATCCTGTGTACGTCCGGATTGAATCGACTGGATCATGTCATTCATAAACTTTTCACTGGAAAGGTAAAGGACCCTAGAGTTCGGGTTTTGGGTTTGAACATAATTACCGATAGCTTGCAAAAGATGGGTCTTACCCAAACCCACGCCTCCATATATAAACAATGGGTTGTAGGAACGAGCCGGAGACTCCGCTACCGCTAGGCAGGCAGCATGGGAAAATCGGTTACTATTACCAACCACAAAACTTTCGAAATTGAATTTAGAGTTAAGGATAAACTCTGATTCCGTGGTTTTATTTGTAAAGGAATGGAGACGAGGTTTCTCAGCTATTTCAATGGATAATGCTGGCTTATTAGCGACGGGTGCTGGTTCAAGTGGCATTTGGATTTGTTGAACATCAAATTGAATTTCTAATTGTTCGGGATGAATGGTTTGAAGGGCTTTTTGGATTTGGGGCTGATAATGATCCCTGATCCAATCCCGGAAAAACTCATTGGGAACCTGAACATGAAGGGTTTTTTCGTGAAGTGAGGCGGTTGTGACCTTGAACCAAGTATCAAAACTTTGTTGATTCAGGTCTTTTTTCAGGTTTTCAAGGCATCGATCCCAAAGATCGGCAGAAACACTCATCCACAAGCCTCCCTCAAACTTAAAAACCTATAAAACCCTTTAAAAAGGCCCTTTTTATTCAATCAAACTCAATTTATCCCCAACATATCACCAGGCTTAAAATGATTAATAAAACTTCAAATTTTTAAAAAATATAACGAATCAAAAGTTATGCACAATTGTGAATAGATCTGTGGACAACTTTTAAGCCGATTTAAAACACCATGTGAATTTCTGAAAAAAAAGGCGCGAGATTGAAAATTTATGATTTTCAACCCACTGGACTTTATTCACCTTTTATTCACATCTATCCACATATTCACTTTCTAAAAAGCCTTAAGACGAAAAAAATTTTTTCGTGGTTCGCGGGTTGTGAAAAGCGAAGACGAAAAAATTTTTTTTCGTGGTTAAGTTTTCAAAAAATTAACTTGCTCACTCCTTTTAAACCTTTTAACGACTAAGTCAAGAAAATTTTATGTTTGGAAAAAAAAATATTTATACCGAAAATCAAGACCGGGCTATTGACAGGAAAAATGTAAAGAGCCTTTTTACTCCACTTGAAATCAATAACTGTTGGAATCTAATTTCACCTTTCCTCGGAAGACCCAATAAATGCTCGCGGTATAGGAGAGGACCAAGGGCATGCCAATGGCCGCGATGATCGTCATGATGTGGAGTGTTTTCAAGGAAGAACAAGAATTGTAAATGGTAAGGCTGTTCTCTGGAAAGGGCTTGGAATAAACCATGTTGGGATACATTCCGATCCCGAAGAGTGCCATGAGACTCGCGCAAGCAGCGCAAGAAGAGAGAAAGGCGCCGAAACCCTGACCCCGGTTCACATTTCGGGGGATGTTAGCGATCGCAAGGACGCTCAAGACCGGCAAGGCAAAAAGAATGGGATGGGCCTGCAGGCTTAAAAGCATGTGTGGAGCGTATAGAAGCGTGGCCATGGTCGTGAGCGAATAAAGGAGGATGAAAAGGATCATGGTGTTCTTGACCCAGCCTTTGAGTTTTTCCTGCAGTGCACCCTCGGTCTTGAGAACGATATAGATAGAACCGTGCATCATGAAGAGGGCGAGGGTCGTGAATCCCAGTAGTAATGAGTAGGGGTTCAATAAGCCCGGGAAACTTCCGGCAAACTCATGGTCGGGGCCGAGGGGCACTCCCCATGCGATGTTGCCCATCGCAATCCCCACCAGGAGGCTCGAGACTACGCTTGAAACTGAAAAGCTGATATCCCAAAGCTGGCGCCACCAGGTCATGGATTGTTTGCTGCGGAACTCAATGGCCACCGCCCGGAAGATCAGGGCCAGCAACAACAGCATGAAGGCCAGGTAAAAACCCGAGAAGACGGTGGCGTAGACTTCGGGGAAAGCGGCGAAAAGGGCGCCTCCCCCCGTCACTAACCACACCTCATTCCCATCCCAGATCGGGCCGATGGCGTTCAGGAAAATCCGGCGGTCCCGGTCTTCACTCACAAACAAATGCAGCGCGCCCACGCCCAGGTCAAAACCGTCAAGAATAGCGTAGCCCATGAAGAGGGAGCCCACCAAAATAAACCAAAGAGTCGGATAGTCGAAATTCATGCGCGGTGTCCCTCCTCCACTTTCATGTGCAGGCCGTGTTGGATTTTATCGTTTAAGAGATAGATGAAAAGAACCAGCAATAATAGGTAGATCAGGGTGAAAAGAATGAGGGAGGTCAGGATCTCAGGAGCTGTCACGGTTTTTGAGATTCCCTCGGCGGTCGTCATCAAGTGATAAACAATGTAGGGTTGGCGGCCCACCTCGGCCGAGAACCACCCCAATTGGTTCGCGGCTTGGGGAAGGAGCACGGAAAATACCAAAACCCAGAGAAACCAGCGTGTTCCATAAAGTTTTCCAATCCAAAGGAGAAAAGCCCCGCCCCATGCTATCAGGATAAGCAGGAGCCCAATGAGGATCATGGCATGGTAGGTCTGGAACACGAAGTTGACCGGGGGCCTTTTATCGGGAGGGAAGGAGGAGAGACCCGTCACCGGCGTGTTGAAATTTCCCGAGATCAGATAACTTAAAAGTCCCGGCACGGCGATACCATGAGTTTGTCCGGCTTTCTCGTCGACCCAACCGAAGAGATACCCATCCGCTGGAGCGAGGGCGGGAAAATGCCCCTCATAAGCGGCCAGTTTGGCGGGCTGGGTTTGAGCCACGACTTGGCCGCTGTGGTGCCCTGAAACCAACTGTAAAAGAGACGCCACGCAGGCGACCCCTAAGGCGATTTTGAGCGAGGCCTTTGCGAATTCCTGATTTTTATTGCGAAGAAGGTAGTAGGCACTCACGCTCAATACGGCAAAGGCTCCCGCCTGCCAAGCGCCCATGTAGACATGGAAAATACGGTCGATGGCGGAGGGGTTAAAGACCATGGCCCAAAAATCGGTAATTTGGGCCCGCTGACTCATCCCTTCCCCAACCAAATGATAACCCGCCGGGGTTTGTTGCCAGGAATTAGCGATGACGATCCAAATGGCGCTGAAATGGGCCCCGAAGCAGACCATGAGAGTGGAAAAAAGATGGGTCCCCCGCCCCAGCCGGTCCCACCCAAAAAGAAGAAGAGCCAGGAAACCTGATTCTAAGAAAAAGGCAAAGACACCCTCCGCCGCCAGGGCACTTCCAAAAACATCCCCTACGAACCGGGAATAATTGGACCAGTTGGTTCCGAATTGGAATTCCATCACGATACCGGTGGCCACGCCGATGGCAAATACCAAGCCGAAAATCCTGCTCCAAAACTTTGCCATTTCCAGGTACAGGGTTTTCTTAGTGAAGAAGTAGAAGCCTTCTATGAAGACCAGGATCAGACCCAGCCCGATACTGAAGGGTGGAAAAATGTAATGGAAAGCGATTGTGAAACCAAACTGTGCCCGGGCCAGCGTCAAGGCGTCCATAGGTGTCTCCTCGCGAATCTCTAAACCTAAAGCTAGAGTAGGGATTTCCGGAAACATCCTCAATAATTATTCAGGAAATAAGAAACCGGAAAGATTCGTGATAAAACCCGACTTTTATCAGTTTTAAACCCTGCGAATGCCGGCCTTGACAGTACCCATGGCCCTATCTTTAATAGGTGCCATTCAAAGTGTTCGGGAAACCGGTGTGAATCCGGTGCGGACCCGCCACTGTAAGGGATGAATTTTTTTTCCAAGAGCCACTGTCCTCTGAACGGGAAGGCCTGGAAGGTAAGTCCCAAGTCAGGAAACCGGCTTTGAATGAAATTGCCGATCTTTTCGATTCGGCAAGGAAAGCAAGCCTCGAGGAATGGGCTTTGTGCTTCTTTTAGACGTCAGCGATCCAAAGAAGTCTTCCCTCCCTTTGCTTTTCAACTGAATGGTCATGCTTGGGGAACCCATGTCTCTTTTTGAGATTCATAACCTTTCCTTCCGTTATCCCGCACTAACTTCCTTTGAGCTTTATCCGACAAGTCTCGCCATAGGAAAAGGGGAATTGGTCGGCTTGTTGGGTCCCAATGGCGCTGGTAAATCCACTCTCTTGAGGTTGATGGCGGGTTTGTTAGTTCCACGAACTGGGGAAATCAAATTGGAAAACCATCCCCTTAAGCACCTACCCGCGCGGGATCGGGCCCGGAAAATAGCCTATGTCCCCCAATCCCTTTACTTCACCTTTCCATTGGGTGTACGGGAAGTGGTGGAGATGGGACGTTATCCTCATTTGAGACGTTTCGAACCTTTGGGGAAAAAAGACAGAGAGATTTGCGATCGTGCATTGGATCTCTGTGACGCCCTGAATTTTAAGGACCGGCTTTACGAGGAGCTCTCGGGAGGGGAGAAGCAAAGGGTTCTTTTGGCTTCCGCTCTGGCCCAGACGCCCGAGGTGCTGCTTCTGGACGAACCCACCTTGTCCCTGGACCTTCCCCACCAAATCCGCCTCTTTGAGATCATCCAGAAGCTCCATCAGGAGGAATGCCTGACGGTGGTCGTCGCCACCCATGAGCTGAACTTGGCAGGACGTTACCTGAACCGCTTGGTGCTGATGAAGGAAGGAAAGAAAATCATGGATGGGCCTTCTACATCGGTATTAACTCCGAAGACGATTCAGGCTCTCCATGGCGTCCGGGTAATTACCGTGAGGATTCCGGGGAGTCGGCCTTATTTCGTCCCCGCCCAGGCGGGAAAGAAAAGAAAGGCTCTCGTCCCATGATTTCCTCATTCCAAAAAAGATTAACGCTTTGGGTTCTTTTCTTACTTTTTTTAGTGAGTCTGTTCGTCTGCCCCTTGTTGGGATCCACTTCCATTTCTTTCTCCAAGGTTTTCCAAGTTTGGCCTCCCGCCCCAGGCAATCAGGACGCGGAGATCTTTTTCCAAGTCCGGTTGAGCCGGATTCTTTTGGCAGCCCTGGCGGGAGCGGCTATGTCCGTTTCTGGAGTAGTCTTTCAAGCAGTGCTTCGCAACCCCCTGGCCTGCCCCTTCACCCTGGGAATTGCGGGGGGAAGCTCTTTCGGGGCGGTCGCGGCCATCGGCTTGGGCTGGACGATGGGCTGGGGAGGGCTATCCCTAGTCACCCTTTTCGCCTTTTTGGGCGCGATGGTTTCCCTCTTCCTGGTTTATTCCTTGGCGGTGTTGATTCGGTCCTTTTCCGCCACCACCCTTCTTCTCGCGGGGGTGGGGATTAATTATTTTTTTAGTGCCATTGTATTGCTCTTTTATTTTTTGGCCGACTTTTCTCAAAGCTTCACCATGATGCATTGGCTCATGGGAAGTCTGGACATGGTGGATTACGCGTCCCTAGAGGGCGGCTTCGTGCTTTTTGCCGTGGTTTTTTTAATTCTCTATTCCCTTTCCAGGGAATTAAATCTGCTGTCGGCGGGCGAAGAGTTGGCAAGGGTTAAGGGTGTGCCTGCAGTTCAGGTGATTTGGTTGTCTGTTTTCTCCGCTTCCTTATTGACTAGCGCCGTTGTCGCTTGGACGGGTCCGATCGCTTTTGTGGGGTTGATCGTGCCCCATATCTGTCGTTTCTTGGTTGGGAACGACCACCGGGGGTTGTTGGTTGGAAGCGCCTTGGGTGGAGCCACATTTCTCATGATCTGCGATACCCTTTGCCGCTCATTTTTTGGCGCTACCGAATTACCGGTCGGTGTTTTGACGGCTCTCTTGGGGGTGCCTGTTCTTTTATTACTTCTTTTTAAACGTCAAACCTACGTACAAAGTTGATCGAAAGAGAGGTATGGGGAAATCATGGGCCCATCTACTTATGATGAAAATGAACGAAATGTGATTTATCGGGTGATTCGGGAAAGGCGGGATGTCCGGCGGTTCAAAAGCGATTCAGTAGCCCCCGAGATCTTGGAAAGAATCCTGGGTGCCGCCATGTGCGCTCCCTCCGTGGGTTATAGCCAACCCTGGAATTTTATTGTCATCAGGAACCAAGAGATCCGTAAAAAGGTTCATGGAGCTTTTCTACGGGCCAACGAAGAGGCCCGGAAAATGTTTCCAGGGGGAAAGGGGGAAACCTACGCTTCCCTGAAACTGGAAGGAATCTTGGATTCAGCCTTGAATCTTTGCGTCACTTGCGATCGGAACCGGTTCGGTCCGGTGGTTCTGGGCCGCACCAGCCAACCGGATATGGATTTGTACAGCGCGGTTTGCGCCGTGCAGAACCTGTGGCTGGCCGCCCGTTGCGAGGGTGTCGGAGTGGGTTGGGTAAGCATCATTAAGCCCGATGAATTAGCAGACTTAATGGGCCTTCCCCAGGGCGTGGTGCCAATCGCTTACCTTTGCGTGGGTTATACCGATCTTTTCGCCTCGGAACCTGAACTTAAGACCTTGGGCTGGCTCCCCCAGTTGCCTACTTCCGATCTTGTTTATTACGAGCAGTGGGGTAGGAAGGTTGAGCCATGAAGGGAATTTCATTCCTTATGGTGTTTTTTGCTCTGGTAGTGAATTCTTGGGCCGTCGACATCCCCCATCGGGTAATTTCCATGTCTCCGAACTTGACCGAGATCATTTATGACATTGGCGCTCAGAATCAGTTGATCGGTGTTACAGATTTTTGCAAGTATCCTTCCGAGGCGAAGTTAAAAGAAAAAGTGGGCGGTTTTTATAACCCCAATATGGAAAAAATTGTCTCACTCAAACCGGATATCGTCCTTCTCCTTCCTTTTCATTCAGATACGATCACGACCCTTGAAAAATTGAATATACCCATTTTTATTCAGGATGATTCCACTTTGAAAGACGTTTTTGAAAGTTATGACCGATTGGGTAAACTTTTGGGCCGGGAAAAACAGGCGGAAACAGCTAAGATTCGGTTACAAGGAGAGATTGGAAAATTCCGGGAAGAAGCCGGAAAGCGCGAGAAAGTTTCCATTCTTTTCATTGTGGGCCATGACGCCGGGAGTTTGAGGCAGATGTACGCGGCCGGTCCGCATTCTTTTGTGAATGAGATCATCGCCCTCTGCGGGGGTAGAAACGTCATGGAAGGCGCGGGTACTGCCTATCCGTTGGTTTCGAAGGAAAGATTAATTGAGGAGAACCCGGATGTAATTGTGGATTCCATGCCAGCGGACCAGTCGACACATGGAATGGTGGAAACCGCTCAGAAGGAATGGAAGAAATTGATATCTCTGAAGGCGGTCCAAGAAAATCACGTCTATTATTTGACGAAAGATGAAGACCTAATACCCGGACCCACGGTATTGGGATTAGCACAAACCTTGGATCAAATCTTTAATGGAATATCTAAGTAAGTTCTAACCCTGTTGGTTTTATGCGTTGACACGAATAATAAAGAAGAGTATTAAGTGAACCAACTTAAGGTGTTCGGGAAGCCGGTGCGAATCCGGCGCGGACCCGCCACTGTAAGGGGCGTTATTTTTTCTTGTGTCACTGTTTGAAAAAACGGGAAGGCCCAAGGAGTCGAATGCCCCAAGCCAGGAGACCGGCCTTGAGAAATCTTCGAATGCTTCTTCGGGAATAAGAAGTGGCGAGTTAAGCCTTTTTCAGGTTTTCCTCCCTGCCCTTTCCCCTAAAGCCTTCGGCCTCGGGGGTAGGGCTCATGTCAAAGTTTTCATGTTTTGGCCGTGCTTTTCTTTTGGCTTCAGCTTTTTTCATTTCAGTCGGTTCCTCTTCATTCCTTTTGGCGGACCCACCCGTTTCAGAGCCTTCCGGTAATACTTTAACGGTCGAATCCAACACCAATACCCTTTCGGCTCAGGCCCCTGTGGCTTTGCCTGAGGTCGTGGTGACCGCCAACCGGTTGGATACGCCCGTTAGCCAGGTGCCTAATTCCATAACTGTCATCACCGCGCAAGACTTGGAGAAGAAACAATCAAGTACCGTGATGGAGGCTCTTCAAGAGGTTCCAGGATTGGATATTGCTCAATCTGGTGGTCCGGGTCAAACCGCCTCGATTTATACGCGGGGGGCCAATGACGGAAATACGGTTGTCATGATAGATGGTATTCCTCTTTACGATCCTTCGGGCACTTCCCGCTCTTACGATTACTTGGATCAACTTTCATTGGACGGTGTTTCAAGGATCGAAGTGGTACGGGGGGCTCAAAGTACCCTCTATGGATCCAATGCTGTGGCCGGTGTGATTAATATCATTACCCCAGAAGGGGTTGGACCTGCCGGTGGTTCAGCGCTTTTTGAGGGCGGTTCCTATGGCACCTTCCGGGAAGCGGCCTCGGCCCAAGGTGGGGATTCGAAAAACTATTATTCGCTCAGCACGTCCTATTTCAACACCGCCGGGTTTCCTACCGCCGACAAATCTTTCGGAAATAGTTTCAACAACCCAGATAGTGATTTTTCCAGTGTCTTGAGGCTTGGAACCGCCCCCGTTACCAATTTCCATGAGGATTTATTGATACGTTTCAGCCAGGCCCGAACCAGCATTGATGGTGGCGGGGGCCCCGGGATGGATGATCCGAACAATTGGGTCAACCAGAAACAATTCTTAGTGGGTAGCAAAACCAAATTGACGCTGGGTAATTGGACGCAATTATTGATGGTCTCCTTTGTCGATGATGATCGGGACTATTCCGATGTAGCGGATTCCGCCTATTTAAACGCATATACCTATCATGACACTTATGATGGGCAATCAGCCCAGATCATTTGGCAAAACAATTTGTGGTTAAGCCGTGAAGAAACTTTGGTGTTGGGTCTTCAAGGTTCCGAGGAATGGGGAAACACGACCTCTGATTCTGGTTCTCCCACTCCAGCGGTTTTAAATACCCAATGGATGGGAAGCTCTTTCCTGCAAAGCCAGACCAATATCAATGAGAGGCTTTTCGTGAACCTGGGTGGCCGAATCGACGACTACAACACCTATGGGACCCATGGGACTTACCAAGCCGGTGTGGCTTATTTTTTTCCAACGTTGGAAACAAAACTGAAAGCCACCTATGGAACAGGGTTCACGGCGCCTACTTTGTACCAATTGTACGCTCCTGTTCCAACGGGCAATTCGAACCTTCAACCGGAAACCAGCACGGGCTATGACCTGGGTTTTGAGCAGCCGCTTGGCAAAACCTTTTTGGTTTTTGGGGCGACTTACTTCCACAATGATTTTGATAACCTCATCAGTTATGAAGGTACTTCCGACACCACTGGACAGTATCTCAATAGCGACGAGTTTCATACCCAAGGGGTTGAGACCTTCGTCGAGTTCAAGGGTCTCCCGGGGCTAGTGGTCCGGGGGACCTACACCTACACCGATATTATTACCGATGAACCAGCGATGCTTTCCTATTCCCCCCTGCTCCAAAAACCCACCGATCAAGCGAGGGCGGATATGGATTATCAGTCTGGTCCGGTCGAGGTTGGGGCCACGGCCACCTATATAGGAGCCCGATCGGATATCGACTTTCCGCCTTACCCCTCTCCGTATATCCCCGTTACATTAAGCAAATATTTTCTTGTGAATCTTCGGGCATCCTTCCAGATAAACACACAAGTAAAGTTGTTTGCCCGGGTGGATAATCTGTTTAACCAGTATTACGAGGAAGTTTACGGTTATGGGACACCGGGATTATCAGGTTATGTAGGAACTAAAATTTCGTTTTAATCGCCGTAAGATTTCTCTTTCTTCCCGTTTGGCTCCTGGCCCCGGTCGTGCCTCTCCTCGCAACCGGGACTACGGCAGCCACCTTCCATTTGCAGGTAGAAATTGATTATTGAAATCAGGAAATATCACCTGAGGGGAAAGTCACCGCAGGGTATTGTGGCCGGCCCTTTGGTCGAGAATATCCAATAGTTTTTGGTCTGAACCAAGTGGCGGGGTCAGTTGAATCTTTAACTGAGGATGTTTTTTTTGGAAGGCATCCAGTATTTCGGGGATATGTTTTTTCACGTGCCTAGCCGCGAAAAGAAAAAGGGGTAGGACCAGTAAGGTTTCTGGTTTTCCAGTTTTCACCAGAGATTCCAGGGCTTTTGGGATGGAAGGTTCTGCTAATTCCAAAAAAGCGTAGTTGATTTTCCAAGTAGGATGGCGGTGACGGTATTTCCCCACGAGTTTTTTGAATTCCGCGTTAGCGCTTTTTTCCCTGCTGCCATGGGCGACCAGGAGAAGGATTTTCAGTTTTAAAGTCATGGCAGAAGAACGCTTAACCAAAGACCTAAAAATTCCGAAAGTTCTATGGTGGCCCCTAGGCCATCGCCGGTCAAGCCCCTAATCTTTTGTTTGGATAAAGCCACCAGAGAAACGGAAGATAAAAGACTTACCCCCAAAAGAGTAAAGGCTTGCCATTGAAGGATGGGGATTAGGACCAAAAGAGTTAAAAGAATTGAAATGAATAAAGTTGTATTTGTTATGCCGATGACTGATTTTCCCAAACCTTTGGATCCACGGGGTGACGAGCCCCACTTGCAGGAAAAGGTGGCGGAGAAACGTGCGGCGGTAGGCACAGCGATGAGCCATTTCCAAGCTTGAGGTTGAACTAAAAGATGGTTTAACAAGATGTATTTCGATAAAAGAACCAGAATGATCCCCGTTATCCCATAGGTTCCAAGAGACGGGCTTTTCATGATCCGAAGACGGTCTCTGGGTGAGTTTCCTCCAAACCAGCCGTCAAGGCAATCCGCCAGACCGTCCAGGTGAAATGCGAGGGTCAGGAGAACCCAAAGACTGAGGATCAACAAGGCTTTTAAGGAAAGGTCCATTGATAGTAAAGTAAGCACGGATAAGAAGATGCCTAAAATGGCCCCGACCAGGGATAAAAACCGGGTGATCTTTTTAGGTCGAGGATCCCGATTTTTTTTTGGCTGAAAGGCAAACAAGACAAGGTGGAAAGAGCTACCCAAAAAGGCTTCATCGCTCTCACCTCAATTTATAAAACTAACTCGGGAAACTAGTTTAAAGCGGGTTTAATCCTCGGTCTTTTTCTTTTTGGCTGCCCGGGAACGAAGATAATTTTTCTTCTTTATCTTTGTTGGAACCTTGGCGCTTTCAAAAGTGGCCATTTCGGAATGAACCCTTAATGCGGATTCGAGGATATTCAGGGCCAGGGCCCCACCGGAGCCTTCTCCCAAACGCATTTTTAAGTTCAAGAGTGGTTTTGCTCCAATGATTTCAAAAAACTTGGTATGGCCTGGTTCCTCTGAACGATGAGAGAAAAAGGCATAATCTAGCACCCGGGTATTTAAGCGGTAGGCTACGAGGAAGGCCGCTGAAGTAATGAAGCCATCCACGACTACAGGAATACGGTTTTTTGCGCAACCCAAGACTACTCCCACAAGTGTTGCGATTTCCAATCCCCCCAGGCAACGCAAGGCTTCCATGGGGTTATGGATATCCGGAAGATGGCGTTGTAAACCCTCATGGATCACCCGACACTTGACCATCCATTGGGTTCGGTCAATGCCTGTTCCGAACCCGGTAACGTCCTCTACAGCGCATGGAAGGAGCGCAGCCATAAGGGCCGCAGCGGAAGTTGTATTCCCAATGCCCATCTCTCCCAAGACCACCCAATGAATATGGTCTTTCTTGGCTTGGGTGGCCAGTTTCAACCCCAACTGCACTGCATGAGCGCATTGGTCCTCACTCATGGCCGGTTCTACCTTGAAATTTCTGGTTCCCGGGGCGATTTTTTGTGAAAGGAGATCCTTTGATTTGGGAAGCTCGGAAGCTACGCCGACATCCACGACTTGAACTTCAGCACCTGCTTGCTTTGCTAGGGCGTTGATTGCCGCCCCTCCCTTGAGAAAGTTCAGGACCATCATGGGAGTGACCGCCGAGGGAAAAGCGGAGACACCCTCCGCCGTAATGCCGTGATCTCCAGCGCAAAGGATCACCCGCTTCTTTCCTAACTCAGGTATTTCCTTTTGCTGGATACCTGCGACTTTAATCGCGATCTCTTCCAGGCGTCCCAAACTCCCGGTGGGTTTGGTTAGTTGGGCCTGTCTTTTTTCGGCTAAGTGGATGTATTTTTGGCTTAATGGCGGAATGGAAAAGATCGACTTTGGCAGGTTCATGGGCTCCCCTTTGGCTTAAAACAACGGTTCCTTTCTATCATAGGTCTCTCAGAAGAACGAAGGGTAAAGAGGCTAGAAAATTATTTTTTCCATCGGGGGATGACGGAAGGTCGAGCCGACCGGATGTTGAAAGAAATGGGTTTTAAAGGAGATAACCAGAAGCCATCCCGGCATTTCAAATGGACCAATTGACTCAAGAGGCGGGCCCGATGCCGAAAGGAATAACCAAGCTTTTTTCTTACCCATTCCTTGGATTTCCCTGCCCGTTGGGACCATAGTAAATAGTGGGCCACGAGAGTTTTATAAGGAAACTTGGTCTGCCATAACCCAATGAGACGGTTATTTTCTTTAATACTCATGAAGGGCTTTTTACCGAACCGGGAATAATAAATAAAAAAGTTTTTTTCAAAAGAAAATCTTGGATTTTTATGGCTAATGGCCTGCCATTGATGCCTTAAAAGGACTGATTTTCTTGAAAAGCCCAAGCTCAAAAAATGACCTTGAATGGTATTTCGGTGAATTTGCAATGCTTGGGCGGTTTTTAGGATATTGCCCGAATAAACCACAAACCAATGAAGAAAATAATGTTTTTCAAGGTCCTCAGGAAGCAAGCCTCTTTCCCATAGGCGATTTAATGTTTGCAAACCTTGGAGCCATTTTGGTTTGGATATGGAAGATGGGGCTTTAAAAGACACGATAACTCTTCACGTCAAGATGAAAACGATATACACAAAACTAGTTTCCCATGTCCATGTCAATTTTCAATATTTAAGGAGTTTATTATTTTATTTTTCTTGAAATGCCTGCGGTCATGAAAATAACTTCCTCGGCAATATATGCCATCTTCTGATTTAAGCGTCCTTGAAGATCGCAAAACTGGCGGCTGAGAAGATTGTCGGGAATGATTCCAAGTCCAACCTCGTTGGTAACAATTCTGATAACTCCCGATAAATTGGGTAAATATTCAATCAAGTTATCGATTTCTTCTTCCACCTGAGGAGGAGAGAGAGCCGGGCCTCCTACACCGCAGAGAAGATTGGAAATCCATAGGGTCGCACAATCAATAATGATTAAAGCCATCGGCTGAGAGTTGGTCTCTAATTTTTCTCTCAAAAGATAAGGTTCTTCGAGGGTGATCCATTCTGGGCTTCGTTCCTTTTGGTGGCGAACGATTCGGGAATTCATTTCTTCATCCAAAGGTAAAGCAGTGGCCAAAAATATTTTCCGAGGGAAAGTTTTTTCATCCCCTTGGGATAGGGCGAATCGAGATTTTCCCGAACGGGCACCACCCAGAATGAGTTGAATTTGAGCGGGCATGGTTCTTTTTTACCACCGGCTGTGGATTAAACCAAATGGAATACCAGATAAAGAAAGGAATAAATAATAAGAGGGTTTCATTGACGGTTTTGGAATACCTAAGATAATATAGCTCACTTTTCCCAGGACAGATGAAGAGCCTCGGCCCCAACAAGCCTTTTCGTTTTAGAAGGCCTGGGCCAATACGTAAAGGAAAATAACTTTAAATGAAGAGAACTTTTCAACCGAATAAGCGTAAAAGACAGAAGGTACACGGTTTTCGAAGCCGTATGAAGACTGTCGGTGGACGCAGGGTTTTAAGCTCGCGCCGTAAGAAGGGTCGGTTGCGGGTCAGCGTTCAATAAGAGACTTAAAAAAGGTTTTTAATGCCGCGTTTTGAAAAATCGGAGCGGCTTAGAACCTCAAAGGATTTCAAGTCGGTTTTCCAGCGTTGCAGTAAATGGGAAGATCGAGATTTTTTGCTTTATGTGCAATTCAGCGAAGATCCCAAACTTAGAAAATTCGGCGTCTCGTTGGGAAGGGCTTTGGGAAAGGCCAACCAACGCAACCGACTCAAGAGGCGACTTCGCGAAATTTATCGGGTGGAAAAAGAGCGTTTCCGCGGGGGTTACCAGATTATTCTGATACCCCGGCGGGGAAGTGCGGGCCGGGCCTACGAAGAGATAAGGCATTCTTTTCTCGAACTCACAAAAAAGGCCGGACTTCTCCCCCGGATGAGATGATTTTAGGGAATTAGAAATGGACAAACTTTTGAAGCAAGGGCTTCTACTTTTCATCAAGGGGTATCAAACGATCGTTTCGCCTTACCTTCCCCCCTCTTGCCGTTTTACGCCCACTTGCTCCGAATATACCCGTCAAGCCGTTGAAAAATATGGTGTTTTAAAAGGCTTTGTCATGGGTTTTAAACGTTTGAGCCGTTGCCATCCCGCCTCATCTGGGGGTTTCCACCCGGTTTCATAAAAAACCGGGGGTATTCCTTGGAAAATCAAGGCCGTCTTGTTTTGTTTCTAGTCCTTTCAATGTTGATTCTGTTTGTGTCGACTTATTTTATGCCTGCCCCTCCCACGCCTCCAACTTCTCAAGTGACCGCTACACCGGGAATGGTCTTTACTCCCCAAATAACGGCTCATGGGAGCACTCCAGTTTCTTCAACCCGATCTTCAACTTCTCTTACGGCTATCCCTAAACTGTCTCCCGTTCCAGTAGCCACCTGGACAGTTGAGACGGATGAATATATTGCCACCTTCACTAACCAAGGCGCCTTGATGACGGGCTTCGCTCTTAAAAAATATTTGAACCGTCAAACCCAGAAACCTATTCAATTAATTGATTCAGATCCAGGAAGACCAAAACCCTTTCAGGTCGATTACGCCGCCGAGCCGGACTCGGACCAAAGGGTTTATCGCGTGGATGGAAATTCTTCTTCGAAACTTCTGAAGCCGGGTGAGACGGCTGTATTAACTTTTACGACCCTCAATGAGGGCGGGACCCAATTGACCAAGACGTTCCATTTTAAAAACGGGAGTTATCTAATTGATTTTGAAGTGGCGGTATCTCAATTGGGGCATTCCGCATTGGCAGCGTCTCCTCTCGCCGTTCAATGGTCGGATACCTTGGGGCTGGAGGAAGTAACCGGTACCCAATCGAGAGTTCGTGGATACCGGGTGGCTACACTTTCGGGTGACCATGTCAGTTCGGAAACCCTTAAGAAAAGCCAGGAAAGCTCAGAAATACCCTCGCCTGTGTCGTGGACCGCCTTGGCCAACCAGTTTTTTATGGCTGCTCTTATTCCCGATCCATCCACAGGAGGTGCTTCAGTACGAGTGGTTCGAGATACCCATGCTTGGAAACCGACTTCCGAGGAAAACCCCAATCCAGTTCTAGACCTCAATTCCTTTAATCCCAGGCCTTTCCTCGTTTTCCAGGGCCAGGCGCTTCAACAGGGACAGTCTTTCTTAAGAAAAGGACAGCTTTTTTTCGGTCCGCAGGATTATTCGCTCTTAAAGAGTCTTCACCTACAGTTGGAAAGTGTAGTGGATTTTGGGATGTTCGGCTTCATCAGTGTTTATATGCTTGGACTTTTAAAATGGTTTTTTGCTTTTTCGCACAACTGGGGATTGGCCATTCTCTTGCTCTCGGTTTTGATCAAGGTCGTGCTATGGTTTCCGACCCATTCCAGTTACAAAAACATGAACCTCACCCAGAAAAAGATGAAAGAAATCCAGCCCAAACTGGAGGCGTTGAAGCGGAAGTATCCTGACGATAAGCAAAAACAGCAGGAAGAAACCATGAAGCTATACCAGCAGGCCGGCATCAATCCTTTGGGGGGATGCCTGCCACTACTTTTCCAAATGCCTGTGTTTTTTGCCCTCTATGCTACTTTGGGTCATTGTATCGAGTTGCGGGGAGCCCACTTTCTTTGGCTTACCGATTTGACGCTGAAGGATCCGTACCTTGTATTACCCCTTCTTATGGGCGTATCTATGATCGTCCAGCAGAGGGTGTCGGGCCAGTCCGCCAATATGGCGACCGGCCAACAGAAATTCATGATGTGGTTTTTTCCGGTGTTCCTGACCATTATTTCCTTGCAATGGCCTTCAGGACTCCTGTTGTACTGGATGATTACGAACGTCTTATCGATCATTCAGCAAAAGATTGTGAACTTGGAAATTAAAAATGCCATGAAGAAAGTTGAGGCTTGAGAGTATGAGAAATTATTCGAATCAGCAGTCAGGAAAACCCGGCTCTTCGAGGCCAAGCTCTGGCGGTCCTCATCCCAGGGAAAACCGGGGCCCTCATCCCCGGTCGGATCGCCAACCAGCCCGTCCCGATCGTCGTCCTGCTAGTGGTCCTTCCCGTCATTCAAGCAACCGGCCTCCCTACGGAGCCAATCGGCCGAACCGTTTTGAACGATCCGAGCTTCAGGGGGAGCGAAATGTTTCCCACCGTTCAAATGGAGCATGGTTGGAAGTGGAAGGGAAGACAGCGGAGGTTGCCTTACAAGAAGCCTCCAAACGTTTTGGAATTCAAGTTAATGATTTAAAATCCGAAACGGTGGATGAGGGAGCGAAAGGCTTTTTAGGGATAGGGTCTAAACCCGCAAAGATTCGAATCGCCTTAAAAGCGCCCGCTATTCCCTCTTACGCAGAGGCATGTTTGGCCCAGTTATTAAAGGGGATGAGTTTGCCAGATACGGTGAAAGTCTTGAAGGATTCGGATGGGAATACGGTTTTGAACATCCTGGGGCCTTCGGGCGGAACGCTTATCGGCCGACATGGGCATACCTTAGAAGCCATGCAATACCTAGTCAACAAGATGGTTCAGCGATTGACGGGGGATGAGCGTACCCTCGTTATCGTGGATGTGGAAAGCTATTTGGAAAGGCAAAAGGATAAGTTGAAGGAAATGGCCATGAGTCTCGCTCAAAAAGCAAAAGAAACTGGTGTTGAGGTACCCTTAAGGCCTATGAGTTCCAAGGATCGGCGGGTTGTACATCTGACCTTGAAAGATCATGAACATGTCACTACTGAAAGCCGCGGGGAAGGTCTTCGGCGAAAAGTGGTGATTGTTCCTAAGGTTAAGTCCGAACCCAAGAATATAATTCCTGAACCAGCCCAGGTTGCGAAAGACGAGTTGGTTCAACTCAATGCCCCAGTAGGAAATGACTTGGAAGAAAAACAACCTATTGTTGGCGAACAACCCGAGCCAGGAAATATTATTGTTCCTGAAAAGGAGTTGGACGACAACATCGGAAATCGAGTTTAACTTATAGAGTATTTATAAGCCCTTCCCTTCAGGGGAAGGGCTTTTTTTATTTTCCGGTCAGGAGGAAGGAACCGGAGTTGTGGTACAGTGAATTGAAATGTACGAAATGGGAGATACGATTGCGGCCGTGGCGACTCCACCTGGAATGGGTGGAATCGGTATCGTACGTGTGTCAGGTCCAAAAGCTTTTTTAGCGGCCCAAACATTATTCAAATCAAAAAAAGTTATCAATCTCAAGCGCCAGATTTTATTGGGATGGTTCCAAGATCCCGATACGGCTGATTTACTGGATGAAGGTTTGCTCTTGATAATGCCACGACCCAATAGTTTTACGGCTGAGGATGTTGTTGAGTTCCATGTCCATGGGAGTCCTTCCCTTCTTAAGACACTATTAAGTTTGTTGGTCAAGCTGGGTGTTCGGATAGCTTATCCAGGTGAATTTACTTACCGCGCCTTTGTAAATGGCCGTTTGGATTTAACTCAGGCTGAAGCGGTCGAATCACTCGTTTCTTCTCAAGGAGAGGCTTATCGGCGTCAGGCAATCCGACAATTAACTGGAGGTTTGGCGGCCCATTTAGAGCCAATGGAAGAGAACCTCAAAGCCCTCTATTTGGTAATTGAAGCTAGGCTGGAGTTTTCGGAAGAGGGTTTAGAACCTTTGGATGAGACGGAGTATTCAAAAAAAGTTCAAATATGTTTGGAAGCATTGAGTAAATTAAGTAAAAGTTATCAGCAAGGAAAAGTTATTCGAGATGGATTAATAATTGCGATAGTGGGGCCTCCGAATGTTGGAAAATCCAGTTTGTTAAATGCGCTCTTAGGACGTCCCAGGGCCATCGTTACTCCAGAACCCGGAACTACCAGGGATGTATTGGAAGGCGAGGTTTGGATCAATGGAATTAGAATAAGTTTTTTTGATACCGCAGGAATTAGGGAAACGAATCAAGAAGTAGAATTAGAAGGAATTCGTAGAAGCAAGGATATATTGGGCGAGGCCGATCTTCTTTTTTGGCTTGTCGATTCAAACCAACCGGAAGAATCTCTCGAAGTCCTAAAGCGTGAATGTTTGCCCAAGGACCGTACCTGGACTATTTTCAACAAAATAGACTTGGATCAAAACTCTAAATGGAAAGAATTAATTTTGAATAAGGATCATGCATTTGCCATTTCATGCGTGACAGGAAAGGGATTGGAAACATTAACGAAATCATTAGAGTACCACATTGAAAACTCACAAGCTGGAGAAACAATCTTATTGACGAATGAACGACATAAAAAAGAAATCGAAAACGCCGAAAGATGTTTAATAAGACTAAAGGAATTAGTAAGGAAAAAAGAATCAATGGAACTTTGGTCCGAGGAACTTCGGGAAGCTCTTTTGGCTTTTGGCCGAATTAGAGGTCGGAATTTAAACGCAGCGGCTTTTGAGGAAATATTCAGTAAATTTTGTATTGGCAAATAAAGGAATACAAAAGTATACCACTTGCTGGTTGATTCAAATGTGAATGATTTTCCTTTTAAACCAATAGATATTTTCTTAGTCAAACTATGCCCCCGTGTTTTGTTTAAATGAAATCTCGACCTAACTCTCCTCCTTTTGTGAAATTTTAATTTATTAAATACAAATCTAATTTTTAAGTGAGTGAAATTAGTTCCACGTGGAACAATAGATCTATCAAACTTGATTTTTAATCTATAATCCTACTTCTCCCATTCGTTGCTCCCTCTTCGTGGTTGTGTTATAAATTCAAAAATTTACGGAAGAGGATCTTTTGTCAGAAAAAAATTCTTCATATTACGATGTGATTGTTATCGGTGCGGGCCACGCGGGTTGTGAGGCTTCCTTGTGTTGCGCTCGTTTAGGATTGAAGACAGCTCTTCTCACAATGAATTTAGACACCATCGCTAAGATGAGCTGCAATCCGGCCATCGGGGGTTTAGCCAAAGGTCATTTGGTGCGGGAGATCGATGCCTTAGGCGGTGAGATGGCCAAGGCGACGGATGCGACTTCCATTCAATCCCGAATCCTGAACCGAACCCAAGGACCTGCTGTTTGGGGTTTCCGGGCGCAATGTGATAAAGACCTTTATAACCAAAAGATGCGCCAAACCATACTCCATCAAGACGGTTTAACCGCACTACAAACGATGGTGGAACGACTGATCGTTGAGAATGGAATCGTCATGGGGGTCATCACCCAGTATGGGGAGCAGATCCATTGCAAAGCTGTGGTTATAACGACAGGAACCTTCCTGAATGGATTGATGCATGTGGGCGAGACAAAAATTGAGGGAGGACGAACAGGAGAATTGGCTTCGAAGGGTCTTTCCGCTCATTTGAGGGAGTTAGGTTTCGATATCGGCCGGTTAAAAACTGGGACGAACCCGAGAGTCCTTAAGGAATCAATTGATTTTTCAAAGACCGAAACCCAATGGGGGGATGAAAATCCCCTTCCCATCTCTCATTTCACAACCCAGTTTCCTCTCCAACGCCAAGTGCCTTGTTACATAACCTACACGAACAACCAGACTCATCAAACCATCCGGGATAATATGTCCCGATCCCCGCTTTACTCCGGCACCATTAAAGGAATAGGACCACGATATTGCCCATCCATTGAGGATAAGGTGGTTAAATTTCCAGATAAATCACGCCACCAGATCTTTTTGGAGCCCGAGGGCCTCGAGTCGAACGAGTTTTATTTGAACGGACTCTCTACATCCCTTCCATTGGATGTCCAGTATGCCTTTCTCCATACGGTTCCAGGTTTGGAAAGGGCCGAAATAGTCCGGCCCGGTTATGCCGTAGAGTATGATTTCGTCCCTCCCACCCAGGTTTCTCCGACCTTCGAGACCCATCGTGTCAAAAACCTCTTCCTAGCAGGCCAAATCAACGGAACCTCGGGGTATGAAGAAGCGGCTGCTCAGGGTCTTTGGGCTGGAATCAACGCCGCAATGTCCATTAAAGGTGTTCCCCCTTTTATTTTGTCCCGAAGTGAAGCCTATATGGGCGTTCTAGTGGATGATTTGGTGACAAAAGGAACGGAAGAACCCTACCGCCTCTTTACCTCCAAGGCAGAACACCGTCTTTTGTTGAGGCCGGACAATGCCGACTTACGATTGATGGAAAAAGGATTCGAATTGGGTTTGATTCCCTTATGGGCCCGGGAAGCCGTAATTGAAAAAAGATCCAAAATCAAAAAGGGATTAAAAGCCTTCCAAACCCAATCCCTTCCTCCCGATACACTTCCCTATGAACCCCTCAAGCTTACCAAGCAGGATAGAACCCTTACTATCACGGAGGTTTTGAGGCGACCTTGGGTGACTTATATGGGGCTCAAGCCGATTCTTCCGGAGAACCTGCATTGGGATCCGGAAATCGCTTTTCAGGTAGAAGTAGAGATCAAATATGAAGGGTACCTTAAAAAGCAGCACCAAGAGATCCAACGGCAAAGCCGCAATGAAAACCAAGCCATTCCCCCGGACTTTCCCTTTTTGGAAATCGAAGGACTCTCAAGGGAAGCCAGGGAAAAACTATCAAAATTGAACCCGAAAACCTTCGGCCAGGCTTCTCGGATTCAAGGGGTAACTCAGTCCGATTTGGCGGTTTTGCTTTTGGCCTTGAGTCGTTTTGCCAAAAAGCAGTTGCTTTCAAACACCCATATGGCGATCGAGGAATCCCTTTGAGTATAACCCCCGAATTTTTTCGGGAAGCACTTCAAAAGGTTGGTTTAGCCCCCTATTTTCCCAATGATTCCCTTCCCCCTCTTGTTCGGTTTACCCAAAAGATGCTGGAATTGAACCAGATCCATAATTTGACCCGCTGGACCTCTGACCAAGATGTGTTGAACTTTCACCTATTAGATTCAGCCTTTTGCTTGTCCCTTTTATCTAAGTTACCCCAGCTTCAAGATTCTCAACGGCCCCGTTGGATGGATCTGGGAAGTGGATGTGGATATCCAGGTGTGGTCGTGACAACGGCCTTTCCCCATTGGGATTTCACTTTTATGGATTCAGTGGGAAAAAAAGTGAAACTTTTAGAGGAATGTGTTCAATTCGCGGGCTGGGATCATTCTTTTTTGGTTAATCGGGCTGAAAAATTGGGAAAAGAACCCCAAAATCGGGAAAGCTGGAATGGAATAACGGCACGAGCAGTCGCTGATTTTAGGGTAGTTTTGGAATACGCAATGCCCTTGTTAACTATCGGTGGACATCTTGTGAATTGGATGACAGATGAGCAATTGGAAATATTGAATGTGTCGAATAAAGCTTTATTAGAATTAAAGGCAAAAATAGTTAATAAAGTGAGTTACCAGCTCCCCGATACTCAAAATTTGAGATGGATCGTCCTTGTGGAAAAGATGGGGACAACTTCTATGAATTATCCACGGTCTGTGGGGAAAGCATTAAAAAAACCGATCCAATAAGATCGCAAAGAAAAGTTGTTGTTCCACGTGGAACCATTCATTTTTTCTGAAAATGACTTGTTAATTAATGCACAAAATAACAAACATTTTTTGTTTCACTTCATTAAAATCCCTTGGAAAGTATAGATTTTTTAAAATGTAATTGAGGCTCCTTGGGTTTATAATAAGGTCCGTTTATGCATCGTTTTCAATGTGTTGTTTCTCAGGTTTTTCTTCAAATTGACTCATTAAAAGCCCATGTTATGGGATGTTCCCCTTCAACAAACCTTACAAGTAAGGGGTTTTTCTTGTTTTTATTAAATGGAGACACCATGAAAGTCGAGGGGCCGCTGGGTGCATGTTGAGTCACTGCGGCTATCCCAATTCCGGTCGTACCAAAACCTGGAGGTGGATTTCGATCCACAACTTAATTTTTTAATCGGTTCCAACGCCCAGGGTAAAACCAATATTCTCGAAGCGGTTTATTGTTTATCCACGGCCCGGTCTCTTCGTGGCGCAACGGATGAAGAAATGATCCAGTTTGAGAGGGAAGAAGCGCTAATCGAAGCAAAAGTGACTCGTGAAGATGGCCCTGAAATCCTCCGGTTGGAATTTCGGTTAAAGAAGCCAAAAACTCTTTTTATTAATGGTAAAAAGGAGAAAAAACTTTCATCTTTGCTGGGTCGGCTACCGGCAGTTGTATTTTCCCCTGACGATCTTTTTCTCGTCAAGGGAGGAGCGTTGCTCAGGCGAAGATACCTGGACATGACGATTCTCCAGATGGATCAGGGCTATCTCGCCCATTTTCAAGCCTATGAAAGGGCACTCAAGCAACGCAATGCGCTCTTAAGGCAAAAAGGGTCGGGGTTGGAAAATCAATTATTGGTTTGGGAGTTGCCCCTCTCCCAACATGGGTCGGCATTAATGCAACGAAGGCGTGATTTGACACGCCGCCTTGGGGATTTCGCGGAGTTAGCACTGAGGGATTTAACCGGGGGGTTGGAAAGATTCGAAGTGCGATACGAACCCCAGTTGGAAGGTGGGGAAGAAGGGGAAGAATTGACAAAACGACTACTGGAGACCCTTCAAAAATCCCGCAGGGAGGATATGGCTCGATCGGCTACAGGAGTAGGTCCTCACAGGGACGATTTGGGATTGTTCGTGAATGGTAAACCCTTGAGAAAATTCGGGAGCCAAGGTCAACAGCGTACGGGGGCTTTAGCCCTCAAACTGGCCCAGTTGTCCATCCTTGCTGAGGGGTGTCAAAAAGAACCGCTGATATTATTTGATGATGTTATGGCGGAATTAGATGAGAAAAGAAGGGCTTATTTCTTGAATAAGCTTCAAGGAGGCGGACAGGCTTTTCTTACGGGAACTTCGAGAACTGATTTTCTGGGGGCCGGTACAAGAGCTCGAGTGTTTAAAGTTGAAGCGGGAACGGTCGAGATCCGCTCATGAAAAGCCCATCACGGAAGAAGAGGCCCGAGGGATTAGTCGAGATCTCAGCGCTTCTGGAGGGCGCCTTGAAAACCCTCGGCGTGAAGGGGGACTATGACCGTCTTCAGCTGGACAAGGTCTGCCGCCGATTGCTAGGCGAAAAGCTCTCTCAGGCTTTGATTCGGATCGACCTGAAATGTTCGATCTTGAAGATGGAATTTAACCATCCTGTTTATTTACAGGAGATGAATTTCCGAAAAAAAGATTTATTGGGAAGAATAAAGGACGAACTCCCCCAAACAGGGATCAAGGACCTGACTTTTTCCCTGGCTCGAGCAACCCGTCGTTGAAGATGATAAATACACTTAAGGATGAAGAGACCCAACATGGCTAAAAAAGCCGCGAAAAAGGGGAAGGCCGCTCCCGACGAAAAAAAGGCGAAGGAGTCTAAACCCGTCCCTTCCTCCCCAGCAGGATCCTACACTGGCGATAAGATCACCGTTTTGGAGGGTATGGAAGCCGTCCGCAAGAGGCCGGCTATGTACATTGGTTCCACTTCTTCCGGTGGCTTGCACCATTTGGTATATGAGATCGTCGACAATTCGATTGATGAGGCACTCGCGGGCCATTGTGATTCAATTGAGGTGACCATCCATTCGGATAATTCCATCTCCGTGTCTGACAATGGGCGAGGGATTCCCGTCGATATTCATCCAACGGAAAAAGTCTCGGCTCTGGAAGTGGTTATGACCAAACTTCACGCCGGGGGAAAATTCGACCACCAAAGCTACAAGGTTTCGGGAGGGTTGCACGGTGTGGGAGCCTCTGTCGTGAACGCCCTTTCCGAGTGGCTGGAAGCTGAGGTTCGTCGGGACGGTAAGATATGGTACCAGTCGTATAAAAGAGGCGTAGCTGATTCGAAAGTGAAACCCACCGGCGAGGCCAAGAAAACCGGAACTAAAATTACCTTCCTGCCGGACAAGCAAATTTTTACCGAAAGCGTCTATTCCTTCGACATCCTCGCCAAACGCCTGCGCGAACTGGCCTTTCTCAACAAAGGCATCTATATCAAGCTGGGCGACGAACGAGGAAAGGGCAAAGAAGCTGTTTTCCAGTTCAACGGCGGCATCATCCAGTTCGTCAAGGACTTGAACCAGAACAAGGAAGTCATATTCAACACACCCCTCTATTTCGAGAAGGAAAAAGACCGGGTCACGGTGGAGGTGTCCATCCAGTACAACGATGCCTATGCCGAGAGTGTCTTCTCCTTCGTCAACAACATCAACACCATAGAGGGCGGCACCCACTTGCAGGGATTCCGCTCGGCCCTGACGCGCACCATCAACGATTACGCCAAGAAGAATTCCATGATCAAGGAAGCCGACCCTCCCATCTCCGGCGACGACGTGCGCGAGGGTTTAACAGCTGTCATCTCAGTGAAGGTTCCCGACCCCCAATTCGAAGGCCAGACCAAGACCAAGCTGGGAAACGGGGAAGTGGAAGGCATCACCCGCCAGATCTGTAACGACGGCCTTGGGACATTTTTTGAGCAAAATCCAACGGTGGCCCGGCGCATCGTCAACAAGTGCCTCATGGCCGCCAAGGCCCGGGAGGCCGCCCGGAAGGCCCGGGACCTGACCCGCCGAAAGGGAGCGCTGGAAATCTCATCCCTCCCCGGAAAACTGGCGGATTGCCAAGAGGCGGACCCGGCCCGAAGTGAGCTTTACCTGGTCGAGGGCGATTCGGCCGGAGGCTCCGCCAAGCAGGGAAGAAACCGGAAATTTCAAGCCATCCTCCCCTTAAAAGGCAAGGTCCTGAACGTCGAGAAGGCCCGCATCGACAAGATTCTCAATAACGACGAGATACGGACACTGATCACTGCCATGGGCACTGGTATTGGCGAGGATGATTTCAATATCGAAAAAGCGCGCTACCACCGAATCATCATCATGACAGACGCTGACGTGGACGGCTCCCATATACGAACACTGCTCCTCACTTTCTTTTACCGCCAGATGAAACCCTTGCTCGAGAAAGGTTATATCTATATCGCGCAGCCTCCCCTTTACAAAGTGAAGCGGGGCAAGAAAGAGATGTATCTCCAGGGAGAGGCCGACATGACCCGTTTCCTGCTTCAAGAGGGAATGGACGGAGTGAGGCTCTTTCGGTTGAAAGGGAAGAGCCGTTCCGAATTTCCTCAAGAAAAGCTGAAGGACCTGGTCGGGGACCTGGTGAAGATGGAATCGATCGCCGCCGCCCTCCATCGCGCCGGCCTCAACCTGCGGGAATTTTTGGAAGCGATGCAGGGCAAGAAAAAGCGCCCGCTTTATGAGATTGAAAGTCCCCTGGGAGTGGAACACGCCTATACCGAATCGGAAAAGGAAGAAAAGGCGGAAAAGGTGAAACAGCGCCTGAAAGACATGAAAAAGGCCGCTGAAAAGGGAAAGCAAATCGATGAAGGCATGGATTTTGTTTACGATACCAGCCGCGACGTAAAAGACATGGTCCGCGTTAAGGCCATCCGCGACATGGCGGAAGTCAAACAGCTTGAGGAAATCATCAAGCGCATGGAAACCCGCAGTGTCGAAGTCACCGAACTTTTCCCGAAGGAAGAGGAAAAAGAGGACCCAACAGGCAAGCCCCGCGAGGTCAAACCCCAATACGTCATCCAGCACGGCTCCAGCGAATTTTTCCTGGAATCCATGGATGAAGTGGTCGAAAAGGTGAAGGACTTCGGCAAGGAGGGGCTTTCGATTCAGCGTTATAAAGGTTTGGGGGAAATGAACCCCGAGCAGCTGTGGGAAACCACCATGGACCCGGAGAAACGCACACTCCTCCAGGTCAAGCTTGAAGACAGCGTGGAAGCGGACAAAACTTTTGACGTTTTAATGGGGGATCAAGTCGAACCACGGCGTAATTTCATACAAACCTACGCCAAACAAGTAAGGAACCTCGACATTTAACCCAAAGGTCTAAGACTAGAGAAGCAAAGGAAAGCAATGGCCAGGCCCAAAAAGCGCAAGAACGTTGAAATAGAAACCCCCGAACTTCTGTCTGAAGAGGGAGAAGGTACCCCTCCGCCCGCCAAGGGTAATCCAGCCGCCCTCGGCGGCGACGGCGGTGATGAAAACAGGGGCCATATCGTCTCCACTGATATCGAAGACGAGATGAAGGATTCCTATCTCGATTACGCCATGAGCGTGATCGTAGGGAGAGCCTTGCCCGATGTGCGCGACGGCCTGAAGCCCGTCCATCGGCGCATCTTCATGGGAATGCACGACCTGAGCCTGACCTCCCGAAAACCCTATCGTAAATCGGCCAAGGTCACGGGCGACGTCACCGGCAACTACCATCCTCACGGCACCGTGGCGGTCTATGACACCATGGTTCGTCTGGCGCAGGACTTTTCCATGCGCTACCCGCTGGTGGATGGACAGGGTAACTTCGGCTCAATCGACGGCGATCCTCCGGCCGCTGAGCGTTATACCGAAGTGCGTATGTCCCCCCTGGCCGAGGAACTGCTCAAGGATATCGACAAGAATACGGTCGATTTCGTCCCCAACTATGACGGCACGAGGGAAGAGCCGGTGGTACTCCCCTGCGCCTTTCCTAATTTTCTCGTCAACGGTTCCCAGGGCATCGCGGTGGGCATGGCCACCAACGTTCCACCCCACAACTTGGGAGAAGTCATCGACGGTCTTATGCACCTGATCGACAACCCCCAGGCCACCGTCAAGGACCTGGTCCATTTCATCAAGGGCCCGGATTTCCCGACCGGCGGCTTCATCCTGGGCCGGGAAGGCATCGTGGACGCCTACAACACCGGACGCGGAAGCGTTCGCATGCAGGCCAAGGCGGGCATCGAGACCGACAAGAAGGACACGCGAGCGCATCATCATCACCGAAATTCCCTTCCAGGTGAACAAGGCCCAGCTCATCGAGAAGATCGCCGAATTGGTCCGGGATAAAAAAATCGAGGGTATCACCGACCTGAGGGACGAGTCCGACCGAGACGGCATGCGCATCGTGATCGAGGTATCTAAGAACGTCAACGCCCAGGTCATCCTCAACAACCTCTTCCAGCAGACCTCCCTGCGAACTTCCTTCGGCATCATCATGCTGGCTCTGGTGAACGGCCAGCCTCGCGTTCTCAACCTCAAGGGGCTTCTCTTCCATTACCTGGAACACCGCAAGGATGTGGTAATTCGCCGCACCAAATTCGAATTGGACAAGGCCGAGAAACGCGCCCACATTCTTGAGGGCCTGCGCATCGCGCTCGATAACCTCGACAAGGTCATCAAGACCATCCGCGCCTCCAAATCCACCGAGGACGCGAAGGTCGCCCTCATTCAAAATTTCGATTTGTCCCCCATCCAGGCCCAGGCCATTCTCGAGATGCAGTTGAGGCAATTGACCAACCTGGAAATCAAGAAAATCGAGGACGAGTACAAGGAACTCCTCAAAACGATTGAGGTCTTGAAGGGCATCCTTTCCTCCGAGAAAAAACTCTGGCAGGTCATCAAGGACGAGCTGACGGAGGTGAAGATCAAGTACGCGGACCCGCGACGATCCGAGATCATCGGCAAGGCGGAAGACCTGAAGATCGAGGACCTGATCGAGGACGAACAGTGCGTCATTACGCTCTCCCACGGCGGCTACATCAAGCGCCTCCACATTGACACCTACCAGAAACAACGCCGGGGAGGGAAGGGCGTTACCGGCTCGGGCATCAAGGAGGAAGATTTCGTCGAGCGAATGTACACCGCTTCGACGCATGACTTTCTACTCATCTTCACCAATTTCGGGAAGGCCCATTGGTTGAAGGTTTACGAGATTCCGGAGGCATCGCGCTACGCACGGGGCACCGCTCTCGCCAACGTCTTGAAATTGGGCGAGGAAGAAAAAATCTCGGCCGTTAAATCAGTCAAGGAATTTAACGAAAAATTCAGCATCCTGATGGCCACGGCCAATGGGCTGATCAAGAACACCAGCCTCTCAGCCTTCGACAAGCCCCGGGCGGGCGGTATCATCGCCATCACACTCGACAAGGGTGACGTTCTGGTTTCCGCCGAGATCACCGACAGCAAGAAGGATGTTTTCCTGGCCACTCGGCTGGGCCTTTCGATCCGTTTCCCCGAGAAGATGGTTCGGGAAGTGGGACGCGCGGGCAAGGGGGTGCGGGGTGTCCGCCTCGGCAAGAACGATCGCGTTATCGGAATGGAAGTGGTACAGGAAGGAAAGTCGCTCCTTACCGCTACCGAAAAAGGCTTTGGCAAGCGCACCCAATTCACCGCCTACCGCCGGCAGGGGAGGGGCGGCAAGGGTATCCTCAACATCAAGACGACCTCTAAAAATGGCGTGGCGGTCTCCATCGCCTCCGTGGGAGATCAAGATGAGATCATTGTCATGACGGCTTCCGGCAAGGTGATCCGCCAGCGGGTCAAAGAAATCAAGTCAACGGGAAGGTTGGCCCAGGGGGTTCGTTTGATTAAAATGGCCGAGGATGACCGCCTTGTTGCCGTTGTCAATGTGCCCAAGGATGAAGAGGGAGGAGAAGCCATTGAAGGGTAAATATTTCCAATCGCTCCTCCTCGTCGGCGTTCTTCCCATCCTCTTGCTCGCAGGGGTTTATTTTGGGGTGAAGTTAACCGAAGCCCCTCCGGCCCCTTCGGCTTCCCTCCAGGGCCCCGGGGAAGTCAACAATACATCCGTCAACATCCTTCAAAGCCAGGTGGGAACCCTGGCTTCCACCCTCTACAACAATATTCTCAAGACCCATGACGACATTCCCAATTTAACCGCCCAGCATGGGGATTCTGACCTCACCAACTTCAAGTCCTCCCACCCCGGGGTTCAGGGCCTGATAGTGGTTTCCCCTGACGGGAAGATCCTCAAGAATGTTCCGGCCGCGCCGATTTTGGCGGACCCCCAGCAATATGCCGCTTCCGACGAGTTTAAGACCATTCAGGAAAGGCTGCAGTCAAACCCAGGAAAGACCTACCAGTTTTATACCCAACGCCTGGGTTATCCCGCCTTCCTTTTCGCCCAGCCCTCCGCCGACAAGTCTATCGTTATCGCGGTGTTCAACCTGGGTTATATTTTCACCCCACCCGACCCCCGGGACACCAAGAGCGGGGTTTATTTTATATTGGATGCCAATTCGGGAAGGTATTTTTACCATTCCAATCCCGCCAAGCTGACGGAGTCCTTCAACCCCAATAATGAAGCCTGGATGACCAAGGTCACTACCGACTTGGCCAACCAACAGGCCAGTTCCTCCCTCAACCCCGGCGTGAGCGTCATGGTTTACGCTCCATTGGGATTTGCCAAGCTAGGCGTGGTGAACCAGGTTCCCTACAGCACCATTGTTCCCTCCGCCCCCGCCCCGAAGGCAACTCCTAAACCTACGCTTAACGCCGAATTTTTTCTGAAATGTTTTTACAACCCCTTCGGTTTAGGGGTTCTCATTCTTATCGCCTGGGTTTTGCTTTTAGGGTCGCTTTACTTGAACTCAATCCTCGCGCCTTTACGCAGGGCCAGCGCGGTGGTTTTGAACGCGGCTCAGAACCAGGTTCCCATTACCCCTGAGATTCTTAAGGCCTTCGGCACGGACGAGGTGGGCCAAATGGTGCAGGCCGCCGCCATGCTGATGCAGAACCTGGAAAAAGAGAGGCAGGAAAATCAACAGGAAAAAGAGGATACTCTCCGCCAATACCGCACTCAAATGGAAGAAAAGGCGAAGGAAGCGGCGGCCCAGGTTTCCGCGGCCCAGCAATTGACCCAAAGCGCCAAGAACGAGCTTGGGGAGAAGTCCCAAGTCTTGAACGACAAGCTCAAGGAACTCGATGCCCTGAAGGCCATGGCCGAGGGTTTGCGCAATCAAACCGAACAGTCAAAATCCGAGAATGCCCAACTCAAAGGGCAGATCACGGTTGCCGAAAAGGCACAGGCGGACGCCCTGGCCAAGGTCCAAGAAACAGAAACCAAGTTAAAAGAAATGGAAGCCAAGCTTTTGAGCGCGGTTTCCGCCGCTTCCGCCATCCAAGTTTCCTCGGTCCGGGCCGCGGCCATTCGTACGATGGCTGACGAGCTCAAGACCACTCTAGGCATCATCAAGGGCTATGTCTCCTCGGCCCTGGGAACGGTTCAGGGCGGTATCAGCGAAAAGCAGCAGGAATTCCTGGGGATGGTCATCAATCGGTCCGCCCGACTCGAAAAATTTATCAACGATCTTTTGGACATCTATCAGGTGGAAATCGAATCCGAGGACGCCAAACGGGAAGAGGTCAACTTGGGGTCGGAGATCGAGGGATTGGCCTTCAACTTCCAGGCCCAGGCCGAGGTGAAGACCATCAAACTGCGGGTGGAGCCAAAACCCAATTTGCCCAAGGTCCCCATCATCCGCCGCCGTTTCAACCAGCTTTGGAATATTCTCTACCTTCAGATCATTAAGGACGCTCCCCGGGGGGTTACTATCCCCATCACCGTGGAAGCGTTCGGGGAGAACGTGAAGGTCACGGTGGAGGACCCGGGCCTGAACGTCAAGACGGAAAGCCTGGCCCACATGTTTGATGAGTTCTACGACCCGAAACACACCGCCTCTCCCCAATTGGCGGGAACGGGCTTGAAATTCGCCCTAGTCAAAACCATCCTGGCGGGGCATGGCGGGGGAGCCGTGGCTGAAAAAAGCGATCCCGGGACCCGTTTGATTCTGACCTTCCCAGTGAAATACCGAAAACCCAGCGAGGTAGCTGCCGCGGCGGCGGCTCTTTCTGCCCCCCCGGCCAATACTTCTCCTTCACCCTTGAAAGCACCGGCCTTGGGTGCCGTAAAACCCGTTCCTTCAACAACGGCCTCCTTTCCCCTCGGGACCATGAAACCACCCGCCTCGGCGCCAAAATTGGGCGCTACCGGATCAGGGGTCTTAGATGCCCTCATTGCCGGGAAGGTTCCACCAGTCACGGCAGTTCCTCAAAAAGGGACGCCGAGCACCGTTTCCATGCCTTCCGGGGCTCCACCCGCCCCACCGACTAGCGCTCCTCCGGTTGGCCCTAAACCTTCCGTTCCGGCACCTGGCGCACCTCCCTTGGGATTGAAACCGTCCGCTCCACTTCGCGTACCACCGATGCCTCCCAAAGGCCCCATTCCCGTTCCGGGCCTGTTGGATGCACTCCTGGATAAAAAAGCGCCTGCTGAGCCAGCCAAAGTTCCAGGGGCCCCGTCCGCTCCAGCTCCCCTGGTTCCGCCGAAACCCTTGTCGCCTCTAAAGCCGGGCACCCTGGATTCTCTATTGGGCGCAAAGCCAGCTACGCCTCCGCCCTCTGTTCCTTCCGCTCCCGGAGCGCCCGCGGCACCGCAGCCACCGACTGTTCCCCCTGCCACCGGTATGCCCCTCCGCCCTCCCGCGCCTCCTTTAGGTGGACCGGTGGTTCCTCCCAAAGTTCCACCCACTCCGGCTGTCCCACCCTTGGGGATGCCGAAAATCCCTTCCGCTCCTGTTCCACCTTCGCCGAACCCTCTTCCGCCTCCAGGGGGTCCCAAGGTGGTTCCCACTTCCCTGAAGCCTACCTCCCCTCCCGGAGGGCTATTTGATTTGGATAATTTGGACACGGTCAAGACCGACGAGGCCGTCCCTAAGCCCTCGGCGCCCCCAGCGCCGTTGAAACCTTCCGCTCCCGCGCCAGGCGTTCCCCCCGGGGGTTTGAACGCGAGTAGCCCCATCGGAAAGGAACCGATCAAGGAAAACGACGGGGAACTGATCGAGTAGCATTTGAGAAAAAATTTTCCAACTATTAAGCCCTGGGTTCTTCAGGGCTTTTTTATTTAACACGAATTAGATTTTTACTTTTGAATTAATTCAGGAGTATGGATTGGCCGAGAACAACAAGAAAGTCATTTGGGTGGTTTCTCTTTTCGTAGTTGGAATCATGATTCTGGCGCTTTTTACGGCGGCCAAAAGCGATCTTCCCAAGTTGGCCCAAACTTTTCACCACCTTCGAATCGAATACTTGGTATTCGCCCTCATTTGCACGGCTATCGCCTATCTGGCCTTTACCCTCTCTTTTAATGGTTTGTTTGAACTGACGCCTCACAAAATTCCCTTTGTTCAGTTTTTTCCTATCATGTTCATATCCGCGACCATCAATTACATCGTTTCCTCCGGGGGATGGGCGGGGGTGGCCATCCGTTCTTTCCTTTTAAAACAACACAAGGTGCCTTATTCCGTAACAATCCCCCTGTCTTTCGCCCAAAACATGATCTTCAACCTGGTTTTGGCGGGGGTTAGCTTCGGGGGGCTTATCTTTTTGCGGGAACATCCCGAATTCGTTGGGGGTACCAGGGAAGGGTTGGTTTTGGGTTTCATGGTTGCCCTGATCTCCCTGGTGACTTTAATGCTGTTGATTTTTCTGCACAACAATTTCCGCAGGTGGTTTTTCAAGGTATCGGTCAAGACAGGCAACTGGCTGGGACATTTTTTTTTAAGAAGAAAGACATCAATCAAGAGGTTGGCGGAAATCCGGAAGGATCTCGATGTCACTATTCGCTTATTCCACAAGGGCTGGATTCAGTTATTTGTGGTGCTTTTTTGGGTTTGCATGGATTGGTGTTTTACGGCTCTGACGCTGTATTTTTGCTTTGTAGCCGTGGGGGTCGAGCTTCCCCTTGGACTTTTAATGGTCGGCTTCACCGTTTTCTTTTTAACCTCCACCATCAACCCGATCCCGGGTGGTCTAGGAGTCAGCGAGTCGGCCCTGGCTTTTGTCTTTAGTCTTCTCGGGGTGGATGTTAACCAAACCGTAGTAGCGGCTTTGCTCTTCCGGTTCGCGTTTTTTATCTTGCCCATGGCGGTTTCCACCGCCCTTTACCTGGATACCATGCGCCAATTTTTGAAAACACAAAAGAAGGAAAAACACAGCTAATTTTCTCCAAAGGTTCAATAATCTTAACCAGCATTTCTAATAATGAAGAGCAATGGTTCGGTCTTAAAAATACCTTCCCTTAATCAATGCTTGTCCCAGGGTAAAGTAGCATCCCGCATCCACCATAAATAAAAGCCCGAAACCGACCATGGTCCAGGCCGTCAAGTGCCGGTTCAGCTGGTTCGCGTGCCCATGCAGGGCATCGTGGTCGAAATCGATTTTCCTCCGGGCCATCAGGTAAGCGGCCAAGATCAGGATCATCGGCAGGGCATAGCCTAGGTTATAAAAGAGGATCCATCCGGCCGTTTCGGGAAAATTGAGTTGAAGGGAGGAGTACTTGCCCAGGGCCACCAGGTAGGGAATCGAGCCGGGGAATGAAGTGAGGGATATGAAAGTTCCGATCCCAAAGGCGAACCCTATATTCATATTCTTCAGTTTAGAGATGATCCAAGTGACCAACCTCCCATGGGGCCTGCGCTTTTTTTTATAAAAGAACCAGAGCCCTATCGCGGCCATGAAGACGCCTGTCAAAAATTCCGATTGGTAATAAACCGGGTTGGGAATAGGCTTCATGGGGAATAAACGGCTCAAGAGCATCCGTAACTCGTCCAGCGCCAGGTACCCCGCGATCCCACAAGCTATATAGGTCCCAGTTAAGCCTGCCAGATATCCCCAGGCGTTTCGAAGAGGCTGGGTGGTTGTAAGTAGAAGAACGAAAATGATGATCTGTAGTGTGGTCGACAGGCTGTCGAACAAGGAGAGCGATAAGGTAAGAAAAAAAGTGTTCAAATTACTTCACTCCATCCTCTTCGGTGACAACCGCATTAAGGTACTCCATCTTGATTCCGACAAAAGAAAATAAGGAACCCGAATTGAAATGAGGGTGCCATTAAATTCTTTTAAAATGGCCTATTTTTGCATCAATAGCACCACTTTGAGTTTTATGATTGACATGAGTCAATACGACTCATATATTCTATTAATCATTAGATCGATTTACTGAATACGATTTAATAGTTTTTATATGTTGTATGAGGAGGAATTGCCATGGAAAAGATGCCCTTCACTACAGAAGAAAAGTCGTTGGGAACCTACCTGCGGGAAATTGCCCGGGTACCCCTTTTAACCCCCGAAGAGGAAAAAGAAACCGCCCGGCTCGCCCGACAAGGGGATGCAACCGCCATGAACCTGATGATCGAGGCTAACCTGCGATTTGTCGTATCCGTGGCCAAGGGTTTCCGGAACCGGGGCTTGAGCTTCCTCGACCTCATTAATGAGGGCAACCTGGGGTTGATCAAGGCCGCCAAGACCTTCGACCCCGAGAGGGGAGTGAGGTTTGTTTCTTACGCCGTATGGTGGATCCGCCAGTCCATATTGGCCGCCATCATGGATAAGGGCGATATGGTCCGAATTCCCCAAAGCCAGTCAAAAAAAATGCGTAAAATATCGAAACAGGTGGCCGCGCTCACTGAGAAAAAGGGCGAAGCCCTCAGCGACGGCGAAGTGATGAAAAAGGCTGATATTTCAAGGGAAACGTGGGATGAAGTTCAGAAATTCTCACACGGCTACCTGAGCCTGGATACCACCCATGTCGGGGAAGGTGAAACCCCGCTCATCGAATTTCTGAAAGATCCCAGAAGCCTGGAATCTTTCGAGAAAGAATTGATGAGCCAGGACCTCTCGAACAAGGTGACGGGCGCCTTGAAAGAGCTGGACGAACGCGACGGCCAGATCCTGACCTGGCGTTACGGTTTGGATGGAACGGGCGCGAAGACCCTGGACGAAATCGGCCAGCGCCTGGGCATTTCGAAAGAAAGGGTGCGCCAGATCGAGGAACGCGCCATGCGCAAGATCCGGGGCTCCAAAGACGTTGAACAACTTCGAGATTATTTCAGCTAAGGCGGGGCCGACCCAATGGAAGTTTCCCGGGAACATCCGATCTACACCATCAGCGTGGTGGCCCAGCTTTTAAATCTCCATGAGCAGACCATCCGGCAGTACGAGCGTATGGGGCTCATTTGCCCCTGCCGGACCCTCAAGAAAACCAGGCTTTATTCCCAGGAAGACGTGGAGCGGCTCGAATGCATCGTCTACCTCGTCAAAACCTGCGGAGTCAATCTTTCGGGCGTGCAGATCGTCATCACACTGTCGACCCAGCATCCCGAAATTAATGAGATGTTGAAGTCCAAGCGGATCTTTCCCCAGGCTTTGGGGGGAGCCGTACCCTTTGCCGCACCGGAGGAAACCCATCATGACCAAGCTCCTTAAGTTGGCCAGGCCGATTTCAGTTTTTGCCATTCTTGCTTTTCTGGGCACACCCTTTCTTCCTTCCCTCGCCACAGCCGCCGAGCTTCATTTGGGTCAAGAGCCCCCTCCGGTCACCCTTTCCGCCAACAGCGCGGCCTTGGCCTTGCAAAAAGCCTTTATCGACGTGGCGGCCGCGGTCAGCCCCGGGGTTGTCAACATTAGCTCCGAATGGACGGAGAATATAAGGGGCTTCGACAATTTTGGCGGCATGGACGACTTCTTCAATTTCTGGTTTTACGGCCCCCACGGGCAAAGAAGTCCCCAGCGCGTTTTTAAGCAAAAACAGCGCAGCCTGGGTTCCGGTTTTCTCATCACCTCCGACGGCTATATCCTCACCAATGCCCATGTGATTGGAAAGGCCGAGAAGGTCACCGTCACCATGGAGGATGGAACCACCTACCCGGGAAAAATTATCGGTAAAGACGACAAGGTGGATATCGGGATCATCAAGATCGAGGGAAAGAATTTTCCCCATCTGGTACTGGGGGATTCGGACGCTCTGCAAGTGGGGGAATGGGCCATCGCGGTGGGAAATCCTTTCGCCTTGGACCATACGGTCACCACGGGGGTTATTTCAGCAAAGGGCCGCAGTGTCGAGATCAGCCAGGATCAAGGCTACCAGAGCTATATCCAAACCGACGCTTCCATCAACCCGGGCAACTCGGGCGGCCCGCTCTGCAATATCCAGGGGCAAGTGGTCGGCATCAACAGCGCGATCTACAGCCAAACCGGAGGGTCGGTAGGCATTGGTTTTGCCATTCCCGTCAACATCGCCCGAAAGGCGGCGGAAGACCTGGCCAATAACGGCAAGATTATCCGGGCGGGTTTAGGGGCCGTCGTCCAATCCCTCGACCCCAAAATGGCCAAGAGTTTTGGGCTAACTTCCCCCGAAGGGGCCCTGATCTCCAACATCAACCCCGGCAGCGCCGCCGAAAAGGCGGGGTTGAAACCGGGCGACATCGTGACCGCATTGGAAGGCGTCAAAGTGCACAATTCCGCCGACCTAGTGGCCAAACTTTACACCTTCCAGCCGGGACAGACGGTTCAGATGACGATTCTCCGGGGTGGGACCGAATCAACCCTGCCGGTCACCCTGCAAAAACTGGATGAAACTTTCCTGAACAAGGCTGATAAAGAAGAAGGGAACGAAGGGAGTAACCTCTCCGGCCAGGGTGAAAATGACAATTTAGGTCTGACTTACCAGGATCAAACAGCGGATCTCAAGAGCCAGCTGCCCCCCAACGCCCCCCGGGGGCCGGTCGTCACCCAGGTGGATCAGCAAAGCCCGGCGGCCCAGGCGGGCCTCCAACCGGGGGACATTATCCGCAAGGTTGGCAATACGGATATCGTGTCCGCCAATCAGCTTACGGTGGTCCTAAAAAAGAGCGATCTTAAAAGCGGGGTTCGCCTCTTTGTTTGGCGGGATGGCGTGACCCTCTATTCTTTCCTCCAGACGGGGGATGAGTAATTCATTTCGGTTCCCAATTTCTTTGAAGCCCTGGGTTTAATCCTGGGGCTTTTTTATTTGCAGGGTTGGTTGGCTCCCTTAAAATTAAAATTTTCTATTTCATTACCAAGGATTCGCGATGCCTTCGTTCCAGGATGATATCGACGCGGTAAAGACCCATACGAATATCCTTCTTTTGTCGGACGATGAAGGCCGTCAGGTGGCTGTCGCTCCTTTACTCCAAGGGCGGGTCCTGACCAGCGCCTATGGAGGCCCCGAGGGATTCAGTCATGGATGGGTCAACCGCGAAAAGATTGCCTCCCGAAAAATTCACCCCCAGTTCAACGCTTATGGCGGGGAGGATCGATTCTGGCTGGGGCCGGAAGGGGGCCAATACGGACTTTTTTTTGCCCCCGGAGCTTCCTTTGATGTAGAAAACGCCTATGTTCCCGCTTCCTTTGACCGTGAAAGTTTTGACTTAGTAGGCAGCGACCGATCCAATATTCTAATGTCCAAGCGGGCCCATCTCAGAAACTATTCGGGTTTTGAATTCGATCTGGAAGTGAAGAGGGATATCCGCCTTCTTTCCGGGGAAGAAACAGGTCTAAAGAATAAAAGTCTCCAATGGGTGGCTTTCGAATCGGTGAACACCTTGACGAACCGGGGAAATAATCCCTGGACCGAGTCCAAAGGGCTTTTATCCATCTGGATCCTGGGGATTTTTCAGCCATCCCCCCGGGCCGTCATCGTCCTGCCCTATCAAAAAGGGCCGGAAGAATCTCTTGGCCCTAAGGTGAATGACAGTTATTTCGGCAAGCTGGACGGGGACGGGCTCCGGGTGGGAGAAAGGGCGGTTTTCTTTAAGGGGGACGGCCAGTTCAGGTCCAAGATCGGTGTTTCCCCCCGCCGGGCCCAACCCTGGCTGGGTTCTTGGGATGCCGGGCGTGAAACCCTTACCTTGGTCCACTATAACCTTCCAGACCGGCCGGGGATGTACGTCAACTCCATGTGGGAAATTCAAAAAGAGCCTTATGGCGGGGACGTGGTAAACAGTTATAACGACGGCCCCGCCAAACCGGGGCGAAAACCGGACGGCCCCTATTTTGAGCTGGAAACTTCCTCTCCCGCCGCGGCCTTAAACCCGGGGGAAACCCTCACCCACCGGCACCAAACCTTTCACCTCTCGGGAGACCGAAAAGTTCTGGAAGATTTATGCCGCGAGAAACTCTACAGCGGATTAACTGAAATCGAAGAAGCTTTTTCCAAGCCCACTCGGTGATTGCAATCCATCCCGGCAGGAAGAATAATCTGAGACCTATGAAAATCTTCAACAATGCGACAATCAGAGGTCTCGACCCCAAAGATTTCCGCAGGAAATCGTGGGGTTACTGATAAGGAATTTTGAAAAAGGCGGCATAAGCCGACTTTTTCAGATGTTACAATCTCTGAATATTCACGAACTTTGAGAGGAAAGATTATGACCCGAGAAGAGAGAAAAGAAAAAATAGAGGAATACGGGGGCTTTGCCCTGGCCCTGCCCCAAGCCCTGAAAGAATTTCCCCGGTCCATGTGGCATTACAAACCCGACCCGGACCATTGGTGCATCCAAGAAGTGATTTTCCATCTCTTGGATACCGAGATCCACCTTTACCTCCGCTATCGAACGGCGGTGGCCGAGCCCGGCAAGACCGTCACGGCATTCGACCAGGATATCTGGTCTTCCCAGCTTCGCTACAAGGACCGGGACGTCGACCTGGCCTTGGCCGGCCTCGCCTGGGTGATCCAGGCCAACCGTGATTTTCTGCTTTCTTTGGAGGAGGAGGAATTTTCCAAGACCGTCACCCATTCCGAGAGGGGGGGCTTGACCCTGGAAAAAATGGTGGAAGCCTATATGGACCATATCCCCCACCATATCGGCCAGATGCACAAAAGACATAACGAATGGAAGTCGTTGCAAAAATGACCGCTTTAAATAATAAAGCTTCTATTTGCCCTCGAATTTGTAACAACCTAAGAACCTTCGGATGGTGGGTTTTTGGGGATCCTTGAAATCCTTGAACTCGACCTGTTTCAGACCTGATTCTTCGAAGAGTCCCATCTGTTCCCGGGTGAGGGGCCAAGGCGGTCCCTGGATGAGGTCCTCTGTTTCCCTCCCGCGGGTTACCAGCAAAAGGATCCCGTGACGCGATACCCATTGCGACATCCGTTGGATGGCCTTCTCCTTCAGGGGGACAAGAGGGATTGCAGGGTATAGGCCTCCCAAATGAAATCAAACGACCTTTTCCACCGGGAAGGGCCCTTAAAAAGGTCCAAAACCTCGTAATGGACCCGGCTTTTGGCGAATCTTTCACGGCTCCATTGAATGGCGGTGGGGGAAATGTCAAAGGCGGTCACCTGGAAACCCCTTCGGTCCAGGTCCTCCGCGTCGTCCCCCAGTCCGCATCCCACCACCAGTGCCTTTTTTCCCCGGGGGAAGGGGTGCTCGTCGAGCCAGTCGCGCATAAAGGAATTGGGAGATAAACTGGCCCAGGGAATCACCAGCTCGTTGCCCTGGGCCGAGGCGTAGACATCCTCGAACCAGCCTAAGGGATTATTACTCTTGATGTGGGCTTCGGCTTTTTGCTGGACGATTTTGCGGGCGATGCTCAAGACAGGAATTCTCCTGCGTAGGGGTGCCATAGTAAAAGCAAGGATGGTGCCACCTGAAGCCCTAGGGTTTCCTAGCTTTCGGACCCCTGATGTCCTTGCTTTTTTGTAGAATCATTCATGGTTTGGACGATTTTGTAGGTTCTTCCAAACTAGTTTGTTTTGCCAGCCGCCGCCGGAAAGGGATACATGAACATCCTTCACGTCTTAAGCGGGGACTTTGTCACGGGGGCCGAAACCTCCACCGCGGCCCTGATCCGTCGGCAAATCGACGCCGGCCATAAGGTATTTGTGGCGGCGGGCCGGTTCGACCACCCGGTTCGGGCGGAAATCACGCCCATTCCCATCTATAACCGCGGTTTGTTGCACCGATTGTTGAATATCCTGGCCTTGAGGCGGTTCATCCTAAAAAATGGAATCGACCTGGTCCATGCCCATTCGCGGGCGGCCAGTTGGGTCGGTTTTTGGGCCTGCCGATGGACCCAAACCCCCTATCTTTCGACCCTTCATGGGCGACAGCACCTGCATTTCTCGAACCGCTGGTTCAATATCTATGGAAACACGGTCCTCGCCATGTGCGAGGATATCCGGGAACAGATGCTTCGCCACACCCAGGCTTTCCGACAGGAGCAATTGATTGTCTTTAGAAACGGCCTCGAACCCTGAGCCGCTGATCCTCATCGTGGGCCGCTTGTCCGGCCCCAAAAACCAGGTCATTCTCAAGCTTGCCCGGGAAGTCGCTCCCCGGGTTCTTGCCGCCGTGCCCAACGCCCGTTTCGAGTTTGTGGGGGGGCCGGTGGGTGAGGAACACCGGGCGATCCAGGAACAAAACCCCCGCCTTTCTTTCGTCGGTTTCCAGGCTTCCCTCGCCCCTTTTTACGAGAAGGCCACGGTGGTCGTGGGGGCGGGCCGGGTGGCCCTGGAAGCCATGGCGGCTGTGAAGCCGGTATTGGCCCTGGGGGAACAAAAATACATTGGCCCCCTCCTCCCCCCAATCTTGGAAGAAGCCAAACGCACCAATTTCGGCGATTGTTTTGAGGGTGAATCTTTTGACTGGGAAAAAACGGCGCAGGACCTGGTCGCGCTCCTGAAAGACCCGGCCTTGAGGGCCCAAACAGCCCAAACCGGTCATGAGTTGTTAAAGAAGGAGTACAACCTCGACAGCCTCTATCCCCGGCTCGAAAACATCTACCAGTCGGTGGTGCTTCAATCCAACTTAAGCCGGTTCCACGAGATTCCCGTTTTGATGTACCACCGGGTCACGGACGGGCCGGTCCCTGGCTCCAAATACAACGTCTTCATCAACCGGGACCGCTTGAGGGATCACCTCATCTCCTTAAGGGACCGGGGGTTTGAGGCGGTCACCTTTGGCGATTTTTTTCAACGCAAACTCCCCAAAAAGCCGGTCGTGCTCACCTTTGACGATGGTTATGAGGACAACCACCGGAATCTTTTACCCTTGTTGAGGGAATTCAAGATGAAGGCCGTGGTTTATGTATTGGGCGACCGAAAGCACAAAACCAACTTTTGGGATACGTCCAAGGGCGAGCCCGAGGCGGCCCTCATGAGTTCGGAACAAATCAAGGAAATGGCCGAAAGCGGCCTGGTGGAAATCGGGGCCCACTCCCTCAGCCACCGTCATTTGACCGAACTGCCCATAGTGGAGATGCAAAGAGAAGTCGGGGAGTCAAAAAAAAAATTGGAGGATCTCCTGGGCCGACCTGTCCTTTCCTTCGCTTACCCCTATGGGGACGTGAACTCGGAGATTAAAAAAGCTGTCCAAGAGGCGGGTTATCCCTTTGGCATTGCCGTCAACAGCGGGCCCACCCGTTTCGGCGAGGACTTATTGGAAATCCGCCGGGTGCACATGTTTCCCGAAACGGCAGGGTTCGATTTTGTAAAGAAGACCAGCGGATTCTACCTGAGGTACCGGAAATGGTTCGGAAGGAAAGGATGATTATTGACAGCCACCATTAAAAAGCCTGTCTTATCCATTGTCATCATTACTTTAAATGAGGAACGCAATATCGCGCGTTGCCTCAAGAGCATTCAATTCTCTAAAAGTACTTTCTCCAAGGTCGAAAAGCTGGTAGTGGACGCTCAAAGCATGGATCAAACCGTGAAGGTGGCGAAATCCCTGGGAGCCAAGACGATGGTGCGTCCCTGGAAGGGCTACTCGGATCAGAAAAACTGGGCCATTTCCAAATGTTCCGGGGATTTGATCCTTTCCCTCGACGCCGACGAGGAATTGACTCCCGGCCTCATCGCCGAAATAGAACGTCAATTTCCCTTGATTCCAGAGGATGTGAACGGTTATTTCTTGAAGCGGAAAGCCTTCTTTTTAGGAAAGTGGATTAAGCATTGCGGCTGGTGGCCAGACTCCCAGCTTCGCCTCATCCGCAAGGGCGCGGGAACCTTCACCGACCGGCCGGTGCATGAGGGGCTGGCAGTGAAGGGCAAAACCCTGGAGCTGGCCGAGGCCTTGAACCACTATGCCTATGAATCGATCGAGCAATACGTGGAAAAGATGAACCTCTACTCGGACCTGGCCATCCGGGAGGCCAGCCCGAAGAAGGTCCGGTTCTGGAAGTTTTACCTGACCGTGGCGCCCTTTATCACGTTTTTCAGGATGTACATCACCCGGAAGGGTTTTTTGGACGGCTGGCACGGCTTGGCGGTTTGCGCCCTCTCGGGTTTCCACGATTTTGCCAAGTACGCCAAGCTGTGGGAGAAGGAAGTTCTCAAGATTGATGGGCGGGTGAAATGAACGAATTCAAGGAAATAACGGTTGAGCATGCCGCCCAGATGCACCAGGCGGGCAAGGCCCTCTTCCTGGATATCCGGGACCCCCGTTCTTTTGAATCTTCCCACGTTCCGGGGGCCCTGCCTTTAAATGATTCGAACGTGCAGGACTTTGTGACCAAGACCGACAAGACCAAGCCCATCGTCTGCTACTGCTACCATGGCCACACCAGCCAGGGTGCAGCGGCCTATCTGGCCGACCAGGGATTCGATAAAGTCTACAGCATCGCTGGCGGTTTTGAGTTGTGGCGCATCACGGAAGAGATTGAAACCTGATTACCAAAAAGTTTAAATCCTGTAACAAAAGCTCAAAGCAAAGGCGATTTTTTCTTCCAAAGCCTACTCACCGCAGGGTAAGCCAGAGACAAATTTCGCCAAGAAAGGCAAAAGTAATTAAGAAGTAAGAGGACATTAAACTATTAATTTCCTTAGTTTTTCTTGGCGTCTTTTCGGTTACATAGGTATTGTTAGAGATTTTAGTCTTAATTAAACGCGATAGGGTGATATGGCTCAAGCTTCCCCCAAACCGGTATTCCCGATCGTTGAAAAATCCGTCGTCTTGTTCCTCATGGTTCTTTGCGCGGGAGTCGTCTTTTACCAGACCGGCCGGGCCGCACCCTTGGTGGATATCACTTACGTTCTCGATCACGCCTATTGTATTTCGCAAGGGGAAATTCCCTATAAGGACTTTGACCTCTGGGTCGCGCCGGGCACCTACCTTATCCAGGCCTTGGTCATCAAGCTATTCGGGGTAGCCCTTATCCATCACATCGTGTATTGCGCCGTCCTTTCAGCCCTGACCTTTCTGCTGACCTATGTTTTGCTGTGTTTCCTCCAAGAAAACCGGATACTCAACCTGGCCTTGGCCTTGCCAATTGCCATTAGCGGCGGCTACGGCATTTATTCCTACCCGAATTACGACATCGATTGCACCTTCTGGATTCTGGCCGCGCTCACCTTTCTCCTTTGGAGCCGGGAAAAGGGCTATCCACCTGTGATGATGTTCCTCTCGGGTTTTCTGGCTTTCGTTCCGCCTCTCTTCAAACAAAACACGGGCTTGGTCTACTTCGGGTTGATCCACGGAACCCTCCTGCTGTCCCTGGTCATACTTAAACCCAAAACCTGGTTCAAACCCTATCAGTGGTTTTTGATTGGCTCTACATTGTCGGTTCTTGCCGTGCTCGCGGCGGTTTACTTCACTTGTGGATTTGGGAATATCTTTTACTGGTTATTCGCATTTCCCAGCCAGCACCGATTGCCCGACCTTCATGGGTTCCTTTCTTTATATTCCCTCTATTGGGATAAAACCGTTTACTTATGGATAACCTTCTGGGTCGAGGCCTATCTCATCGGGAGGCACAGCTTTGGGAAAAACCGGGTCGTTTCCCTGGCCGCCATCCTTCTATTCATGGCTCCCTCCTTTTTGATCCCCCTGATTTGGCCTTTATGGTACGAAGCTGGAAATATTTGGCTTAAATCGGATTACTATTTTCGAACGATGGAGATTTGGCCCATCACCTTGCTGGTCACAGGATTTCTGGCATTCATCATGCTCTTTTTACGCCCCCAAGAGCGGACCTTTGAAAAATTCCTGGCCTTGTCTTTGTTCGGGGTCATAAACGCCTCATTTCTTACCCATGGGATTTTCGGATCCACTTTCGGGATCGGACCGCTGCTATCGGTCCTGTTGGGCCTTTTATATATCCTTACCACGCAAACCGGGAAGGAGTTTGGCCTTCCCAACCTTGTTGAAAAAGGTCCTCTTCTATCTGATCCATTTCGAATTATGTTTTTATTCCTTGGAATCATCCTGGCCGTTAATACGGCCATCTATGTCAAAAGTAACCTAGCCTTGCGTTGTTACGTGGAACTCAGTGGCCCGCTTCAAAACGCGGCCCTGCCCCCCTTGCGGGGGTTGAACTCACCCGGTCCGTGGATACCGGAGATGGAACAATTCCTCGAATTCGCCCAAAAGGAAATTCCGCCCGAGGCTTCCCTGTTATTATTGCCTTGGGAAGATCCCTATTACTTTACGCTTCAGCGGCACCATTTATTCCCGTTGATGATCGGCATGCAGACGGTTTACCTCAAACGTCCGGAGGAATTGGAAGAAATACTGGTAAAACATCCCGTGGATTGGATCGCGGAAAAGATCCACCTGCAAAACGACTTTGGGTACAACGGCGTCCAATGCGTCTTGGGTCGCCTCATCAAAAACTACAAACTCTACAAGCGGCTTGACGGGTATTTAATCTTCAAGAGGGATATAAAACCCTCGTAAATTTAATTGCACTGGGTATTGAAGTCCCAGGTAAATCCAACCGAGCATGAACGAAATCAAGGGGGAATTCCATGCCATCCAAAAACTACTGGTTGATGAAGGCCGAACCCGACGTTTATCCCGTCGAGCAATGGAAAAAGGACAAAGTCACCTTCTGGGACGGGGTGAGAAACTATACCGCCCGTAACTTCATGCGCGACAAAATGAAAAAGGGCGACGGAATGTTCTTTTATTATTCGGGGGGGAAGCCTTCCGGTATCGCGGGAGTGGGGGAAATCGTCAAGGAAGGCTACTCTGACCACACGGCCTTCGACCCCAAGGACGTCCATTTCGACCCCAAAAGCGACCCCGCCAAGCCTACCTGGTACATGGTGGATGTGAAGTTCGTGAAGGCCTGCAAAGAGCTTGTCCCTTTGGATTTCCTGAAAAAACAGCCCGGCCTCAAGAATATGGCGCTTTTTAAGTTATCCAGGCTTTCCGTCCAACCTGTAACTGCGAAGGAATGGGAAATTATTCAAGGGTTTATTAACTCGCAAGAATAATTTCATTATTTTCAATGTCATCGCGAGGAGCTGCCCCAATCGGGGCGGTTAGCGACGTGGCGATCCCAGTTCGATGTTCGTGTTTGTCTTTTGGATAGTTTATTTAAACTGAGGTTGCTTCGTCATTAACGCCCGACTATTCGTCGGGCATTCCTCGCAATGACACCTAAACAAAATTTCTTTATTTCACTTCCGCCTTCACCGCCGTCCAGTCGATATCCGTGAAGGGTTCCACCTTCTCCGGCTTCAATTCCTTGCCCAGGTCCTCCAGCTTTTCCATGCGTGCGGCGTTGGAAGGGTGATCCGACATGAAATTTTTAAATAGCGAATCGGCGGTTTCGGGCTGGGCTTGCATCTTCTTGAAGAATCCGATGAAGGGTTCTAGCGGCAGGTTGGCCTTGGTCAGGATATGGGCGGCGCCCAGATCCGCCTCCTGCTCTTGCGACCGGGTGAAAGAAAGCTGTCCTAATTGCCCCAAACCCTCGGCGGCCTTCCCAAAATCCCCATCCCCCAGGAAAAGCCCCGCCCAGACACTCCATCCCAGGTTGTGAATAATTTGGCGGATCACATGGCGTTTCAACACGTGGGTCATCTCATGCCCCAAGACCCCCGCCACTTCCTCGGGCGAGTCGGCCTGATCCAAGAGCCCGGTCAAGACCACCACCGTTCCACCCGGCAGGGCCATAGCGTTGACCTGCTTGTTTTTGATGACGTAGAGTTTGAAGGGGTATCCCGGGTTGTCGGGGATGGCGGCCTTGAGCCGGTCCAAGATCGCCTGTACGGCCTTGAAAGCGGGGTCGGTCTCAGGAAGGGGTGCGCCAAATTGGCTCCAAGCGGGCGGCATTTTAGCCGACCATTCCACTTCTTTTTTTACGGGGAAATGATCCAAAACCCAGGCGGTAGCCCCGGCGGTCACCCCCCAATAGACTCCCCAGCAGAACAGGACCGTGATAACCCCGGCCAGGATAAGATTGCGCCATTTTTTAAGGACGTTGTTCTGGAACCGGTCGCCGAAATGCAGGAGAAAATCAGAATGGGGCGGGGGAACCCGTACCGAAAGGGCCATACGGAATTCGGTGTTATTGACGGTTAGGCTTCCGACTGGCTTGGTTGGCTTGCCCGGGGTGATGAGCAGCAATTCCCCATGTTCTCCCGCGTGGTCAAACTCCAGACTTTTGTAATCCCATTCCACCGGGGTTTCGCCGTCCCGGAGAATCTGCAGGACCCTTACTCCCAGCTTAAGGCGGCAGACCTTGGGTCCGCCGCTCCCGTCCGGGGCAAAACACGTCGCCGGGTATTCCAGCACCTTTACGCCCTGCGGGGCAAGTAGCGCCTAATCCAGGTCGCCAGGGCCTGGGGGCTGCGGCTTTGGGTGTAAACCGTGCCGGGGCCCTTGAAGAGGCAGACAAAGCCCTGGCCCGAGGTGAAGGAGGTAATGATCCCCTTCGAGGCCAGACGGGTCTTATAGGCGGTGGAGGCGGTCCAGGCCACCAGGTGGTGGTTGCTGACGACATATTCTTCCTTGGCGGCCAGCTCGTGTTTGCGGATGGCGCCGTAAGAGGTCAAAACCATGGTTCCTACGCCCGAGATGCGGGCCACAAAGAACCCCGCGCCGGAAAAGAGCCCCTGAGACAGGTTTTGCATCTTGGGACTGAGCTTCACGTTCTCGGTCGCGGCCAGGAAGCCGCCTTTTTGCACCATGTAATCGACGCTCCCGTCCATATCCACCAGCTCCACCTCGCCCGGGGGCGCCGGGGCCAAAATGACCTCGCCGGGGCCGTTTTCGGCTGTTAGTTTCTCGAAGAAAAAGGTCTCACCGGTGAGGAGCTTGCGCAGGAACGATTGGCCCAGTCCGCCTCGCATCTGGCCTCGAATGTCGATGTTGGGGCTCATGGAAACCAGGGAGCCGGATTCGGCATAGACCGTGTGGCCCTGTTTCAGGTCGGCATGGACGACGGGGAACTCGCCCGCGAACATCACCTTGAATTGGATATTGGAAGCTTCCGGCATAAATACCTCCTGGATAAGGATGGGAACCTTTGAAACGAAACGAGTATAAACCCGAGGCGGGAGGCTGAAATTTTTTTCTAGAGGGTAAAAAGGCCGGAAAAAAGCGGAAAAGAAGGGATTTACCTTCTGGAAACTTAGGGGCTCCTAGTAGCCTTTCGGGTTGTCCTTGGTGGTGATGGAGATTTTGTAGCCCCGGGTTTCACCGCTGACCCGGCAGAGGATCAGGAAGGGGTGGCCGAGGGCCCATTGTTTTCTCAGATCCTCCGATTCCTTCATCAGCCCCTTGACGTAAACATCGAGCATTTCCTGGGCGTACTCGCGCACCCTTTCGATACTGCGGTTATTAGGGCGCATAAAGCCGAAATGTTCGTCGACATTCGCCTGGAGGATGGCCGTCAATTGGGTGATGATTTTTAGTTCTTTTTCCATGGTCCAATCCCGGAAGAGATTCTTTACAACTGTATATTCATATTATACCTAACGGTGGTTGGAGTCCCTACTGCAACCCAGCGTTGAAAAATCTTTGAGGGTGGGTAACAAGCTTTCCCCTATTTCCTTTTCATCCCCTATAGCGTTTAATTTTTGTTAATTTCATTTTTTGCCGGCAAAGGAGATTGAGATGACCAGAAAACTTTTCCAAACCGGGCTCATCCTCTTGGCTTTTCCCTCTCTCCTCATGGCTCAAACCCCGGTTACTCAACCTGAAGCGACCACCCCGGCCACCCCTGGGGTCGCCGCCAAAGTTACATTTGAAGCAACCCCGGCACCCACGGTGGTAGAGGTGCAAAACGGCCCCACCCTGGATGAACTCAAGGCGGCCCAAAAGGAAATAGGTGATTTGGAGGTGATAAGGGACGAAGCCTCCATTCAATACTGGGTCACTCTCCTGAAACAATTGGGGGATGTTACGCGGGAACTGGCTAAGATGGCTCAACGATCCGGCGATCAGCGTCAGGCGCGCGAGCTGTTGAAGGAAATCAGCACCTTGGAAGCAGTCCAAAAAAGTGAGTCGGACCAGGACCTGGTCCTGCTCGAGAAGAAATCCCATTTGAAGCAACTCAATATGGACCGGATCCTGGCTTACAACCGGATCCTGGCCGATAAGTTCCTGGAGGCGGGCAATTCCCAGAGGGTCCAGGAAATCAACGACGGCATCGAATTTCTCAACCAAATGAAAATCCTGATGGACCAGAAGCTGGAATTGGACAAGGAACTGCTGAGGTCCCAGGTGGCATGTGAATTCAAAACGGCGGTAGAGATTCGCCAAAAGCAGGAGGACTTGAGAAAGCAAATCGAGGAACTGGACAAACAGACGAAAGCCCGGCTACAAATATTGGAGGACGAAGGCCACCCAAATCCGCAGAACCGTCAAGGCCAGGAGAACCAGGAAAACTTGTAAGATCATCTGTGGCCGCTCATAAGGGCGCGAAAAAACGAAAACCGTCACCCTTTCCGGCCATAGGGAAAGTGGAAGCGACCATCCAGAACTTTGGTGGTTTATAGGGGGTCTCCCCTTCAGATACAATTGAAACCTATTTTAAGGAGATTTTGTTTTCAACTCGAACCCCTATTTCATTACCAAAGGTTAACCCATGAAACCCAAAGCCAAACATAAGCCGGGTGGAAAAAAGAAGGCACCGAAAAAGGCCGTCCTCGAAAAGACCATTCTCCAGCGCGAGCTGGAAATGTTCCACCGCATCATCGAGGGCATGCGGGAAGAACTTTCCTATGTCGATCTCCTGAAGCTCACCGTCACCTGCGTTTGCAAGGGCCTGGGGTTCGACCGGGCGGGCATTTTCCTGGTGGATGAGGGCGGTAAAACCATCTCCCGGGCCGTTGGGGTGGACGCCAAGGGCCGGTTCGAGGTCGGACACGACCATGTGGACCAGATATCCAGCCAAAAGGGTTTAAGTACCTTCTCGGACCTGGTCCACGGCTACCGGAAGTATTTCTATACCCGCGACCTGCTCAAGCTCTACCCGGAAGCGAAGGGCGTGGTCAAGGGCGTGACCTGCAACGCCAACGTCCCCATCTCGGTGGGAAAGCACAAGATTATCGGCGTACTGGCCGTCGACAACCTCTTCACCCAGCACGAACTCACCAAGGCCGACATCAACTCGCTCATCAATTTCGCGACCCAGGCGGGCCTGGCCCTGGAGACCATCCGGCTCCACGAGAAAGTCCGCCAACTTTCCGTCACGGACGAGTTGACCCGCATCTATAACCGGAGGTATTTCGAGAAGTACCTGGAGGATGAGATCACGCGCACCAAAAGGTACAAGCGTTCCTGCGGCCTGCTTTACCTGGATGTGGATCATTTCAAGCAGATCAACGACCAGTTCGGCCACCCGGTAGGCGACGAAGTTTTGAGGGCACTGGCCCAGTTTTTAAAGGAGGACCTGCGAAGTATCGACGTGGTGGCCCGGCTCGGGGGCGACGAGTTCGGCATCATCCTGCCCGAGATCCCGCCGCAGGGCGTTTTGACGGTGGCCCAAAGGCTTCGCCAGAAGGTTTCCGTCGCCCTCGCGGCCGTGAATGGCCTGGCGAAAAGGGGGAATAAGATCACCCTGAGTATCGGCGTGGCCACCTTCCCCGAACACGCAGGCAGCGCCGAGGAACTGGTCAAGCAGGCCGACAATAGCCTCTACCGGGCCAAGACTGCCGGGCGAGACCAGGTCGGCCCTTTTCTCCCCAACCCCCATCCCTAACGCTCGAAAACCACCCGGTACCTATGATCAGAAAAAGGTGGTTCCCGAATCTATTTAAAATTTAAATTGGAGGGTGAAGGGAAAGCCTATCGGCAAGATCAATTTTAAAACGAACTTTCACTCCTTACCGACACTGGCGGAAAAGCCAACTTCTTAAAAAAGGCCAGGGGATACCCATATCTTAAAGCTTTTGAGGCCAGTGAATGAGCTTCCGAAAGATCGTCAGGCGGCAGAGACAAAAGGATCTTTTCATAGAAACAGGTGGCCAGGAAAGGATCTTTCCACGCCGAGGGTTCGGCCGTAAGCAATTCGTTAATGATGTCTTTCTGAGAAATGAAGGGTTCAGCGTCCATGACCTGGATGGTGATCTGCTGCAATCTCCGGTCGAACTCAAGCCAGGGTAGTAAAGCGGGAAAATTCTTCCGGTTGATGGGGAGGATCCCCAGAGTCCAATGAACGTCTGGCCGCAAGACGTTCGGTCCCAGGTCAACCCATTGGAGGTCCGGAAAACGGGGGGATAAATAAGGTTGATAGTCATCGGTCACCAAAAAGGCGAGCCAATTCGCGTCCTGCCAGGACCAACGGGGATTGGCTTCCGCGTTATAGGGGTAGGTTGCCAGGGGAAGGGACCGGTCCCAGAAATTTTGGCGTAATTCCACGAGGATGGCGCCCACTCCCTTTTGCCGATGGGTTTCGTCCAATTGATCGACCGCCTGGATGATCTGAGGCGATTTCATGGCGTCCTTTTGCACCTGAAGATGGTGAAGATCCAGCGCAAGGGAAAAGGAAAAGATGGATAGGGCCAAGATCTTTCGAAGGTCCGTCTTGGATTGCGCCAGAAAAGATTGGAATCCGATCCCGGCCACGAACAAAAGCAGGGGATAGATATGCAGCATCCGAAAGAGGTCGAGCTGGTACGAGACCATGCCGGGCCCTAGGCCGATCCCGAACCCCAGCAAGAGGCCGGTGATCCAAACCTTGTTTTTCTTTGTACAGCACTCCAACAAACCCAGGAAAAAGAAGGATGAATAGACGGGGTTCAGCATCCCGCCCCAGAAACCCCCGAAAGAATTAGGATAACTTTTCCAAAAGAGGGCTGAAAGATAAGTCAGGATGTTGAACCCAAGGTTGGACGCGTTCGAGGGTGAAGCCAAAGCCCAAAGCCGATGGATGTGTTCCCCGTAATGTTCCCGGAAAATGAGCAGTAAAAAAAGAACCAGGAAACCCGAAAGCGCCGCGAGAAAAGCACCAATCACCTTCCTCCCGAGCTTTCTTGACAGGTAAAAAAATAATAACGTTATGAAAAGAGCGATGGAAGGCCAGGCGATGTCGGTGATGAACCCCAACCCGGTTAATGCCCCTACAGCTATGAAAAGGCCGGGAGGATGGGGCCCGGAGGGCTTTTGAGCCAAGAGGAGGAGGAGGCCGAAGAGGGCGATCTCTAGGAACAGTTTAAAGGTCATCTCCACTCCGTATTGATCGGTGTAAAGGACCCAATAGCCGCAAGACAGCCCGAAAAAACAGAAGGTGATATAGGGCTTCCACTGGAGGGCGCGTGCGAAATAGTAGGCCAGCGCAATCGTGGCGACCGCCACCAAGAAAAAGAACAAGTACATCGAAAAAAAGGAAGGTTCCAAAAAACGGAAAAAGAAGGAGAGAATCCAATTGAAGAGGGCGGGCGTTTGGGAGGTGCCAACCAGGAACTTCCAAACCCAATGTTGGCTTAAGTTTACCGAAAAATAAGTGACGAAGGTGGTGTCGAGATGTGGAAAGTGCCGTAACCAGGTCATGTTCACGGCCTGGATGAGAAGAGCCGTGATCAGAAGGAAGGTTCCAAAGCGCTTGGTAAAGGACTCGCTTGGTTCTTCGGGGGCGGATGGTTGGAGGGTTCGGGGTTGGGAGAATTGGTCGGCGATCAAAAGGAAGGCCGGTAACAGGAAACCGATGAATCCGACCCATAATTCAACTTGGAGCGGAAAACCACCGTATGAAAGGAGGAGGTTCGAGATTAAAAAAATAAGAAAAAAGGTTTGCGGGTAATTTTTTAAAAGGATTTTGTGATCCTGGGAAATGGGTTTTGGTTGAAGGGGGGGCAAAAGAGGCTCTTCTCCGGATGAAAAGATGGTGTGCCCAGCAGGACTTGAACCTGCAACCTTCTGATCCGAAGCTCCACGGCTCTTGTCCGGCACACCTCATAAAACGCTGACACTGCAAAGAAAAAATCAATTCACGGCTTGAGCGTCATTCGCCAATGTCATATCCGTGTCATTCAGCTTTTGGACTTGTTGAAGCGCTTCCAAGCGGTCCTGCCGGTCGATCCGGTTGTACCGTTTGAACATCGCGTAAGTCTTATGCCCTGATATGGACATGATTACCGTATCACTGACTCCCGCCTTCCGCAGGTTCGTCACCGCACAATGCCTGAGATCATGGAACCTGAAATCCTTAATCCCAGCTTTGCGGCAGGCGTACCAAAAGGCGGTCTTGACGTCCTTAATCCGCTGGCCCTTGTAAGTAAAAACGTAAGCACTTCCGAGGGTTTTGGGAACCCGTTTGAGGAGATCAACCAGCATCTCATTCAACGGCACTTCCCGCTTCTCCTGGGTCTTTGTGTCCTCGGCTTCCAGGTTGATGACCTTGTTTTTAAGGTCAACCTGGTCCCACCGAAGCCCCAAAACCTCACCCCTCCTCATACCGGTCCAATATGCCAACTGGACTATGGCTTGTAGGTGGAGCGCGCAATGCTGAAGAAGTTTCCTGAACTCCTCCGGGGTCAACGTGCGATCACGGGACACTTCCTTGAATTTTCGAACCCCCGTAATCGGGTTCTTGTCCAACAAGTAGTTCATAACGGCCCGCCGGACAATGGACTTTAAGCACGCGATTTCCCGGTTGAGAGTCGCCCCAGCCAAAGGCCCCCCAGGGCGGCGGCTGTTTCCAGCTTTCCGCCTTTCGGTCAAATAGGCCTCTACGCTGTCGGGCTTCAAGCTTTTCAGGGTACAGTTTCCGAAAAAAGCCTTAAGCAACAAGACCATTCGGGCGTCATTCAAGAAGCTTTTCTTCCTGGCCTGTGAATAAGCCAAAAAGGAATCCGCCGCCTCGTTGAAAGTCGCGTCCGCCTTTTCCGGCGCCAAGAACTTATGCTCAACGATCAATTGCATGTGTTGGGCTAAAACTCTCTTGGCCTGAGCCCCTGGAACCTGGCCCAATCGAACCCTCTTCCGTTTTCTAAAATCCCCTTCCTGGATGAAATAATCCAAAAAGTACCCCTTATCGTCCTTGCGGAGATGTTGGGGCAACCCATGAACATTAGGTTTACTCATGACTGCCTCCTAATGTCCCCAGCAAAGGTCATCTTACCAGAGGCTAAGATTTTTTCAAAAGAACTCACGAGAAAAGCAACGAACAACCCGTAAAGACCAATCACGCACTCAAAGCACTGAGAGCATGGGTTTTTGTAGTTTGTTTGGATTGAAGAAGTATTTTTAATTAGTTCCGCAATATGGGCGGCATACCGAACCAAGAGGGCAGACCCCACTACCGTTTTCCTGGATAAGAACTTGATCCAGGGGGAGTGGGGTCTGCCGTCGCAGGTGAGCAAAACGCCGCCCAGATTGCGGCTTTTTCCTTGTTTTTGACTATAAGCAGCTTTAAGTTCCGCTTGAATCAGATTCAAGTTCCGATTCAAGTCGGTTGAGGTTCCATTTTCGGTTTTCTGAAAACGGGGTTGGCTGCGGTCGCAGATTCGGGGGATTCTTCTAGCTATCTTTTTTGGATTTGAATGTTCGGATGTCGAAGGATCATAAACTCGAGAGGCGGGATCTTTGGGCCTACCATCGGCCTTTAAATGCAAAATCTTAAATTCAAGGTTCTCGATCATGTTCAACATCCTGCAGTTTGATCAACTTCTTGAATTATCTTGAGTGTCTACAAATTTCTTTTCAATGGATTTTATTTAGCGTTGTCACTAACCGTCACTAACCATGCTTAACCATCGATTGCCATGCTTTGCCATCGGTAATTATTTTCAATTTTGATCGACTATACGAATAAACGAACAGATTAAAAAAACCATAAAGTTCAATTAGTCTATTTTTTAGTGAATTGAGAAGGAAAGGATAACTAGGGTTTATCTGTTGAAATTATAATTAAGTTCGTCTTCTTTTGAGGGTTCCCAAATTTTTAGGGGTTCAACCGTTTTTGAATCATCCTGAATTTTCGGAACCTTATCTTCTCTAAGCTGGACATAGCTATTATTTTTTAAATCATACGCATAAACGCGTCGCAAATAATAGGGCGAATCAACGGGAAAACTATCCTCGTCCTCTTTTCCAACATTAATCATTCGATAAACTCGACCACGGGCATAAGTGATTATATTTCCTAGGTGATTAGAATCAGAAAAATCCTCTAATTTTTCTACGTTGTAAGTTGTCCCTGCATGACTTGCCCAAATGCGCAAATCTATAGTCGCTATTTTTTTCAAATCAAGGTTTTTTAAATCCAGCAACCAGCGCTCACGTACATCATTATAAAATCACTTCCGGAACGCCATATCGTCGCATCAATCACAACCCTGCGCATTAAGCTGGCCAGATCCCTCACGCGGCGATCGTCCAGATGTCCCTGCTGCCAGCGCGCTAATTTATGACACAGTAAGATTATGCGCTACACTTGTCTCGTCTCTTCACGGCGACGGCCGGAACCCCCTGGTAAATGGTGTTGGCGTCTAAATCATTTGTAGCGACTGCTCCGAGGCCAAGTACTGCTCCAGCGTCGATCGACACACCAGGTCCCACGACCGACTTGGCACACAACCAAACACCTTCTGCTATCGTTATGGGCCTCATGATAAGAGAAAATGCAGGGTCCGTCCAATCATGACTTCCTGTACATAGATAACTTCCCTGCGACAGACAGCAGTTTGCGTTTATCGTTACGCGGGCCAGATTGTCTATCCATACGTCCTCGCCGATCCAACAGTAATCGCCTATCTCCAAACGCCAGGGAAACTTTACGCGGACGCCGGGTTTGATAACGACACTTCTTCCGATGCTTGCGCCGAATGCCCGAAGCAGAAAGACGCGGTGCACCGATCCAGGTATCCACGACTGCAACAGAAGAGCCTAAATTGTGATCCAGAGAGCCTCAGACCCAGGCTGGCCTCCCGGAGCCGCCTAGGGTAAAACTAGTAACTGGGGCTAAGTCGTAACAAGGTAGCCGTACCGGAAGGTGCGGCTGGAATACCTCCTTTTTAGAGCTACGACCTGTAGCTGTTGTCTTTTTGTTCCCGATTTTTCAAGATATTTAGAAAGTCTAAAGTCTATAGTAGAAAGTAGAAAGCTGTTTTTAAATAACCATTCTTTTGACTCTTTACTTACGACTTTCGACCAAAACAAAAGTTCTTTACAAAATTGAATAGTTCTGAAGCCTAAAGGGTGAATGAGGCTCCGATGATCTTGACCAGGTGAAGCCCCTTTAGGGGTTTGGGGTGAGGTTTAGGATTTTTAGTCTCTTAGCTCAGTTGGTTAGAGCGCTACACTGATAATGTAGAGGTCTCCAGTTCAAATCTGGAAGGGACTACTTCAAAGTCGTAAGTTGAAAGTATAAGTCGTAAGTCTGCGAGTTGTCTTTTAAAACTTACAACTAAAAAAAAGAAGTTCTTTAAAATATTGAAATCATTACTCAAGGAGTAAGCCCCTAAGTAATAAGTGCTAAGTTTCTGACTTACGACTCACGACTTATGACTTACGACTAAACTGGGGGGTTAGCTCAGCTGGCCAGAGCATCTGCCTTGCACGCAGAGGGTCATCGGTTCGACTCCGATATCCTCCACTTTTTTTAATGTCGCAATGAGTTAATTGCAAATGGCTAATTAGCAGATGGAGTGAATAAAAGTAATGATAAAGATGTAGCCGTAAAGGCGCGAGTAGTGGTTCAACTCCATTAACATCACAATGATCAATGAGCAATCGGCACATTCAAGCTAATTTGCGCAATTAGAGCAAAAGTTCTTTGACATATTGGGAAAGCAATTTTTGTTCATGCATCCCCCCCGGGACGCGGAGAACAAGTAGTAAGGTAAAAAACAAATCCTGTTTTAATCATTCACCCGAATGAGTAATCAGGTCATACAATATTTAAAGCGAATAAGGGCGCATGGCGGATGCCTTGGCACTAGTAGGCGATGAAGGACGTGGTAAGCTGCGATAAGCTTCGGGTAGCTGCATACAAGCGATAAATCCGAAGATTTCCGAATGGGACAACCTAGTATACTGAAGGTATATTACTCAGCAATGAGAGCCAACCCGGAGAACTGAAACATCTAAGTAACCGGAGGAAAAGAAAATAATCGAATGATTCCCCAAGTAGTGGCGAGCGAAAAGGGAAGAGCCCAAACTTACGGAGCGTGCTCCGTGAGGGTTGTAGGACCTCATTTAGAAAGTATACTCAAACTGAATTACCTGGAAAGGTAAGCGAGAGAGCGTGAAAGCCGCGTAGGTGGAAATGTATACGGACGAGAGGTATCCTGAGTAGCGCGGGACCGGAGAAATCCTGCGTGAATCTGCCAGCACCATCTGGTAAGGCTAAATACTAACTAGTGACCGATAGTGAACCAGTACCGTAAGGGAAAGGTGAAAAGTACTGCGAACAGCAGAGTGAAATAGTACCTGAAACCGTGCGCCTACAAGCGGTCGGAGCCCTTCGGGGTGACGGCGTGCCTTTTGCATAATGATCCTACGAGTTGCTCCTCACTGGCGAGGTTAAGTTCATAATTAACGGAGCCGTAGCGAAAGCGAGTCCAAACAGGGCGCTTAGTCAGTGGGGGCAGACGCGAAACTTTGTGATCTATCCATGGGCAGGATGAAGGGGTGGTAACACACTCTGGAGGTCCGAACTCATTAGCGTTGAAAAGCTATGGGATGACCTGTGGATAGGGGTGAAAGGCCAATCAAACTGAGAGATAGCTCGTTCTCCCCGAAATGTTTTTAGGAACAGCGTCACATTATGAAGTATCATAGAGGTAGAGCTACTGATTGGGCTAGGGGGCTTCACCGCCTACCAAACCCTGACAAACTCCGAATGCTATGATATATCTGTGGCAGTGAGGCTGCGGGCGCTAAGGTCCGTGGCCGAGAGGGAAATAACCCAGACTATCAATTAAGGCCCCTAAGTACATGTTAAGTTGAACAAACGAAGTTTGAATCCTATGACAGCCAGGATGTTGGCTTGGAAGCAGCCATTCATTTAAAGAGTGCGTAACAGCTCACTGGTCGAGGGTTCGGGCACGGAAAATGATCGGGCATCAAACATGGCGCCGAAATTATAGACTCCGTAAGGAGTGGTAGGGGAGCATTCCGGCCGGCATTGAAGGTGTACTGTGAGGTATGCTGGAGCGGCCGGAAAAGAAAATGTAGGAATGAGTAACGATAAATATTGTGAAAAACAATATCGCCGAAAGACTAAGGGTTCCTGATCAACGTTAATCGGATCAGGGTTAGTCGGGTCCTTAGGCAAACCCGAAAGGGGCAGCTGATGGAAAGACTGTTAATATTCAGTCACTTGTAATAATTTCGATGGAGTGACGGAGAAGTGAAAGGTCCGCGGGGCAACGGATGTTCCCGTTAAAGCGTGTAGATATATTTGCTATTGGCAAATCCGTAGCGGATGTCGAACGTGATAGTACCCGGAGGTTTCGGCCAAAGGGATAGTGACCCTAATCATGCTCACGAGAAAACCTTCTAAGTTATGGTTATTACAACCCGTACCGTAAACCGACACAGGTAGTCGAGAAGAGTATTCTAAGGCGCTCGGGTGAGCCACGGAGAAGGAACTAGGCAAATTGTAGCTGTAACTTCGGGATAAAGCTATCCGTCGCAAGGCGGATTCAATGAAATGGTTCAACCAACTGTTTAGCAAAAACACAGGGCCCTGCAAATTCGAAAGAAGACGTATAGAGCCTGATACCTGCCCGGTGCCGGAAGGTTAAGGAAGCTTGTCAGCAGCAATCCAAAGCTTGCGACCGAAGCCCCGGTAAACGGCGGCCGTAACTATAACGGTCCTAAGGTAGCGAAATTCCTTGTCGGGTAAGTTCCGACCTGCACGAATGGTCTAATGAGTTGAACGCTGTCTCCTCCGTGAGCCCGGTGAAATTGTAGTATCGGTGAAGATGCCGGTTACCCGCCACGGGACGAAAAGACCCCGTGAACCTTCACTACAACTTTGCATTGATTTTGAGTAACAGATGTGTAGTATAGTTGGGAGACTTTGAAGCAGTGGCGCCAGCTATTGTGGAGTCAACGTTGAAATACCAACCTTCTGTTACTTAGAGTCTAATCCCCGTAAGCGGGAGACATTGCATGGTGGGTAGTTTGACTGGGGTGGTCGCCTCCTAAAGTGTAACGGAGGCTCGCAAAGGTACCCTCAGTACGGTTGGTAATCGTACGCAGAGCGCATTAGTATAAGGGTGCTTGACTGTGAGGCTGACCAGCCGAGCAGGTGCGAAAGCAGGCTAAAGTGATCCGGTGGTTTCCGTATGGAAGGGCCATCGCTCAAAGGATAAAAGGTACTCCGGGGATAACAGGCTGATCTCCCCCAAGAGCTCATATCGACGGGGAGGTTTGGCACCTCGATGTCGGTTCGTCACATCCTGGGGCTGGAGAAGGTCCCAAGGGTTCGGCTGTTCGCCGATTAAAGTGGCACGTGAACTGGGTTCAGAACGTCGCAAGACAGTTCGGTCTCTATCTGTGGTGGGCGTTAGTAAATTGCGAGGACATGCTCTTAGTACGAGAGGACCGGAGCGTATGTACCGCTGGTGTATCTGTTGTTCCGCCAGGAGCATTGCAGAGTAGCTACGTACAGCCAGGATAAGCGCTGAAAGCATCTAAGCGCGAAACCTTCCTCAAGATGAGTTTACTTTTAAGTGCCGTCAAAGACTATGACGTTGATAGGCTACAGGTGTAAAGGTGGTAACATCAAAGCCGAGTAGTACTAATTGCACGTAAGCTTTAATCTTTTTACCCCAAACCCCTAGAAGGGGCTTACCCTTACGGGTAACCTCCCGAAAGGATATGGATAGTTTCCTTACATTACTAAATGAAATTGCTGACCCAATATGTCTCGATATTTTTTAGTCGAAAGTCATAAGTCGAAAGTCGTAAGTACCCACCGGTACGCAACAACTTTCTACTTTATACTAACTACTTTCTACTAATCAACGATCTTATGGTGGTATTGCCGGCGGTGTTCACCTCTTCCCATTCCGAACAGAGAAGTTAAGCCCGCCATGGCCGATGGTACTGCACAACAATGCGGGAGAGTAGGTAGCTGCCATATTTATTTTAAAACGCCCCTTCGCAAGTCGGGGCGTTTTTGTTTTTATTAACTTTAGCTTATTTTTGAAGAACCTGCCCAAATTGCATGAAAAGTACCTTAGAAGATATTCGTGAAAAATTAATCGGGGAAATTTATTCAAATGCTCCATTTTATCAAACAAATAAAAAGCCAATAGCTGTTTAATAAATTCTGTTTTTTAAGGTATGGACAAACAAAAAATTAAAACAAAGCAAGACGCAATACTTACCCTTGTAAGAGATTTTTGCGCTAAAGAGCTTGATACGGAGTACTTTGAACTATCAGAGAAACTCATCGCCAAATTGAGCAGGAAAAGAACTGTGCCTTTTATAACCGGGAAGCCGGAGATACTGGCTGCTGCAGTTATTCATGCTCTTGGGTCTATTAATTTTTTATTCGACAAAAATTCAAAACCCCATAAGTCGGTTGATGAAATAAATGCTTTCTTCGGCACCAGCAAATCAACGGTCATGTTAAAATCAAAACAAATCAGGGATCTGCTTGACCTTTGGCATTTTGACAAGGAATTTTCAACGCAGACTATGAAACAAAATAATCCTATCAATAACCTGGTAATGGTAGATGACATGATTGTTCCCGTTAATACATTGCCGGAAGAATTTCAGGAAATGGTAAAAAAAGCAAGGGCAGAAGGAAATGATATTTCATTTTCTACCCGAAGAATAGATAATTAATTCACAGAAATTTCCATGCTGCAATTTCTACAAATAATAGTAAAATTTTTCCTTGACGAGCAAATACCCTACATGCTTTCGGGCAGCATGGCTATGAGTATCTATACGCTTCCACGTGCCACGCGAGACTTTGACTTTGTCGTTCATCTGCAGCAGAAAGATATGGATAAGCTCGTGAAATTTTTTAAACACGGTTATTATTGTGATGCTGATGCAGTGAAAGAAGCCATTAAAAACCAGGGCATGTTCAATATCATTGACTACGCATCAGGCTTTAAGGCAGATTTTATGGTTTTGAAAAATGAGCCATTCCGCCAAACAGAGTTTAACCGGAAAAAATTGATCTCATTCTTTAACGTTCCTGTTTATATTGTTTCACCGGAAGACCTGCTATTATCAAAACTGATCTGGATACAGCAAATTCAAAGTAATTTGCAACTTGATGATATAAAAAACCTGTCTGAGATTGATACGCTTGACTGGGAATATATAAATGACTGGGTAAAGGAACTTAAACTGAATACATTTAACCTCTTTTAATCATGCAAGACACACCCAAGCACATAAAAAAAATACAATTACAAATCTGGCTATCCAAGTCGCCTGCTGAAAGGTTGCGCCAGGCTATACAAGACAATGAAGCGCAGTTCACTTTCTGGAAACAGGCAAAATCTGAGCTACTTCACGACAAAAAATCAGGCAAAGTATAACATCTGGCTTACTGATAACAGAAGCCCCATTTAGCCTGTATTGCATAAATTTGAGTCATGTATATATTTATCCTTCTCATTGCAATAGTAATTGTATTAATGCTCTTCCTTTTTATGCAGCAAACCCAATTTGGCAAAACCCCAACCGGTGCAAGGTTAGAGGCCATTCAACACTCAAAAAATTATAGGGATGGCCAATTCCAGAACCTCCACCCCACCCCTCAGCTCACAGATGGTGCAACAATGTTCTCCATTATGAAAGAGTTTTTCTTTGGTGACAAAAAGAGACGAAAGCCAGCACAAAATTTACCTTCACAAAAAACAAATCTGCACGCCCTTGAACCTGATAAAAATATGCTAGTGTGGTTCGGGCATTCCTCATACTTCATACGGGTAGACGGGAAGAACATGCTGGTAGACCCTGTATTCAGCGGTAATGCAGCGCCTATTAAAGGCACAAACAAAAGTTTCCCCGGTACTGACGTGTATACAGCAGATGACTTTCCGGAGATAGACGTTCTCTTCATTACCCACGACCATTGGGACCATTCTTGACCACCCTACTATCGTGAAGCTCAAACCTAAGGTGAAGCAGGTAATAACCGCACTGGGCGTTGGCGCACACCTGGAGCATTGGGGCTACGACCCAAAAATAATAACAGAAGGCAACTGGGGCGACGAGTTAATACCTGCTGCCGGATTCAGAGTGAATGTATTGCCGGCACGTCATTTTTCGGGCAGAACATTTAAACGGAATGGTACTATATGGGTGTCATTTATGCTCACCACACCTACCATGAAAATATACCTGGGTGGCGACTCCGGGTACGACACACATTTTGCAGAGATTGGCGACCAATATGGGCCGATAGACCTTGCCATACTGGAAGACGGACAATACAGCAAAAACTGGAAGCATATACATATGCTTCCCGAAGAAGTTGTGCAGGCAGCAACAGATATTAAAACCCGCATACTGTTCCCGGTACACTGGGGTAAATTTGCACTCTCTACCCATGACTGGGATGAGCCTATTAAACGGATTGTAAATGAAGCTGAACGCAAAGACGTGAAACTGCTACACCCCATGATAGGACAACTTGTAAACATCAATAACCCAGGCACACAAAAAGCCTGGTGGGATGGGCTTCAGTAAGATTTCTCCTTTCATTTTTTTAGTTATATTTTTATGCTTAACGTTAGTTTATCATGACTCGGTACATAGCCTTTCTTCGAGCAATAAATGTAGGTGGCAGAATAGTAAAAATGGACGACCTGAAAAAGATCATGGCAATCCCGGGCTTAAAAAATATCATTACATACATACAGAGTGGCAACGTAGTATTTGACAGTGCTGAAACTGATAAAGGCCTACTCACCAAAAAAATCGAAAAGAAACTACTCACAGCGCTAGGCTATGAAGTAACCACTTTTGTAAAAACCATTCCGGATATAGAAAGCACGATTAAAAAAAATCCCTTCAAAAAAATCCCGGAAGAAATGGGGCTGCACGTAAGCTTCTTAGCTACAGTGCCTGATGCTGAACTTGTGAAACAATTGCTGCTATTACAAAACGAAAATGAGCAATTTAATGTAATGGGTACTGAGGCCTATATACTTGTTCGCAAAGGCGCTTATGGCGAGACAAAATTTTCAAATACATTCCTGGAGAAAAAGCTCAAGACTCAGGCCACAACCCGGAACTGGGCAACCGTGAACAAAATGCTTGAGTATAAAATATCTCATCAGCACAAATGAATATTACTATAAGAAGTATAACAATTGACGATGTCCCGGCCGTAACAGTGCTTTCTGAACAACTGGGCTATAACATGAGTATTGAAAATACTGCCCTGCAAATCGCGGAAATATTAAATAGCCCGAATGATATGGCGTGTGTGGCAGTGATGGACAACAAGGTAGTAGGCTGGATACATGTTTTCTATACACTTCGCATTGAATGCCCATCTTATTGCGAGATAGGTGGCCTTGTGGTGGATGAGCACCATCGGAGTACAGGCATCGGAAAAATGTTGATCGAATGCATCAAACCCTGGTGTGCTGACAAAAAATGTAGTGTGCTCAAAGTAAGGAGCAACATAAAAAGAAATGATGCACACAGGTTTTATATGCAAGCCGGGTTCACAGAAGTAAAGCAACAAAAAGTGTTTGAGATAAAATTGTAGATACGTTCTAGCAATTTTGATATTTCCAATTACGACTTTTGCCCTCTGCTATCCACTCTAATGCCTGTGCTATTCTTTTATCTCTTGTTGTGTCTGTCTTTGCTTCTTCAAACCAGTCTATGTATTCTTTCTTTTTGGAGTAGCTGAATTCGTTGTATACCTTCTCTGCCTTCTTATTCTTCTTCAGTTCTTTCGTAAAATAATCAGGTGTCTTTAGTTCCTTCTTGTCTTTTTCCGTGACCTTTTGCCTTGGAGGCAGTTTTACTCCTTCCTCATTCAACTTCATGGCGGCCTTGATATATTTTTTCAGCACCGAATCTTTTGGCAGGTCTTTAAGGCTGTATATTTTGCCCAGATGGCCCATCCCTTCTTTATCCCTGTTCTCTAAAACATTTTCTGTGTCTTCCATTAATGAAGCTTTCCAAAAACCAAATGCGCAGTGCTCTTTGAATGCTGCCATGTTGCACATGATTGCACCATGATACATAAAAACCGGAAAACTCCATTTCCAGGTTTCTTCCACATCAGGGCAGGTAGCATGCATTAGGTCTCGCAGATGTGTAAGTATTGGCTTTGCAAAATCTGCCGCCTTTTCTATATATGCGTCGATGCGCGGATCGTATTTACCCATAGCATTTTGATTGTTATGCTAAAATCTGTCCTATATAATCAATGAACTGCCGTCCGGGAGTCAATAAACTTACCACTTCTTTTTCTTCAAAATCAATGGTATCATTATAGTCGCCAGACTGCCTCATGTCAAATAATGTTGAGTAAAAAGTATTCATCTCCCGGGATATTACTCCGGTATTTACAAAATGTAACCCAAACATTTGAATCACACCAGAATGCTTCCTGGCCTTTATATCTTTACTAAACAACAAAGCATTAACCGCGTAAAAACATGCATAATACATGCGATTAACCGCAGCATTCCACATCTTATTATTTATGAGTAACTCTGCTTCTCCAAAAGTTCTTTTCGCTCTATTTAATTTAAGCGCTATGTAATGTGCTTTTTCCGAGTCGTTCATAAAATAACCCCTTCGCTATTTACGTTTTCATAAAATGGAGTTACTATCCGATCTACTATCCAATATTTTTTTGTGAGTATCATTGGACTAATTAATATTCCCTTTTCCAACTGAATGTCGTATAAGGGATAACTGATCCTTTTTCTGTCTTCCCAAGTCACTTTTTCTTTATCAATGAGTATTAGAATATCTATATCAGATTCGTCGTTATAATCACCACGGGCATAGGAACCATATAGTATAATAGTAGCAGCAGGATCTGTAGTTTCTACCGAATTTTTTATGGATTGCAATATGGCATTCTTATCTATCACAACACAAATTTACATTTTTTGAAATAATATCCAGCAATACATAAATAACATTTAAATACTATACC
>CAWKIF010000161.1:0-11604 GCA_963849485.1 candidate division FCPU426 bacterium | reverse complement strand
TATGTGCCTGTTACTGACTAAGTACGTATTGCTGGAAGGGGACCGGGAAAAGTTCATGGAGACCCTCTGCGACACCTGTGAAGGATTGGGCCGGGTTCAACGGATTGTTTCCGACCTGCGAACCTTCACCCATCCGACCATGGAAGGTGGGGAGGATTCAATCGAGTGGAAGAGGTGGTTTCGCAGCCCTGCGTTTCCTGAGTCATGAGATGAAGGAGGGGATCCGGATGAAACCGATTTGAGCGGGGGCCTCCGCATCCTGGCGGACCGGAACAAAATGATTCAGGTTTTCGTGAATTTGTTACAAAATTCAGTGGGATGCCCTGAGGGAAAAAGAACCTCAAGACGAGGTCTCTCTGATTTCTATCCGGGGCCGGCTGGAGGAGGGAAGGTTCGCGTCCGGATTCGGGATAACGGCGTTGGCATTTCACCTTAGGTCCTGGACAAGATCTACGATCCCTTTTTCACCACGAAGGATGTGGGTCAGGGTATGGGTTTGGGATTGAGCATTTGTTTCCGAATTTTGCAGGAACAAGGCGGGAGGATTACCGTGAACAGCGAAAAGGGAAAGTTCACGGAATTCCTACTTGAGTTTCCCGCTCAAGAGTAAAGGATAGGGCCATGGCTATTGATTACTACAACTACAGAAAATTCTACATCCTCTATGTAGATGACGAGGAAAAATCGCTGAAATACTTCAAGGAGGCCTTCGGAGAAAAGTTCGCCATTTTGACGGCCAACAGCGCGGAGGAAGGATATTTTATCCTGCGTCGGGACCGGGACCAGATTGGCATCCTTATGACCGATCAACGGATGCCCGGCGAGAAGGGGATCCAACTCTTGGAAAAAACCCGTCTTTTGAAGCCCCAAATCCTGAGGATCTTGGTCACCGCTTATTCGGACCTGGAAACCGCCATCGATTCAGTTAATACCGGGGCCATTTACAAGTATATCTCTAAACCCTGGGATATCCCGTTGTTGGAAGTCACCCTCAAGCGCGGCCTTGAATTTTTCATGGTCCAGACTGAGAGGGACCAGCTCCTGCGGGAAAAAATGTCCGTCCTACACCAGGTGATGATTACCGACCGCATCCTCAGTCTGGGGGTTCTGGCATCGGGATTAAGTCACCACATCCGGAATTCAATGGTGGCGGTGAAGACATTTCTCGATCTCGCTCCAAAGAAATTAAAGGAAGAGAACCTGAACCTGGATCAGCTTCGTAACCCCGATTATTGGAAGGAATACTACGTGAAGGTCCAGGCCCAAATGGACAAGGTAGTCCACCTCTTAAGCGATTTGGGAGAAACCGCGGAAAAGCCTTCCTTCGAATTTCCCGACAAGCTGAAACCATTTGCGGTGGCGCAGGAGGCCTTTTCCAAGCTCAAGGAGGAATACACACGAAAGGAGATCAAATTCGAGAACCACCTTCCCGAATCCCTTCCCGCCTTGACGGTGGACGGGTCAAAGTTCCGAAAGCTCTTTGAACTGATGCTCCGGGAGGAACTTTCGAGTGCCCTCTCGGGAGGAATCGTAACCCTGACCGGTAAAGCCTTGGGAGGGGGTGAACTACCCCAGGAAGTGGAAATAACGGTCTCGGATAACGGCCCAGGCCTTCCTTCCGATTCCCTCCGTTCGGTGTTTGACCCATTTTATGTCCGCAGTGGCAGCCCCCAAGAAGTGGGGCTGTCGCTCATGACCTGTTTTTTCATCATTTACCACCATGGGGGAAAAATCGAGGTGCGCAACAGCGACAAGGGGGTCTGCTATGTGATGACCCTACCTGTACAGCCCGTTCTCCGTGGACCGATTGAGGAGGAAAGGGACCTTTTCAAGCGGGTATTGCTCAATGAGCAGCTCTGGGAAAAACTTCTTTCCGGCGAATAACCGAGGAAATTATAAATCGGTTCAGGTTCCTGGATTCCCTATCGGACTGGGTAGATGGGGATTGGCGCGGGGTTATTTAAGAATCAACCCCGCTCATTCAGGATCCTGTATTCTTTTAACTCTTATTCAATTCCTAGTAGACTGCTACCGCTTTCACCATCATTTTGAAAACGACTAACCAGAGCCCAGAGCTAAATGAGGAGGAATGGGAAGTGACGGAACGCATGGGTCGGGCTTTGATCGCCCTTCTTCTTTTTTGGGTCCCCTTGGCCTTCTACGCCCGCAGTGCGGATGGATTCGTTCTTCCCAAAGAATGGGTGGCCTTGGGTGGCGGCTTATTAATCCTTGGTTTAACTCTATCCCAAATCCCTTCTCTTTTACGCCACCCATTAACGGTCCTCTTGTGTCTTTTTGTTTTTTGGATGCTGGTGGATGGATTCATGACCGCATCCGACCCTCTTTCTGTTTGGAATGGCTCCGCCTATCTGGGGGTAATACTGATTACCTTCCTGGCCGTGATCGCGGCCCCCGGCCTGGGTATTTCCTATGAAAAGATGATGCATGGCGTCCTGGCGGCGGGGGTCTTGACCTCTGCTTATGGGCTTTCCCAAACCTTGGGGGCGGATAGCCTCAATTGGAACACTCACTTTGAAAAGCGGGCCTTTTCGACCCTGGGCAATCCCGATTATTTGGCCGGCTATCTGGTTGCCTTGCTTCCCATGGCCTTTCTCCTCACCCTGAGGTCGTCGGGAAAAAGAGCCTGGTTCGGGTACCGGGCCATCACCTTCCTTCTTTTCACGGCGCTTCTGATGACTCGGGTCAGGGGTTCACTCTTGGCCTTGGCGGTTGCCTTGGTCGTATTGACCCTGGGGCTGGGGATGCCTTGGGGAAGGGAACTGGCCGCGAAAAACAAGAAAACCCTGTTGATCGCTTTCGCCATCCTTGTCGCGGGCGGGGCGGCCTATTGGTTCCGCTACGGGGGTTGGAACGCTTTTGAGTGGGGTCAGGCTTCCGTCCAACAGCGTCTTCAAACCTACCGGGTTGGGATGGAAATGCTTAAAGACCATCCGCTGACAGGTATCGGCCTGGGTCAATTGGGCCGCGTTTATCCCCTTTACCAGTGGCGGCCCTTTTCTGCAGCCGAGTGGCCTTCCCATCCTGTTGTCCTGACGGAACATCTCCATAATGAGTTTTTGCAAATGGCCGTTGAAGGAGGATGGATCGGGTTGGGGTTCTTTTTTCTTGTCTTGGCGGCTTATATCACAAAGGTTTTCCGAATCATTTCGGATCCGGGAATTCCCATCCCTACCAAGGAATTATTGTTGGGAATTCTTGCTTCCTTAGCCGCCCTTCTGGGCCAAGCCTTGACCAATTTTCCATTTCAGGTAATTCCCACAGGGGTTTTATTCGGCTTTTTCCTCGCGGCACCACTCGCTTTAAACTCTACAGCCCTGCCTTTTAAAGCAATTTCTAAACTTAAGGCTTATTGGGTTCTTTTGGGTATTTTGTTTTTGGCCGGGGGCGCTTGGGCTACCAAGTGTGTGGCGGCCTCAATCGCGTTGAGGAATACAGTGGGTGAAACGAACTTGGGCCACGCTTCTCTGGCCGGACAATTTGCTACCCGTCTGGCGCAATTAGCGCCCGGCGACCCCAACGCTTGGAACGCAGTGGCGAAGGCCCGGGAACTCAACCAGCAAAGGGAGGGGGCGGTGGACGCCTATAACCTTGAAATGGCGCTCAACCCGAATAGTCCCCAAGCTTATTTGTCTTCTGCCCAGGATGAAATTCAGCTGGGCCATACCGACGAGGCCTTGTCCCTTTGCCAGAAATGCCTTTCCATGATTCCGAATGATTCGCAGGTGCTTTGGCTGGAGGGGGTCTGCTATTTCAAACTCAATCGTTTTGAGGACGCGGCCCATGATTTTGAAAAGTTCCTTCCATGGGCCCCAAGGGATGAATCGCTCTATGTGAACTTGGGCGTCTGCTACGTAAAATCGGGCCGCAAAAAGAATGCGATCGAAGCTTGGAAAAAAGCCCACGAACTTAACCCCGCTGACCCGCAGGCGATCCAATACCTAAAAACTGTTGGAGTAAGGATATAAATACGGTTTTTTAGTTTGCCAGCTTATGGGGGTCTTTTATTGGGGAACTCCCAGTGTTAAGGTAAAGTTAAATCGTTGGCTAAAGGCAAATGAGGTATATCCATGATTCCCATGAAATCATTGGGATGACCGACTGCTTTGTAGCCATTATTTAATTGATAAAGCCAGTCAAAGGTCACCCAATGGGGATACAAGCGTTACTCGACAAATCCAACACCACCCCCTCTGGCACGAACGCGCCTGAAACTACCCTCAACCGTCCCCTCATCCAAAAAGCCTATGAGTTCGCCCAGAAATCCCACGAGGGTCAGCGTCGGCTTTCCGGCGACGATTACTTGACCCACCTGGTCGCCGTTGCGGACATCCTGGCCGATCTCCATATGGATTCGGTGACCATCGCGGCCGGGCTCCTTCATGACATCCTCGAGGACACTCCGGTCAGTTTCGACCAGCTCAAGGCCGAATTCGGGGATGAGATCGCAAACCTGGTGGATGGTGTCACCAAGATCACCAAGCGAAAGTTCCAGGACGCCACGGTGGGGCATGCCGAATCCACCCGAAAAATGATGGTGGCCATGGCCAAGGACGTCCGGGTCATCCTCGTCAAGCTGGCCGACCGCACTCATAACATGCGCACCCTCGAGTTTCTTCCTCTCGACCGCCGTGAAAAGATGGCCCGAGAAACTCTGGAACTCTACGCCCCCCTGGCCCACCGTCTGGGCATCTCCAAGATTAAGGGCGAGCTTGAAGACCTCTGCATGCGCACCCTCCAGCCGGAGGAATACCGGGAGTTGGTCAAAAAAGTGGCCATGAAGAAGGCCGAGCGGGAGGAGATGCTGGCGGGCATCAAGACCCTCTTAGAACAGCGGCTCAAGGAGGCGGGCATCCCCGCCCAGGTCCAAGGACGCTCCAAGCATTTCACCAGCATCTACCAGAAGATGGTGCAGCAGCAAAAGAGTTTTGACGAGATTTACGACCTGATGGCGCTGAGGGTTTTGACCAACACCGTCAAGGAATGCTACGAGATCCTGGGCATGGTCCACACCATCTGGAAACCCCTGCCGGGCCGGTTCAAGGATTACGTTGCCATGCCTAAGAACAACATGTACCAGAGCCTTCATACAACCGTGATGGGTCCCCAGGGCCAGCCTCTGGAGATCCAGATCCGCACCTTTGAGATGCACCGCACCGCCGAGGAGGGCATTGCGGCACATTGGATCTACAAGGAAGGCCGGGCGGTAGAAAAGGAAGACCAGAAATTCGCTTGGATGCGTCAACTTCTTGACCTCCAACAGGATATTAAGGACACCACCGACTTTGCCGAGGCCATGAAGGTGGACCTTTTCGACGACGAGGTTTTCGTGTTCACCCCCAAGGGGGAGGTGAAGGAACTGCCCAAGGGCGCCACGGCCCTGGACTTCGCTTACTGCGTGCACACGGACCTGGGCACCCATTGCATGGGGGTGAAGGTGAACGGCCAGATGGTCCCCTTGAGATCCGTATTGAAAAATGGTGACATCGTAGAGGTTCTGACCCAGTCCTCTCGGATGCCCAGCCGCGACTGGCTCAAGATCGTCACCACCAGTCGGGCCAAGAACAAGATCCGCCACTGGTTCCGCACCCATCTTTCGGCGGAGGAGGTCGACAAGGGCCGCCATCAGGTTGAGCGGGAGGCGGTGCGCATGGGTCTGGACCCGCAAGTGGTCTTCAAGTCGGGAACATTGGATCCCTTTTTAGAGGCCTTCAATTGCCATTCCTTGAACGAACTTCTGGCGAATATTGGCCACGGGGAAGTTTCCCCTAAGACTCTGTTGAACCGGTTGGTCGCCAAGAACCAGGCCGACGAACCAGGCCCCAAGGTTGAGAAACCCGAGCCCAAAGCGCCCGAACCCAAGGCCTTTAAGCCCCTCCTCACCCCCACGGAGGCCCCGGTCTCCGGCTTGAAGGGGATTACAGTAGGCGGGCACCAAGACTACTTGATCCGCTTCGCCCGATGTTGTACCCCTGTTCCAGGGGACGCCATCGTGGGTTATATCACCCGCGGGAGAGGCATTTCCATCCACCGAACCGACTGTCCTAACACCCTCCAATTGCCGGAGGGGGAGAACCGAATGATCCCCGTTCAATGGGAAGGGGACGCCAGCCAGGTCTATGAGGTGGCCCTAGAAGTGAGGGGCAAGAACCGGGAAAAACTGTTGGCGGACATGCTTCTGGCCATCTCCGAAGAAGGGATCATTATCAACGAGGCCAACGCCAAGGCTCTCGAGGGCGGTTGGGCACAAGGCTATTTCCTGATCGCCATCCCCTCCTTGGACCACCTGGAAAAGGTGCTCAAAAAACTGCAAAGGGTCCGGGGAGTTGTCAGCGCCCGACGTATCGAACCGCGATAAGACAAATTCATCTACAAAAAATATTTCAAGTTGGAATGATCATTCGTTAAGAATTTTGAATTAACATCCCGGTGATCTTTTCCCGGAAAAGGACGGATAAAATGAACGGCAAAAAGGTGATCCTTTCCTCCCAAACCCCCGCGCCCATTGGGCCCTATTCCCAAGCGGTGGAGTCCGGGAATCTCATCTTTTGCTCGGGTCAAATTCCATTGGATCCAGCCACAGGAAAATTAGTGGAAGGCGCCATGGAGCTTCAGGCGAGCAGGGTTCTGGACAACCTGGAAGCGGTGTTGAAAGCGGCAGGCTCGGGTTTAGAGAATGCCTTGAAAATCACCGTTTATGTCGTTGATCTAGGCGATTTTGAGGCCTTGAACCGTGTGATGGCCGCCCGATTTCCGGTAAATCCGCCCGCCCGAGCGGTGGTTCAGGTTTCCGCCCTTCCCAAGGGCGCGCGGTTGGAAATGGATCTGATCGCCTATAAAAGCTGAATTTAAAATTGAATTTAGCGTTGATGATTTAAGAACCTGTCCGATAATAAAACTGATTCCCCTCTTTAGGGAATGATATGGGCTTTCATATTCCGTTAAATGATCGTCGGAGATGAAAGGCGAGAATGCCGGATACCAATTGCGCAAAACATAGCGACCGGAAGTCTGTAGGTTCCTGCCACAAATGCGGCCGTTCTTTCTGCCCCGCCTGCCTGGACGCGGATGAAAGGGGTCTGCCCACCTGTGGCGATTGTATGAACCTCAAGCCGGGAGAGGTTCCGGTAGGATCGGCCCAGCCCAAAGCCCCCACTGCGCCCGCCCCCGCTCCGGTTAACAAAGTTTTGGCCAAAGACCCCTTTGAGGCTTGGGCCAACTCCCAGGGGGGTGGACCCAAGCCTGGTTTGGAAGATTTGAACCCTTTTCCTCCGAAGAACGCGCCGGCACCCATTGCCCCCAAACCCCAGACTCCTCTACCAAATCCCCCAACCGTTTCCCCGGCGCCCACCCCAGCCGCAACCAAACCTCCACCGGGAAATATTTCTTCCTCTCCTTTGAATTTTAAGGGCAAGGGTCTTGAGGACGATCCTTTCGGGCTTTTTGGCTCTTCGGCCCCGCCCACTCCCAAAACGGTCCCTCTGCCCAGCGCTCAATCCGCGGATCAGGTGGTGGATGATCAGGCCATTTCCACACCCTCCGCGCCTACTGGGCATTCCTTGGGGCACACCGCCTCGCCTTTTTCTGCCAGCCCCAGCCCGGATAGCTTGTCGCCCATCTCTGATCTTGGATTTGTCTCACCCAAATCCGCCCCCCAGACGGAAGCACCCCCATCCCTTGCGCCTAAGATGCCAACCCCAGCTCCGACCGCCGGACCCCCTAAACTCAAGCTTGATCCCATGGGGAAACCGGGATTTCCGCCCGCTATCGGCGCTGATTCCAGAGAATTTTCCGCGCCTTCCCTATCCGTGCCTTCGGGTTTTGGTGAGGTTCTGGTCAGCGACCCCTTGCCACAAACGACCCAGCCGCCTGGCAAGCATCGCCCCCCCGGCCTTTTGATGATTGCCAAGCAGTGGGGCAGGTTCTATCTCCAGAAATGGATGGGTATGCTGGAGCCCCTCTCTAAAAAGCTCCATATTCCAGTGGGTGTCTTAGCGGGTTTGGTGATAATCGTTTTGGTGGGCGCTGTTGCGGGGGGGCTGCCCTCTTGCCCCCTCCGGATATCAGGTTGGTTTCCAGCGTTCCCCCTGTTCATTTGGTGGAGATGAGCACCAACCAAATCAGCGAGATGGATATCACCGCTTATTCAGATTTCCAGAGCCAGCTCCAAAACATGGGATTTACCGATCTTTTTGAATTCAACCTACCCCAACTGCCCAATACTAATTTCATGCATGTGGGTATGAAATCGGACGTTGGCACTTACAGCGAGATCATCAAGTTCCCGGGATCCATCGCCCCCAAGGTCTCTTTCGTGACGATCTTCACCAATGGCACCTGGTTTTCGACCAACGGATGGAATGGAACCGACCAAAATAAAGCCTGGCAAATCAGCGAGTTTTTTCCGGATTTGGCCCTGGACCAGCTTTATGTGAAGCACGTTCAAAGGGTTCAGCAGTTGTCCTCGGACAACGGATGGCAAGTCCAGGCCATGAGCGAAAATAGGTATATCGCTGCCCTTTCCGATGAGATTCGAACCTACATCGTTGGGAATAAAATTCCCTCCTACAAGGCCGATTTTGAACTCTGGCATTGATCGATAGCATTTGGTAATTAGCTATTGGACTATCTTTGACTGCCCCCCACTGACGGTGGTGGGTTTCATTGACACCCCCGCCGACTGGGCTTATATTAACCGCCATTCCTTTCCCGGGGAGTTCCCATGATCGAGCCGGATAATCTGGTGGAGGCCTTAACCTACGATGATGTGATGCTGGTTCCGCAGAAATCCGAAGTCCTGCCCAAAGAAACCGACGTCTCGACGACCCTCACCCCCTCCCTCAAACTCAATATCCCTATCATTAGCGCCGCTATGGACACGGTCACCGAAGCCAGGCTGGCTATCGCATTGGCCCAAGAAGGCGGCCTTGGCATTATCCACAAGAACAGCACCGTCGCCCAACAGGCCGCGGAAGTGGACAAGGTCAAGCGCTCCGAGGCGGGCATGATCAAGGACCCCATCACCCTCTCCCCGGACAAGACAGTCGCCGACGCCTTTGAGATCATGAAGCACTACCATATCTCGGGCATCCCCATCGTTCGGGACGGCCGCAAACTGGTGGGCATCGTCACGAACCGAGATTTGAGGTTCGTCAAGAAGATGGACCTGCGCTTGAGCGAGGTCATGACCAAGGACGACCTGGTGACGGTGCCGGTTGGTACCAATCTGGACAAGGCCGAGGAAACCCTTCACAAACACCGCATCGAAAAGCTCTTGGTGGTGGACAAAAAGGGCGACCTGCAGGGGCTCATCACCATTAAGGACATCAATAAGAGAATCAAGTTCCCCAACGCCTGCAAGGACCACACGGGCCGATTGAGGGTCGGGGCTGCGGTTTCTGTTTCCCCTGAAACCGAGGAAAGGGCCGAGGCGTTAGTCGCGGCGGGCGTGGATGTCGTGGTGGTGGATACCGCCCATGGCCATTCGCAGGGTGTGTTGAAAACCGTGAAGACACTTCGTAAAAAATACCCCAAGCTGGTGCTGATCGCGGGCAACATCGTCACGGCCGAGGCAGTGAAGGCCCTGGTGGACATGGGGGCCGACTGCGTGAAGGTGGGGGTGGGGCCTGGCTCCATCTGCACCACTCGGGTGGTCACAGGCGTGGGAGTGCCCCAAGTCTGGGCCATTAGCGAGTGCGCCAGGGTCACCCGGAAGAACAAGATCACCCTGATTGCCGACGGCGGCATCAAGTACTCGGGCGACATCACCAAGGCCATCGCGGCCGGGGCTGACGCGGTCATGTTGGGCGGGCTCTTCGCTGGCTGTGAGGAATCCCCCGGTGAGGTCATCAACCTTCAGGGGCGCATGTTCAAGGTCTACAACGGCATGGGGTCGATGGCGGCCATGCAGAAGGGGCGAAGCGCCGACCGGTATTTCCAGGACAATAGCGACGACGCCAAGAAACTGGTTCCTGAAGGCATCGAGGCGCGGGTGCCCTACCGGGGCCAGCTTTCTGATTTGGTTTTCCAGCTGGTAGGGGGCCTCAGGGCCGGTATGGGCTACAGCGGAACCAAGACCCTCAAGGATTTGCAGGTGGATGGACGGTTCGTCAAGATCACCTCGGCGGGGTACCAGGAAAGTCATCCCCACGACGTGGTCATTACCAAGGAAGCGCCGAACTACTACATTGATTAGTCGACAGTCCGCAGTCGACAGCCCACAGCTTAGACAACTTCTCAAATACATCGGTTTTGCTGTCGACTGTAGACTGTCGACTGCAAACTCTATTTAGGAGTGTTCATGAAGCACGACACGGTTATCGTCCTTGATTTCGGGGCCCAATACAGCCAATTAATCGCGCGGCGGGTGAGGGAATGCGGCGTCTACTGCGAGATCCTTCCTTTTTCAGCGACACTAGAGCAAATCAAAGCCAAAGATCCCAAGGGGATCATCCTCTCCGGCGGCCCCTCCAGTGTTTATGCCAAGGGCGCTCCCCACGTCACTAAGGATATATTCGAGGCAGGTATCCCCATCCTGGGCATTTGTTACGGCATCCAGATGATCTCCTTCGCCCTAGGGGGCAAGGTGGAAAAGGCCCATAAGCGAGAATTTGGGCTTGCGAAGCTGAATATCCGTGATTCCAAGAACCTTTTCGCCCAACTGCCCAAAAGTTTGAACGTCTGGATGAGCCATGGGGACCACGTGGTGAGGCTGCCCAAAGGTTACCAGGTGCTGGCCTCCACCTCCAATTGCCATTTAGCGGCCGCCGCGAATCTTTCAAAGAAGATTTATGGGATCCAGTTCCATCCCGAAGTGGTTCATACCGAAAAGGGAAAAAGAATCCTTGAGAATTTCGTCAAGAAAGTCTGCGGGTGCAAGGCCACCTGGAACATGGACGCTTATGAAAAGACCGCTGTGGCCGAAATTCGGGCTAAGGTGGGGAAGGGCCGGGTTTTGTGCGGGGTTTCGGGCGGGGTGGATTCCACCGTCACCGCAGCCCTGTTGCACCGGGCCCTGGGCAAGCAATTGACTTGTGTTTTCGTGAACAACGGGGTCTTGAGGCTTCATGAGGCCGAGCAGGTCTTGGCCATGTTCCGCAAGGAAATGGGCATTACCCTCTATTACGCCGACGCCGAGAACGAGTTCCTCAAGAAACTCAAGGGCGTGTCGGAACCCGAGAAGAAAAGAAAGATCATCGGCGGTACCTTCATACAGATCTTCGAGCAGAAGGCCAAGGAGCTACAGAAAAAACGGGGCCAATTCGATTTCTTGGGGCAGGGAACCCTCTATCCCGACGTCATCGAGAGTGTGTCGGTCAAGGGCCCTTCCGCCACCATCAAGAGCCATCACAATGTGGGCGGCCTGCCGAAACATATGAAGTTCAAGCTGGTGGAACCCTTGCGGGAACTTTTTAAAGACGAGGTTCGGTTGCTGGGCAAACGCTTGGGTATCCCTGACGCGCTTTTGTGGCGCCAGCCCTTCCCCGGCCCGGGCCTGGCGGTACGTTTGATAGGGCCCGTTTCCAAAGAACGCCTGGATATCTTGCGCAAATTCCGGCAACTCCTTCCAAACCGACGATTTTCTCT
>CAWKIF010000160.1:0-18354 GCA_963849485.1 candidate division FCPU426 bacterium | reverse complement strand
TGGACTACGTCCAGATCTGCCAGGGGCTTCCGTCGAATCCCAATCCTCAGCCCGGCGACGTCCAGACCATCGGATTCGGCGAACGTCTTCGCCTATCAGCACATCGTTGGAAAAGGACTCGGAGAGCTCATCGGACAGGACGCACCCGATCACCGCGCCGAAATCGAAAAGGGGCTATTGCCGAAAGAGAAAATCGTCGAGTACGTCGAAAGCCCCGATTATGTCACGGCCAACACCATCCAACGCGACAACATCTGCATCATTCAGAGCGCCGATCTTCGCACGGCCTATGGCAAGCTCGTCCATGAGCTCACGCACATCGCCCACCTGGCGCCGAGCATCGACGATGAGGACTTTCTGACGAAATACGCGAGCGCCGACGACTACGTCCAGCAGACGCTGGTCGAGACGGGCGGCGAGTTCGACGCCAACTACAAGGATTTCCGCGCTGAGATCCGCCTGATGCACTCGCGAAATTTTCTTCCCAAGAATCTCGCCGACAGCTTCAACGACAACGGCGACCTGGTCGACCGCGCCAAGTTCATCAAATTTCTTCTCGATGAGGACGGCTATCGGCAGCTTTTGCTGGAAAACTACAAGAATTCGCTCGTCGACGATTACAATGCGCTGGCCGGCAAGGAAAACCTTCTCGTGCAGATCTATAATGACCGCATCCAGTACTCGAACTCGCCGAACTACGCGCCCGACGTTCGTCAGGCGGCCACCGACTCCGAGGGCCGCATGACCGATGAGATCAATCATCTGAAGACCTGAGCCAGCAGTACCAGGCGCGCTTCAGTGAAGAGAACATCACGGTGCAGCCGTCGGCGAATCAGAACTAGCGAAAACCCAAGACCCGGGCCTGAGGTTCTCAGCCGGGCCACGGAGTTCCCGCGGAGGTTGTGCTGCCCGGAACGTCGGGCAGGGTGTTTGACGGGTTCGGCAGCGGCGCCGGAGTCGGCAGCGGCGTGGGAAGCGGCAGCGGGCGTATTCATCGGCGGCCAGAACCGGAGTGGTGTTGGCCGGGACCGTCTGAGCCGTCGTGACCATGACGTTTCCCTCTTCGTTCGGATGCAGCCGGCAGTGCACGCCGATCGTTCCGAGATTGTCGAAGCTGAAAGCCCACTTTACTTGTGGGGGGAGCACTCCTGAGTCGAACGAGCCGTCGTCAGCCGTGACCGTGTGCGAGACGGCGTCCTGGTTTTCGAAGTGCACGAGCGTGCCTTGCTGCACCAGCGTCGATCCGACATAGGCGTGACTGGTCACGGTGTTTTTCGCGATCCCGACGTCGGCGTCATTGGGCGGGCCGAACGGCCCCGGAAAGGCCATCTTCAGATCTTGGCCGCAGGAGGTGGCCGCGGCCATCGCGGCCAGGATCAAAACGCCTCTTCTCAGCTCGCCCGGCGCTTGCCTCACCAGGCCCCCGAGCTCGAGCTCTGTTCGTCCGGACAGGTGTAATCGGCCTTCGTCACGATCGGGGTAGGGATTCACGACGACGAAACGTTTTCGCGGCACGACGACATGGCCGCGGTCGCGGTCCTGGTCCTGGTTGCGGTCGTGGTCATGGCCGCGCCAGCGATCGTAGCCGTCGCCGCCGCCCCAATCGCGATCGGGATATTGGGCGTGATCAGGATCGCGGTCATGGCCGCGCCCGGGCTGGCGCCGCCGGGCAGATCAGCGTAGGATGCCGATGCGGGCGACGGGTTGGTGGCGAATGACTGCCCGATCCACGGCTCGCGCCCGGGCCTGCGTCATCGTCGAGCGTCTCGCTTTCATGAAGTTGACCATGGTGTTGAGCGAGAGCGAGTGGCCGCCGCGATCGTCGCAGTTGGCTCTGCCGTCGAAGGCGACGACGAAATCGACCCAGCACTGCTGATTGCCCTGGCCGTCATTGTTAACCTGTCCCGGATACTGGAGATTGCCTCTGACCGTGCCATCCGAGTCGATGGGCAGCTGGGCTCTTCTCGCGCTCTGGTCGAGAGGCTCGGCGTCGACGACGCGATTGGCGCAATCGAGATGCATATTGAAGTCGGAGAACTTCGAGTTGTTCAGCGCGATGATCTGTTTGGGGCCGGTTTGCACCCCTGGCTTTGCTGATAGGGTTTCTGCTGTCTGCCGGCCAGCTCGGCCTCCGGCATCTTGAATGAGTAGCCGCCGATCGCGGCGGCGTTGACCGGCGTGACGGCTTGAGCCGACGGGTCTGAGTCGTTCACTTTGCCTTCGCTGCGCCCGCAACCCGCGATGAGCCCGCTGAGACTCAAAGCGCCGGCTGAAGCCAGAACGATGTTTCGAATAATTTTGTTTTTATTCATGACGTGAACGCTCCTGTCTTATTCAGAGGAATCAACGCGTTCGCGTCCGGACCCGGTGACCTGCCTCAAGTGATTACTGGCCGCCCGCCGGGGCGGCGCCGGACGAGCCGGCCGCGCCGGATTCCGAGCTCTCGGACTTCTTCTTTTTGCCTTTGTGCTTGTGCTTGTGAGTCGTTTCCGTGGTGGTGGTCTCGTCCGAGCTGATGCCGCGACTCGTGTCCTGGTTCGCGCCTGTGTCCTGTTTCATGCCCGAATCAGTATTCATGCCCTGGTCAGCTGGAGGAACTTGGCCGCCAGCGGCGCTGTTCGCGTCGGAGTCGGGTTTCGCACTGTCCTGCGCCAGCGCCGTGACGCCGAACGCTCAAAGCGCCCGCGGCAAGCATGGTCAAAAAATCGGTTTGATTTTCATTTGAAGGTCTCCCTTTTTATAAAATGGATTGCAGTTCAGACCACTCGGGAAGCAAAAACCGGGCCCAGGCGCGGGAGCAAAAGAGTCGGCGCAGGGCACTGTGGGCCGTGTTTGCAATTGACGCTCCCGCAAGGTCGGTCGTTAGGCTTTGCCCACTCGACCTGGAGAGAGGTAATTGATGACCTACAAGACTTCCTTCTGGCTATTGGCGTGTGCGGCGATGTGGAGTTGCGGCGGCGCCGCGCTTGAGGCCGCCCCCGTCACGCGGGTGGGCGATTCGCTGATGCTTCAGACTCACGGTCTGTCGCTCTATCGCCTCAAAGGCGGCGCGTACGAGATCGGTTCGGCCGCCGGCTCACGCCGCCGGATGTGTTCGCCGAGGACCTGATTCCGATCTCGCGGCGCTCGTCTCGAATGCCGTCACGCGGTCGAGCCTGATTCAGGAGAACGGTTGGCTGAAGCCTTTGTGGGACTTGAGCTCAACCTGAACTACTACGGCCCCCTTTCGCATGGTCTTCGGCGCGACGATCTTCAGTTTCTCAAGCGACTGCAGGCTGGCTCAGGCGTGAGCGGCGCGACCCTGAAGCTCGCCTATCTGAACCCCGATGTTCTCCTGCAGCTGGTTTATGCCGACTAATCTGCTGGGGCGGCTGTTCATGGGAATCGGCGGCCCGAAGAAAACAGCGCGTTTCCCTCTTATAAGCTTCTTCCCAGAACACTTTTCAGCAGCTCGACCGTGATCATCGCGCCGGGCCACTCGGCCCACGGCCGCACGATCTTCGGGCGCGTGCTCGATTATCCCGGCGTGAATCTGTATGACGCCTATCCATTGATTTATTACATCGCGCAGCCCGGGCGAAACCGCTATGTCACGGTCACCACCGGCGGCCTCGCGGCCGGCGCGCTCACCGCGATGAACGAGCACGGCCTGACGCTTTCGGTCCACTCGGTGCTGAGCCTCGACGCCACGGCCAAGGGTTCGCCCCTGATGTCGGTCACGACCCACATGATGGAGTACGCCCGCACCATCGAGGAGGCGGCCGCGATCTGCAATCAGCGTCCGACGGCGGCCAGCTGGCTGATGAACCTCGTTGACGTCAGAAACGGCGTGCCGCGCGCCGCGCGGCTCGAGTCCAGTCCCACGGACCGCCGGTGCAGCCTCACGTTCGCGCCCGGCGACTCGCTTGCGACCAATGACGACTTCAAGCTCCGCAATCGCACGCGCCAGCCCTCGCTCGGACCGACCTTCGACGCCGACAGCGCCTATCGTCTCGGGGCGCCTGAAAGCCCTGGTCTCGGATTCAGACGACGACATCTCGGTTGAGCGCGTGATGGAGATGCTGGCCGATCGCAAAGACGGCGCGATGAACCGCTGGATGAGCTATGCCCCCGCCGGCGTGGCCGGACTGCATCAGATCGCCGCGGTCATCTTCCGTCCCGAAACCCGGGAGCTCTGGGTTTCGAATGGCGCGTCTTTGCCCGCTTCTTTCGGCCAGTATGTGCATCTTGATTTCAACGACTTCGAGGACCTCGAGCACTTCGCCGACCACTCGCGTCCCGCCGACATCGACATCGGCGAGCTTCTTACGGCACGCCCGACGACGTCTCGAACAAGCCGGCGCTGATCGCCTATCGTGAAGCAACGAGGTTTCATGATCGAGGGGAAGCGGCGAGCGTCGAAGCTTACGTGAATCTGGCCGTGAGCTATGAGCCTCACGAGCCCCTGTATCGCCTGGCGCGCGGGCTGGTTGAGCTCGAGCAGCTGCGGGCTCGACAAGGCCGCGGCCGATCTCGAAAGCGTCGCGCTTGATCCGAAGCTCGATCAGCAGCGCCGCGACGTCGCGACGCTTTATCTGGCCAAGTGCTTTGATTCCATGGGGCGTTGCCGCGAAGCGCTCGATCTGTATTCGAGGCTTTCGGCCGATCTGACGGTCTATTCGAGGATTCGGGCCGCCGCCGAGCGCTACCTGGTTCGGCCCTTTCCAGCCCGTCAATTTGAGAAGCTTCGGGCGGATCTTCGCCTTGTCGATACGCTGAATTACGACTAAATCGTAATCAGATATACATTGCAGCGCGCCTAACATATAAGCCGCTCCCATGGCGTATATCCGGGCGTTCGGCATCTTTGGGTTGATCCTTTCTTGTGCGTCAACGGCCTTGCTTGCGTCGCCGCCGAGGGCTGTCAGCTTTCGAGTCCATTCCGAATTCACCGACCTATGGCCCGCTCACTCCGTTTTTGGGCGCAGGAAGCCGTCGGCGGTGACCTCGCCGCCGAGTTTGTCGCGCAGTCAGCCGAAGCGCGGACGGTCGATGTCGGCGTGATCGACGGGGGTCCCGGCGGAGCCTACGCCCATCCAGGAAGACTGTTTCCGAACCCCGGATGATGTTGAACCGGTTGAGCTGGTAATAATTTAGCTGAGTTTTGTAAACAAGGTGAATCCGCATGAGGCTGTTGGGAACGGTCGCCTCGTTATAAATGCCGTTTGTTGCCGTCCCCAAGGCGGGATCGGTGTTTGGATTCACGAAGGCCCTCTCTGAAAAATTGGCGGTGACTCCTGTGGTTACAGGAACATTCGTGTTATTCGTATTAGTTACAAACAGGTAATTGAAATCTTGGTTCATGACGTAGGCCCATGGTTGTGAAGAATTTCCCAACCCTCCCTGCCCAGTCTGGAGGACGTTGTTAGTTCCTTGGTCTATGACTTGGAAGACAAAGTTCGGATCTTGTTGGGGGGGAATGATCTTGTCCCGGCCAAGGTCGAAGTAATTTACCAGATAGAGACTGCTGGTGGTGTTGTTGTTATTCTTCAGAAGTATGTTGTTCGGGTTTTGGTCGAAGGCGAGGGCCGTGTTGGCGCCATAGATCACCCCATCCGGCGGGACTTGATAATTAGCGAAATTGTTGGCATTACCCAAGATTTGCGCCGCGATTTGCGACCCAGTTTGTGCCGAAGTCCCCAAGGCGAACAGGCCCCTGGACGATCCATTCCTATTGATGAATCCTACTACGATTTGTGAGCTAGAAGAAATGCCCCGGACAAAAGTGATGATCCCGGTGGTGTAATCGACGGTGTAGTCCCGGCCTGGAAGCCAGTGTTCGAAGGGGCCGATAAAGTTAGTGCCGGTGGCCAGGGTGGATTGGCCGGTTCCAGCGTTGACCCAAATCTGCTCGCTGTTGGGTTGGGGTAAGGCCATATTTTGGGACACGCCGTTGCTTACCCCCGGGATCACTTCCTTGGTGATGAGGTAGTACCTGCTCCGAATATAATCGATATCGTTAAACACCTTGTCCACTTGTCCCGTATTGCCGTTAAAGACCCGGGTTTCCGCGATGCCCTTCGTTTGGGCGAAGAAGGCCGTCACTTTGAAATCGTCGAATTTCAACTTGGCTTGTAAACCGAACAACTGCTTGCTAAACCCTGCAAATTCGGTGTTCGGCAGGTTCATCTGCAGATCCCCGAACGACACCTCCTGGACGGGGCTATCGCTCTCACCATGGTACACGATTGAGATCTCTTGCTTACTCTGGTCCACCCCCCCTGCCCGGTTGACGTCGCTGTAATCGACATGCACATCCACGTTCTTACCGACCTTCCCCTCCAGATTGACGACCATTTCCTGGTTCACGATTGTACTATCCACTTCGGAAGGGACCCCGTTCTGATCCTGGCGGTTGAACTTTTGGAACGCGAAATCGGCCTCAATTTTCTTGTACCCCTGTATCGAAAGTTGGGTGTCGGCGGGAAGGGAGAGGCTTAAGATTTTTTGTTCTGGGATCTTGAGTTCCTCCTCCGCGGGCCCGGATACGGGCCCATTCTTGGCCGCATTTTTATCCTCCTCAGACCCAGGGATTTCCATCCCAAAGGGGGCAATATAAATCTCGTCCGAGTAATCGCTCAAACGTCCCTGTGAGTCGGCGGCCGCCACGACATAGAAGTAGTTTTCGCCGTTTTTAGGGGGGGCAATGCTGGAGGGTACCCCATCTAAAAAATATGGGGCGGTCAGGGATTTCAAGTTGATCTGGCGATAATCCGAACCGGGGGTCGTGGAACGGTAGACATTGTATGTGGCCGTGGAATCGGAGGAAGCGTCCCAGGAGAGATACACCCCTTCTTTCAAAACTAATACACTCAATCCAGTGGGGGGCTGGGGGGGGCCGGAGGTTTCGGACGAAGCCCCCGCAGGGGAGGCGGTCAGGTTGGAGTTCGTTGATGGATTGTTATTTGTGACCGCTGGAGTAGCAGTCACGGATGGTGTCCCCCCGCCCCTCCCAGATCCAGAGTTGCCGCCCCGGAGGACCCGTTTTTGGATTCGATAGCCTTCAGGACCTGGGCTTCCTCGGCGGGGCTTAAGTTGGTTGCCCATCGGCGCCCGGCGTGAGGGGATGGGCATTGAGGTTTGACCCAGAAGCGAGGAAACCGGTGAGAGGAGGAGGATCAGGGCGTAAACCCGAGACCCATCCCCTAAAGAGGACCTGGTTAACCAAGACCCAACCTTTCCTTCAAGGCATCCAGTCTTTCCCGGCTGACCAGGAGTTTCGTTTTCGCTACATCGGATAGGACCGCCAGATACTTCCGGTCACCCTGGTGTTCCAGTTCTTTGAGAAAATCTAAATTGATGACCGCCCCCCGATGGATTCTTAAAAACCGTGTGGGATCCAGCCTTTGGGCCAGCCGGTCCAGGCTGTCGTCACATAGAATTTCTTGTCCCTCTACGAGGATGGAGGCGTAATGATCCTTCGCAACTACCGCCGTTACCTTTTCGGGGTCAAGCACGCGATATTTGGAACCGCATTTGACCGCCATTCGACGTTTGGCTCTTTTTTCCTGGAACTTTTCCATGAAGGCCTGGAATTGTTCCAACCCAGGTTGGCTTTTGTGTCGGCGAGCTTTTTGTAATGCTTCCACCAGCCGGTCCGGCGAAACGGGCTTGACCAGATAATCCAAAGCGGAAACCTCAAAGGCCCTTAAGGCGTGCTCGGTGTAAGCCGTCACAAATATGACGGCGGGTCCGTTTTCAACCCAAGCTTCCGCCACTTCCAAACCGTTCAACTCGGGCATTTCAATATCCAGCAAAGCCACATCCGGCTTCAATTCTTGAGCCACCGCGAGGGCTTCCAACCCATTGGAAGCTTCTCCCACAACTTGGACATCGGGTATCTCACTTAAAAGCCGTGCAAGCCGAGCGCGAGCTGGCTTTTCATCATCTACCAATAGAAGCCGGATCATGTTACCCCTCCCTTATTCGTCGTTTGATCCAAGGGTAGCCGCAAGGTGATTCGAGTCCCTCCGCCCTCCCGGTTTTGGATATCCAACTTCCCCTCCTGCCCGTAGGCCAATTCGATTCGCTTGCGGCAATTGGGCAAGGCAGTCCCGGATCCTGAATAAGGAGATTTCCCGAATCCGACCCCATCATCGATGACTTGAATGAAAAGACATTTTTCCTCGGAACCGACTTTGATCCAGATATTTCCTCCCGAGGCGAGGGAAGAAAGACCGTGTTTCACGGCGTTTTCAACGATCGGCTGGAGCAGCAGGACGGGTACTTCCACCCTTGTGGGATCCAGGGAGGGATCAACCGACAATCGCCAATTGAGGCGCTGACCAAACCGGACCTGCTCAATCTCAAGGTAATCCCCGCAAAACTCCAATTCTTTAGTGAGGGAGTGATGGGTTCGCCGGGTGGAAGCCAAGATACCCTGCAGGAGGGCTGAAAGCTTCACGACCACCTGTTCCGCTTTGGAGGGGTTTTCCGGGATGAGCGCGGCCACGGTATTGAGTGTATTGAAAAGGAAATGCGGATTCATCTGGTCTTTGAGCTGGTTGAGCAAGGCCTGGAGCCGTTCTTTTTCCAGCTCGCGGGCTTTGAGTTGGCTTAATCTTGCCTCGTCCCGGGTATCCTGCCAGGATTTGAAGATGAAAAACTCAAGCAGCAAAAGCCAGCCGCCGAAAACACCCTTGCCGTAATAATCCCAATGAAATTGTGCCTTCATGGGGTCCCCTGGAAAAATCAGATTAATGAACCCTATCATCCCGTGTAGAGACAGGATGATTCCCGGTGGCACCAAGACCGCCATCAGGACCAAATACTTCCCTCCCCCCGGACGGCCCAGGAACGGGACCCTAATCCACCATCCCCTTCGGTCGGACCATTGGAATGCCGCCATCACCAGGAGCGCCACCGCCGAGGCCATCGTCGCCTCAATCAGGGCCCAGGTCCAACGGAAGGGGAGGGAGGATAAATCCCACTCGCCCCAAAACAAGCTGACTAAAAGAGTCCAAAGGGGATTCCAAACTCCCAGCAATCGCAGGGAAGAGCGAAAAAAGTATCGTTCAAAGTCGAGTGAAAAAAATCGTTCCCAAGCTTCGCTCAAACCTTCCCCCAGGAATAGGAATTTTCCGGGGCGCCAGGCGCCCCTCCAAGCGGAAACCCACTGCCTCACGATGATCATAACAACCCCCTGGGTTCCGCCGTAAATATTTCCCCCGATCACAGCATACCCCCATCCCTCCATCCAATCCGCCCCCCTTCAACCCATTCGTCGGATCAAAGCCCTGAATGGCCGTCTTCCTTCACACCCGGTCCCTCCCGCGAAGGCGCGTGTTATACTTTCCCCCGGCCCTCTAACAAGGGTCGCTTTTCTCATTCAATAATCTTAAAGGCGCAAGAGGAAACAACGCCTTCAACAAGGGGATTCCTTGAAGACCGTTTATCGATATGTACTGAAGGAAACCCTCCCCCCTTTTTTGTTGAGCGTTTCCGTTTTGACCCTGCTCTTCATGACCAACAAGGTGTTTTTGCTGCTGGATCTCATCCTCAATAAACAAGCCCCCCTCTCGGATACCCTGCTTCTTTATTTGAGTTTGATCCCCTTTGTCCTTTCATCGACGATCCCCATGTCCATGATGATGGCGACTCTCTTGGGTTTTGGGCGTATGGGTTCCGACATGGAAATCATCGCCTTCAAGTCTTCGGGCGTCCACTTGTTCCGCCTGATCCTGCCCCTGCTTCTGTTTTCAGCGATCTTGACCGGGATGCTGGTCTTGTTTAACGACCGGCTCCTCCCCGCCTCCAATTACACTTTCAAAAAGATTCATTTCAAGATACTCCGGAACCGGGCCGACATCGCCATCAAGGAAAAGGTGTTCATCGACCTCTTCGAGGGCTATCAGTTTTATATCGACCAACTGGCCCAGGACGGAACCTTCGCGAACGTTCACATGTTCAACCGGGCTTCCCCAAACGCGCCCGTTCAAACCACCCTCGCCAAACATGGGCTTTTGATCACCAACCCGAAAAGCTTCCAGGTGTTTTTTCAATTGGATGACGGGTTAATGACCTGGGATAACGCTAACTACCAAACTTATAATCGCCTTTACTTCAACCGTTATGTGATCCGCCTGAACCTAGAGAACCAGTTGTCCCAAATGTCGGATGTGAAAAAGGAATACGAGGACCTCAATTTGGGCGAGTTAAGACAGGCCATCCAATCCAGCCAAGACCCCGAAATGAAAAAACAAATGATGATGGAATACCAAAAACGTCTCTCTCTTCCTTTTGCCTGCCTGGCCTTGACCTGGTTTTGCGCACCCCTCGGATTGTGGGTCAGGTCCAAGGGCTTTATTGGTTTTGTCCTGGGTCTCGTCATGATCTTTTTTTATTACTTTCTTTTTACCATTGGTAACCTGTTGGCCCAAAAGGGTGTGGTGAGTCTTGAGGTGGGCCTTTGGGGGGGCAATATTCTGTTAACAGCAGCGGGATTTTTAATTTATTACATGGTTATTTCCGAACAATCCGCATTCCGGGTCGCGCCCTCTCCGATGCAGCCAGACCCTAATCCTACGCAAAAGAAAGGAAGAGGGCGTCGATGAAAATACTCACACGCTATATCCTTTCTGAGTTCATCAAGCCTTTCCTGCTGGCCTTGATGGGATTCACCGTGATCATTTTGATCACCAAGGTTTTGGAAGAATTGAACTTCATTATCAGCAATCATCCGGGTTTTTGGCTGACTTTCAAATACCTCGCGTCCCAGGTTCCCGGGCTCATCCAGTTGATCATCCCCTTGGCCGTCCTGATGGCAGTTCTGCTCTCGCTGGGGGGGCTGGCGAGAACAAGCGAGCTGACGGCCATGCGGGCGGGAGGGGCTAACATTTACCACGCCGCCGTACCCCTGTTTTTTGCCGGCTTGGTAATCTGCTTTTTAAGCCTTCTGTTCTCGGAAATTGTCGTCCCAAAGGCCAACCAGATTCGACGCCATACGCAGGATGTCGAGATCGAGCATCATACCGAAACTTCCACGGAAGCTTTCAAACAGAACCTCTCTCTTCGGGGGGAGGGCAACGCGCTTTACCACATCGGGACATTCGACGGGTCCAAAAACACCTTGAGCGATATTGTGATCCTCCAATTTGACAACGCCTCCCACTTGAAATCCAGAATCGATGCCCACAGCGCTCATTACGAGGATGGCCGCTGGGTCTTCGAAAACGGATACTTGAGAACATTCAACGGGACTGATGACGAGGTTCAAGCCACACCCTTTGACCGAACGGTTATCGACCTGCCTGAAAAACCATCCGATTTCACGAAAGAGCAAAAAGATCTCTTGGAGCTTTCCATCGCCGAGTTGATCCTTTACATCCATCAATTAGAGCGAAATGGGTTGGATTGCCATAAAGAACTGGTGGAGCTGCACAATAAGTTGGCCTTTCCCTTCGGCTGTGTGATCCTGGCTCTTTTGGGTGTTCCCTGGGGATGGTCCATGGGCAAATACAGCGGGATCGTTGCCAGTTTCGGCATTTGTCTTCTGGTGGGATTCGCATATATCGGCGGAATGCAAATTGGTCACACGTTAGGAGAGGGGGGGACCCTTCCTCCATTTTTCGCGATCTGGAGTGTTAATCTTGTTTTCGCGGTGATGGGGCCAATTATGATCCTTCGAAAAAACCGATGAAGTTTCAGGCTTCCCTGCAAATACCCAAAAACAAACTTAAAAAGAATAAATAAATATCTTTTTAGAATCCGCCAATTGTATTGTTTTAACCCTCTCCAATATGAAAGATTTACCCGCCTCCAGGACCATCCCCGCGGCTCCCGCTTGAGCAAGCGCTTGAATAGTTTGACAGCCGACAGTCGGAACATCGAATCGCCAGTCCTGCTTAGGTCCCGCGGCCTTGTAAAGGATTGTTCCCTTGCCCGACCATTTCCCGGCTCTTCGGATGGTTTCATCCGTGCCTTCCATGGCCTCCACTGCCGCAACCGTTCCCGCTTGGGACACGATGGATTGACCGATTCCGAGCCGTGCCAACTGCCTCGCCTGACGGATACCATCGGATAACTGGCGGAGCGTATCCAGCGAGGGGCGCTTCCGGGTCAAGCATCCGGCTGGAACCGCCAATTCTTCCATCAGAAACCGCCCATCCAGCACTTGTAGGCCTTCCTTCTTCATTTCCACCGCAAGGGCCTTTAATAACCCCGACCCCGATTTATCCTTAGTTTGGGTCCAGAGAGCCAATCCTTTCCAATCGAACTTGACTTTCTGAAAAAAAGAACCATGTTGAACTTTTCCGTGAAACACGATCTTTTTTACTTTTTTTCTTTTAAAGAATGAGAGGAGGGCGCCTACCTGTCCTGGGTGAGCCCAACAAGACGCCTCTGCCAGGGAGGAAAGGTTCTCGTTGGCCTCTCCTTTCAAGGCAAATAGGAAGAGAGGGTAACCCCCCTTCTTGGCCTGATGGGCAAAATGGATGGGGAGACCCCCGTCTCCCGCCACTAATCCGATGGGTTCTAGTGATTTCAAGGTCTCAGCGCACGAGACCGCGTTCGCAAGAACCAAGGAAATCGATGAGATGCTTGATCTCGGGCAGGAGTGGAAAATCCTCTTTGAGGGCCTTTAAGGACTCTTTGAGTGTGAGGTTGTTTCGGAAAATGACCTTATGGGCTTTTTTCAGGGTTTCAATCGTTTCTTTCGAGAACCCATTCCGTTCCAGGCCGATCTGGTTGACCCCGTGAATCCGGAGGGGTTCGTCTCCAGCGATCATATAAGGAGTCACATCTTGAACTGCCCGAAATCCGCCCCCTATCATTGAATAACATCCCACACGACAGAACTGGTGAACAGGGGTAACCCCCCCAATCGTGGCGTAATCCTCGATAAGCACATGCCCTCCAGGGTGGCCAGGTTGGCCAGTTTGATATGGCTTCCGATCACGCAATTGTGGCCCACATGGGTTTGAATCATGAACCAGTTATCATCCCCGATCACGGTGCGGGACCCTTCACCTGTTCCAGGATTAATTGTGCAATGTTCCCGAAACAAATTACCTTCCCCGATAATGAGGTAAGTCTCTTCTCCATGAAATTTTACGTCTTGGGGTTCGCTTCCAATCACAGCACCTGCAAAAACCCTATTGTTTCTACCTAAGGTAGTTCGACCAGTGATGACCGCGTGGGGTCCCACGGTCGTTCCTTCCCCCAACTTCACGTGCTCATCTATGACCGCATAGGGGCCGACCTTCACCCTAGAGGCTAATTGGGCTTTTACGTGAACTATCGCGGTCGGATGAATTTCAATGGTTAAGTCGGACATACTTTATTCCTGGGGCGCTTCGTCGCGATCAATAATGGCGCAGGTTAGTTCGGCTTGGACAGCCACTTTACCGTCGATGATGGCCTTGCCAGCGATCTTTCCGACCTTTGCTTTTAACACCACTACTTCCACCTCAAACCGGATTTGATCCCCAGGTAGAACGGGCTTGCGAAACTTGGCCTTGTCGACTCCTGCCAAGTAAAGCATTTTTTTGCCGTCACCCCCGTGAAGGAAAATCATGCCCCCGGCTTGGGCCATTGCTTCGATCACCAGGACCCCCGGCATAATGGGATGGCCTGGAAAGTGACCTTGGAAAAAAGCTTCGTTAATCGTGACGTTCTTGATCGCCACCACTTTTTTCTCACCCAGCTCCAGAACTCGGTCGATGAGCAGAAACGGATATCGGTGTGGCAAGGCCTTTTGAATTCCCAGGATGTCGATCATCTTCATCTCCCCCTTGTGGGCCACGGGTTTGTTTTTCCCGTCGCCGAATTTTTCCTGTATGGCTTTCGCCAATTCGACGTGATAGCGGTGGCCGGCCTTTCTGACCGTGATTTTTCCCAACAGAGGCCGGTTCAACAAAGCCAAGTCGCCTAACAAATCAAGCGTCTTGTGGCGAACAATCTCGTTTTCGAAACGGAGAGGGGGATTCACGATCCCCTCCTTACCAATGACGACAGCACAGTTCAAATCGCCCCCTTTAATGAGGCCCTGCTTTCGAAGCATTTCCACTTCCTGCTCAAAACAAAATGTACGGGCTGGGGCCAACTCCCGTTGGAAGGAACCCTCCTCCAAGACAAATTCGAAATATTGGTTTTCTAGACCCGGCGATGGAAAAGAAACGTGGCAGTGGAGCTCTAATCGATCCGCTGGTTCCGCTTGGACCAAAATATCGCCAAAAGACATTTCAATCCGTTCCGTCACCCGGATGGGTTCCACCTGCTTGTCTTGTGCCACGGGGTTGGAGGATTCCAGTGCCTGATAGAAGGGCATAGCGCTCCCATCCATGATGGGAATTTCCTCAGAGTCGATTTCAATGACCAAATTATCAAGGAACAAACCCCTCACGGCCGCGAGCAGGTGTTCCACCGTACAAACGTTGGCACCCTTTTCCCCGCTAAGGGTGGTTCCCCTGGCCGTATTGGTCACAGCCCTTGGGTTCAATGGGATCCAGGCTTGAAGGTCGGTCCGGTAGAAGGCGATTCCGGAATCGGTCGGAGCGGGCCGCACCGTTAGGTGCGCCGTTTTTCCCGTATGAAGTCCAAGGCCTTCAAATTGGGCTGGCCTTGAAAGTGTCCGTTGGAATCTCAAGGATTTTCCTTCAGTTCGAGTTTTTCAACAATTTTTTCCAGGCGTCGTAAGCGTTTGATCATCTCTGGTAGTTGGCGGTAAGCGGCCACATTTTTCATTTCCACTGCCATCGGGCTGGAGGGCGAACCCCAGTAGACGCCCTTTTGCGGAATGTCTTCCATCACACCGGTTCGGGTGGCCAAGGTCACATAGTCCCCTATATTCAGGTGACCCGCCAGGCCCACCTGCCCCCCCATGACAACATGGTTTCCGATATGGGTGGATCCGGATATACCTGTCTGGGAAACGATAATACTATTCTCTCCGATGACCACATTGTGGCCGATTTGGATCAGGTTATCGAGCTTGGTTCCCTTCCCGATTCGAGTCGACCCCAAGGCCGCCCTGTCCACGCAGGTATTAGCCCCGATTTCCACGTCATCTTCCAAAACAACATTTCCCACCTGTGGAATCTTTTCATAGGATCCCGCCTCTGGGGCGAACCCGAAACCATCCCCTCCAATAACCACTCCCGGTTGAAGTATGACGCGGTTTCCAAGTTGGCATCTTTCCCGTACGGTGACATTGGCGTAAAGAATACAATCCTCGCCTATTAATGCCTCTTGGCCCAAAAACACACCGGGGTAAAGGACTGAACGCGCTCCAATTTTGGCCCCAGAAGATACGGTTACTCCTGGATATAGAGTCGCCGTCGAATCAACCGTCGCTTGGGGATGGACCCATGCCCCATCTTGAATGCCGGGTTCTGGTTGGACCGAGGGATAAAAAAGCTGGATTAATCTTGGAAGCTTGGCGTAGGGATTTGGGGCTAAAAGGAAAGGCTTGTTGACATCTAACAGGGGCCGTTCGGTCAAAATGGCCGAGGCTTGAGTGACCCCGGCCAACTTGGCGTACTTAGGATTTGTCAAAAAAGAAAGTTGGCCCTCGCCCGCCGCATCTAGGGGCGCCAAACCGGTCAACACTAGGGAGCCATTCCCCGTAAATGTTCCGCCGATTTCGGAAGCCAAATCGCGGAGGGTGAAGGATAGGGCCATGACCACCGCTTCCGGAAAAAGTTTTACTTAGAGCTCGAACTGTCGGCAGACGCCTTGAATTGACTCGATTTCTCGACGTCATCCGTCAGATCCGACCCGCCTTTGACATAGGCGGTTTTCTCAGAATCCAACACCAAATCATACCCTTTGTCCTTCGCCACACCGGCGATAATGCCCTTAATCTCACCCAAGACGGTTTGGGTCATATCGCTTTCCTTGGTCTGCAGATCCAACTGCATTTGGGACTTGGCCTTGGTGTATTCATCCATTTTCATACCAAACAACTCTTTCTTTTCCTGCTTTTCTTTTTTAGATAGGACCGAGCTATTATTCTGCAGCTCGTTTTGAAGGTCCTTCAACTCATCCTCCATAGGGGTCAATTCTTTGATTTTCTTTTTCTCGATATCTTTCAATTTGCTTTCCGCTGTTTGGGTCCCCGGATAATCCTTGAAAAGCTTTTGAAGATCAACCGTGGCAATTTTCATGTCACCCGCCAAGGCCCAACCCGCGGCTAAAAAGGCTGCTAGAAACAAAGAAATAAAACGCATGGAATCTCCTTAATGGAAAAATTGAGGCTGGATTCTAGCATGAGGGTCTATCGAGGGCAATAAAAGGTTGAATATCCTCTTGGGAGTGCAGATTTTACGCCCCGAAAGCCGATAAATAGTCCCCCAATACTTCCCGGAAATGAGGGTGCATGGAGGTGAATTTGAGTCCGTATTCAAACCGACCCTGGCTGGGATAATTCTGGTTGTTGGCACGTACGACTTCAACCTCCGCCCGGATAACCTCATTGATGGTCTCAATAGGAACCTCAATTTCAAGGACCGACCCCACTTCAAAATAGTTCTTGGTGGAAAGGAAAAAACCCGTCCGGCTCAAGTTGGACATCACAGTTGTTTCCGTTGTGAAAATCCGTTTCAGTTTTCTCCCCTGCTGGCGAATGCAACAACCTCAAACGAAATGGGATCCGAACAGGAACCCTCAAAGCGCGTGGATTTTTCCAAGGAGCGTTCATTCCTCCAAGCTCCCAACTCCGAAAAAATCTTTCAATACAGTTAAATCTTCATCATAGACTGGGATAAAATGGATTCCGCATTGCCAGGAACCTCCGGGATGCACCTCCCGACTCCATGCCACTTTGGCGACAGAGCGCGTCTTTCTCTTTCCCGGGGATTTCCATTTCCAATTCCATGACATCCCCTTCTTTAAGTTGAACCGCGGAAAGAACCTGAAGCCCCCCCAAGCTCACATCCTGAATGTGGGCCTTTCCTTCCAGATGCCCATCCTTCACTTCTTCCGGCAGCCGCCCCAAGTCAAAAACTTTGAACTTGGCTGGCAAGAGAGACAAACCCGGTTTTCCCTGCGTTTTTCAATGTACATGGTTTTCCAGATTAAAAAAAATTCGGATCAAGGGTCATGCGGCGAATGAATATTATCCTCGCATATCTCCAGGGCAAGATCATCGAGAAAGTTAAAGGCGGGGGCGGAAAGCGGATGAGGGATATGTCATGAAAAACTATTAATCTTTTGAAATAAAAACGAAAGGAACATAAAGACTTAGTGCTTTAAATAAATAGCAAGACCACTGTCACCACTGCAGTGGCTCCGATCGCAAGTATTTTAATGGCGCTTGAGGGTTTCTTTTTCTGAGCATCTAAATTACTGACCTTCATCGCATCAAAAGGACGCCCATAACTCCAAAAATCCTCTTCTTGGATGGATGGTTTTTCCTGGCCATTCGCAGTTGAAGAAGTGACGGCAGGAGCAGTTTGAGATTCCGAGCCATGCCGACAAAAGGCATGAAATTCAAACGGCCGTAACTGGGATTGTAAGCGCCATCGTAGATCGTTCGCATGATTTGCTGGGCATCCGTCAAGCGAAAATCGTTATTGGGTACGGCTAAAGGTTTGGCCGAATAGTTCACCATGTTGTACTTGATGTTATTGTAAATGTGATTATCTGAAATGGTGGGTATTCCGAAATCCTTCAGGTATACCCCAAAATTATTATTGTAGATTTCATTCTTAGAAATAACCGGGCTTGCCGTATCCGCGCAAAAGTGCGATGCCCACGCCGTTCGCCGTAATGCGGTTCCCCATGATTTGGGCCTGTGAATTCGCCAGGACTTCCAGCCCTGTTTTTGAACCATAAATGGCGCATTGAGTAATGGTGGGGGAACAGCCGTTAAAAATAATTCTCCCCCCTTGATTAGGCATCCTTGCAAAACAGCGTTGATGGAATCAGCGTTCGCGAAATACAAAGCGCCCCATAGCGACCCAGTCACTGCGGGAACAAATGAAATGGGAGTCACAGAATTACCGATCGCCCTCAACCCGCCCTGAATGACGAGGTTTGGTCCAGATCCTGGTTTACCGGAAGCTGGGGCCTGGAACTGCACTGTCACGCCCGGATCCACGGTCAAGACAGCGCCTTTATTAACGACAATATCATTTTGAATTACGTAAGGACTATTGGCTTGGGTCCACTCGGCGGAAACCGCGATGGCATCCCGTACATAAGTGGGGCCTACGGCCAACGTTGAATTTTGGAGACTCAAAAGCAAAAGGAAGGCTGGAAGAAAAAGCGAAATTTCATTGAGAGTAGCCTCGGGGAGTAAAGTGAAATTAGGGTTAAAGTTTAACAAAAGGGTTATTATTTGGAAAGTTTAAATTAATTACGGGTTAACTAATGAAT
>CAWKIF010000159.1:0-13131 GCA_963849485.1 candidate division FCPU426 bacterium | reverse complement strand
GGTTGGGCTCACCCATTCGTTTCCAGGCGGTATTTGGCGAAGGCCGCCTGGGCCGGGGAGTTGGTGGCGTCCCGCAACTGTTGGAGGGTTTGGTTGTTTCCGGGGTAGTCCAGATGCATGACGGTCATTTCGGTGGAACCGTCCGCGAAGTTCCATTCATTCAAGGTCACGCCATCCTTTAGTTTTTCGTCACTGGGATGGTGGGTTTGGTTCCATCGGCGGAATTGATGGGCCCACTCATTCACGGGGAGGGCTTTGGACTCGGCCCCGTCCCATTCGGCCGAGATGAAATAAAGCTGGTTATGGAAGAAGATGAAATCCGCTTTCGACATGCCCGAAAGGCCGTCCTGAATGCTCAAAGTGGCGATTTGGAATTGGGGATCGTTATTGTAGGGCCGAAGCAGTTTTTTCAGGCTCGTGAACCGGGGCTGGAGTTCCTCCAGGGTCTGTCCCAGGGTGACCGGGCCCACTTGTCGGGGAAGGGGGATTTTGGGACCTGCAAAAAGGTCCCGTAATATTCCGCTGGTAAACAGGAACAAGACCAGCAGGCAGACGCCCAACATCCCCATGGCCAGGAAAACCTTCCATCGGGGAGTGGGGTCTTTCGAAGGAACTACCGGAAGGGGTTTGGCTTCAGCGGGCCGCTTCGATTTGGGGCGTGCCATGGGGTTCTGCGCTTTCCGGCAAGGGATCGCCGTAATCCTTCACATGTCCCAATAAGGACTGCAAACCCCGCCATAAGAGATCAAGTTCCCGGAGGGAACGTACCGTCAATAACTGGCCGAATATGAATTTCGGGTGCTTCATCAAATTCCAAGTCTTGGTCGCCCACTCGCTCGCGTTGATGGGAGACTTCAATATCGGGTGGCTCATGTCGTATTTCTCGTAATCCTTCTCCCCTATCAAAAGCCAGCCTTTATTCACCGACTCACGCCACAAGGGCGAGCCCGGGTAAGCCACCACGACCGAGGCCTGCATACAGTCCCCGGCGCGGACCTTATAATACAATAGTTCCCGGGTGACCTCGTAGGTCTTGCGGACATCCTCTTCTGTTTCCCAAGGATAACCCATCATGGTCGTCAGCAGTACTTTTAAGCCCCGGTCCTTGGCCATTTTGACCCCATTGCTGATCAAATCAACAGTTTCGCATTTTGCCAGGTGTTTTATGGTGTAGTCCGAACCTGACTCAAGGCCGATTTTCAATAGGCGCCAGCCACAGCGGACCAAAAGGTCCACCACTTCTTCATTCAGGGTATCCGCCCGACAGTTGGAGGAGAATTGGAAGCGGCCCAGGAGCTTGCGGGATTTAAGTTCTTTTTCGAATTCCTTGAGCCATTCGATGTTGTAGATGGGGCCCGACTCGTTATCGTCGAAAAATTCCCAGACTCCATGCTTGTTGATGCAGATTTCCATCTCGGCGGCCACATTACCGGGCGACCGCAGGCGGGCGGTTTTGCCCCAGAGGGCGTGCTGCCAGATACAGAAGGTGCAGAGACCCACTCCGCCGGGGGAATGTTCGGAAGCTCCACAACCCCGGCCCGTCAGGATATAGGCCGTGGGACGGAGGAGATAGGCTTCGCCATAATCCAGAAACCTTGTCAGTTCCCGGTCGATAAAAGGAAGGGAATCCAGGGCGTCCGTGAGCTTGTGGGGACCGGTGGTAGCGGGTTTTCCGGACGCGTCCCGGAACCAGAGGCCGGGGCCGAGGGGTTCCTTACCCGCGAGGTGCTGAACTAGGTTGCGCCCCACGATATCGTAGTCTCCCCCCGTGATGACGTAATCCACCTGGGAACTCAGGATAGATTCCTCGGGGAAATAGGTAACATGGTCCCCCATGAGCACGGTCTTCATGCCGGGGTAGCGGGTCTTGAGTTCCTCAATGTATTTCCAGTGGCGCTTGACAACGGGGGCCTTGGTCTCCAGGAAGACGATCTCGGGCTTGAAATCGTCCAGGTGCTTTTCGAATTCCGCATCCGACATGCGGCGGTTGATGCCATCCAGCCATAGAATCTCATGGCCCAGGTGCTTCAAATTGGTGGCCAAGTGGCCCGGAACCAGGGGAAAAATCCGGACTTCCAGAGTTTTTGAGAACTTCAAGTGGCGGTTCTGCGTCAGCAATGGAAGCTCGCCATCCTTACGGAAGGGAGGGTAAAGTACAGCTGTTTTCATGAAAACCTCAGGGTTGGGAAATGGGCTTTCGGCCTAAGTGTTCACCCCAAGAAGAAGATCAACTCTTGGAGTTAGCAGTCCGCCTACAAGCAATCTTTAATTTGTCATGGACTGCTAAGGTTATATTCTACCGCGGTAATAATCAATGGTGTAAGCCAGGCCTTCTTTTAAGGAAACCTTGGGTTTCCAACCGAGGACCTTTAGGGCCTTGGAAATATCAGGTTTCCGGCGGATGGGATCGTCTTGGGGCAGGGGTTTATGCTCAACTTTTATCCCTTTTCCCCCGCAAAGAGCCTGTACCGTGGTGGCGAAATCCTTAATGCTGGTTTCCTGGGGATTGCCCAGGTTGAAGATTTCCCCTTTGGTTCCTTCCGTCGAAATGGCCGCCCAAATACCCCGGACCAGGTCGGAGACATAGCAAAAACTGCGGGTTTGGGACCCATCCCCGTATAGGGTCAGGGGTTCACCGGCCAAGGCCTGGGTGATCAGGTTGGAGACGACCCTCCCGTCGTTTTCATTCAACCGGGGGCCATAAGTATTGAAGATTCGGATGATCCGGGCGTCCACGTCAAATTTATTGATGTACTCATAGATGATGGCCTCACCCAGGCGCTTGCTTTCATCGTAGCAGGAGCGGGGACCGAAGGAATTCACGTTGCCCCAATAGGTCTCCACTTGGGGATGGACGCTGGGGTTGCCGTAAACCTCCGAGGTGGAGGCGAAGAGGAACTTGGTTTTGCGTTTGCGGCAGTATTCCAGCAACTGGAGGCTGCCCATCGAATTGACCAAAATGGTCTGAATAGAATTTTTCATGTATCCCACGGGTGAGGCGGGGGAGGCCAGGTGGAAGACATAGTTGGCCTTGGGAAAAAAGCGGGGGAAACCGCGGGTGATATTGCTTAAAAACCGGGGCAGCTTCTTGATGACATCCCGTTTGACGAAACGGAATCGTGGATGGCTTTTCAGGTGGGCGATATTTTCGATCTTACCCGTGATGAGGTTGTCCACGCAGACGACATGGTGGCCTTTTTCGATCAGGAAATCGCAAAGATGGGACCCAACGAACCCGGCCCCCCCCGTGACGATGGAAATGGTTTTGTTCATTCTTCCTAATTTAAGTTTGATATTGGATTGGCCCGACGAGGGGGGAGTTTACCATAGGTAGAAAGGGGTCTCTACCTGAAAAGGACGGTAGGAATTCAGCGGATGGGGTAGTCCTGTCCGTAAGGCGCCGAATCCTCCGGTGGGGCCGTTGAGGTCGGGGAGGGGAGGGCGGTCCCATTGGGCTGGGAGGAACGGTTGGTCGAGGGCGGCGGAAGAGTTTTACCAAGGTAAGACGCCAATGGTCGCAAACGAACAATGCAGTTGTTTTGCAAGTCGGTCAGGTAGAGACGGTCTTGAGAGTCGAAGATGGCGCCCCGGTACCGGGGGGAATAGCCCGCGCTCAAGATGTCATCCTTGGCCCGCCATTCACCCACGAACTCGAACAAGCTGTTGAAGAATTCCACCCGGGCGGTCAGGCCGTCCACGATGGCGATCAGGCCTCCCCGGCTCACCGCGACCCCCGCCGGCTCCTTGAATTGGAAAGGTCCGTCACCGTACATGCCCTCGATGGTCATGGGCGCCAGGTTGGTGGCCGCCACCGAGAGGTCGTTGAAAACCTCGAACCGGAAATTGCCCGTGTCGGAAACGATGGCCTGGTCGATCCGGTTGAGGGCGAATCCCAAGGGGAGGTTGAATTGCCCGTCCTGGGTTCCAAACCCGCCCCGGGTAAAATTGAAGACCCCCATGGTGCTGAAGTTTTGGATTCTGGAATTTCCCGTATCCATCACCCAGATATTCCCATAATGGTCGAGTTTGATGTCCCGGGGCTGGTTGAATTGTCCTTCCGCGACCCCCTGGCTTCCCCAAGAGGTCATGACCAAATCGTTTCTGTCCACCACCACGATGCGGTGGTTTTGGGTATCCGCCACATACAGCTCGCCGCTGGGAAGGACCAGAAGTCCCGCCGGATGGTTGAATTGGGGCGAGTTACGCCAGGTGGCGGAAGAGCCGAAGGAGCCGATGGATCGAAGGGGCTTTCCCTCGCTGTTCCAAATCTGGATCCGGCTGTTGGCGGTATCGCAGATATACAAGTTGTCCGAAGGGCCCGCTGCGATCCCCTCGGGCACGTTCAGTTTGCCCAGGTCCGTCCCCTTGGAACCCCACATGGCGTCGAAAGTATAAAATTTGTCCCCCGTCCAGAAGCGGGGGAGGGGAGCCGGGGTCGGGGTCGGCGTCAGGGTCTCGGTGGGCGTGTCAGAAAAGGTCGCGGTGGGGGTGGGAGTCCGTTGATGGCGCTTGGCCCAAGCATGGGCGGGTGACATAAAGGAAAAGACCAGCAGACCGGACAACAATCGACCAAGGAAGATCATACGAGGTGACATGAAACCATGCTATCGGCCGAGTCGTAGACCGTCAACGGCCGCTTCTTGACTTCCCTATTGGGCTTTTAAAGCGAAAAAATCAGGCTCCCTCAAACCGGCTTTGGCAATTGATGCAACGGGTGGCCCAGGGGATGGCCTTCATCCGGGACATGGGGATGGCTTTCTCGCAAACCTCGCATTTGCCATAGGTTCCATCCTGCAGATGGGAGATGGCCTTTTCGATACGCTCGAGTTCGATCCGGTCATTTTCCATCAGGGTCACGGAAAGATGCTGGCTCAACTCGCCCGATCCGTGGTCGGCCATATCGCCTGGCATGTTTTGGTTATCCGCGATTTCCTCGCGAAGGTCCATTTCCAGGTGGTTGACCTGGCCCGTAATCTCGTTTCGGCGTTCCTGGAGTTTTTTCAGCAAGGGTTGGAAAGCGGGGTCGATCCGGATTTTTTTCTTCTTGGCGGGGACGACCTTCACGGCGACTTTTTTGGGGGAAACTTTAACCGCCGCCTTCACCTTTTTGATGGAAGTTTTTTTATTGGTTTTTTTCTTCTTATCTTTTTTCTTTTTGGAGCCCATCAGTTCCTCCGCCGTCCGGAATGAGGTGAAAGATCAAAAGCTAAATTTAAGGGCCAAAGAGTAGCGAAGGCCAAAGACCCTGTCAACTATAAAGGGGCATCGCAAATGGATAAAAGTAAGGGCGAAACCCCAAGAAATAGCACCTGTCCCGGCCCCCTCCCTCATCCTATACTGATGCCGGCTGTCATTATGATCTGGGAGGGTTTTATGTGGTTCGCTCTGGCACTCGCGGCGTTTTTGTTCCTCGTCCTGGGGGTTTTGACCCTTTATGTCATCTCGGTCTATAACACCATGGTGCGTTACCGGGTGGAAGTGGACAATTCCTGGTCCCAGATCGACGTCCAGCTGAAAAGGCGCCATGACTTGATCCCCAATCTGGTGGAAACGGTCAAGGGCGTCATGGATTTCGAAAAGAGCACCCTCACCCAGGTCATGCAGGCCCGGGCCAATGCCATGGGGGCCTCGAACATGCCGGATCGCCTCAAAGCGGAAAACGACATCACCAACGGATTGGGCCGACTCATGGCGGTCTGGGAGAATTACCCGGCCCTTAAATCCAATGAAAACGCCATGGGCTTGCAACAGGAGCTCACTTCCACCGAGAACAAGATCGCCTATGTGCGGGGCCATTACAACGATGTGGTGGCGAACTACAATTCCTTGATCCAGCAGTTTCCCTCCAACCTGGTGGCGGGCCCCTTCGGTTTCACGGCCCGGGATTACCTAAAAGCAGCGGAAGTGGAAAAAGAAGCTCCTCAGGTCAAGTTTTAAAACCCGGTACAGGTTTTATTAACCTTCCCGGATATATATGTGTGAGGTTTTTTCATGTTTTATAAGCTGCCTGAAGAGACTGTTTTTGAGGCAAAGGCCCGGACCCGCCGGGCCACGGTTCTGCTGTTCATCCTCCTCATAATTCTTTACGTGTTTTTCGCCAACTTGATGGTTTTCGCGGGAGTTTTCGGTTTCGCCCTTTGTTTTCATGTCTGGAGGGGCATCCCTTTCGGACCCATCGCCCTTTGGGCGACGGGCATCGCGGCCCTGGTGGCGGTGTTTCATTTTGCCTTTGTGAGGGCCAAAACCCTCAGCGACATGTTGGAGGCGATTGGGGCAAAAAACGCCGATCCCAAGGACCAGTACCACCAGGAGTTCATCCGGCAGGTTTCCGAGGCGGAGGCGGCCACGGGAATCCATGGCATCCGCCCGGTGGTCCTCGAGACACCCGGGTGCAACGCCTTCTCGCTTCAGGACGGCAAGGGCAGCTGCGCCATCGGGGCCACCGAGGGCCTCTTGTCCAAATTGACCGCGCAGGAACTTTCCAGTGTGATCGCCCATGAGGCGGCCCACCTGCTCCATGAGGACTCCCGGCTGGTCAGCACCGCCACCTTTCTTTTCAGCGTTTTCGGGGGTATCCACGCGGCCTTGGGGGATATGATGAAAGGCTCCCGTAACGTTTCCTCGGGCCGGGGGAGCGGAGGGGCGATTTTCATCATCACGCTCCTGTGGGCCGTTTCAGGGTTCGGTTTTCTTTTGACCAAACTCATCGGCATGGCCATTTCCCGCGAAAGGGAATATTTGGCGGACGCTGACGGCGTGGCCCTCTGTAAGGACCCTCTTTCCCTGGCCGAATCTCTTTACAAGATCTCCCATCGTTACCGGGGAGACAGCGCCCCCGCTTTTTCGGCCGTTTTTATCCTGGACCCCCAGGCCTCCGAGCTGGCCGAGCAAGATGGGTTCATGGCCACCCTTTTCAGCACCCATCCCCCGGTTGATAAACGATTGGTGAAACTCCTGAATTGGGCCAAGAGCGACTTGAAAACCCTCCAGGAATTGGATGAAAAGGAAGCGGATGTAAATCTATCCAGATCTTCCGGGGTGGTCGATTCTTCTGCTCAGGAGGGACAGGGCTTTATGGCTTACGTGAACAACCAATGGCTGGGGCCCTATAACGGGCCCCAGCTCCTGGCCCTCGGCACCCTGACCCCCGGAACCTGGGTTTGCCCCGCGGGTTCCCAGGATGTTCAAAAGGCCTCGGAGATTTCCCTTCTCCAACCCCTCTTCCAGCAGCAGGTCCAGGGTTCGGTCACGGGTGAAAAATGCCCTCGCTGCCGTGTCTCCCTGGTCGAGCAAGCTTTCGAGGGAGTACAAGTGGAAAAATGCGCTTTTTGCGGGGGTTACCTACTGCGGGCCGGTGTTTTGGACCGGCTAATCGTCCGGGACCCGGGAAACTTTGATCCGGGGGATGTCCAAAAGGCCAAGGATTGGCGGGACCACCAGAGGGGGCCCCTCAATACAAGGGATGTCTTTCCAGAGATCCATTGCCCCTATTGCCAGGGGCCGATGGGTAAAACCATCCATTCAAGTCTGACCCAAGTGGTCATTGACCGCTGTTCCAACGATTCCTGCCGGGCCCTATGGTGTGATAGCGGGGAATTGGAAACCATCCTTATGTTGATAAAAGAAGCGAAAAGCGAATTGAAATAGCTAATGAAGAGGATCACCCCCCAAAACCCCTCAAAAACCCTTATTTTAGGTTCTCTCAATTTGATGTCATTCGAGGGTATAATTTCGCCAATAAGTTTATCTTTTGGAAGGAGATATCGGATCGAAGCAAGCCGGGGCTTTGAAGAGTCCCTCTAGGGTTCCCGTCGGGTGACCCCGTTCCAAAATCGAATATGAACGCCGCTCGTTATCGCCTCTTACTAACTCCAACACTCCTACTCGGCGCCTTCCTGTGCCCGTTTCTCCTTTCCGCCCAAATCACCCTGACCAAAACAGTCAACCTGGCCACTGCCGCCCCGGGCAATCCCGTGACGTATTTTCTGAATTACACTAATGCGATCACTAATAAGACCTGTTCCGACACCTTCGAGGCGGACACCTTGGGAGCTTTCCCGGCTGGCTGGACCGACTCGGCGGGGACGTGGACAGTCGTCGCCGATAACGGCCCTACCTCCACGGGGACCCAGGCTGTTCAGGGCGTTTCGCCCGCTGGCCAGTACCCAAACCTGCTCAATAGTTGCGCGGGACAGGTAGGGGATGGTTACATCCAGACGGACATGAAAATCAACACCGCCGGTCAGACGGGGGTTCTGTTGTGGAGGTTCACCGGCACCAATACACCCACGGTGGTGAACGGCTCCAACTACCAAGCACTCATCATGACCGGAACCACCAACAACGTTTCGGTGAATTATTACGACAACGGCGGAACCGGATTTAACACGGTAGCCACGGGTAGCTTCACTATTAACGCTGGCACCTGGTACACGATCCTCTTCCAGGTGACAGGCACCGGTACCGTGACCCTCTCCTTGGCCATCAACGGCACCCAGGTGATCGCCCCGGCCACGACGACCTTTTCCATCGGGTCCGGCCAGGCGGGGTTGCAGTCTAACAACGGCGCCACGATCCGGTTCGACAATGTCATCCTCACGAAATTCCCGCCCGCCTATAACGTCACCGTCACGGATACCCTGCCCACCGGTTTGGCCTATTCTTCTTCGAGCGGGTCGCCCACGGTCAATGGGCAGCAGCTCACCTGGAATTTGGGCAGCTTGACCGCTGGGGCTTCCGGCGCCTTGACCGCCGTGGGAACGGTGAATAGTTGCGGGTTGACCCTGGTCAATACGGCGGAATTAAACGGCGCCCTGCCCATGGGTAGTGTTTTCTCAAATGCCGTCACCACGACCCTTACGGGTTGTAGCCCTACCCCCACATCGACAAATACCTCCACTCCTACGCCAACCATTACACTTACTCCGACTATCACGAATACCTATACCAAAACAACCACTCTGACCCCGACCTTAACGTTGACTCCCACCATCACGAACACTATTACCAACACGATCACCCTGACGCCAACCATCACACTTACCCCGTCCATCACAAATTCCTCTACCGACACAAACACTTTAACACCGACCCTAACGTTGACTCCCACGATCACGAAGACTTATACCAACACACTTACCCCGACTATCACGAATACTTATACCGAAACAATAACTCTGACGCCGACTATTACGGCGACTTGGAGTGGAACTACAACCGTTACGGACACATTTACCGGAACCTATACCCAAACACCTGTTCCGACGAATACCTGGACATGGACCTACACGGAAACAACCCCTCCTTCTCCAACTTTCACTGAAACGAATACCCAAACACCCATTCCCACCAACACGAATACAACCCTACCCACACTCACCCCAACCCTCACATCGACTTGGAGCGGAACTCCCACCGTTACGGACACATTTACCGGCACCCATACCCAGACACCCATTCCGACGAACACTTCAACCTTGACCTGCACCCAAACCACGATCCCCAGCACTACTTACACGATCACCATGACTGAAACCCCCGTCCCCTCCAACACAAATACCACTTTGCCTTCCTTAACCCCAACACTCACATCGACTTGGAGTGACACCCCTACGGCCACAGATACCCCTGTTAATGCCCAAACCCAAACTCTCGTTCCAACAACCACCTCAACCTTGACCTATACCGAGACCCCTCTTCCCACTGCGACCTATACGACCACAACCACCCAAACGCTTGTTCCTTCCGACACAAACACACCCGCACTAAGTCTTACCCCGACCCCTACGTCGACTTGGACGAATACCCCTGCGACTTCTGAAACTTTTACCCCCACCAATACCCTGACCTCCGTATCGGTGAACACTTCAACCTTGACCTATACGGAAACGCCCGCCCCTTCTGCGACTTACACGGTAACGAATACCCAGACCTCTATACCCTCCAACACAAATACACCCGCGCTCACCTTAACCCCGACTTATACCTCGACTTGGACGAATACACCTGCGACTTCTGAAACTATTACCCCCAGTAATACCCAAACTCAGTTTTCCGTTCCAACGAACACTTCAACATTGACTTATACCGAGACTCCGGTTTCTACCAATGCTTTCACGGTGACGAATACCGAAACGGTCGTTCCCACCCAGACGACTACGCCTGTATCAACCTTAACTTTGACGGCAACATCCGCCCTTTCATTTACAAGTACCCCTGAGGAAACGGAGACCTTCACCTTTTCAAACACGGCATCATTAACGCCGACAGCCACAAATTCGGTTGCTTCCACGAACACCCAAACACCATTGCCTTCCAATACTTTTACACCCCTGCCTACCACGACTTCTGCGGCCACCAACACCGAGACGGTTATTCCATCAAATACCCTGACCGCCGTCCCATCCTTGACATCGACCGAAACGCCCGTCGATTCATACACCGTAACCCCGGTTTCGACGATCACCGTCACCTTTTCAGCCACGCCCACGGCTACACTTCTATCCCCGGCGACAACCACGCCAACCTCAACACCAACTACCACTCCGGTCCTGACCCTGACGCCTTCCCGCAGTAGTACCCCCTCCTCCCCGCCGAACCTCACCGTTACGCCAACCGCGAATTGCTCCCAAGAAGCCATCAATATTTTCGATGGTCGGGGGGAATTGATTCTGCAATTGTGTGGAAACGGAAACTTCCCCGGGAATACTTCTTTGAGCCTGACCTTTGGGTCTTACCAGCCATTGGGAGGGGCAGCGGGGGGGGTCTTGCCGATTCTGGTCAACGGCAGGGAAGTGGCGGTTTGGGATTCCACCGACCGGAACGGCAATCTGGTTCCCAACGGGTTCTATCAAATCCAGATCATTCAGAATCCAAACTTTTCTAATTCCTCAATGGCCTCGGGGGATGTTTACGTTGATCCCTATCATTCCCAAACTTCCGTTCAACTTTCGGCTTTCCCCAATATTGTTCTGGAGGGGGCGGGCGTTCTGTTCCATTCCCAAATCGAAAATTCACCAGCGGGACCCGGCGATGAGCCCTTGAGGATATTCACCCTCACCGGCGAATTGATCAAAACCCTTCCTTGGTCCAATGGGCAGACTTCCTGGGATATGACCAACAGCACCGGCCAAAGGGTGGCCTCGGGGCTTTATTTGGGGGCACAAGCGGCCACGGACGCCTATTCGGGCCTGAAAATCCAGAAAATCGTGAAGATTCTTTTCCTGAAATAACAAAAACCTATTTCACCGCCAAGACGCCAGGGTTTTCCCACCCCAGGGAAAACCAGGGGCCAAGAACAACGAACCGAAAGAAAGCCCAATAAATCTGAAAATTCCTAGAGGTTTTTTGTCTTTCTTGGCGAACTTGGCGTCTTGGCGGTGAAAATTGTCTTTGGTTTGAGATTCTTATAGCTTTCTTGCTCGTGAGGTTTTTCTTCGCATCTAAGCGGTTCCACCTGCACTTCTGGTAAGATGCCGCCATGGAAATCGTCATATTAAGACTCGATCGTATCGGTGATTTTGTCCTGGGCGTCCCCGCTTTCCGGGCCATCCGCCAAGCCTATGCCAATGACCGGATCTCCGTCTTAGTGCCCTCCGACGTGGCCGATTTGGCCAAGGCCTGCCCCTATTTCGATGAGGTATATATCTTCGACGCCCTCTGGCTCAAGCCGGGGGCCAAGGCCCTGTCCCGTTGGAAATCGGCCCTGAAACTTATCCGTTTCCTGCGGCGGATGCCCATCGACCTGATCCTGAATTTCCGTTACCAAAGCCGCCTTGACGCGCTGGTCACGGGCCTTTCGGGCGCCAAGCGGCGAATGGGTTTTCAATTGGGTTGGCCCAGCCTGTTCCTTTCCCAGCGCATCCCCCAGCCCCTTCATGACATGCACCAGGTGGACCGAAACCTGCTGATTCCCCAGCACCTGGGCATCGCCCTGAAGGAACGGAACCTGGAAATGTGGGTCAACGACCACGATCAAAAAACCGCCCAGGACCACCTGCCCTCCCAGGAACTGCTTCCGGGGATGAACCGCATCGCCATCCATCTGGGCGCCGCCATGCCCTCCAAACGGTGGCCGGGCGAAAGTTTCTCCGCTCTCATCCACGAATTGCACATGGCCACCCAGGCCGACATGCTGATATTGGGTGGGGAACAAGACAAAGGTTTCGCCCAGGATGTCCTGGACGGGTTGGAATGCCCCATCGTGAATCTGGTGGGTAAGCTCGATTTGATGCAGATGGCCGCCTTGGTCAAACATTGCCGGGTGTTCATCGGCTGCGACACGGGAGCCACCCACGTGGCGGCGGCGATGAGCGTGCCGATCTTGAGCCTTTTTTCGGCCGCCAACGAGTCGGCGGTCTGGCGGCCCTGGGGCCCGCACGTGAAGGTCTTGACCCGCCACCCCGATTGTTCCCCCTGCCAGGCTTACGAGTGCAAGCGAAACGATGGGTATTTTTGCATGGCCGACATCAAGGTCGAGGAAGTGGTGGAGGAAGTGAAACATCTCATGGAAGAGTCTCATTAACAGGATGTAAATGAGGTTTATTGTTTTATCCCCTATGACACATAGTGCCCTCCCGCCTAATAAAAAATATCTAGTTCGGTAAGCACCCCGAAAATCCTGTGAACCAAGGTGTTTAGTCAAGTAACCAAGGGGGTGCGATAACAGAGTTCGGTGGGACCTACCACTGCTTTTTAGGGTCGCTACCACGGGTTTTTCAGAACTTCCTTTAAACCCCCTTCGAAACTGCCAAATATGTCCACTCAACAAATTTAATTGGCAAGTTCGCAGGGCTGGTGTACGGCCTCAGGGCGTCTGGTGTACAGGTTCACTCGAGTCATAACCAGCTTCGGGCCCTGTTAACCAGGTTGGCGGGTTCCGTTAACCAGCTTCGCAGGCCTATTAACCAGGTTCACCGGTGCCGTTAACCAGCTTTGTGGCCTGTTAACCAGGTTGGTGGGTGTTGTTAACCAGCTTTGCAACCCTGTTAACCAGCTTCGAGGTCCTGTTAACCAGCTTGGCGGGAGCTGTTAACCAGCTTTGCAACCCTACGACACATAGCCTGATGTTTTATTGACATTTCATTGATAATTCTCAATAAATAAGCTGGATTTCGTCCTCGTTATCAAATA
>CAWKIF010000158.1:0-22238 GCA_963849485.1 candidate division FCPU426 bacterium | reverse complement strand
AATGTATTGCACAAACCTGTCCAAAATCGCTTGTTTTTCTTGGGGGGCAGCGGTCAGATTGAGTTGTTTAGGATAGCAGTGATATGAACTCAAAATCTAAAATTTACCCTATCCGTACGACAGTCCTGGAGAGGCTCGCGGATTTGCTTATTGGTTTGAAGAAACCCCATCCCCTCCGAGTGGCCATCGACGGCCCTGACGCGGCGGGAAAGACTACTTTGGCCGATGAGTTGGCCGGAAATATTTCGGCGAGAGGAAGAGGGGTCATCCGGGCATCCGCGGACGAGTTCCACCGGCCCCGGAAGGACCGGTTGGCCCGGGGGGACGGCCCCGAAGCTTTTTACCGTGATTCATTCGACCATGAGGGGATAAATGCCTTGCTCCTGAAGCCTTTGGGCCCTGGGGGAAACTTCGGTACCGGGTCTCCGTCTTTGATTATCGGTTAGACCTGCCCAAAGTCGCTCCCGAAGAAATCGCAAAACTAGAGGACATCGTGCTTATTGATGGGATATTTCTAATGCGGCCCGAACTATCCGATTGTTTCGATTACCGGATCTTCATACGGGTGGATTTTCAGGAAACGCTCCGGCGGGCCATGGATAGGGACCGGGAATTATTTGGTTCCGTCGAGGAAGTGCGCGAACGGTATGAGCTCAAATACATCCCTGGGCAGAAAATCTATTATCAAGAGGTAGATCCGGAATCCCAAGCGGATGCGGTCATCGACAACAATGTGTTGGAAACCCCGAGGTTGATCCTTCGAGGAAAGCTGTAAGAAGGACTATCCTTTACGGATATTTTTTTTGTTAAGGGCCATCCAACGCTTTTCATCCGGCCCGGCCCAAAGAAGCTTGTGCATTTGTTGGTGAATCTTTCCGTTGCTGGCCAACGCGTTTTGCGCCAGAAGGTCGAAGGGTTTACCGGTGATATCCGTCACTTGGCCCCCGGCCTCCCGAATCAAGCAAACCGCCGCCGCCATGTCCCAGGCCTGGATGCCCCTTTCCCAGAAACCCTCGAACCTTCCCGCGGCCACATAGGCCATGTTCATGGCGGCCGAGCCGTCCCGGCGGACGCCCTGGCTGTTCAAGACGAAGTTCTTAAAATTCTCGAAGTTATAGAGGGTTTCCTTGACCCCATAGGCGAAGCCGGTGGCGAGAAGACTTTTGGAAAGTTTTGACTCGTGGGAAACCCGGATGCGTTTCCCGTTCAGGCGGGCGCCCCGGCCTTTTTCGGCGGTGAAGCATTCGTTGTTCATGGCGTCGTAAACCACCCCCAGTACCGGCTCCTTCCCATTAATCAGGGCGATAGAAACGCAGAAGAAGGGATAGGCGTGGGCGAAATTGGTAGTTCCATCCAAGGGGTCCACTACCCAGGTAAATTCCGAATCCCCTGTTCCTTGCCCGCTTTCCTCCCCCCAAAAATTAAACCCCGGCGTCCGCCGGTGAAGAAGGGTCTGGATTATTTTCTCGCAGGCCTTGTCCACCTGGGTGACGAGGTTGAGGTTATTATCCTTCTTCATCTCTATTTGCAGGGCTTTGCCGTAAAAACGGCGGTGGATTTTTCCGGCGGCCCGGGCGGCCTCTACGGCGGCTTTCAGTTGGGAGCTCATAAGAATCCTTTCTTCATTTGGCAAGGGGGGATTCTAACAACCCTACCGCAGGCCGTCCATGCGGCCCCTTGACGGAATAAGCGGCCGTTCCTATTTGTATCGGCAGAAAGAGACCTTAAACCTATTGGAGGACAACCATGAATCTGAACCAACTTTCGCGCCATTCGAACAACACCGCCCGCCCCTGGGTAGGTTCCCTGGACCAGCTTTTTGACAGGGTCTTCCAGGACCGCCTAGACCCTGATTGGAGGAGCCTGGGAAACAACTGGGTTCCCGCGGTGGACGTGGAGGAAACCGAGAACGAGTACGTCTTCAAGGCGGAAATGCCCGGGATAAAAAAAGACGATGTCAAAATTTCGATCCTGGACAACGTCCTGACCCTGACCGGGGAAAAGAGGACGGTGGAGGAAAAGACGGATAAAGAAAAGAAATACCACCGGGTGGAAAGGTCTTATGGGACCTTCCAAAGGAGCTTCGCCCTTTCCTCGCCCATCAAGGCGGATAAGATTTCCGCCACTTATAAGGATGGCATCCTGGAAATACAGGTGCCCAAGACGGAAGAGGCCAAACCCAAGGAAATCGACATCCAGATTCGGTAATAAAGAACTCTTATCCGCCTCCATCCCCTTGCAGATGATGAAAGTTAAAGCCCGGGAGTCCTCCCGGGCTTTTTTGTTTAGCGCTTGGCCAAAATGCAGGTTTTATTTTAGGGAAGAGTATTTATAATAAAGTCGCTTGCAGTCGCGAATTTCGTTTCCTCCCTTTAAAACTTGAAAGCGGTTTTTTGAGGACAGAAAGGAAATCCAGGGACATGAAAGCGTGTGAAAGCCTTAAATTTTAACAAAATCATTTCACCACCAAGGCACAAAGACACCAAGAACGACGAAAGTCTTGAAATTTAGTTTTCTTCGTCTGTTTAACTTGGTGACTTGGTGGCGAAAATTTGGGTTTTGTTGCAAGTTCTTAAAAACCAACTGATTTTTCAGACTCAATGAATTTGGGTTTGAATTTAGAAACGAAACCTATGGTCAACCATACGATTTATGACGTGGCCCAAAAAGCGGGAGTTTCCATTTCCACCGTCTCCCGGGTATTGAACAACAATCCAAACGTTCTGGAGGAAACCCGCCAGAAGGTCCTGAAAGTCATCAACGAGCTTCAATTCAAGCCCAATCCCATCGCCCGGGGCCTGGTCGTCAAGCAAACCAACCTGATCGAGGTTTTCTTTTCCTGGGCGGGGTATGAATTCGGCTTCAACAGCCCTTGGTACGCCGGGATCCTGGACGGGATCAACCAGGTCGTCCAGGAGAACCAGTACGGAATACTCATCAATACCATCGCCGGGGTCTTCGACCCCCAGGAGGTTTACCGCCGGGTGTTCCATAACGCGGTGGATGGGGTCTTGATGGTCTCCCCCTACCTGGAGGAAACAGAAGTGGCCCAGTTGATGGATAACCGGGTACCGGTGGTCTTGATCGGGTACCGCACCTTGAACCCCGCCTATGACTTCGTGGACAGCGATAATATCCAGGCGGCGGGCATGGTGGTTGACCATTTGGTGAAATTGGGGCACAAGAAAATCGCCATTATCACCGGCCAGCAAAAGACCTCCCGTAACGCGGCGGACCGCCTGACCGGTTTCAAGTCGGCTATGCGCCGGCATGGTTTAAACGTTCCTGAATCCTACGTCATCGAGGGGGACTTTTTGAAGGAATCAGGCGAGGTGGCCATGACCCGGTTCCTCAATCTGCCGGAAAAACCCACGGCGGTATTCGCCAGCAACGACTTGATGGCCCTGGGCGCCTGGCATGCGTTGGAAAAGGCCCAATTGAAGGTGGGCAAAGACGTGGCCTTGGTGGGGTTTGACGATATCACCGAGGCCTCCCTGGCGCCCGTTTCCCTCACAACCGTGAAACAGGACTACAAAACCATCAGCGTCGAAGCCGCTCAAATCCTATTGCAAAAGATCCAGGCCCCCGAACATTGGCGCGCCAAGCAGATCCTAGTCCCCACCCAGTTGGTGGTCCGGGCCTCCTGCGGGTCGAAAAAATAACCCTGCCGACAGACGGGCCTTCCCAAGAGGACGAAGATTGCGGGCCTCCCCGGGGGCTGTTACAATGCCAAGGTTGCGTGCCTATACCTATACCCGAACGGGCCGTCCATGGACGGCCATTCAATGAGGATAGAACCCTATGCGACTTTTCCTGCAATTCCTGATTTTGGTTCTTGCCCTGGGCCTGATCTACGTGGTGGCCCAAGGCCTAGGTTTGACAAAGGGCTTTAATAAGAAGAAAGAGAACAAGCGGATCCTGGTCATCAATGACTTTGAGGATCCCAGCATGGACCTGGATTGGGCGACCGGAGGTTATGTGAAGCTGGAGACCTCGACCGAGAACCAGACCCATGGGAAACGTTCGGCCCTGGCCACATTCCTGCTGGAGTCCCAGTTCTATCCCACGCCGACCTTGGGGCCGAACGCCCCCCCCACGGCCACCCCCGAACCCCCGACTCCCACGCCCAACCCCAAGGTGAAGGTGGTTCCCACGGCCCTCCCGAAGGGCAAGGCGAGCCCCACCCCAGTGGCGGTTGTCGTTCCCTCGACGCCCCCGCCCCCTTCCGGTTGGCAGCCGACCCTGACACTCGACACGGAGTCGCCGACCAAATTAAGGGTTTACGACTGGTCCGAATACGGCACCTTGAACCTGGATGCCTTCAACCCTCAGGACTTGCCGGTCACCTGGCACTTGAAGGTCGCTGACGCCAAGTCCTTTACCTATGATTCCTGGGGCGTGCTGACCCCGAAGAAGGTTTCCAACCTCGCCGTGACCTTTACCGATTTGACCGCCCAGCGGCTGGACTTGGCCAACATGCGCTCCGTCCAATTCTGGGTGGATACCAACGGTTGGACCACTCCCCCCCTGGTTTACCTGGATTACCTTCGGCTGGAAGGGGATCTGACCCCGGTGGGTAATAAGAAGAAATAAAAAGACCGACTCAAAAAAAGGGTCCAGGCGTAAGCCTGAACCCTTTTTTATGCCCCCCAGGGACAAACTAAAGGAATAGGGTTCCTGCTATTTCCCCGCCGCCGAGGGTGAACTGGTTTAAGGAATCCTCCAGATCCGTTTCCTCCCCTACCCATATCCGCAGGTCCAGGGCCCAGGAGGCGTATTCCCATCCCACCCCCGTGTTCAAGAGAACCACCAGTTCATTCAGGTTCGATACCTGTAAGTAATCGTCTTCTTCCCCGGACAGACCCAAGCGGAAGGCGAAGTGGTCGTCCAGCCATTTTTCCCCGCCCAGGATGAATTGGTAATAGTTGTAATCGCTTTGAACCGTGGAGGCGGAGGAGGCGGAGGCGATGCTGGTGTTGTCCCGCGTGTAGGTTTGGCTCATGAATTGGACCCCGAGGGTGAACTCATGAATCGTTTCCAGGCCCACCCCCAGGGTGGCGGTGACCTGCTGGCGGTTGATGTTGGTATAGACGTTTTCCACGGTTGATAAATCATCGGTGTTATTGAAATAGGCGGAGATTCCCCCTCCGATCTTGAGGTTTTCCCGCCCCTCCAGGGGGAAGGCCAAACGAAAAGAACCGGTGGCGCTCATGGATTGGAACTGGGTGGAATGATAGGCGGTGAGGTTGGCGTAATCCGCCGAGGTCGCGGAGACGGTCCGGCCGAAATCAGTATCATCATAAATAAGAAAATAGCTGAACCGGAAGATGGCCTGGTGGGGAATCTCATACCTGAGTTCCGGCCCGAAATAATAATAATCCGTAAAGCTTGTGTTTTCTTTAAGATTGAAGGGCGTCCCCGCCGGATAATTCAGGGTCGCGTTAAAGACATTTCCGCCGCCCGCCACCTGGGTCTCGAAGATTCCCCCGGCCTGCCAAAAGGGATCCTTCGCTTCCCGATTTTCCGGGAAGGTGGTCGCCAAACCGGCCCGAATATAGGTCTGGTTGAGGGCACTGGAACCGTTGAGAAGGGTATAGGGCAGGGTCTTGTCCGAATAGAGGCCCGGATCATAGGTGTTATCGGATTCCATATTGCGGATTTCCAATCCTAGTACCAAGGGCCCCAGATTGGCCGCACCCCGCAACAAACCCCGGTATTGGGAAAGGGTATAGGTGTCGTTGGCGCCCGTGGGCTGGCCCGTTTGGGAAAGAAAATCACCACCCGCTTGGACGGCCCAGCCCGGCGAGGGAAAGGCCATGACACCCGAGTAATGTAGGTCGTTGCCGCCCGTCAAGCGGGGGATGGTGCTGAGAATCTGTTGGTAGGGGCCGGGTCCGGTCTGTTGGCCCCATTGGAAGGCCTCGTCCAGACGGTCGTGGGTTTCCAGCAAAAGAAGGCCGGCCGGGTTGCCATCCATCAGGAAGCTCAGGTCGGTGGTCTCGTCTGTCAGGATGCTGGTCAAGCCTCCCGTGGAGTCCACCCGGGTCTCGGAGGCCCAGGTGGGGAAGGCCGACAAGGCCCATAAACCCCAACCTAGCGTTAATAAAAGCCTTTTCATGGTTCACTCCCCGCAAGTCTTCCAATCCGGCCCTTAAACGCGCGCCAGTATATCTCCAGCCTTTCGGTAAAGGGATACGTTTTGCCCGTAAAATAATTTAAAATGCTCCCGCATTGCGTCTCCCTGAGAGCCTTGGAAAATCTTCGGGAAAGGGAAGGAATAGGAAGTTAATTTTGGAGACGGCCCATCAAAGTTTTTCTTGTTTGAACTGGATTTTAACAACCTCTCGGCCCTCTGGATGGGGCTTGCGGCGGATGAATAGGAAAGAATGAAAACCAAAGCTGCTAAACCCGTTCGTTTTGGCGACCGGATTGAGATGGAGTTGACCTCGCTGGCATTCGGGGGGGACTCGGTGGGCCGGTACCAGGACTTCGCGGTTTTCGTCCCCGGAGGCCTGCCGGGGGAAAAGGCCACGGTTCAAATCACCCAGGTCAAGGACCATTACGCCGTGGGAAAGATCCTCGGCTGGTCCAAACGCTCCCCGGACCGGGTGGAACCCCCCTGTCCGATTTTCGAGGAGTGCGGGGGATGTCATTGGCAGCATTTCCAGTATCCCCGCCAGCTTCAAGCCAAACGCCAGTTTCTGGTGGACGCCCTGGAACGCATCGGCAAATTGGGCCATGTCCCCGTCCAGCCCTGCCTACCCTCGCCCGACCCCTACCATTACCGAAACAAGGCCATGCCCGTCCTGTCGATGAGGGATGACCGTTTCGTGGCTGGAATTTTCGAGCCACGCTCCCACAAGCTGGTTCCTTACCAAAATTGCCCCATCCAGGCGGATGCCATCAACGGGGTGATCCAGCAGGTTTTACGCAAGATCGACCGGTCGGGTTTGACCCCCTACCAGGAAAAGAAACACACCGGCTTCTTCCGGCATCTCGCTCTCCGGCGCGGCGAGCGCACCGGTGAGATGCTTTTGGCGATGGTCACAAGGTCGGAAGTGCCCGAGGAAAGACTCCAGTCCCAGCCCACCTCTCCTGAACTTCTGGAAGATATCCTTCCCCGGATCGCCCGGGAGTTGATGGCGGAGATCCCCTCCCTGGTGGGGGTCCTTCAAAACATCAACCCCTCCCGGACCAATATCGTCTTCGGATCCAATACAAAGGTCTTGGCGGGACGCGATCATTATTTCGAGGAGATCGACCACCTGCGCCTGCGGGTTTCGCTCCCCTCCTTTCTCCAGGTCAACACCGCCCAGGCCGACTTGCTCCATGAGGTGGTGAGGGAGGCCTTGGGGCGACCCGAAAAAGGGGGGAAGTGGCAGACGACGCTCGACCTTTATTGCGGGATCGGGACCTTGACCCTGGCGGTCGCCGGCGCCTGCGAATACGTGGTGGGAATCGAGGAAGTGGGGCCCGCCGTGGAGGACGCCAAGGCCAACCTGGCGCTCAACGGGAAAGGCAACATCGATTTCCTGGAAGGGGACGTATCCCAGGTGCTTCTGGGTTTGAAAGAGAAGGGCCTCAGCCAGGTAGACTCGGTGATAGTAGACCCGCCCCGCAAGGGAATCCTGCCGGAAGTCTTGGCCCGGGTCGGTGCCCTCCGGCCCCAGCGGATCGTATATGTTTCTTGTGACCCCTCCACCCTGGCGAGGGATTTAGCCCTGCTCGTCAAGCATGGTTATGAGGTCGATTGGGCCCAGCCGATGGACATGTTTCCCCAAACTTACCATGTGGAGACAGTGGTGCGTCTAACACGTTCCCTGCCCCAGGAATCAGCCGGGGACCTGCCCGCGGACGAAAGCTTGGAGCCCTTCCGGCTTCCCAGGGAAGAAAACCCAGGCGTGGGAAATTTGGTTAGTCAGAGCTGGGGAAATACCTTGAAGAGAGGAGGGGCGGCCCTGGGGTTGACCTTCGGATCGATCGGGGCCTGGATGGGATCAGGGCTCTCCTGGTTGAAAACCGGATGGGGGACCCTCCAGGAAAAACTCCGGGACAAGGGGGACGTCCCGGAGTACCCTCCCCAACCCTCCTCATTCGCTCAGGCATCGGGAGAAAAGCGGCTCGGAGGGACAGAAACCACTTTGGGAAAAGAGGAGGCCATCCGCCGGTTTTTATGGGGTTCCCTCAAAGAAGAAGAATTGGCCCAGGTTTCCTTGATTCAACCCGAAGCAATCGAATTCCGCCCCCTTTTGGACGAGGCTGAGGAAACCACCTTGTTGAAACTCAAAACTGTGGAAGAAGCTCTGGAAACAGCGATTCAGGACTCCTCCGTAATGGAAGATGTTTTCCAGACGGAACTTGGCACAGTTGCGGAGCCCCTGCCGGAAGCAGCGGCCCTGTCCAAAGGAGCCATTGTTGGCTCACCGGAATTTGAGGCAGATACCTCCTTTACACCTCCCCCCCCTGAAACTGTTTTCTCGGAGGAATCGATCCAGCGGATGGTCTTGGAAGGTTCGATGGAAGTCGACCGGGTGGCCGAGCCCCTGACCGTGACCATTGAAAGGGAAGCCCCGGATCCCCTGGCTTCCACCCTTGAAAAGGCCCCCCTTTGGTACACTCTCCCAACTTTCAAGGCTTTTTTCATATTATTAGGGGAATGGCTCGCCGGCCGAAGCCACCTTTGGCATTTCCCGACGCTTTCCCCCCGCCGGACTTGGGGCCTCGCCGGGATTATCGGTGGCCTCCTCGTTTTGGCTTTCCTGGCCAAGGCGACCTTAAATTCCCTGGTCTCCCAGTCGTCCATTCCCCTGCAGACCCTTTCCATGGAAATTCCCGATGTTGTGGCCCTTTTGCCCAAGGGTAACTACTTGAGATATGAGATGGTGCCATTCCAGATGAAAGTTAGTTCCATGGGTTACAAACGGTTTGTCAACAGCCATGCCTATGTGGAAGTCTTGATGGACGGCAAACCCGTGACTTTGGTCGACGGCCACTCGAGGGTGGAGATGAAAAAAGAGTCCCAGGAGCGGAAGTTCTCCTGCAACTGGCCGATTCCCTTCAACCCCCGACCGGGAACCTACCTGGCCCAGATGGTTCTGGCGGATCCGGAAAGATCCAGCCCCAGGGTTTTTCAATCGGCCTTCAGCATTCCACCTCTCAAGCCCACAGGCCTGGAACCGGGTTACGCGGTCCTCACCATGGAAGGCGGGAAACAATTGATCCGGGGAGGCATCCCGGCCCTCGATGGGAGTGAGACCCTCAGCACGGCCCACGCCATCGACTGGGCCAAGTTCATGGGCGCGAACGTATTTTGCAACCTGGTGGCCGAGACCGCGATCTGGGAAAAGTTTTACCCCCAGGATTTTCCTTTCAACCGGGAGGAAATGGAAATCGGACGGAAATACGCCCAGGCCGCCCATTCCGCGGGGCTGAAGTACGCAGCCTACATGACTACCTTCAAGGTTGGCGGCGAGGGATGGAGCCAGGCGCCCTACCAGTTTTCTCTGGGTTACGACCTCAGCACGGACCAGGTGATCCAAACCCGCTTCATCAGCCTGGAGGATCCCAAACGCCGCCAGGACATCCTCGATTTCCTTCAGGCCATGAACAAGGATTCTTCCGTTGATTTTGTGGGATTGGATTACGTACGAACGGGCTTCGCCGGTTACGAACTGGTGGATGAGTTCGTGAAAGATTTAAAGATGAATCTGCCCGAGGGGTTTGAGACGATGGCCGAGCCTGACCGGATCCATTGGTTGGCCCGCACGGTGGAAAGAAAAGAAGATCCCCAGGTGGTGGCGCTTTTTGAGTGGTGGAGGGCCCATAAGGTGTCCAGTATCCTCAAAGACATCCTGGACGAGGCCAAAATGTCCAAACCGGTTTTTACTTTCACACTGGGATGGGAAATGGGACACCAGCACGGCCAGGACCCAGCGATGCTGGTGGACGCGGGCATTAATTTCAACCATATCATGCTTTACGAGGGGGACCGTAGCACCATCGAGGATATGAAACGGCACTGGCCAAGCTACCTCTACCGGCAAGACGGGATGTACGTCCCGGGGGAAGAGATTGACTTCAACATGGTTCAAAAAAGCGTTGATCCGCCCGCGCCCTTAGAACTTTACAACCGGGAGGTGGAAACCTTCAACCTTTGGTATGGCTTGAACGCCAACCTGGGAATGTTCTGGCACGATCTCTACCGGTTGATCTGGGGGGTGAGGGGCCCCTACACAAGAATGGAGTGGGCGATCTCCGCGGGCAAAGCCTTCACGACCTTAAGACAAGCCGAGGGATTGCTTCCCGTGGAAGTCAGCCTGATCGCCCCCCCGGAAGCCCCGGCCGGGGGCGCGGTTCCCTTGACGGTGGATATCCATAACCACTCGGCCCAGGGGGTCAAGGGATTGATCCTTCGGCAATTGGACGCCACGAAAGATTATTACAATGTCCTGGCGACGGTGGGTCCGCTGGATATCCCGCCGGGGATGGTGGTCCGGGTGAAAAGCCTGTTCGTGAATTTGCCGAAGGAAAGTCTGCCCGAAAGGGACAACCAAACCATGGCCGCTATCCTGGCGGAAACCCCCGACGACTCGATCCATGCTTTTGATTTCGCCTATATCAGAGGATCCCTAGGCGCTTCCGCGGGAAGAAAAACAAAACCCTGAGGCGCGGATCGTCTCTATGAAGTCATAATCCACCCAACAAAAGTAAGAGGGAGAAAGAAGCGTTTAACGGTTTAATTCGCCGTGAAAGGGATTTTCTAAAAGCTTAGGAAAAGCACAAAAAAGTTACATGACTGTTCCTTGAAAAAAAACTAACGTCTCCTTCGCTGTTAGAGTAAAATACGTGGGCTTTACGTCTCTCATTCCCCGGATGAGGTCATCATGCTTTCCCCGAAATTTTTCGCTGGGTGCTTGGGGTTGCTTTTGTTTTTTATCCTCGCCGGATGCGGGGCGGTTTTTATTAATCCGGGTTCCGTCCAATCCTCCCTTCGGGAGGGCCTTTCCAACCCCGACCTGAACAAGCCCAAAATCGAAGTTCCCGCGGATCAAAAAATCGTCAGCAATTTTGATGACGGCTCTAAAAACATGAATCCCAAACTATATGGAACTGGGTCGGGATCCTGGATGGTCTTTTCCTTCGCGGGGAACACCCCCAATCCTGTGTTTATCTCCAAAGGGGGGGCCAATGGCACGGCCATGGCCGCCCATGTGACTGGGTCCTTGACGGACAAGGGGGACCGTTCCTATCCCTCCTTTACTCTCCAGGGCACCTTCAAGGGTGGAAGCTTTTACGACGCCAGCGCCTTCACGGGCATCCAGTTTTATTACAAGTGTCCCGAGGACGACCAGGCCATCAAGCGCCGTTTCGCCATCGGAACCGCACCGACTCTGCCACCACAGGACGGGGGAACCTGCGCCACGGATTGTTACAACCATTTCGGGGCCTACATGGCGCCCACCAGCGACTGGAAGTTTTGCTCCTATAAGTTCACCGACCTTGGCCGGGAACCAGGTTGGGGTTCCCCCGTAGTTCCTCCTGATATGGTGGACCATCTCAAGGAATTTGTTTATATCAAGTGGGATCACGGCGGAGATAACAACGCCGGAACCTACAACATCGATTATTGGGTTGATGAAATCTCGTTCTTTTAAGCCGCAATAGGTTGAATTAAGCACCTAAGGGACTGGTTTTGAGAGTTAAACATTCCATTCTTTTGTCGGCGCTCGCGGGCGTGATGGGCTGTATGTCCGCGGCAATCCTCTGGGCCAACCCTTATGAGGAAATCAATTCCGACTCCCCGGTTTATCAACAAGTGAAACACCTGGAAACGTACGGGCTCCTGGACCCCACGGATCAACAGGTTATGGACCAGGGCAAAACCGTCACCCGCATGGAACTGGCCTTTTATACCGAAAAGGCTAAGGCCCGGATGGAAGCGCCTGCCCTCGGCGTCCAACCCACTCCGACCGCGCTTCCGGCCGCACCTGTTAATATTCCTTCTGCGCCTGAAATCCCCCCTCCCACAGTTCCGGAGGCCCCGCCCGCACCTGTCGCTATTCCCACAACGCCACCCGCCCCAGTTATTCCCGCTGAGCCGGTGCTGGCTCCTCCTCCGGTCCCTACAGCCGCTCCGGTGACGACGCCCATGCCGACACCCGTTCCTTCCTACCCGCCTTCGGCCAAGGCCGACATCGAGAAATTGCTCAAGGAACTCAGTGACTCCACTCCGATTCTCAAAACCCGGCTGGCCCTGGAGGATGAGCGGTTGAAAGACCGGGAAGCCGAACTGGAGAATTTGAAAAAAGCGCAGGATGAGGTGGATTCGATTTGGAAAAAAGCGAATCATTCCGTGGGTATTCCGAACTTTAATACCAATACAAACGTCCGTTTCGAAAACCTCAACATTTCAGGGATTGCCCAGGAAAGCGCCACCAAGATCCTGCAGGAAGCCTGGGTGGGGGTCTATACCGACCTGGGCGGAATCGGCACCCTCTCGACCGGTTTTGGAATGATTCTCCCCTTCGATAATTATTCCGGAAAGATCCAGGTGGCGGGGGTGGGAACGGCTCCGGCCTCCATCTACCTCGGAAATCCCAGCACCACCTTCCACCTTTATGGCGGCCTGGGAAAATGGGACACGACCATGGCGGTGGAGTGTTACCAACCCGATACAACTTTTGGGGATTTCAGCCGGGGTTATGCCAACAATTCCATCAAGCGCTTCGAAGATCCTTTCGACATCAAGAATTTCAACGACGATAAGAACGCCAAAAACTGGGACGATTACATGTCCCAGGTCAGCTATATCCCCGCCTATTCGGCCACGGCCGGGAACGTCCAGTCGGCCAGCGACCGGGTGTTCGATGGCCTTTACGCCGTGGGCCGCCAAGTGCCCTGGCTGGGCCCGGACGGCCGGATGTGGTTTTTAGTGGGACGCATGGGGGAAACTCCCTTTCAAACCCAGCGTTGGGAGGAGGGCCTCAAGATTGACGAACCCTGGGCCAATAGCTTGATTCGCACTGCCGTATCCGTCGAGTGGGTGAACGATAATTTTGGGATCGTCCAGCCCCTCCAACCTTCTTTAGATATGAAAGATTATGAGGCCGCCATCCACCTCAATCTGAACGCTCTCCAGGTGAACCTCGATGGGGCTTTCTCGCATTTCTTCACGGGAACAGAACTTTCGGGACCGGTTTATACGAATACCGGAAATACAATCCAAGCTATTACTCCCATCGAGTCGGGCGCGGGCCAGGCTTCCGTCGGCTTTTATCCCTTCACGGTTTACGGTTTTGCCATCGGGGATACCTATTCCGATTTCCAGAGCAAGGTCACCATGAGCGGCATCAACTTTTTCCATTATGGCCTCTCCTTCAACCCCAGCGATTTCCAGGATGTCTACGGGGCTATCGGGGAAGTGGACAACCTTCAGAGCGACCGTTACGGCTGGCGGTTTAATTTCGGATGGAACGGGCGCAAACAGGAATTCATGAAGAAATGGCCGTCTTTCTTAGACGCCATTGTGGTCAATTTCGACCTATCGCAAAAGAAGGAATATGTGGACGAGATGGACCCCCTGGGTTACAGCACGATCGAGCCCACCCAGTTCTTGAGTTTTTATTACCCCGATGACGAAGGCCTTTGGGGCCTGAATCTGTGGGGCAACTATTCCCCCAACGTGAACCCAGTGCGGCAGGATTACATCAATAATATAGAAGCCATCCGCAACGACGGGGATGTGATCAATGACGATGTCCGGTACCAATTTCGCATGACTTCCGAACGTCTCCCCTTGATACTTCCAATTTATAATAATGGCGGTACCTTGAGCCTGACGCCGCCCTCTGCCGGCCCGACCGTTTTTGCCACGACTGCCAATAAGTACAATCAATACGAAAATCTCGACGGCCTGAAGACCTACAATTACATCACCCTGACGACCAAGATTAAGGCGGGGGATTGGCTGCATACCCCTGGCCCCATTGATCTTTCTTTTTTTATGACCGACAACCAGGTTTCATCCGTAGCGGGTTCTACCACCTTTATCTCCTCGCCCGGCATTTCCCAGCCCATCACTCTTTCGGCGGGGGCCGTTCCCGACCTGTTCACGCAAATGGTTTTTGACGGGGCCCTCATGGTGAATATCATCAAGAGCCTGGATTTGCTGGGGGACCTCGGAGTGGAAACCTGGAAATCTCAATATACCTACCCGCCGGTGGATTACCAAACCAACTGCTACGGTCTGGGCCTCGGCTGGGATATCCCCTGGGGCGGGGGAAAGATGGAGTTCCGCTATAAACACATTGATTTCGCCGACAAAGACTTGACGGCGAACGATTATTCGGGCGACCAGTTTTTCACCAAAATTAAATTCATGTTTTAACGGAATCAGGAACCTTGAGACCTAACTTGAAAATGAAAAATATAACCGCCGCCCTGGCCCTCTGGATGGGTTTCGCCCTGCCCGCCCTCGCGGATCATGGCCGCTTGGCTTCCATCGACCGAGACGAGTGGATCAACCAAGCCGTCAACGACATGGTCCTTTCCGGCCTCGCCCCCGAGCCGGATAAGAACGTTGACCAGATGACAAATCTGGAAGTGGCCCAGTTAACTGCCGAGGCTTCCAAATTGGTCTTGGCCCAGGCGGACGTGGATCTGCTTCCGGCGCCTCTGATGGATGCGCCGAGCCTGCCTTCGCCGACAGGTTCCACCGCCCCGGCCCCGCCTTTAAGCGCGGCCGCTTCCCCCGCCCAAGTCGTTCCCGCTCGCAGCTTTGAGCAATTGGTCCAGGAATTCGCCGGGGAACTATCGGCGATGGGAATTCAGGTGGACAAGGTAGAGCAACGCTTGGAGGATGCCCAGGGGCGGGACGAGCTGTTCGCCACACTCCAGCAGAAGTACCTTACCCGGACGGGCACGGAAGTCGGAGGGGAATCCCGGGGGTTCATGTATCTGTACCGGGGTTTTGGCGCCAACGCGCTTTACTCCCCCATGGACTACAACGCGGCGATTTACATGCAGATGGACCTGCGCAGCGTGCCGGTCCCCGATGTGCTTTTCAACGTGAGTTTCCGGTTCTGGCGATCCATCGGTATGTACTATCAGGATCCGATCCAGCCCACTTATCAGCTTCGCTGGATCAGTCTCGCGGGTTATAGCGGAGCCGCCACCTTTCAGGGCGGGGATTTTTATAAAAGCTACACACCCTTCACCCTCTGGAATTTCAATGCCCCCGTTTATACCTTCGTGGATCCTTCTTCCTTCCAGCGGGTCCGCAACGACGCGGAAGACCTGCTTTACCTGGATCATGGCAACGACTGGAAAATGAGGGGGCTTCAGGGTTCGGTGGGACAAGCCTGGGCTACCAGCTGGGACTTAAGCAGTTACCACCTGGAATCCATGGTCGGAGTGATGCAGGATCCGGGCGATAATCTTGGGTTAATTAGTTTTGGAAATTATTTCGCCGGCGGTCAAGCCTCCTTAGGGTTCCTCCAGCAAAACCTTTTCCTGGGTGTTACGGGCCTGGTGTTGTGGCAAGACTCCGGCAGCAATGACGTGCCCTACCTCCAGGGTTATCCGGACAACTACGCCAAGCAATACCAGGTGGGCAGTTTCTGGTCGAAGGTTTCGATTCCGTTGGATGACAAGGTGAAGGTGACGGGGGGTGTGGAATGCGCCTATAGCCAATTCAACGATGACGCCACCGATTCCACCAAGCAATTCCAGGATTGGGCCGTGTCCGCGGAGGGAGGCCTGGAAGTTTATGGCCTTAAGCTTTCAACGAAATACCTGAACGTGGGGCCTTATTTCTACTCGCCGGGTGCGCAAACCAACCGATATTCTCCTGACCAATCGGCCCAGGGCTATATGACCAACAACCTGACAGGGCTGGATGATTCCGCCATCGGGCTGTTAAACCAAAGCCCCTTCCAGGGCGTGAACCGCCCCTTTTTCGCCCCCTATGACCGGACCGCTGAGAACATCCTCCCCTATGGGGACGCTACCCCCAACCGGTCGGTTTTCCTGTTGGGACTTTCCGGGGCGGTCGGGCAAAAAGGTTGGATTCAACCCCAGGCTTCGCTGGTCATCAACGCGCAGGAACTCCAGCCGAATTACGTGCTGAATTCCCTCGGGACGGGCATCCTCCCGGTGGACAGCCAGTCGGTGAGTTCGGTGGGCCGGACCTTTGGCGGCGGGGAAGCCGCCCTGACCCTTCATTTCGCCAAGATGGCCAACTTGGCCGGGAAGACCCTGGACTTCCAAATCGATTACAAGAACCAAACCACCAACCTGGGGAACGGCGATCCTGCCTTCACTTCCAATACCTTCATCACGGCGGCGGATTTCAATATCCCATGGAAACTGGTGGCTTCCATCATCTGGTCGGCGGCCTTTGAACAAACCCAAAGCAAAGGCAGCGAGTATGTCCTCAACCAGGATGGAAACCCGCCCACCCTTGGCCAATATATTTTTTACATCGATCCAGACCAGAACCAAGCCAACCAGTTTGTTTACGAACCTATGAACATGACCCGGCAAACTTTGGCCTTTGGAATGAAATACCCCTTGAGTAACCTGATCAATCTTCGCGCCGATTGCTTCTTCACCAGTTACAACTGGGTGGATAACCCCGCTTACGCCCGCAATGACGAAATTTGGAGACTGACTTATGAAGTCCATTACTAATCTCAAGCGGTTCGCCCTGGCCCTGGCCGTCCTATGGACGGGGGGGTGGGCCTGCGCTTCCCAACTGGACGGCTTATTCTCCGTGGTGCCTGCGGGGGATCCGACTTATGTTCAATTGGGCGACCTGGAAAAGGCCGGCTTGCTAGTCCCCGGCGCTTCCCAGGGGCCCTTGACCCGCTATGAGGTGGCGGAAAGGGTGTTCCAAGCACGGGAACAATTTCATGAGATTGTAGTAGCACAAGCGGACGAGATCCCCCTTCCCCCCGATCTGGGTGCGCCCACCCTTCCGACCAGCGATAATACCGGCGCCGCGGCTCCTCCTGCCCTGCCTGCTCCTGCGGCCCCGGTCGTGGCACCTGCGGCTTCTCCATCCTCCGCCGAAGTTAATCTAGTACCGGCTTCCCCAGTGGCTTTGCCGGGGGCCGCCGCGCCAGCGGCTAGCGCGCCCACCCCCTCGGCCACGCCGGAGGATCCGCTTAAGTGGTCCAAGATTGCCGCTACCTTGAACAGCCTGGAAGACGCTTACCAGTATGAGTTGAAAGAAATCCAGAAACCGGCGAACACCTTGTCGGATAAGACCCAACAACTGGAAAACGGCCAATACGATCTTTCCAAAAGACTTAAGGGAATCACCGAGTACCCCACCATCGCCTGGCATGGGCTGGGCCGGGTTTTTGGGGCCGCCCAGCGCTTAACCAGCGCGGACCCAGGGTTAACCCTTCCTGAAAATGATAATTTCCAGGGCAGGGGTTATATCGACTTTGAGCCGGAAGGGGTCGTCAGCAAACAGGTACGATGGGAACTCATGGTCCGTTATGGGACGGCCATGGTGGCGAACGATTCCCAGGCGATCGATATGTTCCTCCCCCGCCGTGGAACCATGGAACTCAAGACGCCCTGGTTCTCGGCGACGCTGGGTGATTTCGACGAATCCTACACCCCCTTGACCCTTTGGAACCGGGACAACCTGGACCTGCGTTGGGTGCCTGAAATGATGGCCCGGGAAGACGATACCTTGAAATACGAGAGTTTCCTGAACAACGAGCCCAATTGGCCCTTCCGGGGTTTGAGACTGGGGACCGAGATCGCCTGGCCCGATTCCACCTGGATGGATCATTTCGGCCTATCCTTGATGGGCGACATGATCCGTAATGGTTTCAACGATTTGGCCAGCGGCGGGACCTATTTCGGTCCGGGGTTCTTTACCGATTGGCTCTTCGCCGGAAAAGGTCAATTGGCCACCAAGCATTTGTTCCTGGGGAATGGAACCAACATCAAGTTCACCTTCGACGGTTATGGCCTCTTGATGTGGGAACCCCTAAATACAGAATTGCCCGGAAGCCCCTATTCCATCTTTAACGCAGCCACCTGGGCCCACCAATACGAAATCCTCAGCTTGAAACCCTCGGTCGATGTGGCCCTCGGGGATGGATTGATTTTGGGCGCGTCCTGGGAAACGGCGAGTTCGCTTTACGAGGATGACACCCGGAATAGCGCCAGGAACGTGACGGATTGGGCCGTGATCATGGGGCCCTATTTGAAGTTCCAGCATTCCCAAATCACTTTCAACTATATCAACATTGGTCCGAACTTTTTCTCTCCTATGGCCCAGACCCGGCAGGATCTCGTAACTAATTCCACCTCTTTCAATCCCACGGGGGAACTGCCGACCCAAGAGTTGTTTTCAGCGCCCTTGCGCAGCCAGTTTTTCCTGGCCGGGGTCCCCCGCGCGGGCGGTATCTACTCTTTTTACGACCGAACCGAGGACAACACCTTCCCCTATGGCCTGGCCACTCCCAACCGCGAAGGCGCCGGGCTGGATTTTGACATAAAAACCCTTGATAGAGACTCGCTTAAAATTAAGGGTTCCATCTATTTCGTCCAGGAAATCAATGCTAATCTTGTCTTGATCAACCAGGGGCCGGGATTGACGGCGGTGGATAATCCCACGACGGCCACTCCCCCCACCCGTAATTTTACCTACGTGAATTTGGGCCCTTCCATTAACTTGGCGCCCTACATCGACGATCCGGAAGACTTTGTGATAGGCACCAACGTCAGGTATGAGCAAACGTCCAGTTCCATCGGGAACCTAACCAGCGCTTGGGTCTTGGGGGGGTGGAGGCGGGACTCTTCTCTTGGTGGAGTACGGCCTTGTCCTTCGGCGCCGATAATGTCAATGGGTCTGAGGCGGGGTATGGCAACACGACCATGGCCAGGTATGAGTACATGTTCGACAATACGGACCTGGGGCAATACCAGATTTTCAACATCAATGGCACGAATGAGAGCCTGAGGCTTTCCATGACCTTCACTTTGAACCGCAACTCTAAAATGTACCTGGATTACGACTACACTTGGGGTAACGCCGTACCCTATTTTGGGGCGACTCCTACGGGCGGGAATTTGAACAACCAATTTGCGGAGCTGACCTATGAAATCCTGTTCTAAAAAAACTAACCGCAGTAAAGTCCCCCAAAACCTCCGTTTGTGGATCGCGTTATTTTTTGTTGTGCTGATCGCCGGGGTAGGGATTGTTTCAGAGATCGGTTGTAAAGATGGAGTGCCGGCCCTGAATGCTTATGGAGCACCCGTTTCCCAAATCGACCGGGATACCGTGGCGGATTGTTCCAACCTATTGGCCTATTCGACTCCGGTTCCCCCCCTCGCCAATCCCTCGTTGAACACTCCCGTTACGGATATCACAAATCACGCGGTTTTGAGCTATCCGATCAACCCCAATCTCTTTGAAATGAACAACCCCCCGACCTACACCTTGAAAAATTCAAACACCGCCTCCATCACAGTACTTAATAATTTCGCCGGTTATTGCGGTTTTACCAAATCGGGTTGGGGTCTGGTCGGCTTGGGGCAGGGAAGCGGGCCCGGCGGGGATTCATACGGTTACCGCATGTCCGGTTCGGTCACGGACTTAGGCAACGCTACTTTTGAGGAACTGGATCTTTGCGCCTACCTGGAAGCGGGGTCCTTTTATGACGCCCGTAACTTCACAGGTATTCAGTTTTATTTTAAGATCGCGGACGACGACACGAGCATCCAGCGTCATTTCGCCGTGCCTGTGTACCAAACAATCGCCGTGGCCGGGGGTGGCGGCTGTACCGCCGGGCCCAGCCTTTGCTACGACCATTTCGCGGCCGATATATCCGGGGGCACCAACGGGCAATGGGAATTTTTCAGGTTCAATTTCAGCGACTTGAAACAGCTGGTGGGCGGGGCGATCCCCACACCGCCTTCCTTGAGCGGCACCAACCTGGAACAGATCATGTGGCTCCAATGGAGCGCCAGCCGAAACAACAAACCCGGGGTCTCGAACGTAGATTTTTACGTGGATCAAATCTCGTTCTTTAAATAGCGATAAACTTTAAGCGACTGATTTACAACGATGATGGCGGTGGGAGGTATGCGATGAAAAAACCATTTTTGGGTCTAGGCCTGGGTGTTCTCTCCTTGGTTCTCTTTTCTTTTTGGCTGTTCCAAGGGTGCGCTGGTAATTTTCCCTCCTCGGTGATCACTCCTTCCCTTGGGGTGGATGTGGTTAGCAATTTTTATGAAGGGTCGTTGCTCGTGAACCCGGCTTTGGTGAACGGAACTGGTGGGTATTTCACGGATGAAACCTACGGCGGTTCCACCGGCCATAATAATGAGATCAACGGGAGCACCAACCCCATCATCCTGTTGCCTAGGCCCGACACGGGAAATTATGCCATCCATCTCTACGGCATTGAGTACGACAACCCCGCGGCTACGACCAACCCTGCCATGGAGTTGTTCTGCTTCCTAAGAAATGATTCGACTAGCACCAATCCTTATATTTATGACCTTACCGGTCTCACAGGTGTGAAGTTTGATTACCTGATCCCCCCGGATGACGCGAGTACGGATAGTTTTTTCGAGATTGGAATTACCCTGGATACCCCGCCCACGACCAATCCGGCTGGAACCTGTCCCCCTGTTTTTGGGAGTAATTGTTACAATTATTTCTCCGTAAATGTCTCGAAGCCGGCCACTATTTGGTCAACCCAAACCGTGCCTTTCAGCACGATGAAGATTAGGTTCACCCCAGGCGGTGCTAATCCAGTGGGTCTTACCAGCGCAAACGCATTAACCGGAAGTAAAGTGGTGAATGGACAAACGGTGACTTTTGAGAGCCAGGCACTATTCCTATTATGGTCATTCAACAACGGCGGTGGAGGAGCCCCCCCCGCGGAGGAATATATCGATTACTGGATCGATAACGTCCGGTTCTATTAAACCGGGTTAAACTGAAAAGGCGACTTCCCAAAAGGAGCCGCCTTTTTTTATGACCTTTCTATTGCCAAACCTGCCTTCTTTTTAACAAAACCCTCGCCTATACTATGCGCCTTTGAGATAAGCCCAACTGAGGAAATCCTTGTCGCTGGAACATATCCGTAATTTCTGCATCATCGCCCATATCGATCATGGCAAGAGCACCCTGGCCGACCGTCTCCTGGAATTCACCGGGGCCATCCCGCCCCGGGAAATGCGCGAACAGCTCATGGACCAGATGGACCTGGAACGCGAGCGGGGCATTACCATCAAGGCCAAGGCGGTCCGCTTCTTTTACAATGCCAAGGACGGCAAGACCTACGAGATGAATCTCATCGACACCCCGGGACACGTGGATTTTAATTACGAGGTTTCCCGGAGCTTGAAGGCCTGCGAGGGGGCCTTGCTTCTCATCGACGCCTCCCAGGGGGTCGAGGCGCAGACCCTGGCCAACGCTTTTCTGGCCATGGATCAAAAACTATCCATCATCCCCGTCATCAACAAAATCGACCTGCCCGCCGCCGACGTGGAGCGGTGCAAAATCCAAATGGAAGAATCCCTGGCCCTGGAAGGGTCGGACGCCATTTTGGCCTCGGCCAAGGAAGGGATCGGCATAGAAGAGATTCTGGAGGCGGTGGTCCAGCGGGTTCCCCATCCCAAAGGACAGACGGAGGAGCCGCTCAAAGGCTTGATCTTTGATTCCATGTACGACATCTACCGGGGGGTCATGATTTTTGTACGCATCCTGGAGGGAAAGATCGTTAAAAACACCAAGATGCGCTTGATGGCCACCGGCAAGGTCTTCGAAGTGGAGGAGGTGGGAGTTTTCAAACCCAAAATGGAAAAGACGGGTATGCTCTCGGCGGGGGAGGTCGGCTATATCGCCGCCAACATCAAGGAAGTGCGCGACGCCAAGGTGGGGGATACCCTCACCGAGGACAGCCGCCCCACCGCCTCAGCCCTTCCCGACTTCAAGGACGTTCTGCCCATGGTCTTTTGCGGCCTCTTCCCCGTGGCCTCGGAGGATTACGATGAATTAAAGGAAGCCCTGTCCAAGCTCAAGCTCTCCGACGCGGCTCTTTCCTACGAACCGGAAACCTCGGTGGCCCTCTCGTTCGGGTTCCGCTGCGGTTTCCTGGGGCTCCTGCACATGGAGATCGTCCAGGAGCGCCTGGAGCGTGAATACAACCTCAACCTCATAGCGACCGCGCCCAGCGTCGTCTATAAAGTCATAAAAACAG
>CAWKIF010000157.1:0-5119 GCA_963849485.1 candidate division FCPU426 bacterium | reverse complement strand
CAGTCTCCTTCAAACTATTGGACGCCTTTATGGAAACTGGCTTCAACTTTATCGATACCGCCAATAGTTATTCCCGCTGGGTGGAGGGCCACCAGGGTGGCGAATCTGAAACCATCCTCGGCAAGTGGATGAAAGCCCGGGGAAACCGCGGCCTGGTAATCCTCGCTACTAAAGTGGCTTCGGAAATGGGCCCGGGCGAGAAGGGGTTGTCCAAGGCTCAAATCCTCAAGCAGGTCGAGAATTCCCTCCAGCGCCTTCAAACCCCTTATATCGATCTTTACCAATCTCATTTTGACGACCCGAGCACGCCATTAGACGAAACCCTGGGAGCCTACGCTCAATTGGTGAAGGAGGGAAAGGTCCGGTTTATCGGGGCATCCAACTATGGCCCGGAAAGGCTTTCCGAATCCCTGGAAACCAGCCGCCAAAAAGGCTTCCCCAGTTACGTGAGCCTCCAGCCGCATTACAACCTTTACGAACGTATGGAGTACGAGACAAAACTGGAGCCCCTCTGTCAGGAACAAAACCTGGGCGTGATCCCCTATTTTTCACTAGCTGCCGGATTCTTGACAGGCAAGTACCGAACCGAGGCCGATGCCTCCAAAAGCCTTAGGGGGCCGGGGATCGTCAAGAAATACTTGAATGAACGGGGTTTAAGAATCTTGAAGGCCCTGGATGAAGCCGCTCAAAACTATCGTACAAAACCCGGCTCCATCGCCCTGGCCTGGCTTCTCTCACGCCCCAGCGTCACTGCGCCCATCGTAAGCGCCACGACCCTGGAGCAATGGAACGATCTGGTGGAAGCCACCCGTATAAAACTGGAGCCCGCCGAAATCTACCGGTTGGACGAGGCAAGCACCTAGGAACCAGCCCGGGAAGCCAGGGATTACCCCTTGCCAAAATTATTTGAGATGTTGAACCTTGAAGAAGGTTATCCCACCGCGGATGAGGCGTTGGGAAAACTGGCCTCCGGCCTGAAATCCGCCAAGTCCCGGGGTGTGGTCTTTGTGAAGGTGATCCACGGTTGGGGCAGCACCGGCCGGGGGGGAAAAATCAAAAGGGCCGTGAAGGCCCAACTGCCGGATTGGGGTAAAGGGGGCCTGCTGAGGGAATGGGTGCTGGGTGTGGATTGGAAAGTAACCGACCCCACTTACTTACAGTGGTACGCCCGGCACCCCGAAATCCAGAACGACCGGGACCTCAATCGAAATAACGCCGGAATCACGGTCATCAAAATACGTTGAAGTGGTCGATCAGGGTTTAGGGGCGGGGATCAGGGTCACTGGCCTGACAAACTTCACCCAATGGGCGATATCTTCCGCCCTCCAGCACCGGCGCACAGATCCGGTTTCTTCCGACACCACCTCAAAAAGAACGTGGGTTTCCCCGCTGGCTGTTACGACTTCCTGCATTTTCTGAAAGACCCCGAACTCACCCGTCTTGACGTTCACGACCTTGTCATTTCTTAGAAATTCCATCTGATTCACGACCTTTCCCGAGGGCCACCAACTGATCCAAGGCCACTATCCTCCGATACTGAAGTAAATACAAGGATGGGTTCCAATATCCCATTGGGATAATCCAAGGTAAAACACCCAAAACAGGATTTAGTTCCTGTGTTGGGTCATGAGGAATTCGCCGTGCTAATCCCAAATCCCAGCAACGAGTTTAGTTTATCTTCGTTTTAAAACTCCACCTTCGGCGCTTGTTGTGCGGCTTCCGCAGCCTTGAAATAAACGTCCCGAACCTTAAAGCTGAAGATGTTGGCGATGATATTCGACGGGAAACTTTGCACCTTTGTGTTGTAATCCTGGACCGCTTGGTTGTAACGCATCCTTTCCACCGAGATGCGGTTTTCCGTACCCGCCAACTCATCTTGAAGTTTCAAGAAGCCCTCATTCGCCTTCAAATCGGGATACTTTTCCACCACGACCATCAGCCGGCTCAGGGCCCCTTCCAAATCGTTGGAAGCCTTAATCTTGCCGCCGGTGTCCTTGGCCTCTCCCCATTGGCTGCGGAGTCGGGTCACTTCCTCCAAAACACCGGCCTCATGCTTGGCGTAACCCTTGACGGTTGCCACCAGGTTGGGGATCAAGTCATAGCGGCGTTGAAGAACCGTCTCCACCTGGGCCCATTGGGAATCAATGCCGACATTGGCCGAAACCAGGCCGTTATAGGACCCGATCATGGTCAGGAAGTACAAACCCACGAGCCCCAGCAATATCCACAGCCAGGTTTTCGGCGACATACCCCACCTCCACGTTTATTGATCGATTAATCCGCAACCCTCATCTAATTCAACCGACAGTTTCGACTAAAACATCCGTCTAAAAGTGCGCCCGGCCAATCTGTTCCATCAAGGTTTCGATGGCTTCCAGGTAGCCTTCAAAGGTATTCAACGGGTCGAGGTTTTTCGGGTTTTCCCCACGCTTGGCCCGGTCCACCGTCTCAAAAACCTCAATGCTGAACTTAAATCGCTTCCCTAATTGTCGTAAGGCTTCCATCTTTTTCAATGGGGGCTTTTTCCCGGTAAGCCAGATGCAATTCTTAAACAGAACCAGGAAAGTGGCCAGCGATTCAACCATGAGGTGCCAAACCCGGTCCTTTTTTCCTTCGGTGAGGATATGCGGCTTTTAAGTTGGAGTAACTTTCCTTCCAGTTCGTGTTCCAACTCGACTTTCAAACGGGTTTTGGACACTTTCAGTTTGGCGAGAATATCCTCACCTATAAGAACCTGGTGAGCGGACTGCATATCGGAATTATTGTTATTGGAAATATCTCCACGTATTTCTTTAAATGCTCCTTCGTTAGAAATAGCGGAACCGGGTTTCCCGGCTTCACCCACGGAATGACTGTTTGGGAAAGGTTTAAAAGTTCTTGGGGCTTTAATTCAAGGGTTACCACTAGAACATTCATGTCCGATTTTTTGCCCCGCGTGATCCCCCGCCGCCGCCGAGCCATAAAGGATAACGGAGATTAATTGTTCCCCCAATATTCTCTTGAGAGATTCGTTTAGTTTTTCAATGCTCCACTGGGCCATAACTTACTCCTCTGAATGTTTCTCACCAACCGCCGCTGGCACCGCCACCACCGGAGGAACCACCTCCAAAACCTCCGAAACCGCCGCCCCCTCCTCCAAAGCCCCCTCCGCTCCAACCGCCCCCGTAATAGCCTCCGCCGCCCCAAAAGCCCCTGCCCCGCAACATGACCGAGAGAACGATATAGACCAAAAAGAAAAGAAACAGGATCCCCATATTCCAAGTTGGGCGCCACCGGTGTCTGTGGTTGCTTCTTCATAATTTAACTGGCCGTTGAGGGTGACCCCATATCCTTGGGCGATCACCTGCACCGCGGAATAGACGCCATTCTCGAACCCCTGGCCAAAATCCCCTTTTTTAAAGAAAGGGGTGATGTCTTGCCGGATGATGGTGCCGCATTGGCCGTCAGTCAGGATGGGTTCTAACCCATAACCCACCTCAAACCGCAGCTTATGGTCGTTAATCGCCGCCAAAAGAAGAAGGCCGTCATCTTTCTTTTTGTGGCCGATACCCCAGGCTTTGAAAAGATCCACCGCCGCTCCATCGATATCCGCGCCCTCCACCGATTGAACAGAAACGACCGCCACTTGGACCCCCGTCTTTTGTTCTAGTTCAGTCAAGAGAGTCTCGATGGCCTGCACCTTATCGCCTGGAATAACCTGGGCAAAATCGTTCACATGGCCTATCGGCGAGGGCCATTGATATATGGCGGACCAGAGCGGAAAAACTCCAACAAAGAAAAGAAGACAGGTCTGTTGGAGGACGGATGAAAAAGAGGGTTTCATTTTTCTATTTTCTTTAGCCTAAGATAGTCCTTCGAAAACGTTTGGCATGGGTATCTTAGTGGAAAGGCGCCCCGGCAAGTTTTAATTGTTTGAAAATCACGAGCAAAAAAACTCAATAATGAGCCAATAATAAAAAACGCCTTCCAGAAGAACCTGGAAGGCGCAGGAAACAATATCCCCAGAGGAGGAATTGAGTTAGTTCGAGTCACCCGACGCGGTTGAAGGTGAAGAATCAGCGGGTGCCGTAGCACCCAAAGCCTTACCCGTCCTTCTTTCCGTGCCATTTGTCTTTCCCCCGTCGTCCTTTTCTTTCATTCCCATGGGGCACTCTTTGCCCATGCCGCAGCCTTCTTCAGTACTCATTCCGCAACCACCCCTATGGCCCCGGCCCCAACGGCCGTGATCCTTCATGGCCAATAGGAACTTGGCCTGCTGGGTGGGCGTCAATATTTGTTTGGCTTGGTTGATGAAATCCTCGCGTTTGGCCTGAAGCTTTTTCTTTTCAGCCGAGAGGTTGTCCAGAAGGGACTTGATCGTGTCGTCCGCGGCCTTTGAATCGATCTTGAGTTTCAAGGTGTCCATGTCCACCCGCATCTGATCGGCCAGGGTCTTGGTTGCTTCCCGTTGATCCTTCAACAGGTCCTTTAACTTCGTGACCTGGTCATCGGTCAGGCCCATCCTTTCTTTCCACATTCCCATCGGGCCGCCCTTATCCCAGCCATGGCCTTTGTCCAGCTTCGAGGGACCGTCGTTATCGCCGGACGAGGGATCGTCCGCGTGAAGTAATTGAATGCCACCCAAAAGTAAAAACAAGGACAACGCTCCTAAACCAGCCCAACCCAGTAATTTCTTCATGTAAAAAAACCTCCGGAATTTGAGAGACCCCGTCAAAGGCGGGCTTGTGACTCTTGGGAGTTTGGACGCACGAGTGTGTGGGAAGTGTCACAAACCATCAATGGGCTTTCTTTTTGGCCATTCTCCCCCTATTCTTTCCCCCGTTTACACCCCTTTGAAAGTGAATAAACTTGGGCATCCTGGTTAGCTGTCAAAATCTCTCCAAAACCTTTGGCGCGAGGCCGCTTTTTGAGAAACTTTCCTTCGGCTTGTTCGAGGGCGAACGCACCGGCTTGATCGGGCCCAATGGCACCGGCAAATCCACCCTCTTGAAGATATTGGCGGGCGTGGAAAAACAAATGAGGGCCTGGTTTCCCAGCGTAAGGGGTTGAGGGTGGGCTATCTGTTCCCAGCAAGACCGCTTTGAGGATCCCGACCAGGGTCTCACGGTCCGGGACGCCC